>CAJTRO010000049.1 GCA_910579015.1 uncultured Dorea sp. | reverse complement strand
ACGGCTTTGCCTGTTCCCCCATCTCAGATGGGGGATTAAAAGACTTTTTCATTTAGAAATTTATAACGGCTTCTTACAATTAAAAACTTCTATATGGTGCCGTACATTCTCATATGTACCCTGAACCATGGCTTCATTCAGCTTGAAGTAATTATGAGCCCCTTCTGTCCGGAAATACTCCTCTGCCCGCTTCGTCAGCTGGTTGAAGCTTGCCGTCGCAATATTCACCTTCACGATCCCAAGGGAAATAGCGCGCCTGAAATCTTCGTCTGTGATCCCGCTCCCGCCGTGCAGTACCAATGGGATCTCTGTCTTCTGGTCGATCTCTTCCAGCACGTCAAACGCCAGTGTCGGCGCAACCGGGTAATTCCCATGCGCGTTCCCGATGGCGACAGCAAGCGCGTCGATCCCCGTGTTCTCGCAGAAGGCCTTCGCATCCTCCGGATCCGTACAGCGGATCCCGTGGTCACAGCTTCCGTCCTCACTGCCTCCCACCAATCCAAGCTCCGCCTCTACGGTTGCTCCGTATTTCTTCGCAATCTCTACGACTTCCCTGGTGCGCGCCATATTTTCATCAAAGGGATAGGTGGAACTGTCGTACATCACAGAGGTAAATCCAAGCTCCAGCGCTTTCTTCACCGTCTCCATCGTAAGCCCGTGGTCCAGATGGACCGCCACGTCCACCTTCGCTTCCTTCGCCGCCTGCACCATCATCGGCCCCATGAGGGCAAGCGGGGAATGGGGAAGCCGTACCTCCGCGATCTGAAGGATAATAGGCGTGTCAAGCTCTTCTGCCGCCCAAACGGCTCCCTTGACCATCTCCATATTGCCGACGCTGAACGCGCCCACGCCCCTGTTCTCCTTACCTGCCTGCTCTAACAGTTTTTTCATCGTTACCAGTGCCATCTCTTTGTACCTCCTTTTTTGCCGCCAGATCCTGCGATCCGTCTATCCTCTTTAATTCCCTGCCAAGCAGCATCATACAGATCAATGCGGTCAATGCAGATATCACACCCACCGCGAACACTGCCTGCATACCATAGCCATTTCCTGTGATAAACCCTGTGACCGCCGGCGCTCCGAAGGTGGCGATCACAATACCGAACATAACGAATCCATAGTTTTCTCCCGCGTGCTCAAGTCCGAACACCGAGCTGGTAAAGGACGGAAAGCTTCCCATGATCCCGCCGTAACAGCCATACATCACGATGATCGCCGCCGTTACCGCATAGGAATGCGCCGTAGATAGTACCAGCATTGCCGCAACCGACACTGCCAGAACTCCCTTGATACAGATGCTCCTTCCCGCCTTATCTGCAAGTGTGGGAAGCAGAAGCCTTGTCCCCGCGTTCATAACCGAGCCGAACATAACCGCGCTTACGGCAGCCGATACCGGAATCCCCATCTCGATCTGATAGGTCTGGGACACCGGCGACAGCATGAAATACGAGAGCAGTCCAAACAGCATCGTTGCAAGCAGAAGATAGAAGCTTCTGGTCCTCATCATCTCAGAAGCCGTGTACTGCTTCTGGTTAAGCTCCGTATGGTTTCCCTGTCCGGCGGCAAGTCTTTCTTCCTCCTTCTTTCTCCACAGGGGATCCGGAAGGCTTAGAAATATACTATATAAGATCCAGGATACGGCAACAGCCGATCCTATCACAAGAAATGCAAGCTTTGGCCCTCCCGCTTCCAGGAGCGTCCGACTCACCGGCGCAAGGAAGAACCCGCACAGCCCGTTTGCCGTGATCACCACGCCGGACGCGAACCCGGTACGCCCCGGGAACCATTTCTGCGCAGTGGAAATGATCGTCGTATAGATCATCCCCTGTCCGAAGCCCTGCATCACCCCATAGGTCAGATAGATGGGGACGGGCGACGGAATGATCAGGAAGGCAGACAACAGGATTCCCGCCGTGAAGACGCCTCCTCCGATAAATGCGGCGATTCTTGGATCATACTGATCCTGGATCCTCCCGCCGATGATATTTCCGAAAACAAACGCACTGAGCGCCAGATAGAAGCACATGGACGCCTGCCCCTGGGACCATCCCGCCTGTTCCATCACATATGGCTGATAGATAGACCATACGTGGGGAAATCCGGTGAAGAAGATCGCAAACGCGCCGGACATCATCATGAGTAATCTTTGTCTTTTTTGAGTTCTTGTAAGTTCCATAAAATCCACATCTTTCTCTGCCAGGTCTTCTACTGCCAAAGATTCCTGTACATCTGCTCGATATCCGCCTGCGTAATGTCCCGTCTTGTATTCTGCGGGCTTCCGCTGTCAAGCGCGTCATACGCCATCTTGCCGATCACCTCAAAGAATGCATCCTTATCTATCCCGAACTCTTCAAGCGTCGGCGTCTCAAGCTCTTCGACCAGCTTCTCCACCGCCCGAAGGAACTTCTCGCCGGCAGTCTGATCCGTATCCTCTGCCGACGCCGCACCGATGCTTCTTCCCAGTTCTGCGAACCGGTCATAAGCTCCGCTAAGGGCAAAGCTTAAGCACTCCTTCATCAGCATCGCATTGGAAAGACCGTGCGCCACATGGAACAGCGCGCCGATCGGACGGCTCATTCCATGGATCAGGGTTACGGACGCATTGTTGAACGCAATCCCCGCCTCCAGAGCCGCTACCGACATCTCAATCCTCGCCTCTTCATTCTTCCCGTCATGGAACGCCGTCGGAAGATACTTAAAGATACGCTTTACCGCAGACACCGCAAAGGTGTCGGATAACGTCTGCGCCTGTCTGGAGGTATAAGCCTCTATGGCGTGGCAGAGTGCGTCAAGACCTGTCGCCGCCGTGATCTTCGGAGGCGCCGTCATGGTAAACTGCGGATCGCTGACGGCGATGGTCGGCATCAGCGCCTTCCCCTTCAACAGCATCTTGACATCCTTCTTCGTATCTGTGATGATGGTAAACTGAGTTGCCTCCGATCCGGTTCCCGCCGTCGTCGGGATCGCCGCCATCGGCGGCATCTCAACGTCGATGATCTTACCCATATAATCGGTGATATTACCGCCGTTCTTTACCAGGGAGCCGATCGCCTTCATAGAATCGATCGGGCTTCCCCCGCCAAGAGCGATCAGAAAATCACATCCTTCTTCCCTGTACTGCTTCAAACCGTTTTCAATCATGATATCCGTAGGCTCGCCCACGATCTCAGAATAAACCGTGTAAGCAATCCCCTGCTCCTTAAGGGCTGTCTCTACTTTTGCACAATTTCCAAGATCGATCATTACCTTGTCCGTTACGATCATCGCCTTCCTGCCGAGCTGCCCAAACGTCTCCTTGGCCGCCTGAAGCGCTCCTGCTCCCGTAATGATCTGCCCTGGTACAATAAATTCTCTTGCCATAATCTTTCTCCTCTTTTCCTTTCCGGTGGCACACGTTTTTTTGTGCGTGCTTTCCCGCATTTTGCGTGCTATATTGCGTGTTTCTTTGTTATTTGTATAATAGCACGCGTGCAAGAAAATTTCAAGTACCAATTTAAAGATTATGCCCTGTATACAATCTCTCCATCAACCATCGTCATCATAACCGCCGCGTTTGTATCAAGTCCAAGCCTTCCCTTTACCAGGATGATATCCGCATCCCGGCCTGCCCCAAGACAGCCGATACGCTCCTCAAGTCCCAGCTGTACTGCCGGATTGATGGTTACCATGCGGACCGCCCGCTCGTGGGACACGCCTTCCCGGACCGCCTCGCCTATGTGGTGATACAGCGACTCTTCGCTTAAGATCGGAGAATCTGTGATGATCGCCACATTCACGCCCCTGTCATCCAGCATCTTCACAGCCTCTATATCCACCTTGCGCCGTTCTCCGGGAGCTCTGTAGGTTGCGATCGGCCCATAGCAGATGTCGCACCCGCTCTCAACAATCTCATCCAGATAATCCGCCGCGCCCCATGCGTGTTCCAGAGAGAATCTCACATTATAGGCTGTCGCCGCCTCGATTGCCGTCAGCATGTCATACTGCGTGCAATGGATCTTGCACGGGATCTCTCTTTTCAGCGCCGGGATCAGGGCCTCCATATTTGCATCATAGTCCAAAGCCTCCCCCTTCTCCTTCTTTTCCAGATACTCCTTCGCCTTGCCGAAGGTATCCCAGAGAACATGGGCCACTCCCATACGCGTCATCGGAAGCCGTTTTAAATCCCCGAAGGTGTTCTTCGGATTTCCTCCAAGGGCAATCTTCACGGCCGCCGGCGCTTTCACCGTCATATCAAAAATGTTATCGCCGAAGGTCTTCGCCACAAATGCCTGGCCGCAGAAGACGTCTCCGCTTCCCGGCGTAAAGAGCATGGAGGTAATGCCGTGTTCATATGCAACTCTAAGCTCTCTTGCCTTCGGATTAATCCCGTACCGCGCATCCACGGCCGCCGAAACCGGATCGGTCATCTCGTTGGCATCATCCACAGCTTCATCACTGTTAAAATCAAACAGTCCGATGTGGCTGTGCGCATCAATAAGACCAGGCATCACACACAGACCGGACGCATCGATCACCTCTGCATCCTCTGCGTGTATGCTCTCCTTCGTCTCTATGATCTTCCCGTCTTCAATAAGGACGTCTCCCTTGAAAATACCGTCCTTACCGATCATCGTATACAGCGTACCGCCTTTTATCAATATCCTTTTCATCAGAAAATCACCTCACCATTTATCATACTGTGTTTTACCCTTGCCGCATAAGTTACAACCGGATGGCCTGTAAACACAGAAATATCCGCGTCTTTTCCAGGCTCTAACGTCCCCAGGCGCCCTGAGATCCCAAGCATCTGCGCCGGGTAAAGCGTCATCATCTTCACCACTTCTTCCGCGGGAACACCGGCGCGCCAGGCTTCTATCGCGCTCCACAGAAATACCTCCCGTCCCTCTGAGGAACCTCCGTTCGAGTTCGTAAATGCCACCGGATTCCCATTTTCCACAAGCTCCACAAGCTTTGTAAGCTCCATCCGGTTCTTCGCGATCTGCGACATACAGTTTATATTTCCAAGGATCACCCCGGCCTTTTGTTCCTTTATCTCTTTTAAAGAGTCCGCAAAGCAGAAGCTGTCAACCAGATTAATATGTACGGCCTCATCCTTCATCAGATGAAGCAGGCCGTCAATCTCGTTCTTCGTGGAAGCCGCACAGAATACCTGCATACTCTGCCTGTCAAAAACATCCAGGATGACCTGCCGTCTCTTCTTTGGCATGTCTTCTTTGCCGCTCCTTGCTTCCCTAAGCGTCTCCTCAAACAGATGGAAGATCCCCATCTTCGTCATCGGCAGACGGTTAGCCGAGCCGTATCTCTTCTTTACTGCCGAGGTCACACTGCACTTTAATCCTGCACACTCCTTTACAATCCGATTCCTCATCTTCTGAGGCGCCGTCTTGCACACCGCGATCTGGCCTCCCATCAGATTTCCGTTTGTCGGTGCAAGCCCGATCGCAGTAATACCGCTCTTATAAAATTCCTGCGCATTCACCTCGTCCGGATCGATGCTGTACTTTACATTCATCTCCGGCGTAACCGGCTCGGAATATTCTCCGTTATCCGGATACCTGGCCGGCAGTCCCATCGCGCCGATACTGGATACCGGATCGATAAATCCGGGAAACACGTCGCATCCCGAAACATCAATGATCTCTGCATCCGCCTCATCCAGCCCCTTCCCAACCTTCGTTATAACCCGTCCTTCTGTCAGGATATCACAATCCGGAATCACCGTTCCGTCTCCTACATGGACAAGTCCGTTCTTCAATAGATACATCCGTCTGTCTCCTTTCTTAATTCCATTAAGTCTAAAAGAAAGAACACCCCTTTATCGGGCTGTCCCTTCTTTTCGCTTTTACTTTATATGATTACTATTTCTCTACATCAACAGCCGCCCAGTTCTCCATACCGTTGGTTGACATCGGATGGTTCTTTACTGTATTTGCAATATAGATAGGACTCTGCTCCAGATACTCCGGCGCAATTACCGCATTGTAAACTAATAATTCCTCTGCTTGCAGATAGATCTCTGCCTTCTCCTTCTCATCTACAACGTTGACTGCCGAATCACAAAGCTCTTTAAACTTCTTTGAGTCTTCATTGTCCCAGCCCATCTTTTCAGCATTAAAGTAACCATTCTCCGGATCGAAGAGCATCAATATAGCGCTGGGCTCATTGTAATACGGTCCCCAGCCGCCGACTGCCACATCATAATCTCCTGCGTCAATCTTCTCCCACATTACGTTCCATTCCATCATGTCAATTTCTACATGAATCCCCAGATTCGTCTCCCAGGTCTGCTTATACCACTCTGCCATTTTCTTGGAAAGCTCGTTTGTACCACGGCTCGCATAACGGATTGTAACCTGCGACGCGTCTGCCGGCTTGCCCAGTTCCTTAAGTCCCTCCTCTAAGAGTGCCTTCGGATCCTTAACCTCATCCTGAAGCTGTTTGACAAAGTAGTTCTTGCCGTCTACCATCTCCGTATAAGGCGTCTCGCCGATAAGCATTGTATCCGGCATAACAGAATAGATCGGAAACGCCTGGCCGTCACGCAGAGTATCTACGAATTCCTGACGGTCAAATGATGCTGATAACGCCTGACGGATCTTCGTATTAGACAGATACTCATTTTTCTGATTAAACATTAAGAATTCCGGTGCACTGTCCGGCACTACCTCTGTCCTTGAGATGCCTGCCGCCTCAATCTGGCTGCCCCAGTTCGGATCGGAGGTTGAAACCCTGTCAATCTCCTGATTGATGAATGCCTGAACCGCTGTCGCCGGCTCCTGGATCACCTTCTGGACAATCTTATCCAGCTTCACATTCTCGGCATCCCAGTAGTTCTCATTCCTCTTAACGACAAACTCTGTGTTCTGGCTCCAGGAATCCACCTCGAAAGGCCCGCTGCAAATGATCTTGTCAGCGGAGGAGCCATAAGCCTCGCCCCATTCTTCATACTTATCCTGTCTTACCGGATAGATGGAAGACGCAAGCTCCAGAAAATAAGAAGCCGGGTGTATGATCTTAATCTCCAGCGTATTGTCATCAACAGCCTTCACAGCGATGTCTTCCGGCTTTTTCCCGTCGTCATACAACGCTTCTCCAAAGTTCTCGATCACTCCGTCGAACAGCCACGCATTCGTCGCCGCAGTCTCCGGATCTGCCATAAGCTTCAGGGTATACTCATAATCCTGCGCCCTTAACGGCTCTCCGTCACTCCACTTTGCATCCTTGTGCAGGTGGAACGTATAGGTCAGACCGTCGTCACTGATATCCCATGTCTCCGCGCCTGCCGGAATTATCTCCGACGTATTATTCTCTGCTTTCACGCTGCGTACCAGGGCGTCACAGATTAAGTTATGCGCCGCGTTATCCGGAGCGCTTGTATCCAGGATCGGATTCAGACCTACGATCACGCTGCCCGTGCTGTAATTGAATACCTTTTCTCCTCCTGCATCTTTTTTGTCTGACGATCCACTACCTTCGCTGCCGCTTCCTCCACAGCCGGTCAGTGTCCCGCCCGCAAGAACCGCTGCCAGTAAACCGGCAAGCATTTTCGTTCTCTTTCTCATCATTCATATCCTCCTTTTATATTCGCAGCGTTCCCTTCTTTTTCGCTGCTTCTTTCATCAGCTTTGCGCTGTGAAATACACCGTTAAATATCGTTTAACTCTCCCGCCCTGTGACAGGCCGCATAATGACCGGTACGCACTTCGACCAGCTTTGGAGTATCCTGCCGGCAGATGTCCTTGGCATACCGGCACCGGGCCGCAAAACGGCATCCCGGTTTGGGATTGATCGGACTTGGGATCTCCCCCTCGATAGGAATCCTCTTTTTCTCATGCTCCACATCCGGATCCGGAATCGGGATCGCGGACATCAGAGCCTTCGTATACGGATGGATCGGGTGCTCATACAATTCGTCACTTGCGGCAAATTCCACCATGTTTCCCAGATACATCACGCCTACTCTGTCAGAAATGTGCTTAACCATAGACAGATCATGCGCAATAAAGAGATAGGTCAGGCCTTTCTTCTCCTGAAGCTCGATCAGAAGATTTACCACCTGCGCCTGGATCGACACGTCCAGCGCAGAGATCGGCTCGTCGCACACAATAAAATCCGGCTCGACCGCAAGGGCTCTTGCGATCCCGATACGCTGTCTCTGCCCGCCTGAAAACTCGTGCGGGAAACGGGACGCATGTTCTTTATTAAGCCCCACCATTTCCAGAAGCTCGTTGATCTTCTCTGCACGCTCCTCTCCCTTATAGAGGTTATGGATGTCAATCCCCTCGCCTATAATATCACCGACCGTCATGCGGGGATTTAAAGACGAGTACGGATCCTGGAAAATGATCTGCGCGCGCTTCGTAAATTCCTTCTTCTCTTTTCTGTTCAGACTGTGGATGTCTGTCCCTTCAAAGATCACCTGGCCTCCCGTCGCATCGTAAAGCCCCATTACGGTCTTGCCGCAGGTCGTCTTTCCACAACCGGATTCACCGACGAGCCCCAGCGTTTCACCCTTATAGATCTTAAAGTCCACACCGTCCACGGCTTTCAGCCAGGCATTCTTTCCTACTTTAAAATATTTCTTCAAATCCTTTACTTCAATCAGTACGTCTTTTTCCGCCATCTACTTCACGCTCCTTCTGATCATACCTTCAGGGAGACCTGCGGTATCTGCTTTCGGATGATACAGCCAGCAGGAACATTCCTGGGAATCGCTGAATCTGGTGATTTCCGGATATTTTTTACGGCATACCATCATTCCATATTCACATCTGGGGGCAAACGAACAGCCCTCCGGCGGATTGATCAGATCCGGCGGCGTCCCCTTCAGAGAATAGAGAACCTCTTTATTATTCGTGTGGATCTTCGGCACCGAATTCAACAGCGCCCGCGTGTACGGGTGAGTTGATTCATAGAAGATCTCCTTCACCGTCCCCCGCTCCACTATCTTGCCGGCATACATGACCTGGATCCGGTCTGCAACACTTGCCACGACGCCCAGATCGTGGGTTACCAGGATCACCGCCATCTCAAGCTCCTTTTGCAGTTCACCGATCAGGTCCATGATCTGCGCCTGGATCGTCACATCCAGCGCCGTCGTAGGCTCGTCGGCGATCAGTATCTCCGGCTTACATGCCAGCGCCACCGCGATCATGGCACGCTGCCGCATACCGCCCGAAAATTCGAAGGGATACTGCTTAAGCCGTTCCTCTGCATTGGGGATCTTTACCAGCTCCAGCATATGGAGCGCCTGCTTTCTTGCCTCTTCCTTTGTAACCTTCTGGTGGATCAGTATGCTTTCCATGATCTGATCGCCGATCTTCATCGTCGGATTCAAGGACGTCATCGGATCCTGGAAGATCATGGATATCCTCTTTCCTCTGATCTGGCTCATCTGCTTCTCCCCATAGTTCAGAAGATTTTCCCCCTGAAATAGAATGGCCGACTCTCCATCTTTCTTAATATCTGTGTTCGACGCCGCCAGAAGTCCCATAATTGCCTTTGAAGTAACGGTCTTTCCGCACCCGGATTCGCCGACGATGGCCAGCGTCTCCCCCTTATTCAGATAAAAATCCACTCCTCTTACAGCATGAGAAACGCCTGCATATGTACGGAAAGAAACATGTAAATCTTTTACCTCTAATATTTTTTCACTCATTTTCCTCTTCTCCTACTGTCTAAGTTTCGGGTCCAGTGCATCGGAAAGTCCGTCTCCGATCAAATGGAAGGACAAAATGGTCAGAACGATCAGCAGGCAGGGGAAGAACAGCTGATAAGGATAAAACATAAGCTGCTGCTGTCCTGCGCTTGCCAGCGCGCCCCAACTCGTCTCCGGCGGTTTTACGCCGAGACCTATATAGCTTAAGAACGCCTCGCTGAAAATAAAGCCTGGAACAGACATTGTAATGTCTACCATAATGATACCCAATGTGTTCGGCAGAAGATGTTTCATGATAATCCTGCCCGTATCTGCCCCAAGGGCCTTCGCCGCCTGAACATAATCCTGCTCTTTGATCTGAAGGATCTGCCCGCGCACCATACGCGCCGTTCCAACCCACGCCGTAAGCGACATCGCAAATACCAGTGAAAACAGGCTTCTTCCCATTACCATGGACAAAATAACCACAATGATCAGATACGGAAGATTCCCTATAAATTCACAGATACGCATGATCACATCATCTACAAGCCCGCCTTTCAGTCCTGCAAGAGCGCCAAGCAGCGCACCGATCACAAACATTACCAGCGTACAGCACAGGCCGATGTAGATAGAAATACGTCCGCCCACACAGACTCTTGTAAAAAGATCGCGCCCCATATCATCCGTCCCGAACCAGTGCTCTGCACACGGGCTTATATTTTTCAGGGAGGCATCAATAAACTGGTAATCCTTTCCCGAGATCAACGGACCTGTAAAAAGCAAGACCACGACGCCTATCAAAAGGAACATTCCTAATAATGCCAGCTTATTAGAACGGAACCTTCTCCATACATCCGCCCAGTAGGTCAGAGATTTTCTTCCAATTTCCTCTCCTGACAAACCTTCCGTTCCGACTCTCACAAAGAGATCGTCTGTCAGTGAAAAATCTTCCATGTTCATTTTAACGTTTTCTTCCATCTCTACCCTCCGCTTACTTACTGCCTTTTGCGACACGAATCCTCGGATCTACAATGCCGTATAAAATATCCACTACAATCAATGAAGCTACAAATAATAATGCAAAGAAAATTGTCAGGCCGATCACCATCGTATAGTCGTTATCAGATACAGCTTTTACATAATAAAATCCAAGCCCCGGAATCGAGAACATCTTTTCAATGATAAAAGAACCGCCAAAAATCCCTGCCAGAGCCGGCCCTATCATCGTCACAATCGGGATCATGGAATTACGAAGCACATGCTTCCTGACCACCCTTCCCTTGCCGCAGCCCTTCGCCTTCGCCGTAACGATATAGTCCTCTCCGATCACTGATAAGGTACTGCTCCTCATATACTTTGTGTAGGATGCGATCCCGCCGATCGCATACGCCGCCACCGGAAGCACATAGTGTCTGAGTTCCCCCCATCCGAATACCGGAACCAGTTTCCACTTAAATGCCAGAAAATACTGGAGCAGCGAGGCAAATACAAAGCTTGGCACGCATATAGCAAGAACAACCAGCACGCGGATCATGTGATCCACAGGCTTTCCTCTGTTCAGTGCAGAAATCATTCCAAGCAGGACGCCTATCACCACCTGAAATACTAATGCCATCAGGCCGATCTTTGCCGACACCAGCGTATTGTCCTTAATAATGTCATTCGCCGACTTACCTGTGTAGACTATGGATTCTCCAAAATCTCCCGTTGTAAGCAGGTTTTTCATGTACATGATGTACCTTGTGGTTACCGGCTTATCGAATCCATATTTCTCATTAATGATCTCCTGTGCCTGCTCAGGCATCTGTCCTACCTTTGCGGCGATTGGATCTCCCGGCGCAGCGGCAACCAGGAAGAATGTGGCTGTCGTAATAAGAAATAATGTAAGAACCGCGTAAGCCACTCTTTTTCCAATAAATTTAACCATCATATCATCTCCTCTCGTTTTTTTGTTTTATATTTTATTTTGGGGGGATCTTACCCTTATGAGTCGCCTGATACAAAGTCTGCGGCACGACGGAATAATGCAGGTCAATCTCCCGGACGATCGTATCTACATCCATCTGTTTCCGGAAAAGATCCAGAATGTACTGATGATTCCTGCCCAGCACATCGTAAGGCATCAAATCCTCAGATTTCATCGTATAATAGGTTGCCGTATTCGATCCACGCAAAGACTTCCACATCTTATAAAGCCTGTCACAGCCCGACTCCTCCACGATCGTGGAATGAAATCTCTCATCTGCCGATATGATCTCATACAATTCTCTCTTCTTCGCATTCTCTTCGATATCATCAATCGCCTGCTGTAACTTGATAAGACCTTCCTGCGACATCTTTCCGTCGAAAATCTTCACGGCCAGGCATTCCAGTGTAGAGCGGAGCAGATATGCCTCCGACATCTCTTCATAAGTCAGAGCCTTCACCACACAGCCTTTCTGAGAAGCATACGTGACAAGACCTTCCTCTTCTATCTGGCGCAGCGCTTCCCGTACCGGTCCTCTGCTGACCTGATACCTCTGGGCGATCTCTTTTTCATTGATCTTCTCCCCTGGAAGAATCTCTGCACGCAGGATCTTCTCCCGCAGGATATCAGCCAACTGTTCATGCAGTGTTTTTCTTGAGACCGCAAGCTTGCTTGTACTTTCCATAAATTCCCATTCCCTTCTTTAGATAGACAAGAATATAATGTCTATATTTTAACAGACCATATGTTAAATGTCAAATGTTGACATTTAATCTTTTGAAAATTCCAACAAAATGTCCAATTTTTACTGCATTTTTTTATGCAAACCTTCCAAATTTAAAAGGGCTGCCACGAAATAACCGTTATACTCATATACGGAATACTATTTGTAATAATATTACACGTATATTGTGTATAAACTGCATCTCGCAACAGCCCAAAATAAATACTGATTATTTTTTATTTAGATCGTTCCGTCCCATGTAGACACTTCGATGGTCTTCTTCTCTTCCTCGTCGAACCAGTGTGTGGTCACGGTCTTTGACTCGGTAAAGAAGCGGTAAGCATCCTTGCCCAGACAGTGAAGATCTCCGAAGAAGGAATCCTTGTGGCCGGAGAATGGGAAGAATCCGATCGGAACCGGAACGCCTACGTTTACGCCGACCATACCGCCGTCCGTATATCTCGTGAACTGACGTGCAAAGTATCCGCTCTGCGTATAGATCACGGAACCATTTGCATATGGATTCTCATTCATCATAGCAAGACCTTCTTCAAAGTCTTTGCAGCGTTTTACAGTAAGGACCGGAGCAAAGATCTCCTCACGTCCGATGCTCATCTCCTGTGTCACGTGATCGAAGATCGTCGGAGCCACAAAGTAACCGTTCTTCATATCTTCCGGCAATTCCGGGTTACGTCCGTCAAGTACCAGCTTCGCGCCTTCGTCGATTCCCTTCTGGATATCGCGGAGCACTTCCTGATAATGCTTCTCATATGTGATCGGTCCGATGGTCTTCACGCCCTTTGCGTGGGACCTGTCATAAGCCTTGGTCGGGATCACCTGTTTTGCCTGTCTTACAAGCTCTTCAACAAATTTGTCTGCAATGGCTTCCTCAACGACGATACAGCTAAGCGCCATACATCTCTGTCCTGCACATCCAAACGCAGAGTTGATCACGCCTGCAACGGTTCTCTCAAGCGCACAGTCTGCCATTACCAGCGCGTGATTCTTCGCCTGGCAGAGAGCCTGCACACGCTTGCCGTTCGCCGCGCCTCTCTGGTAAACGGACTTGCCTACCGGAGTAGAACCTACGAAAGAAATTCCTCTGATGTCCTTATGGTTCAGGAGCAGGTCAACCTCGTTCCTTGAGCAGGTGATCACGTTGATAACGCCGTCCGGCACGCCTGCTTCCTTGTAGATCGCGGCAAGCTTAAGCGCCGTCCTTGGTGTCAGGGAAGCCGCCTTAAGCACCATGGTATTACCGGTTGCGATACAGGTAGGAGCCATCCATCCAAACGGGATCATAGCCGGGAAGTTTACAGGTGCGATCCCTGCAAATACGCCGAGCGGCTCGCGGTATTTTACAGTGTCGTATCCGCGGGAAGCATCCATCATGGATTCGCCCATCATCAGAGACGTAACCTGTGTTGCAAGCTCTGTTCCTTCCTTCGCCTTAGCAACGTCGCCGTCAGCCTCGCCCCAGGTCTTGCCGTTCTCTTCTGCTACCGTGTAGGTCAGTTCCTCATAGTCGCGGATGATCAGTTCGCGGATCTTGTACATGATCTGCGCTCTCTTGATCGCAGGAGTGCCGCTCCATCCCGGGAATGCAGCCTTTGCAGCCTGAACCGCAGCCTCTACCTCTTCTGTCGTACAGCAGGGAGCCTGTCCGGTGATCTCTCCGGTAGACGGATTGTGGAGGTCATACCACACGTCTGTCTTGGATTCTACAAATTCGCCGTTGATAAATACTTTTAATTTTTCCATGCTTGTTCTCCTTTATATGATATTTTATATTTTTATACATTTTCAATCACAAATAATTTCTGTTCCCGGTATAATCTGAATCAATATTGTACTACCCTTCAAAGATTTCCACCTTCTGAAATTCTTTTAGAAAATCCTCATAATTATGAATCGTATCTCTTTTTGTATCTTAATTTTCCAGCTATACGGGTATCCCGGTGCATTTACCTTCTGCGTATTGCTTCATACATACATCCGTACATCAGAAATTCGCGTCATGCATCCATGTATATCTCTCATCCTCGCAGCGGTCCGTCTGAAGCCACGGATTACCGTCGATATGGCGGATCATCCAGCAGGTATACATCTGGAATCCCGGCGCAACAGCCTGCGGATGAAGCTCTCCGCCTGGTATCGCAGAAAAGCTGTTGTTCACGCTCTTAAATACCTGATCGCCCACGAAGCTTGCTCCGAAACCTTCCGGCCGGTCAAATTTGAACAGGTACGTCTCCGGCTGCGGATGTCTGTGCGGAAGATACCCAGACCAGTTTCCTCTGTCATTCAAGACCTCGCCAAGTACCATGTTGGATTCCGGTGAAATGTCATGGTCAAAGATGGTATTCACGCGGCGCTTTGCCACGTTGCCGAATTTGCCTACGCTTGAGTATCCCCACGGAGCATCCTCTGGGGCATACAGCCGGCTTGCAAATGTCTTGTCATTGTGCGTGCACTGTACCAGGATCTCGGTCTCGGCGTTGGCTGTCACTTCCACTTCCACGCCCGTACTTACATGAACGCACCATGGTCCTTCTGTAAATACGTCCTTTCTGGTAACGGTCTCCTTCTTATCTTCCCATGCGAAGTTAAGATCTCCTGACAGGAGAAGGACCGCAGTCTCTTCTCCGTCTCTCTGAAACTTCCTTACTTCGCCCGCTTTCATCCGATATACACGGATATCCATCATCATTGCTTTATATTCATTGTCATAAGTGGTAAGGATCATCTCGCCCTTATCATCAAACTCTGGATAGCCAAATACTTTGCTCATCTGATGCCATGCCTCCTTCTATATTTTCCTGCCTGCTGATCTTAATAATCTCTGGCTGCTTCTCTGCCTGTCTTAACACCTTCCCATGCTGCTCTGACAGACTCCTTCTCCGATACATCCGCAAGGCCCACGTTCCACCAGGACTCATATCCGTCCGTCATGGTCTTTGGAATGACCTTCAGATCGAAGAGACAAGCGATCTCCTGCTTCTTCGCATCTTCAAGCGCCGCTTCCAGTTCAGCAATGGTCTTACAGGTATAGGACTTAAGGCCGTAACCTTCTGCAACCTTGGCATAGTCAACCGGAATCAGATCTCCGCAAGGCTTCTTGCCGTCCGTGTAACGGAACTCTGTCGCAAGGCTTCCGATTCCGTGGTTCATCTCCAGATTGTTGATACAGCCGAATCCACAGTTATCGAATACCAGGATATTTACCTTCTTCCGCTCCTGCATGATGGTCATGATCTCGCTGTGGAGCATCTGGAAGCTGGAATCTCCTACTACACAGTAGACTTCATTGTCCGGCTCCGCAAACTTCACGCCGAGAGTTGCCGCCACCTCGTATCCCATACAGGAATATCCATATTCTGCATGATAACCGCCGCGCTTATCTGTGGTCCATACCCTCTGCATACAGCTTGGAAGGGAACCGCCTGCCGTGATGATCGTTGCATCCTCGTCGATGACTCTGCGGATCGCCGCAAGCGCAGCCGTCTGTGTGATCTTTCCGTCTGTAAGCTTCACGAATTCCGGGATCGTCCTTGGATCTCTTGCCTTGATCATCGGCTCGAAGTCGTCCCCGGTGTACTCGATGGCGCCAAGTCTTGCCATCTCCTTATCCCATGCGCCCTTGGCCTCCTCGATCTCGCCTGCGTAGGCAGATACATAACCTCTGGCGCGAAGCTTCTCTGACAGCGCCGTTACCGTCGCCTTCGCGTCGCCCACAGCCTTCACAGCATCCATCTTATATGCGTGGTATCTGGAATTATTAATAGTAACGAATTTCACATTCTCATCTTTAAACAGCCACTTGGAGCTGGTCGTAAAATCAGACAGTCTGGAACCAATGGCGATCACTACGTCCGCGTCCTTTGCGATCACGTTGGATGCATATGTACCGGTCACACCGATTCCGCCCAGGCAGTATGGATGGCTTGACTTACATGCGCTCTTTCCTCCCTGGCTCTCTCCGAACGGAATCTTGAATTCCTCACAGAACTGCTCTACAACCTCTCCTGCCTCTGAGAAGCGTACTCCGCCTCCTACGATCACCAGCGGTTTCTTCGCTCCCGCAATGATCTCGGCAATGTCTTCTAATTCCTCTTCTACCGCTGCCGGTCTTGTGATCCTGTGCACTCTCTTCTCGAAGAAATATTCCGGGAAATCATAGGACTCGCCCTCTACATCCTGGCAAAGCCCGATACAGCAGGCTCCCGTCTCCGCCGGATCCGTCAGGACACGCATGGCATTGATGAGCGCCGTCATGATCATCTCCGGTCTTGTGATCCTGTCCCAGTATTTGCAGACTGGCTTGAACGCGTCGTTGGTGGTCGTTGCAAGGCTGTTGCTCTGCTCTAACTGCTGAAGCACCGGATCTGGCTGGCGTGATGCAAAGGTATCCGCCGGGAACACCAGAAGCGGAATGTTATTTACCGTTGCGGTGGCACATGCCGTTACCATATTCGCCGCGCCGGGGCCTACAGAAGATGCACAAGGGATGATCCTTCTGCGGTTGCTCTGCTTCGCAAATGCTGTTGCCACATGGCACATGCCCTGCTCGTTCCTTCCCTGGAGAACTCTTAAGTTCCCTGGATTTGAGTCGAGCGCTTCTCCTAATCCTACTGCGATACCATGCCCGAATATGGTGAAGAATCCTTCTACAAACTTTGTCTCCTTGCCGTCCATGGAAACATACTGGTTATCCAGGAACTTCACAATTGCCTGTGCTACGGTCATTCTTACTGTTTTAACCATCTCTTTTCCTCTCCTTCTATCTCTTTCTATTCCAAATATTAATCTGTCCTAAACTCTGATTTGTTCTAATATATTAATCTGCTCTATCTTCCGACAGATCTTGATTTTTAACTACCTATCTCCTGTCCGATCACAGATCTATCACTTAACTTCTCCAACATCTCACTAGTTCAGGATTATTCCTCACACTCTCTATACTCTTGCGATCATCTCGCCGAACTGTTCTTTCTCTTCCTTAATAAATGCGTGCACCGCATCCGGTCCCGGAAGGGAATCGGAACAATTGTTGCTTCTTACCATCATAGATGCTTCCGCAGAACCGAATTCCAGACAGTCGATGATCTCCCATCCCTGATACAATCCATATAAGAAACCAGAACCATATCCGTCGCCGCCGCCAAAGCCTTTTCTCGCCGTTACCGGGAACGGTTTGATGCTGAACTTCTGTCCGTCGCAGGTGTATGCCGTCGATCCCTTCATACCATGCTTGATCACAACGATCTTCGCATTGTACCCTTGCCACAGCGCCGCACTCTCCTCGTCTGTCATGCCTGGTTTGATTAATTTCTCCGTCAGGTCAAACTCTTCTCTGGAGCCCATGATGATGTCCGCTTCCTTCGCTACGATAGAATAGTAGATAGAGATCTCATCACTGTTCTTCCAATTGTATTCCCTGTAATCGATATCGAAGATCACCTTCGTGTCATTCTTCTTCGCCAGCATCACTGCCTTGATCGCCGCCTCCCTTGACGGGCTCTCCGAAAGAGCCGTACCGGAGATCAGGATAGCCTTCGCATTCTTGATGTACTCTTCGTCGATGTCGTCCACATGGAGCTGTAAGTCAGCGATGCAGTTGCGGTACATCAGGATACTGCTCTCCTTCGGAGATAACATCTCGGTAAATGTAAGCCCTAACTTCTCACCGTTGGTGCATCTGGTGATGTGTGAAGTGTCGATTCCCTGCTCGTCAAAATAATCCACTACATAATCTCCGAACTGATCGTCGGATACCTTGCCAAGGAAGCCTGCCTTCATGCCGTGGCGGGTAACGCCTACTGCAATATTCGCCGGTGAACCTCCCACAAACTTCTCAAACATATGTACCTTCTTTAATGGCTTGAACTCTTCCTTCACCTGGTCGTTGTAAGCCGGGTTGAAATCAATTGCCACCCTTCCCAACAATACCAGATCCATCGGTCTGGATGAATCGAACTCTACATATTTCATCTTTGCTTCCTCCATTCTCTGCGTGCTATTTTTATTTGCGTGCTTTATTGCGTGTTTATTTGATGTCTATACAATAGCACGCGTGTACGAAAATTTCAAGTATTATTTTCAAGATTTTGAAATTCCCATATTATGTACAAATATTGTGGTTTCTATTTGTATATTTCCTACAAACACACACAATCTATAGCACGCAAACAGCACGCCATTTCAAAGCAAACACTTTAGATTTTCCATTAGGAATATTGTAAGAGTCAAATGTGCATACAAGCATGTCCGCTTGGCTCGTTGCTTGCGGGAATAAATGTGAACGGATATCTCCAAGCAGTTTGTTCACCGGGCTTTGGCCCCTCGCAAAAGACAGCTCTGCTCTATGTGGGTGGGCACTGCCAAAACGTGCGTGCTCTTGTCAAACAGGAGTAAATTAGGATATAATCAAATCAATCTATGGAGGTGAGTCTATGAATGAATTAGAGAAATGTATGGCAGGAGAATATTATGATTGTCATGATCTCGTCTTTTTAGTGCTCCATCCGATCAGAAATCAAACGAATGGATTGTCTGGTTCGTACCAGTGCTAGGAAAAAGTTCGACGGCGATGGGGGCGCATCGACTAGAACTTTTGACGACGCAATGGGCGGACCAGGCAGTTCAGGAGTTCGATTTCTGACCGGATGGCGCACTAAGTTTCAAAGGCCAAGCAAGAAAGCTGTTAAAAGAGTACAATGCTCTTGCATATGAGCAGAAAGAAGAAAAATACAACATCCTGAAGCAATTATTCGGAGGGATCGGCGCAAATGTGACTGTCGGATCGCCCTTTATCTGTGATTACGGGCGGAATATTTACATCGGAGATCATGTATCTGTGAATATGAACTGTACCTTTGTCGACTGTAACGAGATCACGAACGTTCAGCTCTATACGGCAACGCATCCGGTAGAATTTGCCGAAAGATACATCCCGGACCTGGATTCCCAATCGGAAAAATTCCAGACCTATGCACTGCCTGTAGGCAATCCATGCCGTGTGCTCCGGAAGATCAACGGCAATAAGTAATATTGTAAGACTCTAAGATTTTTTGAGCCTGACCGGAATCTGGATCTCTACGTGGCAGTAATCTTCTGCCTCGTTCCAGATCACATATTTCTCAATCGTCGCCATGCATTTAACGTACTTGCTGTTGGGCAGAAATTCCTGATTAATGCGTTTCCATACATTTCCAAGCACATGATCGGATATTCTGCCCTTCGCCTCAAAGATAAGCCACACAGCCGGCGGAAATGAAAAGCTTTCGAAGCCTTCCGCCTCGTCACCCTCCCACTCTACCGCGCACATATAATCATTGCTTCCGTCCTCTCCAAACCCAAAGCAAAGACCTAAGTCAAAAAAACGACCGCTTAATTCCTGGATTCTGTCGTTGCTTCCGTCGCCTTTCACGACAGCCCATGTACCGCCGCCGTAAGGTGTAATCCTTCGTATCCCCAGAACCTTGAAAGCCTCCCGTTCCATGATCGTATATTCCATCTTCTCGACTCCCTTCATCACAATCTCAAAATGCAGACGGCAGTAAAATGTCAGCTTTACCTAGTTCATACGCTCTGTCCAATCCATATCTCCACCGCCTTTGTCAAATATTCTTAAATGAAGCCTTCCTGTGCCGTCTATATCCAGTGTAATATAAACCTCAGCATTTGTCCCGTCATTTTGCAGGTTAAAAATATCGGTTCTGACCGGATGGAATACTATACCACAACTTCTAAAATCCGTTTTCCTTTATGGTTAATTTCTTTTATGCCAGCCTGTTTCTTTTTATTGAAATTAAAGCTCAGCAAGTATCCTTTATCTAAATGATAATATTCGAGATAATCAAACAACTGTTCTTCCCCTCTTCGATTATACTCTTCCCCTCTCCATATTTTCATTTCTACAACATGCTGCTGTCCGAGATAGTCAATAACTACATCTGTCCGGCGCTGATTTCTGGTCTGCGCCTTTATATAATAATTTCCTTTTCCATTAATAATTGGTTTTAAATAAAGCAAGAAAAGACGTCGCCCATTTTCTTCTTTAAATGTATCTGAACTATCTGCATAAACTTCTGTAAAATGCTGCATAAATTTTGCCATGACCACATCCATGTTCAAATAATCTTCCCGGATAAACTGATTCTTAATCTCGGACGCTGCTATATAAGATTTATTATCCAATAATTCCTCAGACAGGAAAAGATTATAGATTCTTGTCTCAAATATACGATTTGCAACGACAGCCTGTCCATTGCATTCTCCGAGAAATCCAAACATTCTTCCGATATCAATCACATAATTGTCAGGATTGTAGGCAAAATTCTGCCCATAGAACAAGATTGCATACAGCATTTTCTTCAATTCCGGATAACCGGCAATCTGCTTTCGCATATCATCAAATAAAGTATTAGATTCATTCAACAAAATCTTTACAGCCTCCGCAATTCCTGCATCAGACCAGATATATTTTGTTGATTCAAATCCCTCTTTTTCTGCAATCTGTTCATCCAACAGCATACAGATTCTCGATACCAGGTACGGATAACCAGAAGTATAATCATAAATCGCTTCCGACATTCTTTCGATATTCATTCCTGTCTGATGATCCTTCTCATATTCCGACAACATCCCTTCAATATCTTTCACAGAAAAGCTCATATCAATATCAAAATCAGCCGCAATATTCCAGGGACTATTATATCTTTGTACTTCATCAGGACGAAGTTTTTGTTTTAAATTCTTTATATCATATACGCCTGCCAAAATAACCGAATGAAAAATTGCAGTTTGCTTTCTCTCCAGATAATAGCCTCGAAGCAGCCCCAGAAAATCAAGAAAAACCTGGTTATTCGAAGCACTGTCTACTTCGTCGATGATCAATACTACAGGCTTCCTGGATGTTTCGCAAAGATTGCTGAGTAAATAAAATAAATCCGCCATATTTATCCTATGATCGGCGGCCGCTTTCTCCAACGCCTGGATATCCTCTTTAGCAAAACCGGAAATTTCCTGCTTTTTATTTTTAATGATCCGGACGATCATATTTGCAAACTCTCTGGAAAAAGTATGTTCATCATAAAAAACAGCCGAACTCATTCGCTGAAAATTCGTAGAAAGAACATTATATTCCTCTTTTAGATACTGTCTCAATGCCCATAGCGTTGTTGTTTTCCCATATTGTCTGGCACGGTTTATCACAAAATACTTCTGCTTATCAACCAGTTCCTTTATTCTTATCATACGTTCATCCAGATTAACCATATAATTTTCATCCGGATAACATGGTCCATTTACATTAAAACATTTCTTCAATGTCTCACCTCCTAAAGTCATTCTTATTCAGCCTCATCTTTATCCCCAATATTAAGTAATGTTTATACCATAACTATAAATTAGACACACCATTTTGACAACATATTTCTTGATATTATCCACCCGTCTGTCAATATCCCATATGAGTAAACATACCCAAACACTAATACATAAGAAGGACGGTGTAGACCGGCTATGAAAAATATACTGATCATTGACGACGACATTCACATCGGCAATTTTATTGAAGAAGCGCTCACCCAGGAGGGATACCGCGTCTCCCGCGCATACTCTGGAACGGAAGCGTTATTGGTTCTCTCCCATTCAAAACCAGATCTTATACTGCTGGATCTGATGCTGCCGGGACTAAACGGAGAAGCTGTGCTTCCGAAGATCCAGGGCATCCCCGTGATCGTAGTAAGCGCCAAGATTGATATCGACAATAAAGTAGATCTTCTGCTTGGAGGCGCCGCAGACTATGTGACAAAACCATTTCACATAAGAGAGCTTCTGGCAAGAATCTTTGTTCAGCTTAAGAATTCAGACGGCGCTCCCGGCGCCTCTGTCCTGTCCTATGATGATATCACTCTCCACACAGATACACATATGGTGAATGTGAAGGATACCGGGATCAAATTGACCAGAACAGAGTTTGCCGAAGATACCCCGGATTGTACGAAGAACTCCCTGAAAATGCACATCAGCAATCTGAGGAAAAAGCTCCGGGAAGTAACCGGCAGGGATTATATCGAAGCGGTCTGGGGAATCGGATTTAAAATGAGACAAGGATAAATATTTACCATATCTTTACCCTTTCCTTTACTGCTTTCTTTACCATTTGCAGATAAAATGTCAGCATCAACGAAAAGGAGGCTTATTTTATGGATTATGTTCTTAAGACAAACGCTTTATGCAAGAAATACAAGGATTATAAGGCGATCAACGGACTGTCTATGAATGTACCCAAAGGAGCCATCTATGGTTTCATAGGGAAAAATGGTGCCGGCAAGACGACGCTCATCCGTCTGATCTGCGGATTGCAGACTCCCTCATCCGGCGAATACACGCTGTACGGCAGGAAAAATAAGGATAAAGATATCTGGAAATCCCGCAGAAGAATGGGGGCGATCATAGAAACTCCCTCCATTTATCTGGATATGACGGCAAAGGAGAATCTTAAGATTCAATACCGTATTCTCGGATTTCCGTCTTACGACGGACTTAATGATATTCTGAAAATAACAGGGCTTGAACATACCGGCAAAAAGAAAGTGAAAAACTTCTCTCTTGGTATGCGTCAGAGGCTTGGCATAGCAGCCGCACTGGCAGGCGATCCAGAATTTCCTCATATTGGACGAACCGGTCAACGGACTGGATCCCCAGGGAATTATCGAGATACGTGAACTCATATTAAGGCTCAACCGAAAGCATCAGATCACGTTCCTGATCTCCAGCCATATTCTCGATGAATTATCCAGGCTTGCAACGCACTATGGATTCATTGACAACGGACAACTCGTAAAAGAGATCAGCCGGGAAGAGTTAGACGCAATCTGCGGCAAATGCCTTCGCCTTGAAGTGACAAACGTGCAGAATCTCGCCCTCGTTTTAGACAGGATGAAGATAGATTACAACATTATTTCCGAACAGACGGCTGATATATTTGCAAAACCTAGTATTTCAGAACTGACTTTGGCGTTGTTAGAAGAAAACTGCGAAATCATTTCCATGCAGGAGCGAAACGAGAGTCTGGAAAGTTATTATGTCAGCTTGATCGGAGGTGCAAAATATGAATAATTTATTATCCGCTAATTTCACCCGGTTAAGAAAGAGCAGGACATTTCTTGCATCGGTCATCTTCATGGTAACATATGCGGCGGCTGTGTTGATCTATGTTCAGATCCAGGTGTCGCTTGGAAGTGAGATCGCCTTTGATACACTCTTTCTCAACGGATATGGACTGGGCGGTTTTATCGCTTTCCCAGGGCTTCTCTTATCTGTTGTATGCGGTATATTTATCGGTACAGATTTCAGCGACGGAACGCTGAGAAATAAGATCGTTGCCTATGCCTCATTCTATAATATGCTTACGATGCTCCTGAAAGACAAGACGACTGCGGTCGTTGCGGGAATGGTAATAACTCTTGTATCCATGTTTTTATCATTCTATCTTATGATGAGAACCTTTGAGCCTGAGTTCATCACAATCACATCACTCACTGACAGCGATATTGCCGAAAAAGTTGTGCCTAACAAGAAGTATTTAAGCGGCTGTGCTGTAAAGATCGTACAATTTATTGACTTTCTTCCATCAGGCCAGAACATTCAGATTTCGCACATGACAGCGCCGAATATCCAGTACATGTGGCTGTATTCTTTCATGATCATTATGATAACAAATATAACAGGAATATCCGTTTTCAGGAAAAAATAAACGTATGCGAAGCCTTGCCAACACGATCAACCGGCAGTTACGCATACTCCGTTTCGAACGTCACCGGTTTTATCAGGGAGATATGGAACTTAAGAATGCAGTTACGAATATCTCCCACGATCTCCGGACACCCCTCACCGCAATCTTGCCAACCTTATGAATAATGCCATAAAGTACAGCGGCGGCGATCTTGAAATCTCCCTGTACAAATCCGGAGAAATCATTTTCTCCAATACAGCTTTTTTACTGTTGAAACCGCGAGGAAATCGACCGATTCAGGTCTGGCGATCTCCAAATCCCTGATCGAGCAGATGAACGGGAGTATATGGGCTGAGTATGAGAACAACCGGTTATACATCCATATCCTCTTTCCCGGATTATAGCGCCTGCTCGTCCCAAAGTTCATGCCAGTCTCTCGCTCCCTCCCACAGGAACACCTGTCCCTTCACAAGCCGGTTCCCGCGCTCCAGTGTTGCGATGAAAGCCATCTCTTCTTCCGTCAGAGGATCCGCCGTCATGCACTCCAGATTCTCATAATAATGATGCACAGAGAACGGGATCGGAATCTGCCCGTTCTGATGCGCCCATTTTAATGCTGTTGCCGCAGGGCTTATTCCATGCGCCCTGGCAATCTCCCTGATCTCAGGCATTTCAAGATCTGCGATGTCTTCCTCCATAATATCCCTCTCCGGTCTTCTCGGGGAGCCGATCGGCATATAACCCACCGGAACGATATCGTGCGCCTCAAGGTATTCCTTAAGCTCTCTTTGCTGGAACGCAGGATGCATCTCAAGCTCTGCCGCCGCCGGCTTGATCCGAAGCTTCGGAAGCACTGCGTCAAGCTTCACAATGGTCATATTCGATACGCCGATATGCCGGATAAGCCCTTGATCCACCAGAGCCTCACACTGGCGGTAGGTATCTAAGAACTCATCCACGGAAAACGGTCTGGAATCCGGATTCCTTGCATCCCCGTCACACCCCGGCGCATGGTAGTTCGGGAACGGCCAGTGGATAAAATACATATCCAGGTAGTCACACGCAAGGTCAGAAATACTCTTTTTGCACGCCCGCGCTACGTCTCTGTGCATATCGTTCCACACCTTTGACATGATAAACAGGTCTTTCCGTTCTACCGCCTTCTCCTGAAACGCCTCTTGAAATACCGTCCCAATCTGTGCCTCATTGCCATAGCACGCGGCGCAGTCGAACAGACGGTATCCACAGCGGATCGCACCCGCTGCTGCCTCTGACACGTCCTCGTGGGATACCCGGTCTGAACCAAAGGTTCCCATTCCCACACAGGGGATCTCTGCCCCCGTGTATAATCTCTTCTTCGGGATTACTGACTGATCGATCCTCTTCATCTCTTATCCTTCTCCTTTTCTTGTATTTTCTCTATTATTCTTTTTCTTATTACTCTCTTTCTTTTCTCAAAGGCGAGGTTTGTTCTATTCATTGTACCAAGCCGCTAACACGACGGCTAGCCCTAAGTACATAAAATCTTCTTTTTTCAATAATTGACAACCATGGCAAAACACCCTTAGCCATGGCTCCTCCCCACAGCTAAGGGCGTTTCTAATATGGATTAATTTCAGTCATTCAAACCTCATGCAAATCATTCTGCCACCTGTAATCATACGACTTATTTGCTCTGTTTCAACTTTTCTAATATAGCTGATACATTAGGCTGCGTTGGCGTAAATTTCACACCACGCTTCAGCATACCCATAACCTTTTTTGCTTTCCGTTCAATTTCTTTAACTGTATGCTCACTTGTCCTCATTACGGAAAAGTCCCCCGCCTTACGGCGAAGGACTATACTTTCAACCCAACCATTTATATACCGCATATCGGTCAGCGGTAAAC
>CAJTRO010000048.1 GCA_910579015.1 uncultured Dorea sp. | reverse complement strand
CATTAATCTTTACCTTGCCTCCGCATCCTGCAAGGGAAACCGACATGCACATTGCAAGCGCTAAAGCCGCGGTTCGCTTTCCATACCTGCGTCCGGACTTATATCCGAATCCATTTCCCAATCTGTCACTCAATCTATTTCTCATCGTCTGCCTCCTTCTTATTATAACCGTCTGCAACCATTCAAGCAAGCAATTCCGCTTATCCTTTTACGGCGCCTGCCATGATTCCGCTGTCAAAATATTTCTGGAAGAACGGATACATGATCAGAAGCGGTAAACTGGAAATAATAATGGTTGCGTATTTCAGAAGCTCTGCAAGCTGCGCCCGCGCCGCCGTGCTCTGCATATCCGCGATCATACCGGACTCCGGCTGGTTCTGTATCAATATAGAACGTAATACCAGCTGCAACGGCTGCTTAGCGGAGTCATTCAGGTAGATCATAGCGTCAAAATAGCTGTTCCACATGGCGACAAACTGCCACAGTACAAGCACGGCGATGACAGGAGTACAGACAGGAAGCAGGATCTTGAAGAAAAAGGTAAGCTCGCTTGCCCCGTCTACATCCGCCGCCTCGCGAAGTTCCTGCGGGATTCCCCTGTAATAGGTTCTTGCGATGGTCATATTCCACACACTGAAAGCCCCCGGAAGAATGACTGCCCACATACTGTCCACAAGCCCCAGATTACTGACTACCAAATATGTAGGAATCAAGCCGCCCCCAAAGAACATGGTAATTATGAAAATGACATTGAAGAACCCTTTTCCTCTGAAATCCGCCCTCGACAACGGATAAGCCGCCAGAAGCGTCACAACTACAGACACGACCGTAAACACTACAGAATATATGACCGCATTTTTAAATCCGATCCAGATCTGGCCGTTTGTCATGACACGTTCATACGCCGTCGCCGTCCATTTGCTGAAATCAAAGGTAATCCCCTTATTCTGCAATGTAATGGGATCCATGAAGGATGCGACAATAATATAAACCATCGGCACGATAATTGCAATCACGAATAATCCCAGCAGTATGTATCCGATCGTCAAAAGCGCCTTATCCTGTCCCGAATATCTTGTGATTTTTTTCTTATTCATCTTATGCGCACCTCCTAGATTCCCTGTCCGTCATTCATCTTCGCCACGATCTTATTCACGACGAGCAGAAGGATGACATTGATGACTGTGTTAAACAGGCCTACCGCGGTTGAAAAGCTGTAATCCCCGTCGATCAGACCTTTTCTGTACACATAGGTGGCGATGATCTCTGACGCCGGAAGGTTCAGGTCCGTCTGCAGGGCATATGCCTTCTCAAAACCGATGCTCATGATATTTCCTGCCTGTAGGATGAACTGGATCACAACCATATCTTTGATCGCCGGCCATTCCACCGCCCTGATCTGCTGTAAGATATTCGCGCCGTCCATGACCGCCGCCTCGCGGAGTTCCTGGCTTGCGTTAGAAAGGGATGCCGTATACATGATGGACGCCCATCCGGCGCCCTGCCAGATACCGCTGATGATATAGATCGAACGGAATGCCTCCGGCATAGTCATGAAATTAATATCCGTTCCCATCAACAGATTCACAGGACCAGTCACAGAGAGGAAGATCCTCACAATACCGCAGAGTACGATGACAGATACGAAGTTGGGAAGATAAAGCACCAGCTGTATCTTCTTCTTGATCCCCGCACTCTGGATCCGGTTCAGCAGTAACGCCAGTATGATCGGAACCGGGAAGCCCCACAGCAGGCTGTATACGCTAAGCTTCAATGTATTGACCAGATATCTCATGAAATCCGGGGATGATAAGAACCTTGTAAAATGCTTAAGTCCTACCCACTCGCTTCCGGAAACTCCCTTAAATGGATTGTAATCCTGGAACGCGATCAGGATACCGCTCATAGGCGCATACTTGAAAATCAGTGTAAGTAACAATGCCGGCATCATGAAGATCACGTAAAGCTGCCAATGCTGCCTGATATACACCAGGGAATTGTGAAGTCCCGTGCCTTTGCCTCCCTGCTTTACATTTGAAACAGTTTTTGAATTCATTGTCATAACATCCTCCTTTCTGTCAAATCCCTCCATCTTCTACACTTGTTTTCTCTCATGTCTTTTCTGATTCTCCTTTCTTTACTCATTTGTGCATTTGTAAAATTTTTATTTTACATTCACATGAGATTTGTATAATATATTTATATCACTCATTTTACATTTAGTCAATATTTTTTTACAGTTTGTATACTTTTATTTTTACATTTTTATTTTCATACAGCACTCCGAACAATATTATTTTGTATTCCGAAGTTATAAATTATTTTAAAAATTATGAATTTTTACATTTGACACATTTTAGTTTGTGCATTATAATAGATACAGAACTTAGATATAGCTTTTCAAACGAATTTTATTGAGTGTGCAGATCACTCATATATAGAAAGGAGGAGTTTATGAGTACCAGAGTTACAATTCAGGACATTGCCGACGAGCTTGGCATTTCCCGCAACACTGTCTCAAAAGCGATCAACAACACCGGCGTCCTCGCCGACGCCACCAGGGATAAAGTATTGAAAAAAGCTATGGAGATGGGCTACAAGCAGTTTTCTTATGTGACAGCCGCCAAACCAGGAAGCTCCGTCCTCTCCATTCCCGCACCAAAAGAGAAGACGGAGATCGCAGTATTTCTCACCAATTTCGTGGGAGGGAACCATTTTGCGGTCGTCATGCTGGATAAATTCCAGAAGGAGCTTGCCGTATTGGGCTACAGCCTCACCATGCACAGGCTGCTTACCGAAGAACTGGATAATATGAAGCTTCCCGCCTCCTTTTCTCAGGAGCGGACTGCCGGCATTATCTGTATCGAGATGTTTCATTATGAATACGATCAGATGCTCTGCGGCCTGGGACTTCCTATCTTATTTGTAGACGCGCCGGTGACCTGCTTAAAAAATCCCTTGGAAGCAGACCTGCTGTGTATGGATAATCAATCCGGGATCTACTTATTTATAGAAGAGATGGCACGGCGCGGAAAAACGAAGATTGGATTCATCGGGGAGTACATGCATTGCCAATCCTTCTTTGAACGGTATATGGCATACCGGAATGCCATGTATCTTGCGGGGCTTTCCTGTCCGGACGAATACTGCATCGCCGGAAATAAAGAAGGTATGCACAAACTGTCTTCTGAAGATTATCAGGAATATCTGGCAGAATGCTTCCGGAAAGTTTCCCATTTGCCCGAAGTATTCTTATGCGCCAATGACTTTGTCGCCCTGGATGTTCTTCAGGCATTGAAAAAATCCGGCTATTCTGTTCCGGACGACGTATGGCTGTGTGGTTTTGATGATTCGCCTGAGTCTAAGATCGTTACGCCCGCTTTTACCACCATTCACATACACAGCCAGATCATGGGGTTCTCCGCGGTGAATCTATTGATGACCCGGATCAATGAACCCTCTCTGAATTACCGCACTGTGCATACAGAAACCAGCCTGATCTATCGGGAATCTACAGAAAACTAATCCGATCACAGGATTCCCGGCGCTTACTATCAACAATACGAGGAGGATATTATGAATCATTTATTTAATCTTGACGGTCCGGTACTGCAATTCATCAACAAGATCGTATACAGCGTCTATCTGAACATCCTGTGGTTCATCTGCTGTATTCCGGTCATAACGATCGGCGCGTCTACCACCGCACTTTTTTACGTCACGCTGAAAATATCAAAAAACGAAGAAGGCAGTATTACGAAGGCTTTCTTTCACTCTTTTAAAGAGAATCTCAGACAAGGAACTGTAATATGGCTGATTCTGCTTGCTTTTGGGATCATCCTTGGCATCGACGGATACGTCCTGTATCACATGCGGTTCGAAAATGTATTCTGGACACTCTGCACGGCAGTCTTCTGCGTCGCGGCGGCCGCCTATGCCATTATCCTGATGTACATTTTCCCTCTCCTTGCAAGATTCGACAACACGATCGGCGCTATGTTCAAAAACGCATTGTTTATCGGCGTCCGTTTCCTGTTCTGTACCGTACTTATGGCTGCCATTTACTTCATGATGCTGGTAGTTATTGTCCGCGTCTTCACTCCGGCTGTCATTTTCGGAGAAGGCTTCTGCGCTTTGCTCTGCTCCTATCTGCTGTCTAACATCCTGCTGCTCTGCCAGGAGAAGGGCGAAGCTTGCGCCGGCACAGTTCTCAAACCGCAGTAATATATAAACTGATAATATCGAGGAGAATATATGAACACATGCCCGAACCATCTTCATGGGAAACAAAAAATACAATACATTTGGGATTATTATAAACTGCCGATCGTAATCTGCCTGATCTTCTTATATATCATCAGCTATACAGTACACGGCTATTTTACCAAAAAAGAAACCTTGCTTTATACCGGTCTTGTGAATGTATCCGCAAGCAGTCAGCTCACCGACGAATTGAGCTGTGGTTTCCTGGATTCTCTTAACACCAATACTTCCAAAACAGAGCTGAAGCTATATACAGGATTGTATCTCACGGACAACCCTGACGACTCCAATCATGAGTACACCTATGCCTCCCGCATAAAGACTGTTGCTTCCATAGCAGATGAACGGTTAGACGTTGTTCTCATGAACAAAGAGGCCTTCGATGCATTTTCACAAAATGGATATCTATGTAATATAGAAGAATTACTTCTGAAGCTAGATTCCGAGACCATGGCAGAATGCAAACCATATATTACAGATAACATTGTCATATTGGAGGATAACGCCGACGAAATAATGCCCGATGATTCACAGCCTTATCAGGCTGTGACAGATGAATTCCCTATGGGACTTCTTGTATCCCAGAAAGGGCTTTTTAAAAGAGCCGGTTTTGACGGCGACGTGTATCTTGGCGTAATCAAGAATTCTCCGCGGATGGATATGGCTGTAGAATATATAAAATATCTCATTCTATAGCTTTTTTCTATCTTCCAGATTCCTGCATCAGTTATCCATATCGTTTTCTATATTTTCGGAACATAAACATCATCGTGACGATCCCGGTAACAATTCCAATCACCTTGCATTTTCTTCCTGTGTACAGTATCATAGACCGTACAGTAACAGTACGGTCAAGCACAGATTTTAATCTTGAGGTGAAATATGAATAAAAACGATAAACTTCTGACGATCGGCCAGTTCGCGGCCATGCACGGAATCAACAAAAAGACCTTGATGTGGTATGATGAGATCGGACTGTTTAAGCCCGCATCCATTCACCCGGAAAACGGATACCGCTGTTACAGCTATCAGCAAAGCTCCATCCTGGAAACCATCCTCCTGCTCCGGGAACTGGACGTTTCTATCCGTGAAATACAAGTTTTCATGAAAAACCGCTCCGCAAAAAAACTAAAACAGCTGCTGGATGAAAAAATAACAGCCCTTGACCTTCAGATCAACCATTTGCAGGCAATCCGTACAACCATCTGTACACACCGGCAGAATATGGACACCCTGCTGACCATGGATCTATCCGAGATCAGCATCATCGAAAAGGAGGAATGCTGTCTGGTCACAGTAGACATCAAAAAGGATACTTCCTTTGAGACAGCTGTCGAACTGATCACAGCCGAAACAGAAAAATATCACGTCGGACGCCTGCACGAAGCTTCCTACGGCTCCATGATCTCAATAGACAGCCTTAAGAAGAGAGACTTTGACGACTATTCAAAGCTTTTTATAGAAATCCCGTTCCTCGCTTGCAGAGACGGCCTGCACATATCTCCCGGCGGAAAATACCTGCGGGCCTTCCATAAGGGGGATTGGGACGGCCTCCCCCGGCGGTATGAAGAAATATTCTCCTATGCCGGAAAACACGGTCTGACGCTTCATGGATTCTCCTATGAAATGTGCATCAATGAAAACGTCATTGACCGAATTGAGGATTACATTATGCAGATCGACATCCCCATTCAGTGACGATCAAAAAGCTGGATCATCCTGAATACCTGCTCCACAGACAATGCCATGTTCTCTTTCGCATTTTCAGGAGCCATCGCCTCCTCAAGCGTAGTTACGCCCCTCACGATCGGAAAGAATGCGTCAATCCCCGCCGCATTACATTCCCCGGCGTCCTTCGTAACCCCTCCGGCAAACGCAAGCACCTTCGCCCCGTGCTTCTTCGCGGCACGGGCAACGCCTGCCGGAACCTTGCCCATAGCCGTCTGGAAATCCATCCGTCCTTCGCCGGTAACGACGATATCCGCATCCTTTGCCTCTTCCTCAAACCCAACCGCGTCCAGTACAATGTCGATTCCCGGCTTCAATTCCACATTGGGAAGACAGCTTAGGAATGCAAATCCCAGTCCTCCTGCGGCGCCTGCTCCCTCCGCCCATCTGTAATCTGCATGAGCTCTCTTTACCGCCGGCGTTCCGTCCGCCTTACCCGGACCGGCAGGGCAGGAGGTCTTAAGCAGATATTCTTCCATCTTGTCAGCAAAATGTCTTATCTTCTCATCAAACAGCTGTCTTTCCTCTTCCCTGACACCCTTCTGCGCCCCGTACACATAGACCGCCCCGTTCTCCCCGCATAGAGGGTTCTTAACGTCACAGGCAATACGGAAATGACACTCTTTCAGCTCCTTTGGCACCTTCTCCCCCGAGATCTCTGCGACGCGGTCCAGATCCTTTAGCCCCGGCCCGACCGGACGCCCGTCCTCATCGTTGATCTCATACCCCAGCGCCTTAAGCATACCGGCTCCGCCCTCGCTCGTGGCGCTTCCACCGATGCCGATAATGAATTCCCTGCATCCCCTCTTCACGGCATCCAGGATCATCTCCCCGACGCCATAGGTCGTCGCCCTCAACGGATCCAGTTCTTCACGCTTTAACAGGGAGATTCCGGAAGCCTGTGCCATCTCCATCACGGCCGTCCTTCCATCGCCGAGGATCCCGTATCTCGCACAGGTCCTTGCTCCCAGCGGTCCTGTGACTTCGACGGTGACGTATTTTCCGCCAAGTCCCTCCACCAGCGCCTCCGTCGTCCCTTCCCCGCCGTCCGCCACAGGCATTACGACGATCTGTGCACTACAGACCTTAAGTATCCCGGCTTTCGCCGCATTTCCCGCCTCCATCGAGCTTATGCTCCCTTTAAATGAATCAATCGCAATTATGATCTTCATATCCTCTCACCCCGTGTCTCTCCAAACATCCCCCTGTAAATGAAAGTCCCCGCAGCAGTCTGCGGGGAATAATACCCAGAGAGATAAAATGTTCTTCAGTTCTTCTCCAAATTCAGATCCCTGCTCAATCCCTCCATCAAAAAGCGGAACACCGTATCTTCTGTCTCCTGGTTGTCCGGCAGCACTCCTTCTACCACATACTTGGCATACATCACCGTGCTGGTCAGCACATGAAGCCACAGCAAATCCTGATTAATCTCTTTCAGTCTGGGAAAAGCCTCATAAAACGGCCGGATCATACCGACAAAGGTCTCAAAGTAACTCGCATCCCTGGTCTTGTCATATAACGGAAAAAACGTACTGTCCCGGAACCTGTGGTAAAAGACCGTCTCATCCGGTCTTGCCAGCCAGAAACGGAAGTAAGGCACCCACAGACTTCTAACGGCCCGGACCGGATCTGTAAGCATGATCCCAGGATCAAAATCCAGATCTTCAAAAATGGACGCCGCCTGTCTGTCTATATATGTGAAGCACTCCAGCATCAACTGCTCCTTGCCGTCAAAATAACGATACAGCGCCCCTGGAGACACCCCCGCAAACTTACTGATGTTCTGTATCCTTACACCTTCCAGGCCATACTGGCGTACAGCCTTTATCGCCGCGGAGATGATCTTGATTTTCGTGTCGTCCAATAGTAATCACTTCTCCTCGAATATAAACGTTTATTTAGCAACTGATTCAAATTATACACTACTCCATTGCCGTTGGCAATGCTTTTTCAATGGAAGAATCCGGTGAAGAATCCAGATGCATCAAAAGAAAGCATTTACTTTAGAACATTATTTTGTTACTATAAGAAAGTAGACCGCTGGCGTGCACAGACTCAATATCTGCACCCGGCGTCATAGTATTTCCAAAAAGTCTGCACAAGCCAGGCTTTGGCATGAAAAAAAGGAGGAAGAACATGTTAGAAAAGCTCTTCAAATTGAAAGACAACAACACAGATATCCGGACAGAGGTTCTTGCAGGTATCACCACATTCATGACCATGGCGTATATCCTTGCAGTCAACCCCAGCATCCTTGCGGCGGCGGGGATGGATCAGGGAGCCGTATTCACAGCCACAGCGCTTGCCTCATTGATCGGTACGCTTCTGATGGCATTTCTGGCGAACTATCCCTTTGCGCTCGCACCCGGAATGGGACTGAATGCGTATTTTGCCTATACCGTAGTCCTCGGCATGGAATACGCCTGGGAAGTTGCCCTTACCGCAGTATTCATCGAGGGAATCATCTTCATCATCCTGTCCCTGACCAACGTGCGCGAAGCAATCTTTAATGCGATCCCGCTTAACCTCAAGGCCGCCGTCAGTGTCGGCATCGGCCTGTTCATCGCTTTTATCGGGTTGCAGAATGCGAATATCGTCATCGGCGGGGCAACCCTGGTCGAACTGTTTTCCATAGACGGATATAACCTTGCAAACGGCGTGACGGCCGGCTTCCATGATGCAGGGATCACCGTTCTGCTTGCTGTGGCAGGCGTTGTCATCACAGGCATCCTGGTCATTAAGAATATCAAGGGAAATATCCTGTGGGGCATCCTGATCACCTGGGTTCTGGGGATCATCTGCCAGTTTGCCGGAATCTATGTTCCGAATCCGGAGCTTGGATTCTACGGGCTTCTGCCTGATTTCAGCAACGGGCTGTCTGTGCCGGGCATCATGCCGGTCTTTGGGAAATTGCAGTTTGGCGGTATCCTCTCATTAGATTTCGCCGTCGTTATCTTTGCATTTCTGTTCGTGGACATGTTCGACACGATCGGAACACTGATCGGCGTGGCTTCCAAAGCTGACATGCTGGATGAAAACGGCAAGCTTCCAAGGATCAAAGGCGCACTCATGGCAGATGCAATCGCCACGACAGCAGGCGCCGTCCTTGGTACGACTACAACCACTACCTTCGTAGAGAGCGCTTCCGGAGTAACGGAAGGAGGTAAGACAGGTCTTACCTCCGTGACCACGGCCCTCCTGTTCGGGCTGTCCTTGTTCCTGTCCCCGATCTTCCTTGCAATCCCGTCATTTGCAACGGCTCCGGCGTTGATCGTGGTTGGTTTCTATATGCTGACAAACGTTGTGAACATCGATTTTAACGATATCTCCGAGGCTCTTCCGTGTTATATCTGTATTGCGGCAATGCCGTTTTTCTACAGCATATCCGAAGGAATCTCCATGGGCGTCATCTCTTATGTGGCGCTGAACCTGATCACAGGAAAGACAAAAGAGAAAAAGATCAGTCTGTTGATGTACGTGTTGGCAATATTATTTATTCTGAAATATATATTCCTCTAATATCAGGAAATGGAAAGGAGGCTGTCTATAGGACAGCCTCCTTTTACAAACGATCAATTCTGCACCTCCGGTTTTGATGCCTGGGCAAAAGATATGATCGCCTCATTCTTCTTCATAAACAACAGTCCAAACGATCCTGCGCCACAATTACTTGCGATCGCAGAAGACGCTTTCTGGAGATAAACCCTCTCGAATAAGCAGTACTGCCGTACCAGCTGCTGAATGTAATTAAGCCTCTTTTCATCCAGACCGGCATAGGTGATAAACAGGATACGCCGGTCAATATACCTTGCATCCCTAAGCACCCTGCGCACATAGCTTTTCGCCATCCGGTTAAAATCTCCCACAGCCAGACCTGCGACCACCATCTTACTCTTTCTAAGCTGGATGACCGGATGCAGAAGAAGCGCATCGCAAAGTACCTGTATCCGTCTTGATATCAGTCCCGCCTGACACATCATATGCGTACTGTCAATAATAAAATCCGAAGAAATATATTGTTTCAGCATCTTCACACTCTGAATGATCTGTCTCTTCGAGGCATGGTGTTCCGCCATATAGGCGGCATATAGTACAACCAGCCCCATACTGCTTGAAAGATGGCCGGAATCAATAACGGTAACATTCTCGAATGATTTTGCCGCTTCCGCCGCATTCTGATACCCCTCACTGGCATGTTCCGCCATTGTGATATGTATCACATTCTGAGCCTCCGTAAGCTTCTCTGCGAAAAACCGCTCATAATCCTCCACCTCCGGCGCCTGGGAATAACCCGTCTGTCCTTCCGCCATATGCACCAGCAGTTCATCCGCACGAATCTCCTGCTCATCAAGGAAACGTCCCTCATCCGTACAGACATAATACGGACATACCGATATACCGAATTCCTTCGTAAGAGATTCCGGAAGATCGCACACACTGTCCGTCGTAACAAGCAGAGAAATCCTCTGCGCCTGTTCAAATATCAGAAAATCCTTTCCAATATCAGACTGGCTGACATCTTCGTTCATTTTTACCAGCTCTTTCGGCAGGATACTCAGTACCGCCACCTCAAGCAGCGCACCGCTGACCGGCTTAGCCAGATAACCGCTGAAGCCCTCTTTCCGGTAAAGAAGCTGATTATCGCTGCCCGCATTGGCGGTCAGCGCGATCACGGGAACGTTCTGGCACAGCCCACCCGGCTGATTGCGAAGTGCATGGAAACACTCAATCCCGTCCATCTCCGGCATCATATGATCCATCAGGATACCGTCATAATGCTGAACCTGCGTCTTCTCCAGACATTCTGCGGCGCTCATCGCCATATCTATCTGGATCTTCGTCTCTGAAAGCAGCTTTTTCACTACGACCAGATTCATCTCATTATCATCCACCACAAGAATGTGGGCCTCCGGCGCCTCGAAGCTCTGCCTGTAATGCTCCTTGTCATGTGCTCTTGAGCGGGAGTCAAGGGTAAATCTACCCAGTTCTTTATCATCAATAATATCCTGCTCAAGCATGACGACAAACTTTGAGCCTTTGGTGTAGACACTGTTGACACTGATCTCTCCGTCCATCAGCTCAACCAGCTGTTGAACGATACTAAGTCCAAGTCCTGTACCTTCGATATGCCGGTTTCTTTCTTCATCCACTCTCCGGAACGCATTGAAGATATACGGGATATTCTCCTTCTTAACGCCCTGCCCCGTATCCTCTACCGAATACCAGACGCGCACTCTGTTCAGTGTAAGCCGTTCGCAGCGGACAGACAGAGTGACGGAACCCTCGCTCGTGTACTTCACGGCATTGTTCAGCAGATTGATCAGGATCTGCTTGATACGCACCTCGTCTCCGCAGAGCATACTTGGAATGGAAGAATCTACATGCAGCCTGAACTCCAGTCCCTTCTCCTTCGCTTTGATCCAGATCATATTTACGATTTCCGAAAAAACCTTGCCCGTCTCATAAGAAACCTTCACAATCTCCATTTTTCCGGACTTGATCTTGGACAGATCCAGGATATCGTTGATCAGAGTAAGCAGCAGCTTACTTGCCCCCTGGATGTTCCGGGCATTCTCCGCAACCTCCGCCGGAATATCCCCGCGCAGGATGATCTCGTTTAACCCGATGATGGTGTTGATAGGCGTGCGGATCTCGTGGCTCATACTGGAAAAGAAGTGATTCTCCGCTCTGTTGAGTTCCTCGATCTCTTTCTTCTGCTGACGTGAAAGCTCATTCTCCTCCTCATAGAGCTTATTTACGAACATAAGCAGTACACTGGTCAGCATTCCCACTAAGATAACAGAATGTGCAGAGTCGAAGAACGAATGCCTCTGGGAATTCTGCGCGACAAATTCTGGAAAATAGAAGGCCGCATAATAACAGAGAAGCGTTTCCCCCATACAAAACAGAAAAAATATATACATACGCCTGCCTTCCAGCGTGATGCAGATGTAGATAAAACATATCACAAACCACTCCGGCACTCCACTGTAGAACCCTCCTGCCGAAAAAAAGCAGATCGGGAAAAGGATCAGGAGCAGTACAGAAATCGCTGTAGCGCCTGTCTGGATACAATCCTTCTGGATACTGACCTTTACGATCACCGCCATGGTAATAAGACTTATAGGCAGCATTACCCAGTTCAGGACGTTCCTTCCCATAGGCAGCATACACAACAGCGCAACCATGCAGACGCCTGTAACAATCCGGAACATACGCTCACGCAGGCTGATCTTATGGTCAAATATTGTTTCAAACCATTTTTTTAACACGCAATGTTTCCTCCTCTCGATACGTGTATACTGTCCAAAAGAACATCAGAAAGAGCTTATACTCCTTCAATATTCTTACAGACTTCCTCGTACATCCGCAGAAAGTCGGAATGATTCTTCCGGATATACTTCACATCTTCCCTCTTCCCTGCATGTTCCAGCGTCTTTGCATAGTTAGAAAGACGTTCTGCGCCGATGGTGAGCGACGTACTCTTTAATGCATGGACCTTCACCGCATAATCCGCCCAGTTGCCGGCCTCATAAAGCGATATGATCTCTGCTTTCTTATCCGCACTCTGGGACTGGAACATCCTCAGCATATCCATATAGAAATCTTCGTCGCCGCAACAGTAATCAAGGCCTCTCTTAATGTTGATACCTGCGCGTTTAAGGCGGGTATAGGTCGGGGCTGTCCCGTTCGATATGCTTCCCTCCGGCAGGAACTGATCATCATCTGTGTCCGCTTCCTCTGATCCCGCTCCATTCCAGTCTCCGGCCGGGACCGCGTCAGCCGGTATCCCGCCGTTCTGATCCACATCCGTCTTCGACGGCTTTTCTGCCTCATATGCCGGCGCTTCCACTGTCTCTTTTGCGTCATATGATACCGCCGGCTCTGAAGGCTTCCCGGCACTGTCCTCTCTGCCAGAACCTTCCCGTCCTTTGTCCTTAAGTGCATCAGTCTCTGCTCTGTCCGGTGATTCAGGTTTTGGACTTTTCTTTATTCGTTCCTTTATGACAGACCTTATCTGATCCCTGGTCTTAGACGTGCCGGAATCATCTGTCTTTCCTTCTGTTCGATCCCCGACAGCTGTTTTTGAAGTCTTCTTTGCCTTGTTCTTCGCTTCTTGGCCTGCCTGTACTTTGTTCTTATCAGCGACAGCTGTTTCCGCTTTGTCTTGTGTTCTGTCCGTGGCAGACGCTTCCGAGGTCTTCCTTGCCCTGTCCTTTATGGCGGCTCTCACCTGCTCTCTTACCTTCTCCATGTCGATCGTTCCCGCTCTGCTCTTTATCCTGTCTGCCGCGGAAACTTCCGGAGATTTCTTCTCTTTATCTTTCACGCCTTTATCCTTCACGTCAGATAACGGCATCTCTCTTGCCTTCGTCTCGACAACCGCCTTTTCCTTATTAACAGGCGCGGCATTATAATGTACGCTGTGTTCCGGAAGCACCTTGCGCAGTACCCGCTCCAAAGTCGCACGTTCTATAGGCTTCGGGATAAATTCTGAGAAGCCCTCGTTGCGGAACATCTCCCTCGCGCCGCTGATCGTATTCGCGGTCAGCGCGATGATCGGCCGTTCCCGATACATCCCGTCGTTCATCTCGCGGATACGTTTAAGCGTCTCCACTCCGTCGAATCCCGGCATCATATGATCTAGGAAAACAACGTCATAAGGAATATTCCCGCACTTTTCAATTGCTTCTTTTCCGCTCAGGCAGGTATCCACCTGTATCCCGTAACCGCCCAGAACCCCTTTCGCAACCATAAGGTTCATCTCTTCATCATCTACGGCCAGCACTCTGACACCCTCGCATGAAAACGGCTTGCGTCCCGCCACCTGCGCTTCTTTGAATCCATTCTCCCGCGTCTCTCCATTCAGCAGATTCACCACAGAAAGGGCGGAGAACGGCTTGCGTATCACGAGCAGTCTGCTGTTGTGATCCAGCGTAAAGCTTCTCTCCGCGATCACAACCACTCTGAGCTTATCCGCAAGATCTTCATAATATTGACGGTTCTCTTCGTATTCCGTCTGGGCAATAAACACATGCGTCAGCTTATATGTACGCTGCAACTTCAGCAGTCCTTCAAAATTATGTGCCTGATACCCCTTGATGCCAAGGCCTTCCATCATATGCCGGATCAGCTGGTCATAATACATCCGTACCTCGTCACAGACATATTTCTCCGGCCTGAAATAACACGCGATACAGATCTGATCCACATGCGTAATCTCCATACACGGCGTATCGTCCGCCACTCCCTGGGGGATTGTGATATGCGCCTGAAGTCCCTCGTCTCCCTTGCCGTCAAAATAAATAAAACCTCCCATGGCATGGAGAAGCCCTCTTGCAATAGGAAGTCCCAGTCCAAGGCCGCCTGCCAGACGGCTGCTTCCCGAATCCGCCTGATAAAAATCATCATACATCTGCGTAAGCTGGGAATCCGTCATGCCGATCCCTGTATCCCGGATATCTATGACCAGATTGCCTCCGTAATGCTCCTCACGGAATTCGACGCAGACGTCAATACCGCCTTCCTCCGTAAACTTGATGGAATTCTCCACCAGTATCTTCAATACATGAGAAATCTTTTCCGCGTCCCCTATGAGGACGGACGGAAGCCTCGGATCAACGTCAAACACCATCTCCAGCTGGCTCCTGCTGTTCTGCATCGCCGCGATCGTAAGCACATCGTTCAGTACGGAGGTGAATCTGTATTCTTCCTTTGCAGGGGAAAGCGTGCCTTCCACGATCTCCGTATAATCAAGCATGTTGTTGATCAGGTTGGACAGCCGTCTGCCGGCCATCTGGATGGAGCTGATATCCGCAAGCGTCTCCTTGGAGACTTCTCTCTCCTTGAGGACCTCGCTGATCCCGATCACCATATTGATAGGAGTCCGAAGCTCATGAGACACATTAGACAGGAAAACGGCATTCTGCTTCCCCGCCGTCTCAAGCTGTGCAAATGTCTCCTCGTGCTTCCTCCTTGTCTCCCGCCTCTTTTTGATCCGATACCGCGCGATCGCCGCCGCACCTGCCACTATCACCGCGCCAAGCAGCAGGCGCATGGCCACCCTGTTTCCCGGATTCAGTACAATAGAATGCAGGATCAAGACCTGATACAGCATTGCCAACACGTACAAAGCGACCGTCATACATAACAGCCGCCTCCTGTCAAACAAAGAAAAAATTAGAATCATGATACATGCCACAGCCGGAATATCAAAAACAATCCCCCTGTGTATACCGAAAAAGAAAAATTCGCCTAACATCAGCCCGGCGCTAAGATTCTCATACAACAGCTCCGAGCCGCTTCTTCCAATGTGGAAAAACCACACGCTGAACATCCCCGTCATGATCAACGGGACCATCCACAACTCCCACTCCATGATCACCGTCATCAAAATCAGCATCACGCTGCATACTGTGATGATGGCGGCCAGAAGCAGATGTTTACTTGTCTGCTCGTCTGTTCTCATTCCTTATTAAGCTCCTTCGCAACACGTTTTAACAATTCCTTCGGGAAAAATGGTTTCTTCAGGTAATTCACGGCGCCAAGCCTGATCGCGCTCATCACATCCTCCTCATATCCGGAAGCTGTCAGGAAGATCACCGGTATCTCGACCGGAAACTCCTTCTTCATATGCTCAAACGTCTCAATACCGCTCATCTCCGGCATTGCAATGTCAAGAAGAACCAAATCTATCTCTTCACCTTTCATCTTCTCCAGCGCTTCTTTCCCGGACTGTGCAAGAAGCACATCGTACTCCTTCTCCAGAATCCTCTTCGTCAGCATCAGATTCATTGTGTCGTCATCCACGACTAAAATTCGTTTCTCCATATCTGCCTCCCTCTCCTGCTTTTGAGACCTTATAAATCTCTATCAGATATATTTTAAAACAGAGAAGAAATAAAATCAAGTATAACAAAAAGAATATCCGAGTTCTTTCAAAAAGAACGTTCTGTAAAGGACTTTGTTCAACATGCCCGCCTTAACATCAGTACGCAATCTTCACGATCTTCCCTGTCTTCCACGCCTCTGTGGCTGCGAATCCAATCTGTGTCGACTTCGTTCCGTCGTATACGGTAACCTCCGGCTTTCTTCCCTGCTCCACACAATCGACGAACTCCTGCATCTCTAACTGGTATGCCTCTGCGAATCTCTCCGGGAACCCGCCGACACACTCTGTCACGACGCCGTTCTTATCATAGATCATGCACAGATTCTTCTCCGGCACCGGGCTGATCCTTAAGGAGCCTTCTGTACCGATGATCTCCGTCTCTATGTGATAACAGTGCGCGGCCGTGCGCCCCACATGCACCATTCATCTTATTTTATATGAACCTGTCAATACCGCCGTAATCTTTTAGTCATGCCGTACCAACTCATAAACCACATACTCCCGGTCCAGATGATATCCCAGCTTCTCTGCCAGTGCCGCCGACCACGGATTCTGCGCATCCCAGCTTGGATACCATCCCAGCTTCAGACACTCTAAGATCAGCTTCGCACCGCATATGTACGCAAACCCTCTTCTTCGGTGATCCTTTCTGGTATCAATCTCGACTTCAATACCGCCGGCATAGCCGGAATAAGACGACGCGCCGGAAACAATCTGCCCGTCCTTCATAATGACCACACCCAGTCCATACTTCTGAAACATGGCATAATCGTCATACTGGGCCGTAAAATCCCTGCACCAGTCCGTCTCCATACATTGCCGAAACAACCGCTCATCTATCATTTCCAGGGTATATTCCGCCGGCAGACGCTCCACCGCCGTCTTAAGCCGTTCCCGGTCAAATACGTCCGGCTCTTTCCTGACTGCATACCGAACTGTCTTCTTCGCTTCCGCACCATAACATTCCTCGATCAGCACGCCCCAGCTCTCGTCCTGCGGGACCATGATCACAGCTCCTCCCTTATCATACGGCGGTTCATATAAGACAAGCTCCTTATCCGGCTTCCCCGCAAAGAAACAGAAATCTCCAAGCAAAGCCATCGCAGAAGCGGGCTCTTCCTTGGAATCTGCATAGATCCTGCCCATCACTCCCTGTAGACAGGACCAGATCAGCGTCTCCTGCCACCCGTCAAACAGCGCCTCTGCTTTCTCTGTCTGTTTCAACTCAAAGATCATTCTCTCACCCCATATCCTCTGGTATTTTCCTTCTAATGATACATCATACCGCCGGGAAAATCAAACCTCTGTCAATTGTTATGCAGAATATAAAGAAAAGTATGAAAAGCATTGAAATTCGTCCACTTATTCGTTAAACTAAAGGTAAGAAATCAAAGGAGACAATTAGATGAAAAAAGCAATGAAACAATCAAAACTCATTGCCATTCTAAACGGCATTTCTATTTTTTCGCTGATATTAATGGCAATCCTTCTGCTTGTCTATGCTAATGTAGATAAACAGCTGACAGAGAATAACGAGAACCGGTTCAACCTGACCTATAACGCCAACCGGTTCATGAACGGCTCCGCATACCTGACCAACGAGGTGCGCGCTTATGCCGCAACAGGAGATCAGGCACATTATGACAATTACTGGAATGAGATCAACACCCTTAAGAACCGTGATCAGGGTGTGGCGGCCATGCAGGAGATCGGGATCACCGCAGAAGAACAGAATATGATCGACGAGATGTCTTCCCTGTCCAATGAACTGGTCCCTCTTGAGGAGAACGCCATGGATAACGTACAGGCAGGAAGGCTTCAGGAGGCTGTCGACTATGTGTACGGCACAGACTACAGCTCTTCCATCGCCCAGATCAATTCCATAAAGGAACAGTTTCTCTCTGCTCTGGATGCAAGGACAATGGAAGAGATCAAGGCATTGGAACTGCGCCTGACGCTCGTTCGGATCCTGATATATGCGGCGCTGATCCTGGTGGGTGTGTTGCAGCTGGTCGTTATGTCAGTCACACGCAGACGTATCCTGCATCCGATCATCGCGGTGCGCGATCAGATGGGCGAGATCTCCGGCGGTAATCTCTCGGCCGAGTTCCCGCTGGATGCCGACACGTCTGAGATCGGTATGCTGGTTGCTTCCATCCATGAGACTAAGAAAGAACTGAAAAACTACATCAAAGATATCGACTCCAAGCTGGCCCAGATGGCCGAAGGCAATATGGACCTGACGATCGACACGGATTACCGCGGTGAGTTCCTTCCAATCCAGAATGCCCTCACACAGATCTTAGATTCCCTGAACCATGCGCTCTTACGGATCAACCAGACAGCCAACAAGGTTTCGGACGAGTCGGAACAGATGGCCTCGGACGCGCAGATCCTGTCATCCGGAGCGGCCGAGCAGGCTTCCGCGATCCAGGAGCTCTCCGCCAACATCCAGTCCTTGTCCGGACAGGTATCATCTACCTCCCAGGACGCTGACAACGCCCGGAAGGCTTCCATGGATTCAGCGATGCAGCTGAACGCGTGCAGCAAGAAGATGGAAGAGCTGACCTCGGCAATGGCGGATATCTCTGAATCTTCCATGAAGATCAACGGCATCATCAAGACCATTGAAGATATCTCCTTCCAGACGAACATCCTTGCGATCAACGCATCCGTAGAGGCGGCCCGCGCAGGTACATATGGCAAGGGCTTCGCCGTTGTAGCCGACGAAGTACAAGGTCTGGCCACCAAGAGTTCGGTTGCGGCCAAGGATATCACGAAACTGATCGCAAGCTCTCTGGAGCTTGTACAGCACGGGACCACCCTGTCCGGAGATACCACGGACGCACTTGCCGTCGGTGTAGCCGGCTCCCAGAGTACCGCCGAACTGATCCAGAAGATTGCTGATTCTGCACAGAAGCAGGCGCTGTCACTGGAACAGCTCACCAACGGCGTAGAGCAGATTTCCGATGTCGTCCAGACTAATACCGCCACGGCCGAGAAGTCTGCCTCATCTGCGAGCGCGCTTCACAAGCAGGCGGAAGAACTGAGACAGTCTGTCCAGAAGTTCCGGCTGCGCAGACACTAATATACCGGCAATTATTGAAGAGGCTGTTGAGAGATAACCGTTATACGTCCCAACAGCCTCTTTCTATAATTTCCCGTACAGCTCCTGCACCGCCTCGGTGATCTCACCGATCACCGATATCAGCCTGGCCGTATCTCCTTCCCGGTTTCTCTGGAAGGTATGATATCCCCCCTGGATGCAATAACTCAGGATAATATTCCACACCGCATCCTCCCTGTACCCGGGGTATTTCCGAAACACCAGTTCCTTGATACTCGTCTCAATCCGGTCCACCAGGTGATTCCGCCGGCTCCCGGAGAAGAGGATCATCGTCAGCGAATTCTGTGACAGATATGCAAGGAACAGCTCTCTGGTAAACTCTGCCGGATTCTCTGTTATATATTCCGGATGGGAGATACTGTTCGTGATCGACCTTACCACCTCTTCCTCCATACTGTCAGACAGATCGTAGATATCCCTGTAATGCGAATAGAATGTAGACTTGTTGATACATGCAAGCTCACATAATTCCTTAATTGTAATCTTCTCCAGAGGCTTCTTCGACCGCAGTTCGATAAATGCGTTCTTGATCCCTCTCTCCGTCTTCTCTACACGCAGATCCATATTCTTCCTCCTCATTTCCGACATTGGGTTAAAAAGTAACCGACACTTTTCTTAAATCGTCGGTTATCCATCTATCCGTCTATATTGTCGGTAGATACGCCTCCCTTTTCTTAGTATAATAGGTACGTCTTAAAAAAACAACTACTGTCTATTATTGGAGGAAATTTATGGATTTTTACGGATTTTATACGGGGAAAATATTCGATGCCTACCAGTTCCTCGGAGCGCATATGGAGTCTGGAGGCGTCACCTTCCGCACATTTGCGCCCGGTGCGTCAAGGATCAGCCTGATCGGAGAATTCAATGACTGGCAGGAATGGGAGATGCACAAGATCTACGACGGCAACTTCTGGGAATGCCATGCCCCTGCCGCCGTACCGGGACAGATGTATAAGTACCGCATCTACAGACAGGACCAGTCTTATATGGACCACTGCGATCCTTATGGCTTCGGGATGGAACTGCGTCCTGATTCTGCCTCCTACATCCGAGATCTTTCGGAATATACCTATCAGGATTCCAGATGGATGCAGAAGCGTTCGGACTGTAAGGACAAGCCGCTGAATATCTACGAGATCCATTTCGGTTCGTTCAAGAAGCCCTCAGACAAGGCCGACGACTGGTATACCTACACAGAGATGGCTGATATCCTGATCCCGTATCTTAAGGAATACGGCTATAACTACGTGGAGATCATGCCCTTAAGCGAGCATCCCTGCGACGAATCATGGGGATACCAGAATACCGGTTTCTTCAGCCCTACCTCCCGTTACGGCACGGCTTCTGAACTGATGGAATTCATTGACAGATGCCACCGCAGCGATATCGGCGTGATCCTGGATTTTGTCCCGGTGCATTTCGCCGTAGACGGATACGCCCTGGCCCATTATGACGGAACCGCCCTCTATGAATATCCCCACCATGACGTGGGCGTCAGCGAATGGGGAAGCTGTAATTTCATGCACTCCCGCGGAGAGGTCCGAAGCTTTCTTCAGTCTGCCGCCAATTACTGGCTGACGGAATATCATATCGACGGAATCCGCATGGACGCCATCAGCCGGATCATCTACTGGCAGGGCGAACCGGCAAGGGGCGTCAATAACACTGCGGTCGAATTTATCCGCGAGATGAACCGGGGCTTAAAGGAGATGCACCCGACTGCCATACTCTCTGCCGAGGATTCCACTTCCTACCCAGGCGTTACAAAGCCTGCAAAAGAAGGCGGTCTTGGCTTCGACTATAAATGGGATATGGGATGGATGAACGATACTCTTGACTATTTCCGCACCGGTCCCGGATACCGCACCGAGAGTTACCACAAGCTGACCTTCTCCATGATGTACTATTACAACTACGCCTTCCTGCTGCCCCTCTCCCATGACGAGGTGGTACACGGCAAAGCCTCCATCATGCAGAAGATGCACGGTGATTACGACGAGAAGTTCCCCCAGGCACGGGCATTCTACATGTATATGTACGCTCATCCGGGCAAGAAATTGAATTTTATGGGAAATGAATTCGGACAGCTCAGAGAATGGGACGAGAAACGCCAGCAGGACTGGGATATCCTGACCTATCCCATCCACGACGCTTTCCACCGGTTTATAAAAGAACTGAACCGTATCTACCTTAAGCACCCGGCATTCTGGCAGACGGACCATGATACCGCAGGATTTTCCTGGATCGACTGCCATCAGGAGGGACGGTGCATCTATTCCTTTGAAAGGATTGCCGGTAAAGAAAGGATCCTGGCCGTGTTCAACTTCTCTGACCAGGTGCAGGAAGACTATATGCTTGAACTGAAAGACGCCCGCACGCTTACGCTCCTTCTGGCCAGCGACGCACAGGAGTATGCCGGGACAAAGAAGTACGATAAGACCGTGATCGAGACGCCAGGCGGCCGGGCGGCTCTCACCCTTACCCCCTATTCAGGCATCTATTATCTGGTCGACTGACAAATGATCTCAGACGCCGGGCTTTCGTCCCGGAAACAAAAACTGCATCCATCCGGCTGTGTTTCAGAGCCCTGACAGGAAAACTTTCGTGTTCAGAAGCACAGCTCTCATGAATGCAGCCGTCTTGCGCTGTCTCATACATGAATTAATGGAAATAATGTGCACCGATCTTCATCCCATATCCGCCCTGATCGAAATACAGGCACCCGCCGATGGGATTCGCCCCTGCAAGTGCGTCTGCCGCCGCCTGCATGGCCGTCGATGTATAACCACGGGAACTCCTTACTCTGTCAAGCCAGCCTGTCCCTGCCGGGCCGAACTGCCCCGACTGGTAGATCACAGCTTCGATACTGTTGGGATAAGCGCTGCTTCTTACGCGGTTCATGATCACCGCTCCTACCGCCACCTGGCCTTCATAAGGCTGATTTCCCGCCTCACAGAAGATGATCGAGGCCATCAGCTCCTGATACTGTGACTGTAATTGTGCGGCTTCGCGCTCTTTGCGTTCTCTTTCCTCCCGCTCTTTGCGTTCTTTTTCTTCCTGTTCTCTTCGCTTGATCTCTTCAATATGCCTTCTCTGCTCTGCCTCCACAGTCTCTCTTGTAGACACCATCAGCGTATCTGGTACTGCCTGAAATGTATCCTTCTTTATCTGGATCACATGGTTCTCTTTTGCATCTGCCACATGCCTTCCTTCCGGCTGCGCATTGGCCGCCTCGCTGGTAAATCCGACTGTAAATAATGAACAGGCCGAGACAACAGCAACCACTGAATTGAATTTTTTACTTTTTATCATAAATTTAAACCTCCTATTGTTACAATGCATGAAGATTGTTTTAATAAAGTATATTCAATAATTTCAACTTTATTACAATTATTACAAATTTGTTACATACACTGTACAACGAAGGCTATATTATCACACCGCTCAGGGTATGTCAATAAAATAACCCTTATGGGTATAACTCCCATAATTGTAGGATTTTACACTATTGCCCTGCCTCATACTCTCTCCTTGGCCTGTAGGCAGGGATCAGGAAGGCGTTCTCCCTGTCCACTTTATTTCCAAGATAAATCAATCCGTCACTACTCTCGCGAAGCGTCACAACATGTCCGAACGCACAGTCTGTTCCCTCTTCGATAAAGATGACCTCCACATAAGCAGATATGGTCCCGTCACCATTCTCTACACATTTTACCACCTCCGGAAATGACGGCTGTACCTGCTGGACACGGTTCCGCGCTCCAATCGGACGCCACGGATACTTTCCCGACGCGGCATCGTATCCGGCAAAGCTTCTTAACTGTTCCTGCGTAATGTCAAAATAGCGCAGGACAACCGCTTCGAATTCCCCGCCGGGGATCCCGTCCGGATAATCCTCCTTCTTAATCCTTCCGCCGGTCTCCATCAGATAGAGATAGTCGAACAGGTCGTTGAACTCTATCCTGTCCATACTGCTTACATCCCAGTCTTCCAGAAAAAGGTTGTTGCTCAGATAACTGACCGGAACAATATAACGATCCGTAATCTCCCGGCACTTCTCATCGAGGGGAAGGATCCGGCAGAAGATATGCATGTCCATCTCCTGATTTCTGGATAATGCCTTCTCCCATATGAGCCATCCTTTACGGGTATATTCCCACCGGTATGCCTGTATCTTCTCCATCTGCTGTACCACGGGCTCTGCCGCCCCGTCGAACATCGCGCTGACTGTCGTGACGTACAGCTCCTTTTCTTTAAAATGAAGGCGGTAATACCGGAAAATCCCTACGGAATTCACCTGATAAAATTCCGTCTCTGCATCCGCGCCCGTACAGCCCTGCTTCAACGCCTTATCCACTTTCCCGTAATTCGTCAGATTGTAATCCCTGTTTCCACAGGCAACCGATAATCCTGCCGCCTCACCGACGGCAATCATCCTATGCAGTATCTCTTCATCCAGATTGATTTCATCCGGATCCGCTTCATCCAGAGTTACCCCGGCAGGATCTGCTTCATCCGAAGTTACCCCGGCAGGATCTGCTTCATCCAGAGTTACCCTGGCAGGATCTGCTTCAACAGCCGTCTTATATATTTCACTGCATTTTCCCATATATGAGAAAACCTTCTTTAATGCTTCTTCTTCCTCTTTCCCGGTCATCTCTATCGTCTTTAATTTGTAGTCCTCCTCTTCTTCCTCTTCATAATCTCCATAGATTTCTTCCTCCTGCATCCTCTGATCATCAGAAATATCCCGATCGTCCCTCTTATCCCCGGCGCCCTCCTGCCCCAAGCCAGAGCATCCCGTCAAAAGGAGCGCAAGTACCAAGAGTACAAATGCCAGGAGGCAGACTATGCTTCTCTTCTTCTTTTCAGTCTTGTTCATTCCCATCTCCCGATATCCGTCCTACGGCGTTCTCCTGTTCCATCTCAAGACACGCTTTGAACTGATCGCAGTCTATCCTTATATCAAAATCACCGCCCAGCGCCTTGGCATAGGTACTTACGATCGCAAGCCCCAGTCCGTTGCCTTCGCTCGTTCTTTCCCTGTCTGCACGCGCAAAACGTTCTACGATATCATCCTTCGTAAAATCCATGAAATAGCCTGCTGTGTTAGTAATCTCTATACAGATCTTCCTCCCTGCGCCTGTCAGCTTCTCCTTATCAGATCTGTCTTCCCGGCCAGCCGCCGGCTCCTTCACATACGTCCTTACAAACACGCGGGTTCCCTGTGCAGAATACTTCAGCGCATTCTCGACCAGGTTCTGGCAGATCCTGTAAAAATATGAGTTATCCGAACAGATCTTCGTATCCTCTTCGGTAAGCTGCATCACGAACTTTAGCCCGCTTTCCTTCACCCGGTCGTCCATATCCGCGAAAATCTGCTCAATCAGACGGTTTACCTCGAAAAACTCTTTATTCAGCTTTACATTGCCGCTGCTCGCCTTTGCCAGAGAAAAGAGGCTGCTGATCATCTCCTTAAGCTTCTCTGTCCGCGCTGAGATCACGTCGACATAATCCCGCACAACATCGCTTAACTCTTCCTTCTTGATCAGTTCGATATAACCGACCATTGACGTAAGAGGCGTCTTAAGGTCATGGGAGACATTTGTGATCAGGTCGACACGAAGCTGGTCGCTGCGCGATACCTTCTCAAGACTTTTTCTTTCTATTTCCAGCGCTTCTTCGACGCGTATCCTGATGATCTCATCTTTCCGGTCCATAACCACATCAAGCCTCTCCTCCCAGAACCTCCTGACAATATTCTGGGCGGCCAGAAGCTGGATCAGAACCGTAATCATCATCACATATCCGGTGGCGAAATTATAATACCAGCCTCTTCCCCATCCGCCCCAGACGCCGTTTTGATACACAAGGTAATACAGATACCAGACAGCCGCAAGACAGGCCGCCGCCCCGAGCTGATACAGCCTTCTCATCGAATCTGTTTCGCTCCTCTTCCATTTCTCATAATCAAAATCTGACTGACCGGCCAGTTCCCTGTATCTCCGGCTCAGACTGCTTCTCAGTAAAAACGCCGTCCCAGGTGCCAGAAAAATATTCCCGGCCGTTCCGATCACCAGGGCCTCCCCTGTTGTATGCGAGTTCCGGTATAAAACCATAGACATCAGAATTACAATACCCGTCAAAAACAGCGCCATTTTCAGAACGCGCAGCCATTCCTCCCTGTTGTTCGTGCATACCTTTTTAACTATATTTTTCCATCTTGTATCCAATTCCCCACACCACCTTTACATACCTTGGCCTCTTTGAATCTATCTCTATCTTCTCACGGATATGGCGGATATGGACCATAACCGTATTCTCCACCGCATAATCCGCCTGCTCATTCCAGACCTCCTCATAGATCTGTTCTGCCGGGAAGATCTGCCCCGGATGTTCCATCAGAAGCTTTAATATCTTATACTCCGTGGCAGTCAGCCGTACTTCTTCTCCTTCCACGATCACCAGCTTCTGTTTCTCGTCCAGCTCCAGTCCGCCATTGACGATACGCCCCTTATCCGTCTTTGGACTCTCTCCTCCCCAGGCATGATACCGCCGAAGATGCGCTTTGATCCTTGCCGTCAGCTCCGCCGGATTGTACGGCTTCTCTACATAGTCATCCGCTCCCAGCACAAGACCTGAAACCTTATCGCTCTCCTCTGTCTTCGCCGATAAGATGATCACGGGAATCCGGCTCTTTTCCCGAAGCTTCATCAATGCGGACAGTCCATTGAGCCTTGGCATCATCACATCCAGCAGAATCAGATCGATCTTCTCCCTCTCAAGCGCTTCAAGCGCTTCCATGCCGTCATATGCCTTTACAACCTGATATCCCTCATATTTCAATAGTTCGCTGATAGAATATACAATCTCCTTACTGTCGTCCACAACCAGTATTGTCTCCGTTCCCACCGGCATCCCCTCCATTTTCCGTTTATCTTCTGTCAGGCTTCTTACAGCTGCCTGTGAATGTGTCCTGATATAACTTACACGGTTACTATACTATAACCCGTTTAAAAGAAACTCAATATAAATCTTAAAAGTTTCTTAAATATTATCAACGGAAACCCGCATATTTCCGTTGATTTTGTCACTAACGTGTCGC
>CAJTRO010000047.1 GCA_910579015.1 uncultured Dorea sp. | reverse complement strand
GCAGAATAGAGGGGCGTATAGAGGGCAGAAAAGAAGGCCAGGAAGCTGGAAGAATGGAAAGCCGAAGGATAATTAATGAATTAACAAAGCGGTTGATCCAGGATGGACGTATGGAGGACTTAAAAAGGTCATTGGATGACCATGCTTATCAAGATCAGATGTTGAAAGAATACGGGCTTGAATATACGGATAATGATGAAGTTGATATAAGGGATTCTTTTTAAATCAGGGTACAGTTCTTTGATGATAGAAGGAGATGGATGATACTTTGATAAAATAGAATATCAAGGAGAAGCAGTATGTATTTAAAAGTAATATGTACTGCTTCTTTTTATTGCTATTTTTGAAAAAAATGGCTGTCAAGATGTTTTGTTACATCTATACGACAAAATTCCATTTTACCAATAGATCTCATGTATACAAAAAATATAATAAATTTTTAGAAAGGATTTAGAATGATGCGAAGAAAGAAACTATTATGGTTGACCGTTCCTTTAATGGCATGTATGGCATTATTTTTTTCACCGCCGATAGGAGTTGATGCGGTATCTACAACCACTCCAATAGATTTGGGGAATAAACAGACGTGGGGAGCTGATGCAGATAGAGAGTTCATAACAATTCGCCCGTGCACAGGGGAATGTGAGCACATTATAACAGGTACATTTGATGCAAGTACGATTACCAGCAATACGTTGGAATCTATCATCCAGGTAGAAGGCGGACCGCATAAAATTACTTTCAGGAATGTGAATCTTTCTTTAAATGACGGTCAGAATGACGATCTTCATATCCGGGCTTTTGCATTGGGAGATACTGCCGTTGTGAATCTGACTCTGGAAGGCGATAATGTCCTGAGAAGCGCTGGAGCCAAATCCGCTCTGTATGTGCCGCAACAGGCATCGCTTAAGATTCTTAGTAAAGAGACACCTGAGTCTACGTTGCAGGCTTCTAGTGGATTTGGATCAGCGGGTATTGGCGGTGACAGTAACAATGGAGATTGTGGGAACATTACAATTGATGCGCCGGGGAGTACGATTACCGCGGCCAGCAGTGGTCGTGGTGCAGGAATTGGCGGCGGGCTTGATGGAAAAGCCGGTAAGATTGTCATTGAAGCTGGAACTATTAATGCTTCCGGAGGAAGGGGAATCGAAGGAGAGCCGGCAGGACCGGGAATTGGAGCTACTTTTCTGGGTACACTTAATAACACGGTTGTTATAAGAGGGGGAACAGTTACTGCTGTCGGAGGGACAACAACACAGGGCAGTGGTAATGAGCTGGCCTATGCGATTCGCGGTAAAACCTTATCTTCGCAGACAGATTCCATGCCGCCGGAGAGAAGAAGTGTTACGATAACGGCTGTTGGCGGTATAATGGAAACTACAGATACAAGTTTATTCGATGGTCTGGTTTGGGGAGTTGGTGAAAAGGGGAATGTGAATGAAGGACGTGTGTATGGGGATGCAATCTTAACAGATAATGTATCTAAAGGTCAAATAATTGAAATTCCTGCCGGTACTTCTTTAACTCCTAGTAAAAAAGTTACGAATCATGGGACAATAACAGGAGGGGGGATATTGATTGATGCACCCAAGATCACATCGCCTACTTTTGGAACCCAGCCACAGATTCCTCAAAGCCGGCGGAAGTGGAGTTTGGATCGGGATGCGATCACGCCGTCTGAAGAGGATACTAAGGATGGTAAATTTTCTCGCCCTTATAGCGGTGAGGATCAGTTAGATTCAATTATTAAGATTGCAGATAAAGTATTAAGACCAGAAGATAGTGATCCGGATGATCCCAATAATTGGTATGCTGTAGATTCCGAGAGTTGGAACAGGACCATTAAAAAGGAGAGACACGATACGGTGACTGAGATAAAGGAGATAGGATCATATGAGGTGATTTATGGAAGAAAAAGCTTGACTTCTACTGAGATTACAGTTGGTCCAATTATTATAACGAAAGCCGAGATTACGTCTGGGATGATTACTGTTCTTGGTTCCTATAGCTATACAGGCGGAGAGATCATACCGAAACTTTTGATAAAGCTTCCAAATGGTTATGAACTTAAGGAAAAGGATTATAAGATTGTATCAGTTACAGGAAGGGACAAGGAGGGAACAGCCACTGTTACAATCGAAGGTAAGGGAAATTGTACGGGAAAGGCAAGTAAGAAGTTTAAGATTGACGCGGCCTCTATAGAAGGTGCATCTGTAGAACTGACTTCTGATCCTTCCCCGGTATATAACGCTGAAAAGCAGGAACCCAAGTTAATCGTGAAAATGGGAGATAAGGTACTAGTTCCCGACCAGGATTATAAGATTGAATATTCTCCTGCTGATCTTACAGATGCCGGTCCGGTAGAGATATCAGTTACAGGAATAAATAACTACAAGGATAGTGTTAAAAGCGTGCCTGCATATGAAATCAAGAAGAAACCTATCACAATCAAGAGTCTGGCGGCGATTGACAGGAAGTATGAAAAGGGCCGGATGGATGTAGACATTGATAATAATTCGGTTGTATATGAAGGACTTGAAGGAAATGATAAAGCCAGTGACATCACCATAGAATCAAAGGGGAATATTGCCAATGATATCGTTGGAACGTATCCTTCTATTACGCTGCCGCAGCCAGTACAACTGGGAGGCAATAAAGGAAAGAATTATGAAATTGTCAATGCAGGAGAGGTGATGACATTACCGCCTGATGGTGTAGAGATCCTACAGGCGGATGCTCCGGCAGAGCCGATTCTGGCAAAAGATACATATGAACTTAGCGCTAAGGAAGGTATGTTTATCTATACGGCAACTATTACAAATCCGGATGAGAGAGAAGAAGTTGTATACGAATACCGAATGGACGGGGGAGAGTGGCAAAAAACTACACAATTTGACAATATAGAACCTGAGTCTAAACATATTTTCGAGGTCAGATATGCAGGAAATGAGAATATTGCGGGTTGTATGAGTAAGCCGCAAGAGATAACTTTCACGAAGCTTGAGAATCCCAATAAACCGGTGATCAGAGATTTTCAATTTTCGCTGAATCCGGAAGGGGAACAGTCGTTTATAGGAACGATTATGTGTGATGAGAAGAATGTAGAATATTTCATAGGTGAAAAAGGAGGCGGCGAACCTACAGATGATGATTATCGCTCTGATGAAGAAGCAGGATCGCATCTTAAATTAAATTGTGGAGCTAGAACAGAATATGTGGCTTATGTGAGATATAGAGAGACAGCGACACACCAGCACAGTGCGCCATCTACTTTAAGTAAAACGACAGATCCATTGACTTTAAAAGCGCCAATTATTACTCCGCCAGACGGGACTACATTTGTTGGTACTCAGGAAGTTACTATTAAGCAGAAGGCTGAAGTGGAAGGCGCTGATCTCTATTACACAATAGATGGTGATACTGACACTCCCCAAATAGAGGACAGTATAAGATATGAAGGGGATGGATCGTTAGTGATCGGTGAAGATATTGAAGGAGAGCAGACAATAACAATCAGAGCATTTGCTTTTAAGAATAAATACGAGTACGAAGTAGCGGTTGCAAAGCTCACAAAAGTATTGCCGCCAGTAGAGACTCCGGTGATATCTCTGAAAGTCGGCGAGGATAACGAAGAAGATGAAGAAGATGAGTTTGAGCACAAGAATCAGGAAGTTATGATTACTTGCGAAACAGAAGATGCAGTCATTTATTATACGTTAGATGGTACGGAACCTACGAGGGAAAGCAAGAAGTTTAGTCCGAAAAGGCCGATTAAGATTGATGATACTACAGTGGTGAAGGCATTTGCCATCAGGAAAGACGGAACTATGAGCGACAGCGCAATTGCTGAAAAAGAATTCACAAGAATATGGCTGGATGTTGCGCCGCCTGAGATTCATCCGGAGGAGGATGTAGAGGTTGCTGGTTCAAAACAAGTGAAGCTTAATTGTGAGACGGAAGGGGCGGTTATTTACTATACGACAGATGGCAGTGATCCTACTCGTGACAGTAATAAGTACAGAAATAAACCATTCAGGGTAACAGCTCCTGCGACGATAAAAGCATTTGCTGTTAAGGATGATATGAATGACAGTCCAATTGTATCTGTATCAATTAACAAGTCTGAAAGTACAGTAGAAGCGCACACGGAATTCGGACCATTTGTTCAGGATGAAGGGGATGTACACCATCCATTACTTTCGCCAGAGTTGAAAGAAGCATTATCCGTAATAAAGAAAGAGGAGAATATTGAAGGTGATGAAGTAGCGGCTGCCGAATATCTGCTTATACGAGAGCTTGATGTACTGGGAGCGCCTGGAGACTATATACCTGAAAATATGGAACTATGTAATCTTAAGTTATGGATAAAGATAGGAGATATACGGATTGAAGAACCTAAGTTAGATGATTTTCCTGCGGAAGGACTTACAATTAAGGTGAAGTACCCTGATGAAATCGTTGCAGCAACAGCGTCCAGACCAGAGGCGAGGTGTGAAAACTATAATTATGCAATAGCACATATGGTTTCAAAAGGTGATAACGTTGGAAGAGAAATTGAAAGATGGCATGGAGAAAGGATTACGAAGACACCAGAATGTCTTGTGATTGAGGGGATTAAGAGTGCATCGCCTCTTGCGATTGCATGGACGACTTCGCAGAGTGAAGAGAATAAGAATAAGTATGAAAAAGAAAGCCAGCCTGGGGGGACCATACAAAATCCAGATGGATCACAGACTTATGTAAGTTCTAACCCGGTATCCGGCAGCCAAGGAGAAGGCGCGGCCGCAAGTGGCGGCAGCACCGGCGCCGGTTCTGTCTCAGACGCAGTCAAATCCGCGTTATCCACTCTCCTTCCCAAAACCGGCGACACCAACAAGATCATAGCCTGGATCGTCGTGGCTGTGATTTCTGTCGGGGTGATCATCGGGGTACGGATGAAGTCCCGCAAAGACAAGGCTAAGGGAAACGGCAAAGATAAGAAGGACGGAAAGAAGATAAAGAAATAGGGAGTAATTATTGAGACTCCGGTCTCACGGATTTGGTGACATATCCGTGAAACCGGAGTCTTTTACGCATTGATCAGGCATTAACGAAATCGTCATATTTGAAGCCGGGCCTACTGTTTATGAACGCGATTTTTTACTTGTAAATGTTCTATAACCATGTTATCATCAATTTAAAGCATAAAGATTCTAAGATTCTGCTCAAGTATTTATACTTGTCATCTGTTTTTTTCAGAGCATCTATGCTTATCCCAATTATTTACAACAGCATAGAGCTTCCGAAGAAAGCGAAAGGTATAGTTCCGTGATAAATCCCATAAAAACAGACGGATGGAGGTATATGCCATGTTAATTCAGATTGTAGAAGACGACCGCGCCCTGAGCGAAGGGATTGCGCTTGCCTTAAAGGAGCCGGGGATGGAATTCGTGCAGAGTACGTCGGTTCGGACGGCAAAAGAAGCATTTGAGAAGAGGATGCCTATGCTGCTGATCCTGGATGTGAACCTTCCGGACGGAAGCGGATATGATTATCTGAGATGGGTTCGGGAACAGGCGCAGATTCCTGTGCTGATACTGACAGCCAACGATATGGAGATGGATGAGGTCATGGGACTTACCCTGGGGGCGGACGACTATATGACGAAGCCGTTCAGCCTTGCGGTTCTCAGGGCAAGAATCAAGGCGCTGATCCGCCGGGGGAGCGGTAAAGCGTCAGATGTATTTGAAGAAGGCGGATTTCATTTTGATTTTGAAAGACTTATTTTTACCAGAGATGGACGGGAGATCTCTCTGAGTGTGAATGAGCAGAGGTTACTGAGGTTACTGACGGAGAACAGGGGAAGGGTGCTGACAAGGAGCGTGCTGGTGGACCGCCTGTGGAGCGGAGGAGGAGAATATGTGGATGAAAATGCGCTGTCTGTGACTGTGAACCGGCTCAGAAGCAAGCTGGAGGACAGGAAAGATGCATATTCCTGTATCAGGACTGTGTATGGCCAGGGCTATATGTGGAAGAAAGAATAGGGAACTGTTCAGGAATAAACGGAACAGTTCCGGGCACAGGAGAAGAGAACATGTTCGGACGAAAGACGTTAGACAGAATAGAGCGTATGCTGGACGAAGCGATCGCGGGAAATTTCCGGGAGTCGGATTATGATGAGTCACAGATGTCGAGAGTGGAATCCAAATGGAAGCATTACCTGGGGCTTTCCGCTCTGACCAGAGAGAATATGGAGCGGGAGAAGGAGAATATCAAAAGCCTTGTGTCAGACATTTCCCATCAGACGAAGACGCCTATGACGAATATCCAGCTGTATACGGCGCTTTTAAGAGAGAATCTTGAGGCGGGTGAAGACTGCGGGGAGAAACAGCAGAATCTGAGACTTCTTAATGAGATATCCGCTCAGGCGGAGAAGCTTGATTTCCTGATCCGGTCACTGACGAAGATGTCGAGGCTTGAGAGTAATATCGTGGAGGTCAAGCCTTGCAGGCAGAAGGTTGCGGAGCTTCTGGAGGCTGTCATCTGGGACGCTGAGGTTAAGGCGGAGCAGAAGGGAATAGAGATTGTCAATACTTACAGCAAAGACGGATATGCAGATTATGATATGAAATGGACGAAGGAGGCATTGGGAAATGTGTTGGACAATGCCGTGAAATATTCCAGGCCGGGCGGAAGGATCTATATCTCGGTTACGGAGTATGAATTGTACACGGCGGTTACGGTAAAGGATAAGGGGATTGGGATAAAGGAAGAAGATACGGCGAAGATATTCGGCAGATTCTACCGGGCAGAAGAGGTACAGCAGGAGGACGGCGTGGGGATCGGGCTCTATCTTGCGAGGGAGATATTGAAGAAGGAGAACGGTTATATCAAGGTAAGATCGAAGCCGGGGGAAGGGGCGGAATTCGTGCTTTTCTTACAGAAGACGAATCCTTTCAGACCTGTTAGATTTCAGAAAGATTCTGGAAAGGCTCCTTAGGTATAATAAATCCTGTAATCAAGAACTACATGGATTTAAGAGGAGGTAAGTCAGGATGAATGTATTGCGGACCGAGGACCTGAAGAAATATTACGGGACAGGCGCCAGCCAGGTCAGGGCGCTTGATGGGATAGACCTTGAGGTGAAACAGGGAGAATTTCTTGCGGTCGTGGGAACCAGCGGGAGCGGTAAGTCCACGCTCCTGCATATGCTGGGAGGTCTGGACCGCCCAACGTCCGGGAAGGTGTACGTGGACGACAAGGATATTTCCGGGCTTAAAGACGACGCCCTGTGTATATTCCGGAGGAGGAAGATTGGCTTTGTATTCCAGAGCTATAATCTGGTGCCTGTGCTCAACGTATATGAGAATATTGTTTTTCCGGTTGAGCTTGACGGGAATGAGGTGGACCGCGCCTATGTAGAGCGTGTCATTGCTGTTCTTGGGCTGGAGAACAGGCTTACCAGTCTGACATCCCAGCTGTCGGGCGGCCAGCAGCAGAGGGTTGCCATTGCAAGGGCGCTGGCGTCCAAGCCGACGATCCTTCTTGCGGACGAGCCGACCGGGAATCTGGATTCCCAGAGCAGCCAGGATGTGCTGGGACTTTTGAAAGTAACCGGGGAGAAGTTCGGACAGACTATTGTGATGATCACGCATAACGAAGAGATTGCGCAGCTTGCCGACCGTATTGTCCGCATCGAGGATGGGAGAATCGTAAAAGGCGGTGAGAGAGATGCGTAATGTGAAGAACCAACAAGTGATCCGCCGGATTGCGGACCGGACAAGGAAAGCGGGAAAGAGCCGGAACATTATTGCGGTGCTGGCGATCGCGCTGACGACGGTACTGTTTACGACGGTATTTACGGTAGGCGGGAGTATCATAGAGAAGCATCAGAGAGCGGTCATGCGCGAGGTGGGTACGAGTTCCCATGCCGGCTTCAAGTATCTGACGCAGGAAGAGTATGATATTGTAAGAAAGGATGAAAAATTAAAGGAGGTTTCCTGCCGTATCTTTGTGGGAAGTGCGGTTAACAGGGAACTGGCGAAGCTGCACACGGAAATAAGCTTCTATGAGGAGCTGGATGCAAGGATGAGCTTCTGCTATCCTGAGAAGGGACAAATGCCCGGAAAGGAAGATGAGATTGTCCTGAGTGACCTGACCTTGGAGGCGCTTGGGATTCCGTGTGAGATTGGAGTTAAGGTTCCATTGACGATCCAGGTTAATGAAGAGACCGTTGAGAAGACGTTCACACTCTGCGGGTATTTTAAGGGCGACCGCATTGCAATGGCTCAGACAGGGGCTGTGTCGAAGGAATTTGCAGATTGGGCGGCGCCCACTCCGACTGCATCTGCGATGGATGGGAATGTGGATGCACTTGATTATGCGGGCAGAATTATGGCGGATCTTAATTTCCCGGTTGAATTCAATCTCACAGGGCAGGTGGAGGAGTTAAGAGAACGCTGCGGGTTTCCGGAAACTGCGCCTGTAGGGATCAACTGGGCTTACCTGGGAGACACGATGGATTATGAGACGATTTTTCTGGTCGTATGCCTGCTTCTTATTATAGTAATATCTGGTTACCTGATCATTTATAATATCTTCTATATTAATGTATACCAGGATATCCGGTATTACGGCCTTCTGAAAACAATCGGCATGACGGGTAAGCAGCTGCGTAAAATGGTGTATCGGCAGGCACAGATGCTGTCGTTATGGGGGATTCCCGTCGGTTTGGCCGTCGGTGTTGTGACGGGGAAATTTCTGCTCCCGGTATTTATCAATGCGTTGCAGTTAGCGGATGTCCTGGATGCAGAGGTGGAACTGAAGCTTTGGGTGATCGTCGGGAGCGCGGTATTTTCTTATCTGACGGTTGCCTTAAGCTGTATCCGCCCGTGCAGGATTGCGTCTAAGGTTTCGCCGATAGAGGCTGTACGCTTCACAGAAGGCTGGGAGGAAAAAGACAGAGCGGGAGAGATCCGAAGAGGAGAGAAAGGAGCGAAGGGAAAGAAAACGAGGCATATCACTTCCTGGCGGATGGCCGGGCAGAACATACGCAGGAGCCGGAAAAAGGTCATGATTGTAGTTACATCCCTGTCCATGTCTCTGATCTTGCTCAACAGCGTCTATACGCTGGTCAGGGGATATGATGTGGACAGCTTCATAGCCCGCCGGATACTCAGCGATTTCTCTGTGGCGGATGCCTCGCTGGACAGCGGCAGTCCTTCCCGCGATTCCATCGTGACGGACGGCGTGACAGAGGAGTTCTTAGAGGAATTAGAACGGCTTGAGGGAGTCGAGGAGACTGGAAACATCTATGTGAAGGATATTGAACCGGTTATCAGCGAAGAGAACTATGCCCTCCTGGAAGAGCGGATCTTCGAGAATCCCAGGGCGCAGGAGAGATGGGCGAAGTACGCCAGTACCGAGGCGGCCAATGCATGGCGAAAGAGCAGGGAGATGGACGGAAGGGTATACGGTATCGGAAAGATGATAATGGAAAAGCTTGAGAATCCGGAGGGAGAGCTCGACTGGGAGAAGTTTGAGACAGGGGATTATGTGATCGTGACCAGATTCTGGACGGATGACGGCGAAGGGATTGACTTCTTTCTGCCGGGTGAGAAGGTGACGGTCTGCAACGAGGCAGGAGAGACGCGCGAGTACGAGGTGCTTGCTGTGGCAGAGATACCCTATGTCTGCGGATTGAAGACTTTTGGAGTGTTTGACTGTGATTATATTCTGCCGGAGGAGGAATTTCTGGACCTGATGGGGGAGCAACAGCCCATGCGTACATTTTTTAATGTAGGGGCGGATCAGGAGGAGACGACGGAAGCGTGGATGGAAGATTACTGTGAACATGTCAATCCTCAGTTGCAGTATCAGTCCAAGGCGAGCGCAGAGGCGGAATTTGAGGAATATAAGAATATGTATACGATAGCGGGAAGTCTCCTGGCATTTGTCCTGGCGCTGATCGGTGTCCTGAATTTTATCAATGCAATGGTCACTTCGGTGTTGTCAAGAAAACAGGAATTTGCCATGATGGAGGCGGTCGGGATGACCGGAAGACAGCTAAAGCAGATGCTGTGTTTCGAGGGCGGATTCTACGCGCTGTATACGGGGATCTGTTCGATAGTCATATCTGGTCTTGTAAGCGTATTGGCGGTAAAGCCCTTTGGGGATGAGGTGTATTTCTTTCAGTGGCATTTTACGGTGCTTCCACTGGTGATCTGCATTCCGCTCCTGGCCGCGATCGCGGCCTTAGTGCCGGCGGTGTGCCACAGGCACATGAACCGGCTCAGTGTTGTGGAGCGGATGCGGAGAATGGAATAGAGCTTACTGGTATCGTTTATTTAATGAGAATCCGCGTCCGCGAACCTCGCTTACTCTGCTGACGACAATAAAGCTCTCCGGATCGATATTGTGGATTACCTTCTCCACCTTGGGCAGTTCCCGGTTAGAGATGACGCTTAGGATTACGGGAGAGGGGTTATGCAGATAACCGCTCTCTCCGTTCAGTATCGTGACGCCGCGGTCAATCTGCGTCAGTATGGCGTCGCGTATCTCGTCGGATTTCTCGCTGATGACCTTGATCTCGGTCCTGGCCGCCCCCATGAGCAGCATTTTGTCCAGCACAAGCGTATAGATCAGTACAAGAACAACTCCGTACAGGATATTTTCCGCAGGACGGAATAACGCCTGTGACAGCAGGATGCAGACGTCAAATGCGTACATGCTGACGGATACAGGGATCCGCACGGTCTTCTGAAGTACCAGAGGCGGGATGTCCATGCCTCCGGTGGAAGCGCCGGAACGGATGACGATCCCGAGCGCCATCCCGATCCCAAGACCGGAGAAGATCGTGCATAACAGAATATCCTGTGTAAGTATGTAGTCTTTAAGCACCCGGTCAAGCAGTTCCAGGGATAAGGGGTACAGGAAGGTGCTTGCAAGGGTGGTGACGGCAAAGGCTTTTCCCAGACAGAAGAAGCCGATGACCAGCATCGTTATGTTAAAGACAAGTACAAAGGATGAGATGGAAAAGTCGGTCAGATAATTGACTGTAAGCGCGATACCGGTGGTCCCTCCGGTCACCAGTCCGGCGGGGAGCAGAAACAGCTTCACGGTCAATGCATATAGAAAATTTCCGATAACTACAGAAAAAAGTGATAAAAAAGTGTTCATACATGATTCCTCCTGATTCAGATGATATTTAACGGCACAGAAATATTTCTCCGGTACACAAAAAACACGCCCGTCAGAGATTTTCCCTAACAGACGTGGATCAAGGCTTCGCCTAATACGATATTATCATATAAAAATGCGGTGGAATTGTCAAGTGTAAAATTGATTACAGTTGTTTCTATAAAGACTGTTTCTATAGAGCTTTTATGTTACAGCACTGGCACACCACGCGGATGATATCGTCTATGGACTGCTTCTTGCCGTCTTCCTCCCACTTCAGGAAGGTATTGAACAGGGCGCCGGCGTAGAAGTACAGCTCGTAGGCAGACCGCGGATAGATGGGGCCGACTATCTTGATCATGTATTCGTTGATGGCGTTGATTATCAGGGCGTGAAGGTTGGCGCGGGCCAGTGTCAGGAAGAACTCCGCATACTGGTCAAAGAACAGGAAAGCGTGCCGGATGTGCTGTGCGTCGTCGAATTTGTCGATTCCGATGGAGCGGCTGCACTCTTCCAGGTAAATCTCGATGACCTCATATAGATAATTGTTGAGCGCATCCGTCTTGGTCGGGAAGTAGTGATAGAAGGTCATCCGGGATACGCCCGCCTTCTTCACGATATCCGAGATTGTGATATCGTCGTACTTCTTCTCCTTCATCAGGCTGATCACAGATTCCCCGATGCACTGTCTTGTGAATCGGTTTCTCTTGGTAAATTTATTCCCGAAGATATTCTTCATCAATGGAAGGTTCCGTTTCATGATTGTTCTCCTTAACATGCCGATGCTGACCGGATATAATTTTACATATTTTGATGTTTTGTAAATTGTATCATAAAAGGGCATACTATACAATGAAATGTAGTAATAAAAACCATGTTGAAAAACCATATGGACGATCATGTGGGCGAAAAAGGAGACGCTTATGGGAAATATAGTATTGCTTGCAGAGACAGGTTCGGATATTCCGCCAGAGACAGCCCGGCAGTATGGGATATATATTGTTCCGATGCACGTATCATTCGGCGAAGAGACCAGAGATGACGGGACATTTCCGCCGGAGGAGGTCTGTGAATATTACAGGAATGCAGGAAAGCTTCCGAAGACCAGCGGGAGCGTGCCGGAGGATTTTGAGGTTATTTATGACAGGATCCACCGGGAACATCCGGACAGCCAGATATTATATCTGGCGTATTCTTCCGTGACCACCTGTTCCTACCAGAGCGGCATGATCGCGGCCGAGGGCAGGGATTATGTGACGGCGCTGGATACGAAGCATGTGTCTGTCGGCCAGTATGTTGCCGTGACTACGGCGGCGAAGCTGATAAGGGAGCATCCGGAATGGTCGGTGGAAGAAGCAAGAGACAGGGCGGAGGAGATCAGCAGACGGGTGCGCATGTGCTTTGTGCCGGATACGCTGGAGTTTCTGCGTGCCGGAGGACGCGTCAGCAATGCGGCGGCCCTGTGCGGGGCGCTTCTTAAGATACATCCGAGGATCGAGATTCTGGACGGGTATCTTAAGGCGACGAAGAAGCACCGCGGGACGATGAAGAAGATAGCTCCTCAATTGGTCAGAGACTATATTGCCGAGCAGAATCTGAATAAGGATGAGATCTGGCTGATCTGGGCGCCGGGGCTTGATGAAGAGATCAAGCGGGAAGCGCAGGAGGCCGCCCGCTTAAGCGGTGTTAAGAAGGTTAGCTGGGTTAAGACAGGCGGCGTGATCACCACTCACGGCGGACCGGGAGCGTTCGGCGTAGCAGGGCTTGTAGACTAAGCTATCTTCTTCCAGTCCGTCCTGCGGTAATAGATAAGGAATACCAGAGAGCTCAGGGACCAGGTAAGCGGGTAGGCCCAGAATATAACGTTGATCACCGGGATAAAACGTATCACGATGGAGATATAGCTGACTCGGAAGATACACCAGAAGATCAGCATAACGACCATTGGTACGATGGATTTCCCGGCGCCTCGTAAGATTCCGGCCATACAGTGGGAGAAGGCCAGCAGGAAGAAGAACAGGGCTTCCGTGTGGGCCTGCCTGGTGCCGTAGGCAATGACTTCGGGCGTGTTGTTGAAGGCAGAGATCAGCTTCGGGGCAAATATGTAGATGAATACTCCGATCAGCTCTGCCATGGTAGTCGTACAGGCGATCCCGAACAGGGCGCCCTTCTTTGACCGCTCGTATTTCCGTGCGCCTAAGTTCTGGCTGATGAAGGTTGTAAGAGCCAGAGAGAAGCAGGTGATGGGCAGGAAGCCGAAGCCCTGGATCTTGGAGTAGGCGCCGCATCCCGCGACGGCCATCTGTCCGAACTGGTTAATGTTAGCCTGGACAAACACATTGGCAACGGAGATAATGGAATTCTGTAATCCGGCAGGAAGCCCGTTGGTCATGAGCTGTCTGAGCATATTCCGGTCAATCCTTATCTCCCTCGGTAAGAGACGGAACTCTTCCGGGCTGTGCAGCAGCTGGTGCAGACACAGGCATACGCTGACGAACTGAGAGATCACGGTGGCCAGCGCGGCGGCGCCGACGCCGAAGTGGAATACTCCGATCAGCACAAGGTCGAGCACGACGTTGATGACGGAGGAGACGATCAGGTAGATCAGAGGATGCCGGCTGTCTCCGACGGACTGCAAGATGCCTACGAAGAAGTTATACATAACAAAGGCAAGTGAGCCGAGAAAGTAGATCCGGAAGTAAGTGATGGAGTTGGGCAGAACTTCGGCCGGCGTACCCATCAGGCGCAGGATCTGGGGCGCGGCAAAGACTCCGACGAACGTAAGCAGCGTGCCGCAGATCAAACCGAAAGCTACGGTTGTGTGTATAGACAACCGCAGCTTTTTAAATTCTCTGGCGCCGAAATATCTGGCGATGACAACGCCCGCCCCGATACCGATACCGTTGAAGAAACCAACCATCAGGAAGATCAGGCTGCTCGACGAGCTGACGGCCGCAAGAGCGGCGTTCCCGATAAAATTGCCGACGATCAGTGAATCGGCGGTGTTATAAAGCTGTTGAAAAAGATTGCCCCAAAAAAGAGGAAACGCAAATGTAAGAATGCGCTTCCAGATTGAACCTTCGGTCATCAGTGTTGATGAAGAAGCTGACATGGGAGGGACCTCCTATATGTTAGTACAGAGTAATAAATACCCCGTCTAATCAAGTATAGGACATCGGATTAAGAAAAGCAATACTATTCTTGCTTCTTAAGGTAGAACTGGAAGGAAGAATAATCTTCTACCTCCCGGTCGATGGGCAGTCCGGCATTCATCAGCGCACTTCCGGAATACAATTCTTCCCCGCCGTTGATGGAATACAACGCATCAGGAGCAAGCCCCTTGGCCCGGATATATTCCTGCGGTCCGTTGCAGGTAAGGTTCGTGACAACTACGCTTAAGAGCGATTCGGACTTATCCTTCGACACATGCTGCCAGGCGGTCATATTGCCAGGCTTGAAAGGATTCGTCAGACGGTAGTAGTCGCCTTTGATAATGAGCGGATAGAACTTGCGGAACTGGCCGCTTTGTTCCTTGCAGACCGCCTGTTCTTCCTCTGAAAGATGGGTTGCGTCAAGCTCATAGCCAAAGGTCCCGCACATGGCGACGACGGCCTTCGTCTTGATGGGAACGAACTTTCCGCTGTCGGAAATGTGAGCACCCATGGTGCATACCGGATAGACGAAGGAGGTTCCGTAGTGGAGCTTCAGCCGGTCGATCGGGTGGTTGTTGTCGCTTACCCAGTATTGCGGATAGTAGTGGAGCATCGCAGCGTCATACCGTCCGCCGCCTCCGGAACAGCCTTCAAACAGGATGTCGGGATGCGTCTTGATGATCTCGTCCATCACATGATATAGGCCGAGAATATACCGGTGGTAGACCTCTCCCTGCTTCTCTGGCGCGGCATTGTTAGACCAGATATCCGTAAGGGAGCGGTTGATATCCCACTTCACATAGAAGATATCGGCGTCGTCGAGTATCCCGTTGACCTTCTTAATCAGGTAGTCCTGCACATCTTTCCGGCTCATATCCAGAACCATCTGATTCCGGCTTCTTACGGCATGGCGTCCCGGGATCTGCATCGCCCAGTCGGGATGCGCGCGGTATAAGTCGCTGTCTTCAGATACCATCTCCGGTTCGAACCAGATACCGAACTTCATCCCGAGATCGTTGATCTGCTCTACCAGCTTATGGAGCCCGCACTTTATCTTATCTTCGTTCACGTACCAGTCGCCCAGTCCGCTGTTATCATCGTCACGCTTCCCGAACCAGCCGTCGTCCATCACGAGCAGATCCACGCCCATGTTCCGGGCGGCTTTGGCGATCTCAACCAGCTTCACATCATCAAAATCCATAAACGCCGCTTCCCAGCTGTTGATCAGGACCGGACGCTGTACTTCCTGTACGAATTTGCTCCGGCACAGATTATTGCGGTAGAAATCATGGTAGAGATGGGAGAGGCCTGTAAATCCATGCTCTGTAAATGCCATGACGGTCTCTGGTCCTTCGAAGACCTCGCCGGGTTTCAATTCATATACAAACTGCTTGGGGTGGATACCCATGACGAGACGGAGCTGGTCATACTGGTCAAGTTCCGCCTCCGCAAGGAAATTACCGCTGTACATCAGGGAAAAACCATAGCACTTGCCGTAATCCTCCGTGGCATTCCTGTCGCACAGGATGACGAAAGGATTCTGCTGATGGCTGGAGGATCCGCGGACACTTCCGATCGTATGGATATGGTGCGTCATATGCTGGCGTTCCACCTGACGTTCCTGACCATAGCGTCCGGGCAGGCTTACAAGGTCGAAGTCTGAGCCGTTCAAAAAATCCAGGCACACGGACATGATCTTCTTAAGATGGATGGGGGCGTTCCCGCGGTTGACAACCTTTACCGCTCTCGTGATGATATCTGCCTCCTCAAACACACTGTACAGAAGTACGGCCTGAACATCGCTTACGCTGTCGGTGAGTGTGACTTCCAGCGTATCTACAGTGTCCGCATCTGTGGCAAATGTGCATGGAAGCGTATCTAGCTGGTATTTGCCGCTGCTGATCTTATAGCCGGCGGTTCTGCCGTTATAGGAATAGCTCCCGTCTGAGTTGACGACCTCGATGCTCGTTGTGCGGAAGTCTCCCTGCTGCTGTGTGCTGAATTCCTGCGGCTGGGCGTCCAGTGAAAACGTCCGGGCATCCCTGGATTCATAAGGGTTGCCGGAGAATCCCCGGTCATACTGCATGATCTGATAGGACATATCTGCATCGCAGATAGACGGTCCATAATATAGATGAATAAGATAGTCCAGATTGCCGATCTTCATCTGATAAGAGGTATGTTTCGTCTGTAAGGTGATGGTTTTGTGTTCCTTGTTATAAATAATTCCCATATGTACTCGCTGTCCTCCTTATATTGCATTTTATCCAAATTATACCATGCCTGTCAGAAAAGTCATTCGTCACAATGATAGAAAAAAACAGGAAAATTTGGTTAAAATTGCTTTTAGTATATTTTTTCCATGTATGTACAGAATAATGGAAGAGAGAATTATTACGGAGGGTTGAATGGTGGTAAATATGGATTCTGTCTGGAGTGTAGATTGCGGACTGCCGCATTTTAAAAGGCTTACGGGAAATATCAATACGGATGTGCTGATCATAGGAGGCGGACTTGCGGGAATACTGTGCGCGTATTTCCTGCAAGAACAGAACGTGGATTATGTGCTGACAGAGAGGAAGACCATCTGCTCGGGCGTTACGAAGAACACGACCGCGAAGATTACAGCCCAGCACGGCCTGATCTATCACCGGCTGATGAAGAGCGAGGGAAATGAGAAGGCGCGGATGTATCTGGATGCGAATCAGGAGGCGGTGCGTAAGTTCGCTGTCCTTTGCAGCTCGATAGACTGTGATTTTGAAGAGAAGACAGCTTATGTTTATTCGAAGAATGACAGGAGAAAACTGGAAGAAGAGGCAGAGGCGCTTGAGCGTCTGGGGATTTCTGCCCGGGTGACAGAGGAGAGCCGGCTTCCGTTTGGGACTGCGGGAGCGGTGAGTTTCCCCGGACAGGCGCAGTTTCATCCGCTTAAGTTCGTAAGTGCAGTTGCAAAGGGGCTGAATATCTATGAAGAGACGTTTGTGAAGGAATTGACGGAAGATAAGGCGGTGACAGAAAAGGGAGAGATTACATTCCAAAAGTTGATATTTGCCACACATTTTCCTATAGATAATAAGCACGGGCTGTATTCCCTCAAGATGTATCAGGACCGCTCTTATGTGATCGCACTTGAGGACGGTCCCCAGATCGACGGGATGTATATTGACGAAGCGGCGGGCGGGATGTCCTTTCGCAATTATAAGAATTATCTTCTCATAGGCGGCGGCAGCCACCGGACCGGGCAGAAGGGCGGGAACTGGGAAATTCTCAGGAATTGTGCCCGGCTCTATTACCCCAATCTGGATGAGAAATACTACTGGGCGGCACAGGACTGCATGACGCTTGACGGGATTCCGTATATCGGCCCGTACTCCAGGAGTATGCCGGGATGCTATGTGGCGTCGGGGTTCAATAAATGGGGGATGACCTCTTCCATGGTGTCTGCGATGGTCCTGACAGATCTGGTACTGGGAAAGGAGAATCCGTATGCGCCGGTCTTTCGGCCGTCCAGAAGCATGATACGGCCTCAGCTGTTTGCGAACATGGGACACTCTGTCAAGAATCTCCTGACTATTTCCGCGAAACGATGTCCGCATATGGGATGTGCGCTTAAGTGGAATAAGGAAGAGCATTCGTGGGACTGCGCATGTCATGGATCGCGCTTTGACGGGTTCGGGAAATTACTGGATAATCCGGCGAACGGGAATCTGGGAGAGAAGTAGAAATGCAGAAAGACGGAGGTTCAAAGATGCTTTCCCTCTTTGAACCTCCTGTCGTATCTGCTTAGATTCTTTCAAAATCCGCCGCGCCGTGTTTGCAGAGCGGGCAGACGATATCGTCAGGCAGCTCGTCGCCCTCATAGATGTAACCGCATACCAGGCAGACGAAGCCTTTCTTGCCTTCTGTCTCCGGCTTCGGCTTTACATTGCTCTGGTAGTAATTATAGGTCATGGTCTCGACGTTGGAGATCACGCGGGCCTCGGTGACGGTACAGATGAACATTCCGTGCGTATCCAGGTCTACATACTGCTCAACCTTCAGGGACATGAAGGAGTTGATGTATCTTGGAAGAAATACCAGTCCGTTGTCCGAACGGAGCGCAGAATATCCGGCGAACTTGTCCACGGTACGTCCGCTCTGGAAACCGAAATTCTCGAATACCTTGAACGGCGCGTCTGTAGACAGGCAGTTGATATTCATGATGCCGGTCTGTTTGATCACATGGTGCGAATAATTATCCTTGTTGATAGTTACGGCGATCCGGTTAGGGGTGTTCGTAACCTGTGTAACGGTGTTGACGATAAGGCCGTTGTCCTTCTTGCCGTCGTTGGATGTAACGACGTAGAGGCCGTACCCGATCTTGAACAGGGCCGTAAGGTCGTTCTTGTCGGCGGTCTCGTCGTGCTGTGCCAGATAATTCTTGCAGAACTCGTCTGCCAGGGCATCAAGCTGTGCGCCGCTCTCTTCATTCAGTGCGGAATGGATATGAACGGTGGTGTCTGCAAAGGTAAGCTTCTTACAGCCCTCAAGCATCTGCTTCATGGTCTTGGCGGCAAGCGGAGCCCAGGAGCCGTTCTCGATGAGCCCGACGAAGCGGTTCTGATAACTGCGTTCGGTCAGATGCTCGATGAATTCACGCATGAACGGGAAGATATCCGCGTTGTAGGTCGTGGTGGCAAGGATTAACTTGCCGTAACGGAATGCATCTGCCACAGCCTGCGACATGTCGCAGCGCGCAAGGTCATGGACGATAACCTCCGGACAGCCCTTTCTGTGCAGCTTGTCTGCCAGGGCTTCAACCGCCTTCCGGGTGTTGCCGTATACGGAGGTATATGCGATAACGATCCCGGCTGTCTCCACACTGTAGGAGGACCAGGTGTTGTAAAGTCCGAGATAATAGCCCAGATTCTCTGTAAGTACCGGTCCGTGCAGAGGACAGATCGTCTGGATATCCAGAGTGGAAGCTTTCTTGAGAAGCCTCTGTACCTGTGCGCCGTATTTGCCCACGATCCCGATATAATAACGGCGTGCCTCGTCGATCCAGTCTTCCTTCACATCCAGAGCGCCGAACTTGCCGAAGCCGTCAGCGGAGAACAAGACCTTATCGCAGGTGTCATATGTAACGATAACCTCCGGCCAGTGTACCATCGGCGCGGTGACAAAAGCCAGCTCATGCTTCCCGAGGGAGAGGGTATCGCCTTCCCCGATAACAATCTGGCGGTCTTCGAAATCTGTGCCGAAGAACTGCTTCATCATGACAAATGCCTTGGCTGAGGATACGATCTTAGTATCCTTATATACATTCATGAAATTCGCAATATTGGCAGAATGGTCAGGCTCCATGTGCTGTACGATCAGGTAATCCGGCTTACGTGAACCTGTGACGGCCTCGATGTTGTCCAGCCACTCATGAGTAAAACGGGCGTCGACCGTATCCATCACGGCAACTTTCTCATCCATGATCACGTATGAATTATAGGACATTCCGTTCCTGACTACATACTGGCCTTCGAACAGATCAACTTCATGGTCGTTCACACCGACGTATTTAATATCGTTTGTAATATTCATTGGTAATCACTCCTGTTCTTCTTTATTATGTGGCCTTCACCAGCGAGAACTGATGGACCATGCGCGAAAAGCGCGTTTTATAGATTATAGCATATGGAAGATAAAAATACACGGGCTTTGTGAAAAAGTTATCTAAAATATCTGAGAAGAATATTGATTTTACCAGAATCCCTCTTTTTTTACCGGTTATGGGCCTTAACCGGGTGGACGTTGTATGATATAATATGCTGATGTGCGGGCAGACCATTGAATTTCAGACAGAATCGGGCGGTGAAAGGCGCAGGCTTTTATAAGGCTGTGATCTACAGGCAGGCCGCCTGGGCCGGCACGCGGGAGGATAGATATGACCATAGCACTGGTAGATGATTCAGGCAGCGATATAGAAAGATTACACAAGGATTTATCCCGTTACTGCCATGAGCATCATGTATATATGAATATTGACAGATTTACAGAGGGGACGGCATTTTTAAAGGCCATGCGGCATACGGCGTATGATCTGGTCTTCCTTGACATCTATATGGGAGACACGACAGGGATCAGCGTTGCCGAGAGGATACGCAAGGCAGATCCCAAGTGTCAGGTCATCTTTATTACGGTCAGCACGGAACATGCTGTCAGCGCCTACCGCATCCATGCGCTGGATTATCTGGTGAAGCCTTACCGCTATGAGGACCTGGAAGACGCGATGGAGCGGTTTGAGGAGACGGCGGGACGTTTTGCACGTTATATTGAGTTGAAGGAAGGGCGTTATTATACCCGGGTACGGATCTCCGATATTGTATATACGGATTATTCCAATCACTATATCCAGGTCCATACCACAAGCTGCGTCGTGCGGTCTTATATGTCCTTCGAAGCCTTCTTTCCGATGCTTGCGCCGTACTCGAATTTTCTCTGGTGCTGTCGGAACTGTATGGTCAATATGGATTATATCGAATCGTTTGGTCAGAAGGAATTTCTCCTGAAAAGCGGAGAGCGTATTCCGATCTCGGCGGCCCGCAGGCGGGAGACGGTGCAGAGATATGCGGATTATATCTTTGATTATAATTCGAAAGGAGTTATCCTGCCATGAGACTGGCTTATATCATCAACAATCTGCTCTTTGTCGTGCCTTGTATCCTGCTGCTTCTGCTGGTATTCTGGGACCAGTTAAAAACGCCCACGCTTCTTAGGATCGTTACGGGCGCGTCGGTTTTTCTTGCGGGCTCATTTTTGGGGACATACGTTTATTTCATTTTCGAAAGCCCCGCACAGCATCTGGTCATTTCAGTTGTCTTCATGTTTTCGGGTGTGTTGATCCTGGACAGTGCATGTAAATATAATTTCTGGCAGAGCCTTTTTATCATCTCGGTCATCAAGTCTTATTCTGAGGATGTGAGGTTTCTGTCTTTGGATTTCTACTTTCTGTTCACCGGCACTCTGCCGAAAGAGGCGGTTTTAGAGATTTCATTTATCACAACTGTGTTCACTGTACTGACATTTCCTGCTATATGGTGGTTTTACCGGAATTTCCTGCGTCCGGCGCTGGATTATACGGTCTCGCTTTCTGTGTGGAAATGGGTGTTCATCATACCGGTGAGCAATAACGCGGTCTATACGGCGGCCATGTCCATGGAGGCGTCCGGCGGCCGTTATCTGGGGCGTGGATTCATTATCATACCGCCGCTCTGGGTTCTTTTGACGTTCGCAACTTACGGGATCCTGTTGAAGATGATGATAGATGTAAGCAAGAATGCGGTGCTTAGAGAGAATCTGCATCTGTCCGAGGTCCAGATAGCGGCTCAGCAGAAGCAGATGGAACTGTTACAGAGGAGTATCCAGAAGACAGACGGGTTCAGGCATGACCTCAGGCATCATTTCCTGGCGATGGAAGGATTTCTTAAGGACGAGGATATGGAAGGCATGAAACGGTATGTCCGGCAGTCTGCCAGCCTTTTTCCAACACAGTCCATCCAGGTGTACTGCGAAAGCCTGGCGGTCAATTCTCTGCTGAGTTACTATCTGGAGCAGGCGGAGAGGGAACATGCCGACATATCTTGCAGCGTATCTCTGGAGAAGAAGCTTCCGATTCCGGACGCGGAGCTGTGCATTATCGTGGGAAATCTTCTGGAAAATGCTGTCGAGGCGCACCGTAGGATGGAGTCGCAGGAGAGGTTCCTGGATGTGAAGCTGTCCATGCCGAGCGGCTCGATCCTGCTGATCCAGGTGTGCAATAACTATGAGGGAACGGTGCAGAAGATGCAGGACGGAACCTTCCTTTCCTCGAAAAGAAAGGATCAGAAGGGGATTGGCATTTCGTCTGTGCTGAGTATTTCGGAGAAATATAACGGTATTGTCAGAATTGAGTATCAGGAGCAGATCTTCAAGATTTCAGTAATAATATCGCAAAATCCGTAGGGTTGCTTTTGCGTTGAAAGAAATATGTTAGACTGATCCTGCAAGGAATTTTACTGCTGTATGGCAGGAACAATGGGGAGTTTTTATTTATAATGCTTCCGGCGCTTTTTCAGGGATTCAGAGAGGTTTCCTTGTTGCCAGAGCGTGTTTTGATATAGAATGGTATGACTGGAAAAGCGTTTCCGGAAGTGCATAGAAGTTAAGAAGCCTTTGTCTGACGAGGAGACAGGGCGTCTGCAAATGGGAATAATTATCGACGAATCCCCCGTTTTGTGCTATGATAGTGAATGTATTATTTCAGGATCATTATAGAACAAAAAGGGGGTATTTTCGATGGAAACATCAGAAAATAAACCAGATAAATATATATGTACGGCTCTGCTGGCCCATGTGGATGCGGGAAAGACCACGTTATCAGAGGGGATCTTGTATCTTAGCGGAAAGATCCGGGAATTGGGACGCGTGGATCATAAGAATGCGTATCTGGATACCTATGAGCTGGAACGAAGCCGGGGGATAACCATCTTCTCCAAGCAGGCGGTGTTTGAACTTGGAGGCAGTCAGGTGACGCTTCTTGATACGCCGGGGCATGTGGATTTCTCTGCGGAGATGGAGCGCACGCTCCAGGTGCTGGATTATGCGGTTCTGGTCATCAACGGGATGGACGGGGTGCAGGGGCATACCCGGACGCTCTGGAAGCTGCTCTTGAGATACCGGATCCCGGTGTTTCTGTTTATCAATAAGATGGACCAGGAAGGGACGGACCGGGAGAGGCTCCTTGGGGATATCAGGAGCTGTCTGGACGAGAACTGCGCCGCGTTTGACGAGGACGAAGCGAAGCTTTATGAAGAACTGGCTGTGTGTGAGGATTCCGTACTTGAGGAATATCTGGAAAGCGGGAGCATAGAGGATGAGACCATCGTCCGTCTGATCGCGGAGCGGAAGGTCTTCCCGTGTTATTTCGGATCGGCACTCAAGCTTCAAGGAGTACATAAGCTTCTTGAGGGGCTTGGGCGGTATACAAGGGCTTGGGCGGTGTCCGGCGTGAAAGGAAGAGCCGGGCAGGATGGAGATGGCTGTGCCGGGAAGATGGAGGCAGGCGGGATAAAAGCCAAAGATCCAAAAGAAGGCGGCCGCGGATTCGGCGCAAGGGTGTATAAGATCTCCCGCGACGCGCAGGGAAACCGCCTGACGCATATGCGGGTGACTTCCGGGTGCCTCCGGGTAAAGGACGTCCTGACGTCCGGTCCGGACGCCCCCCGGCAATGGGAGGAGAAGATCAACCAGATCCGCATCTATTCCGGGGAGAAGTACGAGGCTGTTCGGGAGGCGCAGACAGGATGTGTCTGTGCCGTAACGGGACTTAGCCGGACATATCCGGGGGAAGGTCTTGGGGTTGAGAAGGCGTCTCATTCTCCGATCCTGGAGCCGGTACTGAATTACCGCGTCTGTCTGCCGGAGGGGTGCGACGCGCATACCATGCTGCGCAATTTGAGGATGTTAGAAGAAGAGGATCCGATGCTCGGGATCGTGTGGAACGAGGAGTTAGGAGAGATTTATGTCCAGCTGATGGGAGCGGTGCAGATTGAGATATTGCAGAGCATGATCCGGGACCGTTTTCATGTGGAGGTAACTTTTGATACGGGAAATATCGTATATAAGGAGACCATAACAAGGATTGCAGAGGGCGTCGGACATTTCGAGCCGCTGCGCCATTATGCGGAGGTCCATCTGATATTAGAGCCGGGGGAGCCTGGAAGCGGGATCGTGCTGGATACGGACTGTAGTGAGGATGAGCTGGATCGAAACTGGCAGAGGCTGGTGTTGACGCACCTTGCGGAGCGGGAGCACCGCGGGGTTCTGACCGGCTCGGCGGTCACGGATATGAGGATCACGCTGGCCGCGGGGCGGTCGCATCTTAAGCACACCGAGGGCGGAGACTTCCGGCAGGCGACTTACCGGGCGGTGCGCCAGGGGCTGATGCAGGCAGGGAGCATTCTGCTGGAACCGTATTATGATTATTGGCTTGAGGTGCCTTCGGATATGGTCGGACGAGCCATGAACGACATCCAGAAGATGTCCGGAGAGTTCGGTTCTCCCGAAGCGTCGGGGGATATGTCTTTACTGACGGGAAAGGCGCCTGTGGCTAAGATGCGGGATTACCAGATGGAGGTAAACAGCTATACAAGGGGACAGGGGAAGCTTACCTGTACCTTCCGGGGATATGAGCCGTGTCATAACGCAGAGGAGATCATAGAAGAGAAGGAGTATGATCCGGAGAGTGATCTTGAGAATCCGGCCGGTTCGGTATTCTGCGCCCATGGGGCGGGATTCGTGGTGCCGTGGGATGAGGTGCCGGAGCACATGCATATTGAAAGCCAGCTTAAGAAATATACTGAGCCGGATGAAAGGACGGCGGATTCGTCCCCTCAGGGGGCTGTGTCCGGTGAAGGGGCGAAAGCGCCGCAGAAAGCCGGGGCGTCAGGAGGTATTGAGAAGGCGGGACGGACGGGTTTTAGCAGAGAAGAGGAAAAGGAGCTGGAGGAGATATTTATCCGCACATATGGAAGGGTGGAGAGAAAGGCCCCCTCTTCTTCTAAGCTGGTAACCCGGGAGCCGAAGCAGAAACAGCGGAAGGATGACGATCCTGTCAAAGAGTATCTTCTGGTGGACGGTTACAACGTGATATTTGCATGGGAGGATCTAAAGGAACTTGCGGATGTGAACATTGAGGCGGCAAGGAATAAGCTGATGGATATCCTGTGCAATTATCAGGGGTTCCGGAAATGTACGGTGATCCTGGTATTTGACGCGTATAAGGTGGATGGATACGCCCTTGAGATACAGAAGTATCATAATATCCACGTGGTCTATACAAAGCAGGCGGAGACGGCGGACCAGTATATTGAAAAGGTGGTACACCAGATCGGCAGAAGGTATCATGTGACGGTGGTGACGTCTGACGGTGTGGAGCAGGTCGTCACTCTGGGGCAGGGCGGAACGCTGATCTCTTCAAGAGAATTCCGGGAAGAGGTTAAGCTCGTGAGACGGCTGATCCGGGAAGAATACGAGAGCAGACGGGAATCCGGGAAGAATTACCTGTTTGACCATATGGATGAGGAGCTGGCAAGAGAGATGGAAGACGTCAGGCTTGGCAGGAAAAAGGTTTGACATATTTATAGAGGCTGGTGAGTCAGAAGTTCGTACAGGATTTCTGGCTCTCTTTTTTGTATTTTCCCGGTTGTGTCGGAATGGACCGACACGGTTTGAAAGTACATTCATTTGTTGTCTAAATAAAGAGCCTTGTGGCATAATGCCACACGGTCTCTCTTTTTATATAATCATAAAAAAAGAGAGGAAGGTATACAAATGAGAAAAAATGTAAGGCTCGAAACAATTACACCGCAATGGCTGGAGAACTCGAAGATGAGGGTGAAGGAGTCGACCTACGTGAAATACGTAAATCTGGCGACGAATCACATACTGCCTCAGCTTGGCGAGGTACAGGTCAGCTGTCTGACCACGGAGGTGATCGAACAGTTTGTGCAGTACAAGCTGAGCAGAGGAAAGAAGAACGGGAAAGGAGGATTGTCTGAAAAAACGGTGAAGGACATGCTGATCGTGCTTAAGGAGATCTGCCGTTATGCATCCTTGCAGGACATGGAGGTCCCGTGCCATTTTGACCTGATCCGCGTCAGGAGCTGTGACAGCGAGGTAAATGTGCTGGACAGACGGCATCAGGTCCGCCTGGAGAGGTTTCTGATGAGAGACAACAGTCTTAAGAAGACGGGGATCCTGCTGAGCCTGTGTATGGGGCTCAGGCTGGGAGAAATATGCGCGCTAAGGAAGGAGAATATATTATATAAGGAAGAAATCTTGCAGGTGAGGACCACTATGCAGAGGATCCAGGATTATGAGACAGATGAGAATGACAAGACAAAGAAGATCAGAAAGACCAAGATCATTATCACCTCGCCTAAGAGCAACTGCTCTGTCAGGGATATCCCGATTCCGTCGTTTATGCTGGAGCGGTTAGGCCGGCTTAAGTACAGGAAGGACAACGTATTCGTGCTGACCGGGCTTGACAA
>CAJTRO010000046.1:16590-28004 GCA_910579015.1 uncultured Dorea sp. | reverse complement strand
CATTAAAGTTAAAAATATTTCGTTTTTTTAGGATCAATGCTTTAAATAAAACACTAATTCTCAGTATGTTGAGATATTCGTTACCGTTAATGCCAAATGCAATAATGTGGTGGATAATGAATTCATCTGACAGGTATGCTGTTTTGTGGGTATTAGGAGTGTCCTCTGCCGGTATATATGCAATCTCATATAAAATACCATCGATTATGTCTACTTTTGTTGGAATTTTTCATCAAGCATGGCAGCTTTCTGCGATAAGGCAGAGTAAAGCGGATAATAAAAATACATTTTTTACATCTGTATTTAATGCATTTAGCAGTAGTTCATTTATTGTTGCATCAATAATGCTTTTGTTTATTAAGCCGATGATGTTAATATTTGACAATAGTTACATTGATTCATGGAAATATGCACCCTTTTTGCTTTTAGGAGCGGTATTTTCAGGAATGAGCGGTTTTGTCGGAGTGAATTATACAGTTTCAGAAAAAACACTTGGAGCGTTTATTACATCGGCAGTAGGTGCTGTTATTAATATCATATTAAATATTATTTTAACACCTTTAATAGGTATGCAGGGTACGTCAATTGCGACATTTGTGTCTTTTTACATATTATGGCTTGTTAGAACACTTCAAACATATAGATATGTTGAGTTTAGGCCGAATTTTGTTTTGATTCATGCAAATTTGTTTTTTATTCTTATAGAGACGATGGTGGTTTTGTTTAATGGCAGTATTGCGATTATTTTCTTTTGTATTGCGATGCTTTTTTGGTTAAACAGAACTTTTATTGTGTCTACAATAAAAAGCGTCGTTCCTCTTGTTAAGAAATGAAGGCGGACTGTCCAGTAGTGATATAGTTTTAGTATTTTCACAAAAAGAGCTTAAATCATTGTGATTTAAGCTCTTTTTGTGTATACTTAAAAATAAGAAAAAACGGGTAGACGAGAAAACCTATAATCCCGCATATCAGGGGGGCATATCCATGGGAATGTTTTTAAACACCAGAGCGCCATACGAAGCATACAAAGAGACAGCCAGTATGCGTTTTTTCATTGATAAGACGCTGCTGCTTACAGAAGTAATAGATTCCATCGAAACAGACCGTCAAAAATACCTGTGCATTACAAGGCCGCGCCGTTTCGGCAAGAGCGTCGCGGCGAACATGATAGCGGCCTTTTTTGGGAATACTGTCTCTGCAAGAGATATTTTCGATTCCCAGCTGATTGCATCCAAAGAGGCGAATCAGGAAAAGGAGTATTATGTATCCCATTTGAACAGATACAATGTCGTATACATTGACTTCAGCCGTCTGCCCAGAGACTGTACAGAATACGCCCAGTACATTGACCGGATCCATGACGGTCTGAATCAGGACCTTAAGGAAGCATATCCGGATGCCGGGATTGACCAGACGAAGGCGGTGTGGGATAATTTTAAGCTGGTTTTTGAAGAGTATCAGGAGCGGTTTGTGTTTGTCATGGACGAATGGGATGCGATCTTTCATAAAGGATTCACCCGGGAAGAAGATAAAAAGGCATATCTGGAGTTCTTGCGGGATTTTTTGAAAGGGCAGGGATATGTAGAACTGGCGTATATGACAGGCGTTTTGCCTATCGCGAAGTATTCCAGCGGTTCAGAATTGAATATGTTTTCAGAGTACGATATGGCAACGAAAATGAGGTTTAGTAAATATTTCGGTTTTGATGACAAAGAGGTTGATCATCTCTACGGCATCTACCAAAAGACTACGAAAAACTGCCGGGTGAGCAGGGATGATCTGGCCGTATGGTATGACGGATACCACACGGCGGGAGGGGAACGGCTTTATAATCCCCGCTCGGTTGTGTCGGCTCTTACGGATAATCAGATCAGTAACTACTGGACCAGCTCGGGACCTTACGATGAGATATTTTATTACATCCAGAATAATATCGAAGAAGTCAGGGATGATATCGCTCTGATGATTTCCGGGGAACATATCGAGATGAGATTAGAAGGATATTCAGCGGCAAGCACGGAATTGAACACCAGGAATCAGATTTATTCCGCTATGGTGGTATACGGGCTTCTGACTTATGAAGAAGAAGCAGGCGAGGTGTTTATTCCGAACCGGGAATTGCTGGATAAGTACAAGAATCTATTGATGTCCAATGACAGTCTTGGTTACGTGCACCGGCTGGCAAAGGAATCCGGCCGGATGTTAAGGGCAACACTGGAGGGAGACACCCGTACAATGGCGTCTATTCTCCAATATGCGCATAATACAGAATCAACCATCCTGTCGTATAATTATGAGGCGGAGCTGGCGGCGGTTGTGAATCTGGTCTATCTTGCCGCAAGGGATAAGTATCGCGTAGAGCGGGAGGATAAGGCGGGAAAAGGATTTGTAGATTTTATTTTCTATCCGGAAAAGAAGGATGCGGATGCTCTTATCTTGGAGTTGAAGGTAAACGCTTCGCCCCAGGAAGCAATCCAGCAGATAAAGGAGAAAGAATACGCACTCCGCTTTAAGGGGAAGCTTGGAGAGAAGCCCAGATACACCGGCCGGATTCTGGCGGCAGGCATCAGTTATGATACAAAGAGTAAAGAACATTTCTGCGAGGTGGAGGAATTAGTATAGCGCTGAACCGAAAATGGCATATGGCAAATTTCAATCGAGTCTGCCATACGCCATTTTCAAATTTACAATCTCTCATTATTCTCTTTCATAAACTTATATTCCGCTACCGACCTGTCAAAGCCCTCTATATGTGTATAGAACCACTTGATCACATTCTCATGTACTTTCTCAACAAAGGCGTTAGACGGGCCTTCCTCTTCTACAAGCATATCCTCAAGCTCCTTGATCGTAGTCTTGAACGCTTCATGCTGCGCCTTATGCTTCTCGTACCCCGGATAGTCAATATCCTTCTGAAGCTGTTCCTCTGCGGAGAAATGGAAATCCGTGTAGTCCGCAAGATAATCCATCATCTTGATCGCGGCAGTCTTCTCATTGCTCTGCTCACAGCTGTCCAACAGCTTGTTGATACGGTCGATCAATTCCTTATGGTGTGAATCGATCATCTCATTACCAGTTACCAGGTTGTCACTAAATTCTGCATACATAATCTGCATCCTCCTCTTATGATAAAAAATATTTTACTAAATAACTAAATAGGCTGGTGCGAAAGCTTCGCGGCCTTCTTTTCCTGCGCGGCATATACGAACGGGTAGATCACACATGCCAGTACAAACGCCGCGATCACGTCTGTCACCGAATGCTGCTTTAAGAATACGGTGGACAGGATGATAAGCAGAGCCAGCACATACGAGCCATACTGGATCCAACGATGCTTTTTCAGCGCACTGCTGTGCCAGATGGCGATGCAGACGCCGATGGAATTAAATACGTGGATGCTCGGGAGCACGTTCGTCGGAGTATCGGTCCTATAAATATACCTGACGAGATCCACAAATATATTGTCTCTTACGAAGCTTGTGGGACGTAAGTTTAATCCATTCGGAAATACCGTACACAAAAACAGGAAAAAGGTCATCCCTGCGATCAGAAAAGCGCTGAGACGGTAGAACCCCTTTGTGTCGGTAAAAAAGAAGTATCCGGCCGCCACGGCGACAAATGCAAACCACAGCAGATAAGGGACGATAAAATACTCGACAAAGGGAATATAATCGTCGACAGGCGAATGGATCAGAAAGTGATGGACGTTCGTCCTTCTTTCCAGATAAATGAACCATGGTATATAGATGAGACCATATAACAATACCCATGCATGTCGATATCTTTTGATCAGTTTCTTTATCCTCTCGATGGCTTTCATAATCATTACCCCTTTATAAAACTAAAAAACAGTGTACAAGGAGCGGTCAGGACAGTGGTTTCCATCAAGCCGATTTCCTTCCTACAGCATATTCATGGTTCAATCCGAATTATAACATGAAAAAAAAGAATCAACAATAATGTTCACCGTTTGTTAATAATTTTCATGCCGTTTTTCGAAAATCTGCATGTCGTAATGCCGGGCACCTTTTTTTAGCATGTCCGGAGTATTGAGCGTCCATACTGCAACAGGCACATGAAATATATGTTTCAGTATCCAGAGATTGACAAGTGGAAGGTCGTTCAGGTTATAGGAAATAAAATCGGGCCTTCCTAAAAAATTCGATAATAAATGCTTTACCATGAAGCGGAGCAGCCAGGCCTCCTTCAGGGGATCCCGGGTAAGGTTCGAGGAAAGCTGTCCTCTTAAGATGTGCGGCGCATGGAGCCTGAACCAGCGGATACCCATGGTGTTGAAGGACTGGATCAGGCACGGTCCCTGATAATAGCTGAGTTCCTTCAAGGTTTCACGGCAGATATGTATGGACGAATCCGGGATCTTAAGCTCAATTAACAGCGGCACACGCCCTCTCACGAGAGAGAGTACCTCATGAAAAGCAGGGATCGTCTCGGCAGTACCGCAAAGACGGCAGGAACGCAGTTCTTCGAAGGTAAGGCTCTCCACGGTATCCGGACGTCCGCAGATCCGCTCCAGCGTGTCATCATGGAAGACGACCAGCTTGCCGTCCCTCGTTAAGTGAAGGTCGATCTCGATACCATAGCCCCTGCTTAAAGCGGCGCGGAAGGCGGCCATGGAATTTTCCGGCACACCCTTTTCTGCACAGTGATAGCCCCGGTGTGCGAACATGGTATGGCGGTAACGGAGCATGTCTTTCCTGCGCGAAAACCGCGGGGAGATTGCATATAAATATAAGAAACTAATGATTATAAGCAGAATCAATATTAATATGAACATGGTACAATCCTCTATAGCAGTTATTTTCCTAAACAGGGCGTCTTATCGGCGCCCATTACATGCGATCACACGGAGCGTGTCAGACTCCAGCGTCATTACAGCGTGTGTCTGCCGCAGGATCGGTTCGCCGTCTGTGTGGAGGGGAAGCGCGCTCTCGCTTGTGATCTCAATCTTTTTACAGGTAAATATGTCTACGCCGGTAAAACGGGTATGCCATCCCTTATATGCCGTCGGGAGCAGGGTAAGGAGCTTAAGCTTCGACAGGCCAAAGATCACGATGATATCCAGAAGATCGTCCTGACAGTCTGCATCAGGGCAGAATTTGAATCCGCCTCCCTCATACCGGAGGTTCATGGCGGTTGCAAAATATGCTTTCTTGAAATGCAGTCTGCGGGAATCATCCAGCGTCACGGTGAGTTCTCCCGGCGTAAGGGAGAGTATCTGTTTCAGGGCGATGCCCACATAGGTGAGCTTCCCGAGACGGATCTTATTAAGTACCGCTTTCACGCGGGATATCATAGCCTCATGGCAGATGCCGGCGTCAAAGCCCATCCCGGAGCTTACGGCAAAGCGCCGGCTCTTGTTATCATACGTAAGGACGCCGATATTGACAGACAGATAACGGGAGGGACGCAGTATATGGTCAAGAGCCGTCAGCGGATCCGTTGGAAGCCCGAGGCTTCTGGCAAAATCATTGCTGGAACCGGTCGGGATATATCCAAGCGTAACCCGCGACAGGTCCGTGATGCCGTTCACCACCTCGTTGATGGTGCCGTCCCCGCCCAGCACGACGATTGTATGGCGGTTCAGGTCAGAAGTCAGCTTTTTGACGAGTGAAACGGCATGAAGCTGATATTTTGTAAAAAATACCTGGTAACGGATGCCGCGTTCCCTGAGTACAGGCTCCACACTCTCCCAGAGCTTCTGCCCCATACCGGATCGGGAATTGGGGTTGACGATGAAGAGATATCCGCCCGCGCATTCTGTGGTGTCTGCCCCGTCCGCGTCAGACGGTCTGCCCTCTGTCAGGAGAGTGTCTGCGGGGCAATTCATGGTGTGTGCAGGATTCATAAAAGCCTCCTTATAGATGTTATCTATAAATTGAAAAGTTATATTAGAATTAATGATTGGATTTATTTGAAAGGCCGGGTTATAATACACTTACAAGATATTATTGTAAATGGTTTCACTACCATATTCCCTTCTAAAAAATCCTTTGAGTCCGCTTGCTCAGAGGATTTTTTTTGCTCTGCCAGGCGCTTTTTGGCTTATCCAAACAGCCCGTTCAGATAAATCTCCAGTGAACGCTTCATATTTCCCTCAAAATCGGTTTCTCCGCTTTTGAGACACCATTCGAAGACATTTCCAATGACGATCATCCGGATATCCGTCGCGATGTCTTCGAGGCTGGCCAAAGGAGATACAACGCCTGCGTCGATCGCTTTTTGCAGATAGTCGGAGACCGTGACGATAGGGTAGGGGCGCTCCGACCAGATCAGCGGGTTCAGGGACTGGTTCTTAGGCGTATAATAATTCGCCATGAATTCCACGCCAAGCTTCTGGCAGTAATGTACATAATTCAGATATACATAGATGATGGCCTGCTTAGCCTCGTCGGGATTCTCTGGCATGTCCAGAAGATCCGGGTTGATGCTTGGCTGTTCTTCAATATAGTAGGACAGCAGGTCGTCCTTGGTCTTAAAATGATGATAAAAGCTTCCGTTCGAGACGCCGGCTTCTTCGCAGATATTCTTAATAGACAGCTGTTCATAGCCTTTCTTCTCTAAGATGTGCTTGGCGGCGCAAAAGATCTTCGCTTTTGTCTCCTGTGATTTCAACTGTTGTCTGGATAATTCCGGTGCTTCCTGCTTCATATGCTCCAACTCCTTGAGTAGTCTTTTTCTTGCAAAACGATTATAGCATAGCACAGTATGATTTTCAAGAAAACAGAGTGAGTTCGGTGGCAAGTCTACCATTGCACATTCCGCAGAATTTCGCTATAATAAGTAACGCGGTCGTTTACATATTTTAGTAAAATGACAAGACAGAACTAGAAAGGGATATTTTCATGGATATTAATCAAAAGATCACAGAAGAACTAGGTGTGAAGAAATGGCAGGTGGACGCCGCAGTCAAGCTGATCGACGAGGGCAATACCATTCCGTTCATTGCACGATATAGAAAAGAGGCAACCGGAACCCTGGATGATGAACAGCTCCGTAAACTGCACGAGAGACTGATCTATCTGCGCAACTTAGAAGAGAAGAAGGAACAGGTATTATCAAGTATCGAAGAGCAGGGGAAGCTTACCGAAGAGCTTAAGACGCAGATTATGGCGGCAGAGACGCTGGTGGTGGTAGAGGACTTGTACCGTCCATACCGCCCGAAGAGAAGGACCAGGGCAACCATTGCAAAGGAGAAGGGGCTGGAACCGCTTGCGGCGCTCATCACCATGCAGAAGCTGAAACAGCCTGTCGATGAAGCCGCGGCAGAATACATAAATCCTGAGAAAGAAGTCAATACTGTAGAAGAAGCCATTGCGGGAGCGAAGGATATCATTGCCGAGAGCATTTCAGATGAAGCGGATTACCGTATCTGGATCCGGAAGATGACGACACAGAGAGGGCGCGTCATTTCCGCCGCGAAGGATGAGAAAGCGGAGTCCGTGTATGAGATGTACTATGATTTTGAAGAGCCGGTGAACCGGCTGGCCGGACACCGGATACTTGCGCTGAACCGCGGAGAGAAGGAGAAGTTCCTGACAGTCAAGATTGATGCGCCGGAGGAGGAGATCATCCGTTATCTGGAGAAGAAGACCATACACGAGGACAATCCGTACACGACGCCGATCATGAAGGCCGTGGTGGAGGACAGCTATAAGCGACTGATCGCGCCGGCCATCGAGAGGGAGATCCGTAATGAACTGACGGAGAGGGCCGAAGACGGAGCGATCGAAGTATTTAAGAAGAACCTGGAGCAGCTCTTGATGCAGCCTCCGATCACAGGGCAGACGGTCCTTGGATGGGATCCGGCCTTCCGTACCGGATGCAAGCTGGCGGTTGTAGATCCTACCGGCAAGGTGATAGGGACCACGGTCATCTATCCGACAGCGCCGACAACGCCGCAGAAGATCAAGGCGTCGAAGGATCTGCTCAAGAAGATCATCCCCAAGTATAATATTACGCTGATATCGGTGGGAAATGGCACGGCATCCCGCGAATCAGAGATGTTTATCGTAGAGCTGCTAAAGGAGATCCCGCAGAAGGTACAGTACGTGATCGTCAATGAAGCGGGGGCGTCGGTATATTCGGCGAGCAAGCTGGCGTCTGAGGAGTTCCCGAAGTTCGACGTCGGACAGAGGAGCGCCACATCCATAGCGAGGAGGCTTCAGGATCCGCTGGCGGAGCTGGTCAAGATCGATCCGAAGTCTATCGGGGTGGGACAGTATCAGCACGATATGAACCAGAAGAAGTTAAGCGAGGCGTTGTCGGGCGTGGTGGAGGATTGCGTAAACCGGGTAGGCGTAGACCTGAACACGGCATCCGCCCCTCTTCTTGCATATATCTCAGGTATCTCGGCGTCGATCGCCAAGAATATAGTGGCATACAGGGAGGAGAACGGTAAATTTGCCAACCGGAAACAGCTTCTTAAGGTGGCGAAGCTTGGGCCGAAGGCGTTCGAGCAGTGCGCCGGTTTCATGCGGATCCAGGAAGGGGACAATCCTCTCGATACGACGAGCGTACATCCCGAATCCTATGAGGCGGCCGGGAAATTACTTGAGAAGCAGGGATTTGCGGTCACGGACATCAGCGGAGGGAAGCTTGTGGGACTTTCTCTGACGATCAAGGATTACGGGAAGCTGGCGGAAGAACTGGGAATCGGAGAGATCACGTTAAGAGATATCGTGAAGGAGCTTGAGAAGCCGGCCAGAGATCCCCGCGATGAGATGCCGAAGCCGATCCTGAGGACCGACGTGTTAGAGATGAAGGATCTGACCGAGGGAATGATCCTTAAGGGCACAGTGAGAAATGTCATTGATTTCGGAGTATTTGTAGATATCGGGGTACATCAGGACGGACTGGTACATATCTCCGAGATCACGGACAAGAGGTTCATCAAACATCCGCTGGAGGTTGTAAGCGTCGGGGATATCGTAGACGTCAAGGTGATGGGCGTGGATCTTAAGAAGAAGCGTATCCAGCTGACTATGAAGGGATTTTCATAATATGAAGACGAATTGGAGGAAAAACATTGAGACCATAATCAGCGTACTGCTTGGCAATGTATTCCTGGCAGTTGCAGTGGCGGCATTTATCGTTCCCCACGGGATCATCATGGGCGGAGCGACGGGTGTTGCCCTCACGATCAATCATTATGTCAACGGCAATCTGTCTGTGGTCATCTTCATTGTAAATATGGTACTCTTTGTTCTTGGAACCTTTGTGCTTGGGAAGAAGTTCGCGCTGACGACACTGATCAGTACAATTGTGTATCCGGTCTTTCTGTCGGTCGTGCAGGCGGTTCCGGGGATCACGAGGCTTACGCAGAACGTTATGCTGGCATCCCTTTACGGCGGAGCACTGCTTGGGATCGGGATCGGACTTGTGGTGCGGGTGGGCTCCTCTACGGGAGGCACGGATATCCTTGCGCTGGTATTTCATAAGTGGTTCCATCTGGCGGTTGCGGTGTTCATGTACCTCGTGGACTTTACGGTGCTTTTGTGCCAGGCATTTTTCTCTACTCCGGAACAGATCCTCTATGGTATCTTTGTACTGGCGGCGGCCACGATGATGATGAACCGGGTGGTACTGATGGGGCAGTCGCAGATTCAGCTGTTTATCGTAACCGAGAAGTATGAGGAAGTAAAAGAGAAGGTGCTTAAGGAGATTGACGCGGGGGTTACCATGGTCCATATCGAGACCGGGTACGGCGCAAAGCAGCAGAAGGGCGTGCTGTGCGTGATACCTAACCGGAAGCTTTATTCCATTAACCAGACGGTCCAGATGGTGGATCCGAAAGCATTTATCACGATCACGCAGATTAATGAGGTCCGCGGGCGGGGCTTCACGATAGAGAGAGGGCAGTAGAGGCTTAGCCGATACTGCTCTTTGTTAAATTTTTTGAAAATAATATACAAAATACACAATTAGAGAAAAAAACGGATAAAAATTTAAAATTCATATTGACAAATGGGGATAAGTGTGATATCTTATATTTAACAAATAACAGAACCTGATTACAAGACAGACGCGAGCTGTAAGTAAGAGGATGTTATTTCAAGGTCAACACAGGTGTTGAGAGAGGATTCTTGAGAAAGAAGGCGCTGAGTATCAGGAGTCGAAGAGTTTAAGAAAAGGAGGTACAGACCACCAAAAGCTTAACTTGTTTCAAAAATACCAATATCGGACAGAAGATTGGCAGAGCGCCAGGGAATCTGAACCGAAAAGAAAGAGGTAAAAAAGAATGATCGAAGTATCAGAGTAAAGGCGGATATCAATGAAGAGATTGGTATCCGTCTTTACATGTGTTACGGAAGATTTTTGCATGACTTTATTGACAAAACAAAATTTGACGGATATACTGATAATCAGAAGAGCAGCTGCGAATTATATTTTTATAGTTTGCAGCTGTTTTTTTTCAGCAAATCAGTAAGGAACAGGAGGTTTTGTTTTATGAAATATCAGATGAAATGGAAAGAATTGGGGATCGACCTGTTGGTTGACATCGCGGCAAGTATGCTGATCGCGCTGGGAATCTATAACTTCGCATTACATGCGAATTTCCCTGTGGCGGGATTTTCAGGGATTGCCATCATACTGTACCATTTGTTCGGATTGCCGGTCGGTGCGGGCACACTGCTTCTCAATGTGCCGGTCGCCATATTCTGCTATAAATTCCTGGGAAGGACGTTTTTCTTAAAGTCGGTCAAGACGATGATCGTTTCTTCTGTTTTCATGGACTACATCGCTCCGTTGTTTCCGGTGTATGACGGCGACCGTCTGCTGGCGGCTCTTTGCATGGGAGTGCTGGCCGGCGCGGGATATTCAATTGTGTTCATGCGGGGAGCGTCCACAGGAGGGCAGGATTTCATCAGCATGGCGATAAAGAAGGTAAAGCCTCATATGTCGCTGGGGCTCATAACTTTCGTGCTGGATACGACGACGATCATATTGGGAAGCCTGATCGTATTCAAGGATATAGACGGATTCATCTACGGAATCATCGTGACGTATTTGATGGCGATCGTTATGGACCGGATCCTGTATGGAATCGATGAAGGAAAGATGACGCTCATCGTGACAGAACACGGCGCACGGGTGGCGGAATGCATAGACGAATACTCAGGAAGAGGCTCTACTATCCTCAAGGGAATCGGAAGCTATTCAAAGAAGAACAAAGATGTGGTTATGTGCGCCTGCAACAACAAGCAGATGTATACCATCAAGAAGCTTGTACGCCAGATCGATCCCCAGGCATTCACCATCATCATGGAATCCAACGAAGTCGTAGGGGAAGGCTTCAAAGAAGAAGTATGATGACCGCGGCTTTTGTGCATAATAAGATCATGTTCCGTCTGCACGGGCCGGGCATATACGAATGGAATACAGGTCGTCAGGAG
>CAJTRO010000046.1:285-16580 GCA_910579015.1 uncultured Dorea sp. | reverse complement strand
GTCAGGAGCGCTCCTGACGACCGTTCTTTTGAAAATGAACCCAACTGCACAGGCAGACACAGGCTCTACCGGGCGTACAGCTTCACCAGTTCTGTGATTACGGCAACGCTCTTGTCCATGCCCTCCACCGTGATATGCTCGTAAGGTCCATGGTATGCATGTCCTCCGGTGCCGAGGTTCGGGCAGGGAAGCCCTCTGAAACTCAGCTGGCATCCGTCGGTTCCGCCGCGGATCGGAAGCACGATCGGGGTGACGCCGGCATTCTCGCAGGCGGTCTTCGCATTGTCGATCAGGTGCATACAGTCTGCGATGATCTCGTCCATATTCTTATACTGGTCGGTGATCGTAAGCGTGACCGTTCCTTCGCCCCACTTCTCGTTCAGATTCTTTTCGATCAGCCGAAGGGTATGCTTCCTGGCTTCGAAGAAATTCTTGTTGTGGTCTCTCACGATATAATTCAGCTGTGCCTTCGCACATTCCCCCGACATACTCATGAGATGGTAGAAACCTTCGTATCCTTCGGTCCCGCGGGAAGTCTCCATACCCGGCAGGAGAGAATTGATCTCCATGGCAACCAGGCTTGCATTGATCATCGTATCCTTGCCGGATCCCGGGTGTACATTGAAGCCCTTTACATCAAACTGCGCCTTACATGCGTTGAAGTTCTCAAACTGGATCTCGCCTTCTGTGTCTCCGTCCAGTGTGTATGCATAATCTGCGCCAAATGACTCTACATCAAACTGTGAGGCGCCTGTTCCGACTTCTTCATCAGGCGTAAATGCAACGCAGATGGTGCCGTGCGGTATCTTATCTCTCTGGATATCTTCGATCATGGTCAGGATCTCGGCGATCCCCGCCTTGTCATCCGCGCCAAGGATCGTGGTCCCGTCGCTGGTGATCAGCGTCCGTCCGGCGAGCTCCTTAAGATGTCCGAAGTCGTCCGGGCTTAAGATGAGACCGCTGTCCCCGAGAGCCAGATCGCCGCCGTCATAATTCTTGGTAATGACAGGACGGATCTCGTGATCGCAGAAGTCCGCCACCGTATCCATATGGGCGATAAAGCCGAGAGCGGGCGCATCTTCCAGACCTGGAGTTGCAGGCAGTCTGCCGTACACGAAACACTTGTCGTCGAGACGGACGTCGGAAAGTCCCAGCTCCTTCATCTCCTGTTCGAGAAGCCTTGCCAGATCGAACTGACAGGCGGAAGACGGGACGGTACTGCTGTTGTCGTCATCGCTTGGCGTGCGGACAACCGCATACTTTAATAATCGTTCATACGCTTTCATGATAGGATTCCCCCTTATATGTTATGATTTGATATGGTATAAAGATTGTAGCACAAAATACCCGCAGATGCATTAATAAATACTTATGCTGTGGAAAAATGATCGGAAGTGTGATACAATTCATTTGGCATAAACAGTATGGAACTGTCAGGAATAAAATCATCAGGAAAGGAGAAGCCGTCAGGCGGCAATACACCGGCGGCAGGCGATGAGATAAGATGAGATTAACCCAGATGTTGGAACGTTTACAATACGAAGTGATACAGGGAAGTGATGAGATCGAGGTGACAGAGCTGATCAATGATTCCCGCAAGGTAACGAAAGGAAGTGTGTTCGTCTGTATCAGCGGCGCGGTATCGGACGGTCATGCTTATGCAGGGGACGTAACCGCGAAGGGGGCGGCCGCGCTTGTTGTTGAGAAAGAGGTGGAGGTTCCAGAAGATGTGACCGTGATCCGGGTTAAGGATACCCGGTATGCACTGGCGCTGATGTCGGCGGCGTATTTCGGATATCCGGCAGAGAAGCTTAAGATTATAGGGATCACCGGAACGAAAGGAAAGACCACCACCACTTATATGGTGAAGTCGATCCTTGAGGGAGTCGGACATAAGGTGGGACTGATCGGTACGATAGAGGCAGTGATCGGCGGGAAATCCATTCCGGCGAACAACACGACGCCGGAATCCTATACGATACACCAGTATTTTGCGGAAATGGTCAGGGCAGGATGCGACAGTGTGGTGATGGAGGTTTCCTCTCAGGGACTGATGCTTCACCGCACGGCGGGGATTCCGTTTGAGATCGGGATTTTCACCAATCTGGGAGAAGATCATATCGGGCCGAATGAGCACAGGGATTTCGAAGATTATAAGCGGTGCAAGGGGATCCTCTTTACCCAGTGCAGGCTTGGGATCGCGAATATAGACGATCCGTGGTATGAGGATGTGTTCCGGAATGCAACGTGCAGAAGGGAGACCTTTGGATTCACAGAGAAGGCAGATCTGCGTGCGGCCAATATTGAACATATTACGAAGCCGGGATATCTGGGTGTGCGGTATCATGTGAGCGGATTAATGGATTTTGATGTGGAGATTGACATTCCCGGGGACTTCAGTGTATATAATTCACTGACGGCAATTGCTGTGTGCAGGCATTTTGATGTTCCTGTGGAGAATATCAGGGAGGCTTTGAAGGCGGCGAAGGTGAGAGGGCGTATCGAGATGGTGAAGGTGTCGGATGAATTTACCATGATGATCGACTATGCGCACAATGCCATGAGTCTTGAGAGCCTCTTGCATACGCTCAGGGATTATAAGCCTGAGAGGATCGTGACTATATTCGGATGCGGAGGCAACCGTTCGAAGACGAGAAGGTATGAGATGGGCGAGGTGGCAGGACGGATGTCGGATTTTACGATCATCACGTCGGACAATCCGCGTTTTGAGGAGCCGCAGGATATCATCAACGACATCATCACAGGAATCGAGAAGACTGATGGAGAATATACAGCCATCTGCGACAGGAAGGAAGCTATCCGCTATGCCATCAGGCATGGAAGGCCGGGGGACGTCATCGTCCTGGCCGGGAAGGGGCATGAGACCTATCAGGAGATCAAAGGCGTGAAGTATGATATGGACGACCGGAATCTGATCAGAGAAGTGCTGGAAGAGGCGTAAGCCTGACGGTGTGGTATGCGAAAGGCAATGGCCGGATGAATAGAGGAACTGCATGTACGCTGATATTATTATAGATATAACACATGAAAAACTGGATAAGGTATTTCAGTACAGCATCCCTTCTGAATTAGAGGGGGTGCTTCAGATTGGAATGGAGGTCGTGGTTCCTTTCGGAAAGGGAAATAAGGAGACCAGGGGATATGTGACGGGTTTCTCTGATAAGGCGGGGTATGACGAGACGAAGATCAAGCCTGTCCTTAGGACCGCCAAAGACAGTATGGCTATAGAAGCGAAGCTTGTGGCGCTTGCGGCGTGGATGAAGGAGCACTACGGAGGGACGATGATCCAGGCGCTTAAGACGGTCATACCGATCAAGAAGCAGGAGAGGGCGAAGGAGAAGAAGAGTATCCGCCTGCTGTTAAGAGAGGAGGAGGGGAAGCGTCAGCTTGATATTTTCCTGCACAAGAACCAGAAGGCAAGGGCGAGACTTCTTGCGGCGCTTCTGGATGAGCCGAGGCAGGAATATGATCTTGTGACGAAGAAGCTTAATGTTACCCGGTCGGTGGTGCGTTCTCTGGAGGAGATGGGGGTTATTACCCTTGAGACCGAGAAGGTGTTCCGAAGTCCCATCAGCCAGAAGGGCGGCAGGAGACAGACTGCGGAGTATACACAGGAGCAGAGGCATGTGATCGACGTTTTCTGGGAAGACTATAACCGGGGTATCAGGAAGACCTACCTGCTGTACGGCGTTACGGGGAGCGGGAAGACGGAAGTATATATGGAGATGATCGGAAGGGTTCTTGAGAAAGGATATCAGGCGATCGTCCTGATTCCGGAGATTGCCCTTACCTATCAGACGGTGATGCGGTTCTATGGAAGGTTCGGGGACCGGGTGTCTATCTTGAATTCCCGGATGTCTCAGGGAGAGCGTTATGACCAGATGGAGCTTGTGAAGGCGGGGAAGGTGGATGTGATGATAGGGCCGCGCTCGGCGCTGTTCACGCCGTTTCCACGGCTGGGGCTTATCGTGATCGACGAAGAGCATGAGACGACATATAAGAGCGGGCAGGTGCCGAGGTTCCATGCGAGGGAGACGGCCATTGAGCGGGCCGGGATAGAGGGGGCAAGCGTTGTGCTTGGTTCGGCAACGCCGTCCCTGGAGGCGTTCTATGCGTGTGCCTGCGGTCGATTCCAGCTTTTAAGGCTTAGAAACCGGGCGGGGATGCAGAAGCTTCCGACGGTCTATGTCGTGGATATGCGAAAGGAGATAAAGGCGGGGAATCGTTCGATCATAAGCGACCGGCTGAGAACACTGATAGAAGCAAGGCTTGAGAAGAAAGAGCAGATCATGTTATTCTTGAACCGCAGGGGATATGCTGGTTTTGTTTCTTGCAGAGCCTGCGGATATGTAGTAAAATGTCCTCATTGCGATGTTTCGCTGTCTGCGCACCGGGGAGGGAAGCTGGTCTGCCATTACTGCGGGCATGAAGAGCCCCAGGTGAGCAGGTGCCCGTCCTGCGGTTCCACGTATATCGGCGGATTCAAGGCGGGAACCCAGCAGATCGAGGAGCTGGTCATGCGCCAGTTCCCGGGGGCAAGGGTGCTGCGGATGGATATGGATACGACCAGGACCAAGGACGGCCATGAGAAGATATTAGAAGCATTTGCAAGTGAAGAGGCGGATATACTGATTGGTACGCAGATGATCGTGAAGGGACATGATTTCCCCAATGTTACGCTGGTGGGGATACTGGCGGCGGATATGTCGCTGTATTCCAATGATTACCGCGCCGGGGAGAGGACTTTCCAGCTGTTAACCCAGGCGGCAGGCCGTGCGGGGCGGGGAAAGAGCGGGGGAGAGGTTGTGATACAGACCTACAGCCCGGAGCATTACAGTATCGAGATGGCGGCATTACAGGATTATGAGGGCTTCTATGAGGCGGAGATGGCTTACCGCCGGCTGATGGGATACCCGCCGGTGGAGCAGCTTCTGGCCATCCTGATGACAGGGGAACAGGAGGAACTTCTTGAGACAGCCGCAAAGTATCTGAAGGAATTCGCCCTTCGGATCGACCGGAACAGAAGGCTTAAGATCATCGGGCCGGCAAGTCCGTATGTGGCGAAGGTCAGCGATGTGTACCGGCGCGTGCTGTACTTAAAGGGCGGTGATCACGAGATGCTGATCCGGGTGAAGAACCATATGGAGCAGTACATTGAGATTAATAAAGGGTTTGATACCATGCGGATCCAGTTTGATTTTAATCCTATGGATGTATTCTGAGATATCGGGATATATGAAGGCAGTTGGATCCTTAAGGGTTTTATTAAGATTATAGATAAAGACTGAGGCAGATCAGAGAGGAGAGCAGATTATGGCAATAAGGAAGATCCGGGAGCTCGGAGACGAGGTTCTGACGAAGAAGTGTAAGGATGTAACAAAGATGACGTTGAGGAACAGGATTCTGATCAATGACATGCTGGACACCATGTATGAATCGGAAGGGGTAGGTCTTGCGGCGCCTCAGGTGGGGATACTGAAGCGGATCGTGGTAATTGATATCGGGGACGGCCCGATCGTCCTTATTAATCCGGAGATTCTCGAAGTGTCCGGCGAACAGACGGGAGAGGAGGCTTGTCTGAGCGTCCCGGGGAAGTCGGGTACGGTGACGAGGCCGAATTATGTTAAGATACGGACATTGAACGAAGACATGGAAGAGGTTGAGATGGAAGGAGAGGAGCTTCTTGCGAGGGCATTCTGCCATGAGATCGACCATCTTGAAGGAAAGATGTATGTGGAGATGGTTGAAGGCGGCCTGCATGACATGGTATATGAGGAGGATGAATAGATGAGGATCATATTCATGGGAACGCCGGACTTTTCAGTGGGAACGCTGAATGCCCTGATCGAGGCAGGGCACGAGGTGGTGCTGGCGGTCACTCAGCCCGATAAGCCCAAAGGGCGGGGCGGAAAGATGCAGTTTACGCCGGTGAAGGAGACGGCTCTTGCACATCAGATCCCGGTATTTCAGCCTAAGAGGGTGAGGGCGCCGGAGTGTATCGAGGAGCTGAGAAGATATAATGCGGATATTATGGTAGTCATAGCGTTCGGCCAGATTCTTCCCAAGGAGATTCTTGAGATGACGCCCTATGGATGCATCAACGTCCATGCTTCACTGCTTCCAAAGTACCGCGGGGCGGCGCCGATCCAGTGGGCGGTCATCAACGGAGAGAAGGTCTCCGGCGTCACGACGATGCAGATGGATGAGGGGCTTGATACAGGCGATATGCTTCTTAAGTCAGAGGTTGTCCTGTCAAGCAGGGAGACCGGCGGAAGCCTTCATGATAAGCTCGCCATGGAGGGAGCCATGCTCTGCGTGCGCACGCTCAGGGCGTTGGAGGAGAAGACTGTCACGCCAGAGCCGCAGGGGGAGACGACCACGGAATATGCCAGGATGCTTGACAAGGGACTTGGCAATATCGACTGGAGCCGGGACGCAGTATCTATTGAGCGTCTTATCAGGGGGCTGAATCCCTGGCCCAGCGCCTATACTGAATGGAACGGCAAGATAATGAAGATATGGGAAGCCGTGGTTGTGGACCAGGATACGAAGGAAGCGCCGGGGACGGTCGTTAAGGTTGAGAAGGATGGATTCTGTGTTCAGACGGGAAAGGGAGTGCTGAAGGTCCTCTCACTCCAGATACCGGGAAAGAAGCGGATGGAGGCAGGCGCCTTTCTGAGGGGATATCCCATGGAGGAAGGAACGATATTTTTTCTTAACAATTGTTAAATTTATATGAAAAACAGGTAATTTTCCTGTTTTTCATATATAATACTCTGTGTAGAATGACGAATGTCTGTAGATGGGGTATCTGTAAAGGCGCATTTGCAGACTGGTATTTTAGGAGGAGTATGGTATGTATTATGGATATGGTTACGGTATGAACTCGTCGTATCTGCTGGTGTTGATCGGAGTTGTGATCTGTATGCTGGCGTCGTTCAAGATGAATTCTACTTTCAGGAAATATTCCAGTATGAGGAATCACTCAGGGATCACAGGAAGAGAGGCCGCGGAGCAGATCTTAAGACGCGCCGGGATCTATGATGTCAGGGTAGAGCATGTTGCCGGTAATCTGACGGACCACTACGATCCAAGATCCAAGGTATTGAGATTGTCGGATGCGACTTATAATTCTGCGTCTGTCGCCGCATTAGGCGTGGCGGCGCACGAGTGCGGACATGCGATCCAGCATGATACGGGATATGTACCGCTTCAGATCAGAGGGGCGCTTGTTCCGGTTGTGAATTTCGGGAGCATGATCGCGTGGCCCCTGATCCTTCTGGGGCTGTTCTTCACCAGCCGTTCTTCCGGTATGTTTTTGAATCTGGGGATCCTTGCATTTTCACTGGCGGTCCTGTTCCAGATCGTTACGCTCCCTGTGGAGTTCAATGCGTCGGGCCGGGCCATCCGTATACTGGGCGGAAGCGGCCTGCTCTATGAGGACGAAGTGAATGCAACGAAGAAGGTCCTGTTTGCGGCCGCCCTTACCTATGTGGCAGGCGCGATATCATCTGTCTTACAGCTTCTACGTATCCTGATGATCGCGAATAACAGAAGAAATTAGCTATATAACCGGAGGATTTGTCAATGGCATCAACTGTAACCTCACGCGGTCTGGTCCTGGAGATCCTGCTTAAGATCACCAGGGACGGCGAATACAGTCACATTGTGCTTAAGAATGTGCTTGACCAATATCAATATCTGGATAAGAAAGAGCGTGCGTTTATCACAAGAGTGGTAGATGGCACGCTTGAACGTATGATAGAACTGGACTATATCATCGACCAGTTCTCCAAGGTGAAGGTAAGGAAGATGAAGCCGGTGATCCGGACCATCTTAAGAAGTTCGGTCTATCAGTTGAAGTATATGGACAGTGTGCCGGACAGCGCCGTCTGCAACGAGGCGGTGAAGCTTGCGGTGATGAAAGGGTTTCAGAATCTGAAAGGATTTGTGAACGGCGTGCTCCGCAATATCAGCAGGAACCTGTCGGAGGTAAGTTTCCCTTCCGGGGAGGATGGAGTATACAATCTCTCCGTCCGCTATTCGCTCCCGGAATGGATGCTCAGACAGTGGCTCGGTGAATATGACGAGGAGACGGTATGCCGGATGGCTGAGGAATTCCTGAAGGTAAGGCCGGTCACTATCCGGTGCAGTACTGACAGGATGTCAAGGGACGAACTGATACGTGTGCTTAAGGCAGAGGGAGTAAGTGTCAGGGAGGATGCAGACCTGCCCTATGCACTGCACATTTCCGGTTTTGATCATCTGACGGGGCTTAAGAGCTTCTGCGACGGCCTTTATCAGGTTCAGGATATCAGTTCTATGCAGGCGGGCGAATGGGCAGAAGCAAGAGAAGGGGACTATGTGATAGACGTCTGCGCGGCGCCGGGAGGCAAGGCGCTTCATCTTGCTTCGAAGCTTAAGGGAACCGGCCATGTAGAGGCGAGGGATCTGACCGAATACAAGGTCGGACTGATCCGGGATAATATCAGGCAGAGCGGCCTGTCCAATATAGAAGCCGTGCAGTGGGACGCCTTAATACCTGATGCGTCTGCGCGGGAGAAAGCAGATATCGTAGTCGCCGACCTTCCCTGCTCCGGCCTTGGAGTTCTGGGCAGAAAGCCGGATCTTAAGTACAAGATGACGGAAGATATCCAGAAGGAACTGGTACTTCTGCAACGGCGGATCCTGTCGGTAGTGACGGAATACGTGAAGCCGGGCGGAAAGCTTATCTACAGCACGTGCACGATCCACAGGAAAGAGAATGAGGAGAACTCAAGGTGGCTTTTAGAGCATTGTCCCGGTTTCCGGATGCTTCGTGAACGGCAGATGCTTCCGGGACGCGATGCAGGCGACGGCTTCTATATCGCGCTGTTTGAAAAGCTTCCAGAGGCAGGAGGGCCGGACAGAGAAGGAGACGCATGAAGAAGGATATATGTTCACTTGATTTTGGAGAATTAGCAGAAGAGATTGCCGGTATCGGCGAGCCGTCTTTCAGGAGCCGTCAGATCTTTGAATGGCTTCATGTGAAGCTTGCGGACAGCTTTGATGAGATGACGAATCTGTCTAAGAAGCTTCGGGAGAGATTAGACAGTGAATACGAGATTCCCGTATTGAGGACGGCGGATCATCAGATTTCGAAAGTGGATCCCACGGAGAAGTTCCTGTTCGAGCTTGCGGACGGCAACATGATCGAAAGTGTCCTGATGAGGTATTCCTACGGGAATTCCGTGTGTATCTCGTCGCAGGCCGGATGCCGTATGGGGTGCCGGTTCTGTGCGTCGACGATCGGCGGACTTGAAAGAAACTTAGCGCCCTCGGAGATGTTAAGACAGATTTACCAGATCCAGAAGATGACAGGCGAGAGAGTTTCCAACGTAGTTATCATGGGAACCGGAGAGCCCCTTGATAATTATGACAACTTTGTAAAGTTCATCCGTATGCTGAGTGATGAGCATGGATTACATATCAGCCAGCGCAATATCACGGCTTCCACGTGCGGGATCGTGCCGAATATGCGCAGACTGGCAGGGGAGGGCTTTCAGATTACTCTGGCATTGTCATTACATGCTTCGAGCCAGGAGAAGAGGAGCAGTCTCATGCCGGTTGCGAACCGGTACAGTCTTGACGAGGTGCTTAAGGCATGTGACGATTATTTTACACAGACCGGAAGAAGGATCACTTTCGAATACAGCCTGATCGCAGGAGTGAATGACCGGCCGGAGGATACGGCAGGGCTTACGGCGATCTTAAGAGGCAGGAACTGTCATCTGAACCTGATACCGGTGAACCCGGTCAGGGAACGGGATTATACGAGGCCGGACAGGAAAAAAGCTGAGGAATTCAAAATTAAACTTGAAAAAAACGGAATAAATGTTACTATAAGAAGGGAAAGAGGCTCGGATATAGACGGAGCCTGCGGTCAGCTGCGCAGACGGCATGTGACCGCAAAATAAGGAGAAACAGATGAAAATATATGCAATGACTGATGTGGGGAGAAAGCGTGAAGTCAACCAGGATTATGTATTTGTGACGGACAAGCCGATTGGTCCGTTCCCGAATCTTCTTGCGGTAGCCGACGGAATGGGCGGCCACAAGGCAGGAGATTTTGCGTCCAAATATACAGTGGGTGTATTGAAAGAAGAACTTGCAAGTACACCGCTTAATAAGCCGGAAGAGATTCTGCGCAATGTAGTCAGCATTGCAAATGACAAGCTGATCGAGGCAGCATCTGCGGATATCAAGCTGGAAGGAATGGGTACGACGCTGGTAGTGGCGACGGTTGTCGGCAATACATTATATTTTGCCAACGTAGGAGACAGCCGGCTCTATCTGATCAATGAGAAGATCAGGCAGATATCGAAGGACCATTCACTGGTGGAGGAGATGGTAAGGCTTGGCGGCATCAAGGCCGAGGAAGCCAAGAATCATCCGGATAAGAACATCATCACGAGAGCGATCGGAGTCAAGGAAGGCGTCGAGGCAGACATCTATGAGTACCGTCTTAAGAGAGGCGATATCATATTGATGTGTACGGACGGCTTAAGCAACATGGTGGAGGACGAAGATATGTTTGATATCGTGAGGGGATCCAGAGACGTCGTGGAGGCGGTGCAGATGTTGATTGAGAAAGCAAACAGCAATGGCGGCAGAGATAACATCGGGGTTGTTATAGCTGAGCCACTTGCAGATGAGGTGAGTGTATGAGTGTCAAAGATGGTATAGTTCTTGGAAAGCGGTATGAGGTGCTGAGTAAGGTCGGTGCGGGAGGAATGGCCGATGTCTATAAGGGCAGAGACCGGATGCTGAACCGCTATGTGGCGATCAAGGTGCTTAAAAGGGAGTATAAGGAGGACGAGAATTTCGTCCGTAAGTTTCGTTCGGAAGCCCAGGCGGCGGCAGGACTGATGCACCCGAATATCGTGAACGTATATGATGTAGGCGAAGACCGCGGCTTAAATTACATGGTAATGGAGCTGGTCGAGGGTATTACGCTGAAGGAATATATTGAGAAGAAGGGGCGTCTGTCCCACAAGGAGGTCATCAGTATAGCGATCCAGATGTGTACCGGAATCGGGATTGCGCACAGTGCGGAGATCATCCACCGCGATATCAAGCCGCAGAATATCATCATTTCCAAGGAAGGAAAGGTGAAGGTGACGGACTTTGGGATTGCCAAGGCCACCACGTCGAATACGGTCAGCTCCAATGCGATGGGATCTGTACATTATACGTCGCCCGAGCAGGCAAGGGGCGGTTTCAGCGACCAGAGAAGCGATATCTATTCAATTGGTATTACATTGTTTGAGATGGTCACGGGGCAGGTGCCTTTTGACGGGGATTCAACGGTGTCTGTGGCGATCAAGCATCTGCAAGAAGAGATCACGGCTCCGTCAGAGATCGTGCCGGATATCCCGTACAGTCTGGAGCGGATCATCCTGAAGTGTACACAGAAGAACAGTGAGAGAAGATATAAGAGCACGGACGATCTGATCAGGGACCTGAAGCGGTCGTTAGTCGATCCGGACGGGGATTTCGTCGTGATACCGCCGCTTGGGAATGCGGATACGGTGATCATCACCGGGGATGAGCTTGATATCATCGGCAGCAAATACGAAGAGTTCGATGAATATGACGGTCATGACGGCTATGACGATGACGACGAGTATGGTCATGATGAGTATGGTCATGACGGATATGATGATGATGAGTATGATGATGACGGCTATGACCATGACGGCTATGACGATGACGACGAGTATGGTCATGACGGCTATGGTGACCATGACGGATATGACGATGATGAGTATGGTGATGACGAATATGATCATGACGGGTTTGACGATGATTTCGGCAGGGATGGAAGAAAGGGCTCTAATGACGTCAATCCGCGCATGAATAAGGTGATGAAGATCCTGACCATTGTGGTTGCGGTCATTATCGTGTTTATTGCCATTTTTGCCATAGGAAAGGCGGCAGGGCTGTTTAAGATCGGTCCGGGAGGACTTAAGACAGAGCAAGAGGATGATATGGTGAAGGTTCCGAACGTTGTCGGAAAGACAGAGGAGGAGGCTGCGAAAGCGCTGAATGAGGCAGAGCTTGGATACAAGGTTGCCGAGCGTAAGGAATCTAACAAATATGAAGAAGGCACGGTGTCGGAGCAGAAGACCGAGGCCGGCAAGAAGGTGAAGAAGCATACGAGGATCCTGGTGGTTGTAAGCTCCGGACTGGTGGGAGATAAGATCGTGGTTCCGGACGTCAGCGGACGCAGCGAGAGTGAAGCGCAGAGTATGCTGAACCAGCAGGGATTCCCGAAGGTAAAGTCACAGTTTGAATTCAGTGATACGGTAGAGCAGGGCATCGTGATCGGTACGACGCCTGCGGCGAATTCTGAGGCCACAAAGGAGACAGAGATTGTCATGATAGTCAGCAAGGGCCCGGAGAAGAGGATGACTTCGGTTCCGAGCGTTGTCGGTATGGCGGATGCAGATGCGCAGAATGCGATTAAGGCGGCTTCACTGGAGGTCGGCACGGTTACCTACGATTACGACGACGGCGTGCCGGAAGGCCAGGTAGTGTCGCAGACGGTTGACGCCGGCAAGCAGGTGGAAGAAGGCACGGCGGTCGGACTTGTGGTCAGCAGAGGACCAAAGCCGCCGGAGAAGGTAAGTGTGCCTCCGGTGACGAATTCGTCTCTTGAGAATGCGAAAAAGATGCTTAACAGTGCGGGACTTCGTGTCGGTAACATCAGTTATCAGTACGATGATTCGGTTCCGGCCGGAAGCGTCATCAGTTGCAGTCCGGGTGAGGGAAACAGTGTTGAAGAGGGAACTACGGTGAATCTTGTAGTCAGCCGGGGAAGGGCCGAGAGTCCGGATCCTGGTACGTCGGAGCCGAGCGATCCTGGTTCCTCACCGGATTCAAATTAAGGAGCGCGGGGATATTGGACGGAAAAGCTTATGCAGGGTAAGATTATAAAGGGAATTGCCGGATTCTACTACGTACACGTGGTAGAATCCGGTGTTTATGAATGTAAGGCCAAGGGCGTGTTCCGTAAGGAGAAGATCAAGCCCCTGGTGGGAGATGACGTGGAGATAGAGGTATCGGAGAGTGTGGAGAAGACCGGCAATATTGTCCGGGTACTGCCAAGGCGTAATGAGCTTTTGCGTCCCGCGGTTGCCAATATAGACCAGGCGCTGGTGATATTTGCCATCCAGAAGCCGGCCCCCCACTATAACCTTCTTGACCGTTTCCTGGTCATGATGGAGAGCAAGGGGATTCCGGTGGTGCTGTGCTTCAACAAGGAGGATATCGCATATGAAAGCCAGGTGGAGGAGCTTAAGGCCGTCTACGGAGGCTGTGGATATCCGATGGTATTTGTCAGCGCGCTTGCAGGAAAGAACATCGACCGTATCAGAGAGATCCTTTCAGGGAAGACGACCGCGGTCGCAGGTCCTTCGGGCGTGGGGAAGTCTTCGCTTATCAATGTGCTCCAGCCGGAGGCGAATATGGAGACCGGGACGATCAGCCGGAAGATTGAGCGGGGACGGCATACGACCAGGCACACGGAATTGTTCCCGGTCGGAGAGAACTCTTTTATCATGGATACACCGGGATTCAGTTCCTTGTATGTCAATGAATTTGAGAAGGAGGAGCTTAAGGAGTATTTCGCTGAGTTCGCCGGATACGAGGGGACGTGCAGGTTTCACGGGTGCAGTCATATACATGAACCGGGATGTGCGGTGAAGGCCGCGGTGGATGAAGGGAAGATTCATTCGATACGCTATCAGGATTATGTGGAAATGTACGAGGAGTTGAAGAACAGAAGGAGGTACTGAGTATGGAATATATATTGGCGCCGTCAATCCTGGCGGCCGATTTCAAGGAGCTTGGACGTCAGATGAAAAGCACAGAGGATAATGGCGCCGGATATCTTCATTTTGATGTCATGGACGGCATGTTTGTGCCGAGTATATCCTTTGGTATGCCTGTGCTGGCGTCGATTCAGGGAGTGACAGACCAGGTGATGGACGTCCACCTGATGGTGCAGGAGCCGATCCGGTATATCGAAGCATTTAAGCAGGCAGGAGCCGATCTGGTGACGATCCATCTGGAAGCCTGCAAGGATGTGAGAGCGTCTATTCAGAAGATTCGTGAATGTGGTTTGAAGGCGGGACTTTCTATCTGTCCGGAGACGCCGGCAGAGGCTGTAGAGCCTTACCTCGGGGAAGTGGATATGATACTTGTCATGAGTGTGCATCCTGGATTTGGCGGTCAGAAATTCATCCCGGAATCATTGGATAAGATCCGCTGTATCCGCCGTATGAGTAAGGAACGGGGGCTTGCTCTGGATATCCAGGTAGATGGAGGTATCTATCTGTCGAATGTCCGGGAGGTACTGGATGCGGGAGCCAATGTGATCGTAGCCGGATCTGCCGTATTTGGAGGAGATCCCGGGGCGAATACGAGTGATTTTATGGAGATATTAAGAGAATATGAGTAAAAGAAGCATAATTATCAGCGGCGGTGAGCTGGATGAAGCGTTGACACTCTCTATATTGGGAGATCAGGAAGAGAGATGTGTGATCGCTGTGGACAGGGGAGTGGAATTCTTGTACTATCATCAGATCATGCCGGACTACATTGTAGGCGACTTTGACAGTACGAGCGAGAAGATCAGGGATTATTACAAGAACGAGACGCATGTTCCTGTGAGGGAATATAACCCGGTGAAGGATGCTTCGGATACGGAGATTGCGATCCGGCTTGCCATGACGCTGGGAAGCCGTGAGATGATCATTCTCGGTGCGACAGGTGGAAGAGTGGATCATCTCTGGGCGAATGTGCAGAGTCTTATGATTCCTTTTAAGGCGGGGATCGACGCGAAGATCATAGACCGGCAGAATCTTATATCTATTATCGGAAGCGGAGAGACACATATCAGGAAAGGCGAGGCTTTTGGGACGTTTTTCTCTGTATTTCCGCTGGGAGAAGAGATTTTTGGATTCAATATCAGCGGTGCGAAGTACCCGCTTAAGAACCATGTCCTGTCGCCGTATAACAGCCTGTGTGTCAGCAATGAGATTGCAGAGGATTGTGACGAGGCGGTGATCAGTTTCCGGGCGGGACATGTGATACTGATGCAGACGCGGGATTTTTGAATGCTGTTTTAAGTTAAGAGTAGTGACTGTATATTATGACAGGCAGTTGAATAACTGGCTGCATAAATATGTATATAAGAAAAATTATCCAAATGGTGTCGGTTGTTCTTGGCGGTCAGCTTATGAGAATGGTACAATTAAATCAGAAAAGGATTTTAAGAAGGTGTTTAGGTTGAGCCTTAATACCGAGAAAAAATAAAAATTTTATTAAATGTGTTGTGACGAGGGAAAAATAGTGTATACTAAAGATAGTAGGTGATGCACAGCCTTATAAATGAGCGAGTTATAAGTGGGTGATGCACAGCCCATAAGTGAGCGAGTTAGCAGGAGGCAGGGACTATTTGAGTCTCTGCCTTTTCTGTCAGGTAATACGGCGGTTAAGGTATGCGATTGTTTGTACACAGAGGAGTTTTATGAAAGATAATTTAAGAATATATGGAGTGAAGGATTCCTACATAAAATATCTGAGCCAATATCAAGAGCATTTGTTCCGACATGAAGGAGGATCGTCAGGACGTAAGTATATTGGAGTCGTTTTTGAAATCAATAAATTTTCCTATTTTGCACCGCTATCCTCGTTTAAATCCAAACACAAGAAAATGAAGGAAGGAGTGGATTTTATTAAAATAAAGGATTATGCAGTTATCAATATTAATAACATGATTCCTGTACCGAAAGGGCAATTGGTAGAACTGAATATCAATGCGGAAAAAGATCCGCATTATAAGTTCCTTTTGCAGGCTGAAAATCGGGAAATCAATAAACAAAAAAGTCGGATCAGAAAAAATGCGGAGATAGTTTATAATCATAAGAAACGTAATGGAAATTTAACACCATTAGCAAAAAGAACAAACGATTTTGAAATGCTGGAGAAACTAAGCAGGGATTTTTTATGAGTGTTAACGGCTATTTTGGCTTGACGATTTTGCTGAGGCCGGCAAAATCGTAGATGCTGGTGCACCTAAAAATGTACAGTATAATGTTGGGAAATAGTTATCCATGTCTATTGAGAAAAAATTAAGCTTACTGTGAAACATAATCTTCCGGGTAGCCAAAAAAGCGCAGACTGCCCCTATCAAGCTTAAAAGAAGTTTTTGACCCTGTCTGGAAGAC
>CAJTRO010000046.1:0-275 GCA_910579015.1 uncultured Dorea sp. | reverse complement strand
GGGCTTCCCAACCAAGTGCTTTTAACTTTTTCAGATACGCATTGATTTTGCGTTCTTTGTTGAACTGGTTATAATAATCAGCTCCAAGATCCTTGAACACCACTCCGTCTTTGAGGATATGGTAAATGGCTATGAGCATGGAATGGGCAACTGCGACATAGGCCCTCTTCTTTCCCCTGTGGGAGCTGATCCTCATGAACTGCGCATGGAAATAGGACTTTTTATTCTTTACAGCTGAATGCGCGCAGGTAATCAGGGTTGTCCGCAAAAGGGAG
>CAJTRO010000045.1:1318-28495 GCA_910579015.1 uncultured Dorea sp. | reverse complement strand
GGTATTCTTTTTCTGTCCCTCTGTTATGCGTCCGGTGCAGGCTCTTCCCATCTAATTCCCTCTGGGTGCTGTAAAGCTGCGTCCCGTCTATGATAACCTGCCAGTATTTTCCCCTTATGCGCATATCTTCAAATGCCCGGCTGCGCAGCAGCCTGCGGCACAGACAATGAATGACTTCCTGCAGGTTTTCCGGCTCCAGCCGTTCCAGATACCGGTTGATGGTTTCCCAATAAGGCAGTTCCTCCACGGCAGGCTCTTCTTTGCATAACAGCCAGATATTTTTTATCATTTTCTCTGAATTGAATTCTTCGCTTGCCTTGCGCATACTGTTGATGTAAAATAGAGAAGAAAGAATACGAGTCATAAGAAGTATCACACCAGGGTATGTGATATAACTCTGATGCCGGGGATCTGGGACTTGTTTTAATAATGGCAAAAGTTCTGGGAAACAGTGCCTGATCAGCTTAGTTAATTCACAGGCAAGGTGAAACTGTTCCAGGTGTTCTCTGGCTTCTTTCCTTCTGATTTTTATTCTTGCTTCATTGTAAAACCTCCTCTCTTTTATGGGTGTGCGAAAAAATAGTTTTGTGGTTAATTCTATTATCTCGCATTTTCCCATAAAATGGGAGGTTTTTTTGTGAAAATTTTTTTAAGCGTCAGAGCTGCTTCCGGTATACTTGCAGATACATCGCTATGAAACAGGAGCTCCCGCCGATCACATTGGAGACGGGCTCGGCAAGAAATACTCCGTGCACTCCAAGCCCCAGCCGGGGCAGAAGGACCGTAAGAGGCGCCACAATAACTGCTTTTCTCAGAAGCGAGAAGAACACGGCCTGCTTCGACCGCCCAAGCGCCACAAACGCACACTGCCCGCAGAACTGGAACGCCATAAAGCAAAAGCCCATGAAGTACAGATTCAACGCCTCCTGCCCCGCATCGAGCATTTCCTTATTATTCGTAAATACAGATAACAACAGACGTGGAGACAGGATGACTGCCGCCCACGCCAGAATCGTATAGCTTATCCCCACAACGGTCGTAAACCGGATCCCGCTTCGAACCCGCTCAAAACGCTTCGCCCCATAATCATAGCCAAGCACCGGCTGCGATCCGCTGGTGAAGCCATGGACCGGAAGCGTCAGCACTTCCCGGATCGAATTGATCACCGTCATAACCCCCACGTACAGATCCCCGCCATAATCCCGAAGCGTTGTATTGCACACTATACTCACAAGACAATTTGTAGACTGCATGATGAACCCGGACAGCCCCAGCGACGCGATCTGCCTGACCAGCTTCCAGTCAATCCTTAAATATTCTCTCCTGATATGCAGAACCGCCTTTGGACCTGTAAGGAACCGCACCACCCACAGAGCCGACACCATCTGGCTGATGACCGTAGCCAGCGCCGCTCCTGACACTCCCATATGAAATACAAAGATAAAGACCGGATCAAGGATCAGGTTCAGCACCGCCCCGATGATCGTCGTAAGCATCCCCGTCCCGGGAAATCCCTGCGCATTGATATACCCGTTCATTCCTGCCGAGATCATGGAAAACACTGTCCCAAACAAGTATATCTTCAAGTATGCGTCGGCATAGACAAAAGACTCCTCACTGGCCCCGAACAAAAACAGGATCGGCCGGCGGAGCAGATAACAGAACAGGAACAGGACGACCGCGCATCTTAGCAGCATGGAGAACGCATTGCCCATGATCTTCTCCGCCTGTCTCTCTTCTTTCGCTCCCCGCGCCATAGAAAATAAAGGCGTACCTCCCGCCCCGAAGAGCTGCGTGAACGCCATAACCAGTGTGATAACAGGAAAAGACAGGCCGATCCCGGTCAGCGCCAGGCCGTCCGATCCCGGCAGATGTCCGATATATACACGGTCTACCACATTATAGAGGATCTGGACAATCTGCGCCATGATCAGCGGAACCGCCTGTGAGATAATATTTTTTGATACAGAACTGCCTGCAAAATCTGTTGCCATTATTTTCCCCCTGCGGATAAAACGATAACGTCTATCTTGGATAGCAGGACGCGGCACATGAACATATGCTGTGACGCGGCCGCCATCCAGATCATTCTTTACAGACTATTATAATGCCGCCGGAAAAATACTGCAACCTCTTGCTGTATCGAAATCGTCTCTGTCCTCATCTCCCCTGTGATTGTTGCGGCAATCGCCATAGTTTCCTGTTACGCTTACATACCTATCCTTTTACGGCTCCTGCCGCCACACCCTTAATGATATGTTTCTGACCAAGAAGATAAACAATAATAATAGGAATAACCGTCAACATAATACACGCCATCATCGGCCCCATCTCAACCTTTCCATAACTTCCACGAAAGTACTGAATCAACATTGGAATCGTCTTATACTTCTTTATGTCAAGAACGAGCGTCGGCAAAAGATAATCATTCCACAGCCACATAGCCTCTAAGATTCCTACTGACACCATTGTTGGTTTCAACATCGGGACTACCACTTGAAAAAAAGTCTGAATTGGATTACAGCCATCAATTAAAGATGCCTCTTCAATCTCTAAAGGGATTGATTTCATAAATCCACAGAACATAAATACTGCCAGCCCTGCACCAAATCCCAAATATATTATCCAAATATTCCAGGGCGTGTTCAATTTCAGCCAATCTGCTGTTTGAGACAGTGTAAACATAACCATCTGAAAAGGAACTACCATAGACAGTACAAAAAGTACATATAATAATTTTGTCAACCTGTTTTCTACTCGGGTGATAAACCATGCACACATAGGGCAGAATATTAAAATAGCAGCCATAGATGTCAGTGTAATAACTGTACTGTATCCCAGACTCTTCAAGAATCCTTTTGACATCACAGCATCTACATAATTCTCAAGTCCTGCAAAACTATCCGATGCCGGAAAGGTAAATGCCCCAGATGTTGTTATGGCGCTTCCCTTTTTTAATGAATTAATCAGAATCATAAAAATCGGATATACATATGACAGAGAAAGAACCGTCAAAATGATAACCCATACTCTATCTGTTCTTTTCTTTGTTTTTTTCATTATTGCTGCACCTCCTTAGAACGGGTAGATCTGAGTTGGATGACAGAAATCAAAATTACTATAATACAAAAAATTACAGCTTTGGCCTGGCCTATCCCCTTCCATTGCGCTCCGGCTCTTGCGTAGAATGTCTGATAAATATTAAGAGCCAGCATTTCTGTTGCATGATTCGGTTCTCCTCCCGTCAATGCCAGATTCTGATCGAATAGTTTAAATGAGTTTGTCAGCGTCAGAAATACACAGATTGTAATGGATGGCATCACCATAGGGAGTTTTACATTCCATAAGACTCTCCAGTTTGCCGCTCCGTCTATTTTTGCCGCCTCGATGATATCTTCAGACACATTCTGAAGTCCGGCAATATAAATAATCATCATATACCCAATCTGCTGCCAGCACATCAGAACAATAAGCCCCCAGTAACCCGCACTGGTATTCAGCGCTAAAAGTGGTTTTTCCGTAATAGAAAGCACACAGTTGATCAAAATCTGCCAAATATATCCTAAAACAATTCCGCCAATCAAATTCGGCATAAAAAAAACAGTACGAAATATATTGGTTCCTTTCAGCCCTTTTGTCAGCAATAATGCCAGTGAAAATGCCGCTACATTGATGGAAATAATTGAAACTAAAGCAAATGCAACTGTAAACACAAAAGCGTGTGAAAAAAAACTGTCCGAAAATGCTTTCACATAATTGGTAATTCCATTAAACTTTGCATTTCCTACAGTTGTAAACTGGCAAAACGACAGATAAATTCCCTGAAAAAAAGGAATAATAAACCCTATCAAAAAAGCTGCAAACGTCGGCATTATAAATAAAGGTGCATAACGTTTCATGGCCTTTTGCATAACATATCTCTCCTTCCTAAATAAACAAAATTTCCCCGTTAACAAATGAGGAGGCCGGCAAACCATTGCCCACCTCCTTCTTCCGAACACGCCCTAAGCAGGATCGTTATCTACTGTCCATTTGCTAATTCATACTCTGATGCCCATCCATCAACGAATGCAGATACTACAGCTGTCCAGTTCGTATCCGACTGATCTGCCGCATAAGCTGTCAAAGCTGTTCCAACTCCATTCTTCCACTCCTCAGACGGCATTGTCGGGAAATTCCATGATACAGGCGTTTTTCCTGCCTCAGTCATCGCAGCATCCTGTTTCACAAACAAATTATTAGATTCTACCGCACTCTTGAACGGTATAACAAATCCCATATCTTCACCCATACTCTTAGTTCCCGTCTCAGATGTTACGCACCAGTCAATAAAATCTAATGTGGCCTGAATATCTGCTTCTTCTGCTTCTTTATTAACACACCAGTAATTCTCTGTACCTGTACAAAGTCCCTGATCAGCCTCATCACCAACCCCCAGATAGATCGGTATCATAACAAGTTCATCATCAGTAAATGTTTCATCTCCTGTCAGATTCGCATATTCCCAAGAACCATTCTGAAAAAATACAGCTTCCTTATTCAGGAATTCGTTTCGGGAATCATCACCTGTCTTAGCCGCCAATTCTGCCGGATTACAAGTACTATTCTCAATATACAAATCCCACATTGCACGGTAGTTATCAAGATATGTACCTTTAATTGCGTCCGTCGTGCCAATACCCTCATCCTGATATTCAAAGTATATTGGAAGGTTTGCAAGATGTGTCTTGAATCTCCAATCAGATGATCCGTCCATACCCGCAGATGTAAATGCTGAAAATCCAAGTTCATCCTTACGGGATGTAATATCTTCCGCCGCCTTTTTCAAATCCTCGAAAGACTGGATATCTTCTGGTTTATAACCAGCCTGTGAGAGCAGCGACTTATTTGTAATGATACCATAGGATTCAATTACATAGGCAATACCGGCTACAGAATCTCCGTCTTTTAATGCATAATCTTCGCTGGTAAGTTCTTTGTAAATATCGGTATCAGAAAGATCATAACAATAATCTTTCCAATTGGCAAGCCCGACAGGTCCGTTCACCTGAAACAAAGTCGGCGCCCCACTCTTCCCCATCTCACTCATAAGCGTTGTCTCATACTCTCCAGATGCTGCGGTAACAACCGTAACCGGAATACCTGTACTATCCGTATAAGCCTTTGCAAGCTCCTGCCAGTCCTCATCCTGTTCTGGTTTAAAGTTTAAATAATACACCGATCCTTTCGTATCCGATTTTTCCTTAGACGGTTCTGTTTTACCGTCATCTGATGCCCCACATCCTGCAAACAGAGAGACAACTAATGCTCCTGCAAATAAATGTGATATAACTCTTTTTTTCATGAATCATCCTCCTCTTTTCCGCATTACCATTTTATATTCTATTTATCTGCGTATCTTTTTCTTCTTGCCATGTATACTGCGGTCAGGCCGCTGAAAGCAACAAGCATAGCTAAAATCCCTACATTAGCATCATCACCAGTTTGCGGACTTTTCGTGCTCGTCTGCGTTCCTGTAACTTTGCCAGTATCAGGCTTCACTGATGGATCTTTACCATTACTATCCGGCTTGTTATTCTGATCACCACTTGGCTTTTCAGATGGCTTATTGGAAGTATCATCAGACGGCTTTGTCTTTTCTTTAATCACAAAGGCCAGCGTTTTTGAACCCGTATAATTTCCTTTATACTCAACAATAACATATGCACTTCCTACTTCTACATTATCTTCATATGTAATTGTATAATCTTTGCCTTCTGTCAGAATTACTTCGCCATCCTTTATCGTAACATTCGGAGTCTGTGGTTCACCGGTATATGTCACGTCCTCAATCTTAGAATATTCTAATGAAGTACTTTCCTTTGGCTGAATTGTCCATTCAACCTTCTTATCTCCAGTAGTCCCATCTTCCCACTGATAAGCATCTGGATCCACTAATGAAATGACAGCTGTATAAGTTCCTGCATCTACCGCACTTCCTGCACTGACCGTATAGGCCTCAGAAGCCGCAATTGCACTCTGCTCTGCTCCGTTATACACAAGCCCCTGCACCGCTTCCGGCACTGCCACATTCACTTTTTCTGGTTCTCCATACGGTATCCATCCATTCTGACTCAAAATCATCTTCGTATTCGGTTTCAATGTCTGATTTCCACTCTGATTTCCATCTCCCCCGTTTCCATTATTAAAGATGATCTGAGTTTCTAATCCTTCGAATTCATCTCCAAGAAAATAGGAATAAATTCCATCTCCTTCATCTGTCATCTGTACTCCCGGCCATGCTCCATTGACAACTTCTCCGTCGTTATAGTAGACATATACATAGAAATCTGTCCATTCTGGGAACACCGAAGAATCCAGATATACTGATGATTTTTGCTCAGAAACCATCTTTCTGTAAGTTGCTGATACAGAAATCTCCTCTCCTTTTGCATCAATTCCGGTTAAAGTAAGTGTAATACTGTCTCCGTTGTTCATATTTTTTCCAATCGTAACAATATCTCCGTCTTTACATTCTACCGGTTCACTGTCTCCAAGCTTATATACAGCTGACTTACATCCTTGCACATTCAAAGTAACATCAAAACTATCCGTACTAAACGTACCTGATCCATGCGACAATGAAACCTTTGCTTCTATTGGCGCTTCATATGTAATCCATTGTCCATCTGCCGTCCATATCATAGATTGTCCCGGACTTATCTTACCTGCATCAAACTGATTGGATCCTCCGCCGCTTCCATTATTGAAAATGACATTAGACTCTACTGATTCTAATTCGTATGGGACGACATATTTATACATTCCGTCTGAAAGTTTTTCTGCCTTAACTCCCGGCCAGCTTCCATTTGTGCCATTTCCCCATAGATACACATATACATTATCCCATTCCGTCTTAGCTGAACCATCCATATAGATGACAGTATCGCCCTTTGCCTTCCGCTTTGTGTAGGTTGCTGTGGCTTCAGCCGATATGTTTCCGTCCTTATCATACCCAGTGACCGTCAATGTTACACTGTCATCAGCATTCATGTCCTCACCAATTGTAAGCACTTCGCCATTTGCACACGGAACCTCTTTGCCATCGTCAAACCGATATGACGCGCTCTCGCATCCTCTGAATGAAATCGTCACATCCAGCGAATCTGTCAGGAACTCTTTCGTAGGAACAGAAAGATTCACCGCCGCCTCAAAATCCAGGCGTCCATCCAACTGGGAGTTATAAACAACTGCAACCTTTCTTGCTTTTACTGTACCGGAAATCGTGTTATCCTTTACTGTAAATTCAGAACCATATGCCTGATCTGTATAAGTGCCGTCTGCCATATTCTGCACCGGAGCCTTGTCCAGCACAATATCCGTATCATTTTTATTAATGATAACGCATCCTGCATCTCCTCTTTCAATCATCAGTACATTATCATCACCTGTAGGATTGCTGAGATATTCTTCTGCATCTCCCATCTCATTACGAAAGAAATTGACTGCTGTTACCTGTGCATCCTTATATATGTCACTTCCGGCAGGTCCAATAATATTATCTCCCCACGGATTACTGCTGGTGCTGTTATTCGGTCTGTCAAAAAATAACGGCGTCCCTCCTTTTCTTGCCGAAAGAATAGCCCATGCCTGAATAACCTGCTGTTCATCCAGTTCTCTATATGTCGCATCATTACAGTAATTATCATGAGACTCCACCCATGTAACAACTTTGTCAGCACTTGCCCCCTTCGGCATCAGGAAGTCTCCGACAAAGTCGGCATTAAGCGTGCTTTCTGTAACTGCATCGCGAACTCTTGCACCGTAAAAAGATGCTGTTGTATTAAGATTCTTCTTACCATCTGCATAAGTAAGGGCCTGATATGCTGCCAGACGGCTGCTATCGTTATCGTCATACCCGCTCTTCAGATCCGAGCTGTATTTATGGTTTCCTCCCTCTTGAAGAGACTCTCCATATTGAAAAGATGCCCCGTTCTGTAACACGATAGGCCAAAAGTCGCTTGCAAAATCATTTCCATATTTTTCGGACGTATCATCTGGCAGCTCGATTAATTTTGCCGCATCATAGCGAAACCCATCTGCTCCGGCTTCCACACAAGTCTGAAGCCACTTCAGCATATATTGTTGTACTTCCGTATTCTGCGTATTCCACTCATACAATCCGCTCAGTGCATATTGTGTCTCTTCATAACGGTCTGTCTCTGACCAGTTATTTACAGACATATCATGGAACGGATCCTTTATATTATTTTTAATATCGTCGGAAATAGCATCGTAATTTGAAGTGCAGTGATTCAGTACCTGATCAGCTATTACCTTGATACCGTATTGATGTGCCACTTCACACATTTCCTTGAATTCATCTGCTGTTCCAAGCTGATAGTTTCCAATAGTATAATTGATTGGCTGATAATGATAATACCATTTGCCTTTCCCATTAATCTGAAGCTCTCCATTTCCTCCAACAAGACATTCTGATATTGGAGATGTCTGTATGGTAGAAAAACCAGCAGCTGCAATCTCTGGAATATTCTCTTTGATCGTATTAAATGACCAGCACCAGCAATGGAGAATCGAACCATCCTCAACATTTTCTGCCAGACCATATTGATTCAGCTTTACTGCGGGTTCTGCCGCCATCACTACCGATGTGTCTGCTGTCACACCAGAGAACGCCCCAAGAGTCACGGCCAAAGACAACGCTGCCCCTCTTTTTACTAATGACCTCTTCTTCATCTACTCTCTCCTTTCCATCTCGACAAAGATACTGTAAGTCTTTTTCATGAATAATTCTTACTTACTCATTTCAATCATAAATGTTTTCGGCTTTTATTAATATGAAATATTTCCAAGAAACATATCGTTTTTCCAAGTTTCCACAAAAATATCAAAGTAACTGCTGTCTTCTTCTCCTGTTATAATTTTCATAAATGATAATATCTCTAAATCGCGTAGTTCCTCAGGTACTGACTGATTACTGCTCTGAACATAGTCCTCATTTATATATGAAATATCACCTTTGTTCATAAGCTCTACAGCTTCGATTCTGGATGCATAAGCCGCCCAAAAATCCGGTTCATTTTCTCCACTTAAATATCGTTTACATGCCTCATAATAAGCCCGCTCCAGCGCGCTAAGCCTTTTCACATCTACCAATCCGTCCAGCGCCGCCTGTATCTGCACTGTCGTTCGAAAAACGGAATCACTGTAGTCACAATTGATTACCAGCGGCCGTGTATTCACATCAACACCGTTAATCTGGTATTCATCTATTTCCTTTGTACTTTCATTTAAAAATCTTGCATTATCAAATAATGCCGTTGTAATCTTCATTACAATTTCCGGATGTTCATACCCCTTTCGAACGACAATATACTGAGTTCCTTTAGCATACACATAAGACTTCACTTTTCCATCTTCATCCCCAATTAAATACGGTTTCCACACCGCATTTTTATTAGCGGCAACCGAACTAAGTAATGGTGAATTAGGCGCCCACCACCATCCAAAAAAAGCGCCGCAATGTCCTTCTTTTACCAGATTTCCGATCTCTGTAACAGTGCGCATCATATAATCTTCATCCAACACACCCTTTTCATACCAGCCGTTCAGATATTCCAACGCATATTTTGTTTCCGCACTTAACGAGCCATACTGAAGTTCTCCATTTTCATTTTCCAGCCAAATCTGAGGATATGCGCCAAAAACAGAAAATACCGGATCCAGTGAATAATTAGAGGATCCGGTCCCCACCATGCTGTCTGTACAGGCTAATCCTATATTTCCTTCTCCTCCCATATTGTTCTCCCGAAAAGTCAATACAATCTCTCCAACATCATCCAATGTTTTAGGTGCATCCAGCCCTAATTCATCCATCCAATCCTGCCTAACCCAAAACAGACTACATCCGTAATATACCTGTGTAGATGGAAGCGCCATTAATTTCCCATCTATAGTGACAGCATCAATAAGCTCCGGACCATAGCCTTCATAAATCTCTTTAATCGTACCGGAAGTACACTGCTCAAAGGCTGTTGTCAAATCTTCAATAATCCCTTCCTCAGCCAGACGTTTGACTTCATTCAAATCAGAAATCAATACTACATCCGGCATTTTGTCCTCTGCAATGAGACGATTTACATACAAATCATAATTCTCGTCCTCAGACACTTCAATAACATTTTCATTCTGTACATTCAGGAACTCTTTTAAAAACCTTGTATAAGCATTATCCTCGTAAGTGTCGCCTTCTGGCATAAAAGAATCTCCAACGGCTGTCATTTTTGCCAATGTATATGTGACCGTTTCCGGATAAGGTGCAGTCGGCGTGCAGGCAGCTTCCTGATATGCCTTTTTTATTTTTTCCACTTCTTTATTTCCAACCTGTATTTTCTGCAATGTAACGCACCACCCGCTGATAATCACTGCAATCACAAGCAAAACAGCAGCCTGCATTATATTCTTATATCTTATTTGCATATTCACTCTTCCCCTCATGATTTTTCGGAAACCTTAACATTACATTTGTTCCTTTGTCCGGCCAGCTTTCAATATGTATACCATATGCTTTTCCATAATGCAGAATCATACGATCGTTTACATTTTTTATACCATAACCAATTGCCTTATATTCCAGAATATGTTCCAATGTTTCTGCATCCATCCCCACACCATTATCCCGGATCTCAACATATACATACTGCTTATCCTGCCTGATGCAAATCCATAACTGATGATCGAGATCTTCTTTTACATCCAGCCCATGCTCAAGTGAATTTTCTACAAAAGGCTGAAAGATCAGTGACGGAATCATATATGTGAATGTATCCTTGTCGATTTCATAATGCACCTTGAAATCGTCATCATGCATCAAAAGTTGTATTTTCAGATAAGATTGTATATTTTCCAATGCCATACGGATACTGATCATCGTATTTCCTTTGTTTAATGTTGTCCGGTAAAAAGAAGAAAGAGCCAGTGTAACATGACTGATTTCTTCTGCTCCCGCCTCAATCGCTTTCCAGTTGATAATGGAAAGCGAATTATATAAAAAATGTGGATTAATCTGCGCCTGCAAAGCTTTCATCTCAAATTCTTTTTGGGCAATCCGTGTCTCATAATTCTCCTGAATCAGCTCTCTTATTCTCTTCATCATCTGGTTATAGCTTCGTATCAGAATACCTGTCTCATCTTCCTGCTCACTTTCAAGTTCCATCACAATCTCGTTCTCATCCATGTTCTGTATCTCAAAAGTAAGAAGTTCTAATGGTTTTGAGATATAATTTGAAAACTTCCATCCAAGAATCAAAATAATGACCAGACAAATCGTTATCTCTAAAAGAATCCCGACAAGCATTTCCCAGGAAATCATTTGAATGTTATCTTTTGGTTGAAAATAAATTACCGTAACACCAAGATTCTCAATCTCCTCCTCTGTCCATATATATGCATTCTTATTTCTTTGAAAAGAATCGGAATTTTCATTGCGTTCCTGTGTATTCCCACTAACTACACTCCAAATCTCCTCTCCATCGTAATACACTGACACGCCGCTATTTCCTACTGTAAGCTGTGAAAGTCCCTGAAACAACGTATTCTTATCTATCCTGACAACTGTATAACTTTCCACTTTAAAATAACTTGGAATCTTATACAGATTGATCATCTTCTCCGTCTTTCCATCAATATACCATTGCTTTTCTTTTAAATCCCTATCAAACCATGATTCTTCCTCAAGAAGTGCCAACGGCTTTGCTTCGTTTCCAAATGCCTGAGAAATCCCCTGCGAATAAATTGTTATGGACTGTATTGTGAAATTCTGATACTGTAAAGCAGAAATTGCGCTCCTAAGTTCCTGATAATATCCATATCGCTCTGTTTTCTCTTCTGGATTACACTCCAAAAATCTTGACACATTTGGCGTATAGACAAAATACCGCATCATCTGTTCACATATAGCCATTTGATTATTCACAGATGCACAGGCCAGTTTCAATGAATTGGACATATCCTCTTTCCGGTTTGTTACAACAGCTTTATGAGAATTCACAACAATATAGACACCCAGCAAGGCAACTGGAAAAAAACCTACCAGACATAATAAAACAATAAGTTTTTTTCTGATCGTAAGATTATTGAATCTTTGCCTAAGTTTCTTCACTAGGTATTTCTCCTTTCCGGTACTGCTCCGGACTGCATCCACAATACTCCCGGAAGCTCTTGCAGAAATAAGAAACATTAGAAAAACCAATTTCTTTACAAATGTGGATAATCTTTTTATTGGTTCCGGACAATAATTCTTTTGCTTTTTCCATACGGTATTCCCGTATAAACCGGCTTACATTCTCACCTATTTCTTTCTTAAAAATATAACTAAAATACCCCGGAGACAGATACACCAAATCTGCCAATGTCTCAACGCTGATATCTTCACTATAATGCTCATAAATATAGCTTTTGGCTCTGGCCACTTCATTTCTGGAAACACTTCCCTTATCTTCCAGATGATGTTCCATATCCACAATAAGAGACTTCAAAAACTTCATAACCTCCTGAATAGACTGAAACCCATAAATTTGCTGGACAGCCTGCTCCACTCCTTCACCGTGCCGGTGTGAAAAAAATTCTTTTACCAGATTAGCAAACATAAATTTCGTATAAATCTGCGAGTATCTTCTCAAATCTCCAACACTACTCTGCAAAATCCGAAAGTTTTCCCACAGATGCAATATATCTTCCAACTGTATATTTTCAATCATTCTGTTTAAAATATCATCTAAAAATTGCTCTGTATTCGACTCTTCCAACGTTTTTCCCGGAAGAAACAGATGCCTGTCCTTCTGATAAAATTTATTCCCCATCAACAGTTCCAACTCCTGGAATTTCATCCAGCTTCCTGATCGGATGTCCTGCCGCCACATAAAACTCCCCTTCGAACGATTTATTCATCCATTCGGTAATATGCTGTGCAAGCACAAACTGGTCACACCTGCTATATAACACACATAATTCCTGATTTTGTCCCAGATTTAAAAACAACAACTTCTGTTTCACTTCTTCCAAAAGCCTCTCAATAAATTCCCTCTCCCATTTTTCAAAAAAATTATTTACACTCTCAATAAGGATTAATCCTTGTATCTGATTCCAATCCGAAATATCCACTTTATCGGATATTCTTTTCAAAAAATCCGAATTTCCCTGATAGATATATTTCCCTAAAAAATACTGATTCAGAAAATTCTGATTTTCAATATTTTTCCGTTCTTGCTTTCTTCGATTACCGATTGTTTTCAAAAGCCTATCCATTGTTGAATGAAATTCTTCGGGATCTACAGGCTTTAGAACATAACTCACAACACCTGCCTTCATTGCCTGGCGGGCATATTCAAATTCTCCATATCCACTGAAAATAACCATTTCTATCTGTTCATTCAGTTCCCTGGCTTTGCCTACCAATTCTATGCCATCCATAAAAGGCATTTTAACATCTGTAAACAAAATATCTACAGATCTTTTTTCCAATATTTCACATGCTGCCTTTCCATTCGGCGCCTCCAGAATATCAAATTCCTCTACTCTTTGTTTTAGCAGGAAACAGATTCCCCTACGTTCTATCCTCTCATCGTCTACGATTAAAATCGTCAGCATATCTCAATCCCTCTTCTCCACCCTCATCCACACATTTCTTTTATAATATTGTACTATTTTTGAGGATTGAAAAAAATATTGAAATAACTGGAAATCTAACACTATTTCCAGTTATTTCAGTTATCTTCTCACCTATGGCCAAGTTTCTAAATTATTGAAATACACTAGAAAACCGGCAGATTCTTCCTTAAGAAGAAACTGCCGGTTTTCTTATACCTTCATATACTCCATCATACTATACTGATAGTATGCCGCCCTGCTCCCTTGCTTCAGCAGGTTCATATCTCTGATCTGCCTCTGGAACATTGCTATAAAATCAGCCCTGTCATTCAGCCCCATCATACCTGTCCCCGGCGGAAGCGAACTCAATCCGCCGTTCTTATCCACTCCCTTATGGCCTTCCAGCGCCCGCATCTCAACCAGTGTCGCATTCCTGGGATCAATATTATTGATGTGTATTCTCTGTGTAAATTCCCTGCCGTTCTCATCCACTCCCTTCGCGATCACCACAGGATCGTCCTCTGTGGAATCCTTTGCATACTTAAGATAAAAGGACAGTCCCGCGCCGTTTCCGCCGGAATACAGCATATCATCCGTTTTCATATAGATGATATGCTTGCGCGCGCCCATATCCGACGCCCTTGTCCCTGTTGTATTTCCCGCGCCGGCCGCATCGATCATCTGCTTTGCAAAGCTGACGCCGGTATCTGTTCCCAGCCCGCCTTTCGCGCATCCTTTCTGCCGGGCGCTCTGCCCCCAACCGTTTGTTCCGATTCCATTAATACTCATCTTTCCAACCCTCCATAGCCGTCACATCTCTCTTCGAACGCTCCTGTCGGACAATCCGCTGGATACTTTTCTCTGCCAGAAAATATTCCCTGGCCAATTCCTTAATGGAGGTTCCCGCCAGATGTTCCGTATATATCCTTTCATTCCGCCTGGCAAGCTCTGTCTTCGTATTTGTCTTCGCTCCCCAGGCTTTCTTCTCCTCCTCTTTCTTAGGGATATAGACTGCGGCTCCATCCACATATTCCTGTAACTGCTCGATCAGCTCCTGTGGCAGGATTTCCGCCGCACGTATGTAATCCATTGTATGCACCTCCCTGATAACTTCCTGATAACTAATTATCCAATCTCTGTTATTCAGGGCGCTGCCCCGTCCGGGGCGGATCACTCTTCAATTGCTGTAGTATCCCCTGTATCTTCCGGCTGTTCCTCAGATCATTTTCATACATCATACGTACTGTTCCAAGCGAATCTGACGCCCCGACTTGACATTTCCCCTGGCGGATCATCTCAAGCACATACTCCGAATAATGAATATCATTCATGAACCGCATCAGATAATTCCCAGGAGACAGTGTGTCTGTTCCATAAGAATAATAATCATATGCCGGCATGACCATAGATGTAAACGCCATCTTCCGGACGAGCTCTTCCTTCACCTCTTTCTTTGATAACACCTTCAGATCTATCAGGTCCATCAGAAAATCATAAAACTCTTTCTCGTCCATATTCTCCGCGTCATACTTCTCTTTCAGCATCAGAAGCTGTTCTTTTGTCAATACCACAGTCCCTCTGCCTTCTGTCTCTTTGCTTTCGTCCTGCTTTAATCTTCCAAGCCTCTGGGCAAATGAACCTCCCTCTTGATTTTTCTTCCGAAGCTCCACCTGGTTTTTGAAGAGTTCTGCCTGATTTGGAGAATTCGTATTCTTCATCCCTGTCACATTCATAGTAATCTCTTTTACCTTATGCATGGTCTAAAACCCTTCCGATGCAAGAGACTGCCCCGGACAGTCTTCTTACACACAAAGGCTGTCAGTTAATCTGTCATTCATAACTGATGTTACTCTCCTCAAGAGTCCATAACATTATACTTACTCAAACAATGCATTCCTTTCCTTTTTGTTTTATGAGGGACCGCCCGCCCTGTTCTGCTCTCACTAACATATCTTGTCACAGCCCTCCTCTCTCCAGTTCTTCCAAAACAGGCTGTACGTTCTGATACCCCATTTTTATATTGTATCATGTCACACACAGAAACACAGAACATATTTCTTTAAAATTAAGAATGTGCCAGTTACCACTCTGGAATACTGACACATTTTAAGATCATTCATCATACTTCTTCCTGTCTGATCATCCGCATGATCAGATCCACAGATCCCTGTATCCCATAGCTCGCGCTGTTGATGCACAGATCATAGTTCTTGGCCTTTCCCCAGCTGCGCCCGGTATAATACTTATAGTATCTGATATGCGCCTTATCAAGCCGCGCCAGAAGATGCCGCGCCTTCTTCTCATTCTCTACCCCGCGGACCTCCATAACCCTGTGGATCCGCTGTTCTAACGGCGCCGTGATAAAGATACTGATATGCGGGATACGGTTATTGGTCAGTATCGCATCCGCGCACCGCCCCATCACAACAAAATCCTCCTTCTTCGCCATATCGCACAGCAGGTCGCTCTGGTTAAAGAATACCGCATCCTTCTTTGGCAGTCCGTGGTAACGGTTGAACTCCCTTAGCTTCTCCTTAAGAGTTGACTTCGGGGCCGGCGCAAAGGCCGGTATCTCATTCAGATATTGGCGGTTATCCTTCCCGTCCCTCTTATAAGGGTAACCGCCCCGGTCTCTCACAGACTCCTTTTCTGCCTCCAGACGCTTCAATACCTCGTCAAATATCTCTACGTCATAGTAATTGATCTTAAGCGTATCCGCCAGGGTGAACCCGATCTCACTGCCGCCGCATCCATAAGTACGTCCGATACAGATGATCAGGTGGTCGTTCTTGGAGAAACGGGACTGTAGGTTCAGTGTATTGAGCTGGGCTATCTTCTGGTCCAGAATGTCGCCTTTGATGAAGCTGGTTGGAAGGTCTGTCACTTCCTTCAGTATCTCATCATATTTAACCATGATCTGGTGCTTCACTTTGTGGTCAGGAATCGTCCGGGCCATGTTGCTGATCAGCGCCAGCTCGCTTCTCAGGATGTACGCCTGATTCCGCTCATGCATCATCCGCACCGTTTCTTCGATGCAGTCTTCCTTCTTCCCGTTAAACACCCGCCCCAGCGAGGAGCCAAGTTCCCGGTAGACCTCTTCATCCAGATCGTAGATCCGGCCGGCAAGCTCTCTTAGATTCTTCTCTTCATTTGCCATCTTAACAGCTCCTCCCTATCTGAAAAATATGAACGTATCCAGCAAAAATACCGGAACCAGGACCATCAGCGACCAGCCGATATAGCGGAAGAATGAAGGCATATGGATACCGTTTTCATCCGCGATTGCCTTCACCATGAAATTCGGCGCATTTCCGATATAAGTATTTGCACCCATAAATACCGCTCCACAGGAAATCGCCGTCAACACCTTCACAGGCACCATCCCAAGCGTGGTGGCAATCCCGTCCGAGAATCCAATCGCCCCGGCCGTCGTCAAAAATACCAAATAGGTCGGCGTATTGTCAAGGAAACTTGAGAGCACACCGGTGGTCCAGAACATCTGGTAAGGCTCCGTGATCCCAAGCCCCGCGCCCATTCCCTTTAAAATGGCCAGCGCCGGCTGCATGGTGATAAAGATCCCGATAAATAATGTCCCGACTTCCTTTATCGCTCCCCAGGTGAAGTGGTTCTTCTTGCGGATCACCGGATCTGTCGTCTTAAATGACAAAAACGCGGCAAGCAGTATGACCGCAATCTCAATGACCGCCGGAAAACTCAAGACCACTTCTCCGAAAATGTGTATTCCCCGTACATGTCCCTCTGCATCCTGGAACACAGGCTGGTCAGGCAGAATCCCACTCAGGACCACTGCCGCAACGATCATGACCAGAAATACCAGATTATGGAGCCCCCGAATCTTAATCTTCGTACCCGGCTTGCTGATATCCGGTTTGCGCCCTCTGGCCATATCCCTGCAATACCGTTTCCTGTCGATAAAGTAAAAAATCGTAAGGAGCACGGCCATGTTAAACAGCATGACAGGAAGCAGATGCAGGCTCCAGAAAAACGGAACCCCTCTGGAAAATCCCATCAACAGCGGGGGATCTCCGATGGGCGTCAGACATCCTCCCACATTAGATACCAGAAAGATGAAAAACACCAGTATGTGTGAGCGGTTCCTGCGCCAGGCATTCATCTTGATGACCGGACGGACCATCAACATACTCGCGCCTGTCGTGCCGATCCAGCTCGACAGCAGTGTTCCTATCGTAAGCAGAATGATATTCACCCTTGGAGAACCCGCCAGATCTCCCTCCATCGTAATATTTCCGGCTACGCAGAAGAGACCAAACAACAGAACGATAAAGGTCAGGTAATCATTGACCAGACATTCCAGCACCGTCTCTGCCGCCGCACCGCCCCCGTATAACACCCCAAAGGGCAGGATAAAAAGAAGCGACCAGCCGGCAACCACCAGCGGCTGATGGGATTCCCACCACTCGCCCTTTACCAGCGGAAGCACAGCAATGCAGAATAAAAGCCCTGCAAATGGAATGCAGAGCCATAATGGTATTGTCATAATACATCCCCCTCTTGTGAAATATTTGTCAAATTACCAACACATTATAATCAAATACACTTTCAGAATCAAGTATAAAATATACCAATTCTTATCACATATTCGTCAGGGGAATTATACAATTTTTTAAAATCTTTAACTCATCATTTTTCTTAACAGCTCCATCAGCTTTGGGATGTCGATCGGCTTCGCAATATGCCCGTTCATCCCCGCGTCAAAAGCCGCCTTCCGGTCTTCATCGAAGGCATTGGCCGTCATTGCAATGATAGGAATACCCGCAAGCTTTGGATCCTCAAATGCTCTGATCCGTCTTGTCGCCTCGTATCCGTTCATGATCGGCATCTGGATATCCATCAGGACCAGATCATACGCTCCCGGTCCGGCTTCCTTAAGCTTCTCCACCGCGACCGCGCCGTCGTCCGCCACATCAATCACGAATCCGGCTTCCTCAAGGATCTCCACAGCAATCTCCTGGTTCAGTTCATTGTCCTCGGCCAGGAGGATCTTCTTTCCTTCAAAGACGTCTGCCTCCCTGACAGCCGTCTCCTCCACATCCGCGTCTATATACGGCGCTTCCAGGATCTCTCTGAGTTCCGACAGGAAAATCGGCTTGGAACAGAACGCAGTAACTCCTGCTTTTCTTGCCTCTTCTTCTATATCCGACCAGTCATAGGCAGTCAGAATGATAATCGGCTTCCCGTCTCCGATGATTCCCCGTATCCTTCTCACTACCTCGATACCGTTCATATCCGGCATCAGCCAGTCTATGATATATGCCGCATACTCATCATTCTGCTCCACGGCAAGCCTTGCCCGCAGTACGGCTTCCTTGCCGGATGTCGTCCAGTCCGGACGCATACCGATGGTGGACAGCATCTTGGTGACGCTTGAGCAGGTATTAAAGTCATCATCCACCACAAGCGCGCGTAGTTCCTTTAACTGCGGAATCACTTCTTGCTTTACCGAACCCGAACACGTCTTAAATTGCAGATTTACGCTAAACGTAGATCCCTTTCCTTCTTCACTGACTACCGAGATCGTACCGCCCATCATATCCACGATATTTCTGGTGATAGCCATGCCAAGCCCTGTTCCCTGGATACCACTGACCGTACTCGTCCTCTCACGTTCAAACGGCTCAAACACATGCTTCTGGAACTCCTTGCTCATCCCGATCCCCGTATCTCTTACCTGGAATTCATATGATGCAAATCCCTCCGGAGCGTTCCCTTTCTGAAGGATACGCACGCCGACAACACCGCCGGGCTTCGTAAACTTCATGGCATTGCTCAGAAGATTCAAAAGAACCTGATTCAGTCTGAGCTTATCGCACAGAACATGTTCATTTACCACATCATCCGTATCAATATAGAACTCCAGGCGTTTGGACGTGATATCAGCCTGTACGATCGTCTTCAGATCATGCATGATCTCCGGCAGAGAAGATTCCATCTCCTCGATCTTCATCTTTCCGCTCTCGATACGGCTCATATCCAGAACATCATTGATCAGACTAAGCAGATGATTGCTGGACGTTGTGATCTTTGCCAGATAATCCTGCACCTGTTCCGTATTCTCTATATGCGCGGCCGCAAGAGACGTGAAACCTATGATTGCATTCATAGGCGTCCGTATATCATGAGACATATTGTTAAGAAATGTGGTCTTGGCTCTGTTGGCATGTTGTGCCGCCGCCAGTGCATCCTGAAGATCTAACTTCTGCTTGTTGAGCTGTTCTTCCATCTTCTTCTCATCATCAATATCGACAAAAAGTCCGATAAAGGTCACCGGAGATCCGTCTTCCCGCCTGGACAGCCTGCCCGCCGCATGGAACCATCTCAGTCCGGCATGTCTGGTATAGAGACGATACTCTACATCATAGCCCTTCCCGCCTGAATAATCCCTCACGGTATCCCAGTATTCTTTCAAAACGCCTTCCCTGTCCTCCGGATACAGAAGATCCGACCACGATTCCAGCCTGTTGGGAAATTCTTCCTCGCTGTCATACCCAAGCATCTTCCTGAAAACCTCTGTCCATGTACAGGAAACCAGCTCTGCTTTCTCGTTAAACTCCATGCTCCACCGGCCGGAACCCATCGCAGTATGGATATTCTCCATATCCATCTGCTCCCGTTCAATCTGAGCGTAGGCGGCGCGGATCCTGTCCCTGTCCGCCTTTTCCTGTTCCAGAAGAATCTGTGCATTCCTCCTGGACTGATGGATAAGTCCAAGGAATATCACAAGCATGACGATCACCGTAATGACAATCTGGATAATGCTGTTCCTCATCATCTCTTCACTGATAGAACTGATCTGGCCGCTGATCACATTATTCTTAATGAGAATCGTCAGCATCCAGTCTGTTCCTTCCACCGGAATATAACAGAGCTCCTCCTCCGTGTCCTGATAGGTAAAGGAGACCTGCCCCAGCCTGCCGTCTGCAAAATCCTCTTTCAGCTTTTCATAGTCGGAACCGTCCTTCATCTTAGCGTCTTCAAGCGCAGACAGCACATTCTTCCCGGCCGTAAGATACCCGAAATCATCATTCGTCAGGCTCTCGCCATTACGATAATACAGATTGCAGTATGTCTCATTATCGCTGGTCTGCAGCGTCACGGAACTTAACATATCCGCAATATTGATCTGTATGAAGCACACCTTGATCTGCTTCCTCTGGAACGAGATACCCTCCACCGGCATCGCCAGGGCCACCCTCTTTTTCGCTCCATATAGGTTTGAAGTGCTGATCACAGGCTCCTTAAGCTCTTCCGCCAGAAAGCTGTATCTGCTAAGCCCCGACATTGTGCTGTGCTGCGTGTAGACAATCCCGTCCTCGTCCACCATGGCAAACTTGTCCACACCATAGAGCTTCCTGACCTTTCCAAGGAAATCACGCAGTGATTCCTGCGATTCAAGATCTGATTCCTCCAGCACCTCAAGGGCTTTCTCCATATATGTAAAATTCTTATTCAATTCCTCAGAAACCACCAGCGACCTTCTGCCGGCAAGCTCTTCCAGATAGAATTCACTTACTCTGCCGACTGCCTGATCCGTGCCAATCCTCGCACTCCTTGATACCCATAACGTTGTGACGATCAGGATCAGCGCGATCATGATCCCTCCCCATAGGGCGTATGCAATCGTCTGTCTCTTGCGATTTTTATTTATACCGGTTTGCTGTAATCGTTCCATTCCCCGCTCCTTAATCAATTACACCATACAACGTCTGCAGCATCGCCGCAGCGCTTTCCTGATAAATAATTGTTGTAATCTCTTCTGTCTTCTCGGGATAACTCTCCCCCGGGAGACATCCGTCTGCAATCTTGACCGCCGTCTGAACGGTATCAAATCCAATAGAATAACAGTCCTGCACGCCCAGTGCATAGATGTACCCGTCCCTTAAATACCGCAAGGCTTCCTGGTCATGGTCCATCCCCACGATCACAACCTCATTCTCTCTTCCGGCCTCAATAACCGCCCTTGCCGCTCCCACCGGGTTACTCATATTACAGCATACAAAACCTGCCAGATCCTCATGCCGTGCCAGAAACTCCTTCGCAAGCTGATAGGATTTCTCGACCGTATCCTCATCATACGCAGTCTCCACAATCTCCATATCCGGATATTTCGCGATCACATCCCTTGCTCCCTCGGATCTCTCCTCATGGCATGGAGCGCCTTCCGTCCCTATCAGGACGGCAATCTTCCCCTGATAACCAAGCTTCTTGCAGAGCGCCTCTGTCAGATCCACGCCATCCTCATAATTATGCGTATTCCCTACATAGGCAATACGATTGCATCCGTCCTCCTTCGCGGCATCAGAGCTCGAAAATGTCATGACCTTTTGGCCATCTTCTAAAAGGCTGTTGATGATCGGCGTAACCATCTCAACATCCGCCACATCCACTCCGATTACATCAAACTCTTCCGCCCCGGCTTCCGTCAGGCGCCGGACCTGATCCTGCGCAGATACCTCCCGGGGCGCAAGATATTCATAATTAATGATGATCCCGTCTTCTTCATACTGCTTTGCCGCATCCTCGATCCCGATCGCAACCGCATCCCACCACGGATGAATCACCTTATATGTAAAATAAAAATTATACTCCTTCTTCAACGGCTGATACTCATCCAGCCTGCGGTCAAAATTAACGACCTCTTTCGTATCCTTGTCTGCCAGAAGCTCGTCTTCCGAAACTTCGCTTCCGTTCGATTCTTCTGTACTCTTCCCGTCCTCTGATACAGACACAGGCGCCTTCTCTTCTGCTTTACCGCAGCTGCTCAGACCAAAAACACAGCCGGACACTGCCGCCAACAGGCAGATAACCGCTCTGCCACGCAGTCCCTTCCATTCCGTCTTCTGCCGGCCGGCGTTCCACTTCTTATTATCTTTCACTTCCATGTTACAGTATTCTACTCTGTATCCTCTCTCACGGCTATCCGCAGGCATATTCTCTGGCACAGCCCACCATCTCCTCTCTCACAGTCTCCACTGTCACTTCTGCCGGTCATTAATGAGGATATTATACCACAAGGCCGTCGAAAACTCTACCCTGCGCCCGCAAAGAGTTTACGTCTTAACTATTCTCCTTCTCGCACCATCTTGCGATCTCCCCGATCAGTTCAATCGGCATAGGCTTATCATAAGGAAGCTGTATGGCGCCCTTGCTTGTCTTATATTCCTTAAGCCTTTCTGCAAATGCCTCTACCGCTTCCGGTCCCGGATAAAGTCCTATGTGCTTCTTGAAAGACGCAAACTGTATCAGGTTATGCTTCTTCCAATACGTCGGCATACTCCAGGATATCTTTTCTGTTGTATCCGGTATCGCGGATCTGACCGCCTGATCAACCTGCCTCAGATAAGGCTGTACCTGCTCTGGCTGGCGTTCTATATATTCTTCAATTGTCTTCGGAGCTTCACCGCAATAATGATCCTGATTCGTATTCTTAAATGTACGGCCGCATTTTGGACACTTCCACATCTTGCCCGCCTCTCTTTCTTAATCATTTCTTACATGTATTTTTCCTACATGTATTTTCCTTACATGCCACGGGCTGTTTTCTGATAGAAAACGGCGCCGTCTATCCGCGCAGGATCTTATCCATGGATTTCCCTTTTGCAAGCTCATCAACTAACTTGTCCAGATATCGGATCTCCTGCATCAGAGGTTCCTCAATTGTCTCTACACGCACCCCGCAGACCACCCCTTTGATTGCTTTCCTGTTTGGATTCAGAAGCGGTGCATTTCGAAAAAAGTCTCCATAAGCAACAGAATTACTTACGGCGTCTTCTATCTCATCTGCACTATAGCCGGTCAGCCAGCAGATCACTTCATTCACTTCATCTAACGTCCGCCCCTTCTTTTCTGCCTTCGCAACAAGAAGCGGATATATCTTTGCAAAACTCATTGCATACACTTTTTCACAATCCATGTCGTCCCTCTCCTTTTCTCCCGGTCATATATAAATCCAGCCTTAACTTACAGCAGGAATTCTACATCATCCCGCCGAAGATCCCCGCAAGAACCGTCGCGAAGCTTCCTGTCACGAAGCCTGCGATATTCATCTTCGGAAGCAGGTAGTTCTCGATGATCTGTCTCTCTGTCTCATTCTCTGCCGTCACTTCCGCAACTTCCTTTGACAGATACATTGTTGCCGGGAATCCGTACATACATGTCAGACACATTACGATTGCCAGATTCGGCTCGATCTTGAAAATCTTACCACAGATATAGCCTGTGATGCATCCGAAGAATGTACCGACACACAGAATAAACGCCATCGGTTTAAGCAGTGCAAGCACGTCTGACGGCGAACATGTTGCAAAGTCTGAAAACAAGATGATAACGCAGGCAAACAGAATGAATCCCGAAGCCTCTGTCTTCCCTAACGTATCATGATCCAGAAATCCGATCTCGGTGAAGATTGTACCCATGATCAGGGCAACGATGATATAGCTTACGTTGATCCCTGTCAACTGCAAGAGAATTGCCGAGAAATAGTAACTCACTACGCCGACAACTCCAAGCTTCATTATATGGAAAGAGGCTCTGTCTAAAGATGCCGGGAAACGTATCAGCTTCTTTCTGTCCGTAACGGTCTCTCCAAGGACTGTACCCCTGTACAGTTCGAACTCCGCCTTATTATTCTTGAATGCCCTGCCTGCCCTCTTGAGGAACTGAGAGGATACGGGAATCCCTACAAGGCTCTGTAGTCCAAGCAGCAGAGTAATGTATACTGACAGATCCTCCTTTCCCTTCTCCTGAAGGATCGTCTTCATTGCTACAGTGGCGGCCGTACCACCGCCGAACACCGGCGTACCGGCAAGTGCAAAATCCCTGCCGATCACAAACTGGCCGACGAACACCAGCGCAAAACAGGCCGCCGTCAACGCGATGATGGATACACACACCGTCTTCCACTGTCTCTTAAGCTCGGCAAAATCGATCATATTACCCATACCTACGATCAGCAGTGTAATGATGATTCCGGCCATCGGCAGGATTCCCGACACTTCATAGATGGAAGCCGGAAGACCTATCCAGAAACCGATCAGCAGGGCGGCGGCTACAAACAAAACGACGTCTATATTCGCCTTCGTCTTAACGGCAACATATTCACCGACTGTGAATATCAATACAAATATAGTAAAAGCTAAAATATCAGGCATATGAAAACCTCCCGTAATCTTCAATCATTATTTTCTTCTTATCCGCAAAACACCGGCCAGTTTCCAGGGATCTGTTCCGGGAAGAACTTATCAGGCTCCGGATAAGCTTCTCCGAAAGTCTCTATCTCAACACTCACAATGATCTCCGGTATCCTCGGCACGTTGATCTCAACCGGCTCATATGGATTCGGATATGTCTCGACCTTCTCCATTCTCAGCAGTTCTTCAATACCTTCCGTCACCTGTGCGAACACAGGGCACTTCCCGGTCAATTCTTCTGCTTTTCTCAAAGGGAAGAAGAACTCCGTCCCTGCAATCTCTTCATCCGAAAAATATCCCAGACACACGTCGCCAAGCTCCGGCACCTTGATGTTCCCGCCGCTCTCTTCCTCAATCCTGTTCGGAAGGAAATACTGGCATTCCCTTCGGAAGAATGCGTTATAACTTACATCAACCCATGAACCCGGAACAATACGCTGAATAGCAAAATTGTCATAATATCCTTTGGTGGCGGCACTGATAAAACTGCATACTTCGTTATACGCATAATCAGGTCTAAGCCTCATAACAATCTTCTTACCATTGTTAAGCTTCATAACAGCAATCGGATCACTCATTCCTACGTCTCCTCGCTTATTGATATTTACGCAATACAATCATTCATCCCGCCAGATCAGCACTGACCGGTATCAAAAATATACTTATTGTATGCTGTATACCAAATCATACTATGTTTTCGGCATTTTGGCAAATAATTTTTGGGTATTGGAAATCACTTGTCATCTTATACTCATCTTGAAACGCATCAATGCAGGCGGATTTATCTCGTTTATGTTGTAACACCGCTAATTACATCATGCTTTTTTATCATTATACAATCCGCATTCTCATCAAAAACAAACTCCACAATCCACGGCATAACATTCTTGATCCTTTCAAAATCATGATACCCGAAAGAATTGTCATAATAATTAATAATTGTGCTTAAAGCTGTTCCGTGACTTCCTACTGCAACATTCTTTCCCGCATATTTATTTAAAACCTGCCGCAATGCAGAAATATTTCTCCCCTGAACCTCCTGAAGGCATTCCCCGTCTGACAGTTTGTATGTAAAATCATCCCATTGCTTTTTTGCAAACGATGTAAAATCTTCAATCCATTCACTTTCTACTTTTCTTTCTCTAAAATCATTTATAATATTGATTTCCATACCTTGACTATCTGCAAAATCCTTCACTGTATCTATTGCTCTTTTATATGGACTTGATAAAACAACATCAATATGCTTGTCTGTCAGAAAATTCGTAACCAACTTCCTATCTTTCATTCCTTTTGAAGTTAACTCCCGAAGGGCATCGTTGTGATTGTTATAATCAGGCTCTGCATGACGAATGAAATATACTTTTGTCATGATAATACCTCCTCATTCTAATACTAAATCCCATTGATTTACGGCCAGAATAATAATTCCTATTAATTCGTTATTTTCAAAAGTTTCAAGCTGTCAAGTTCTTTGCAAACCAGAATCTGGCATTACACATATTCTTCTTTTTTATCATACCATTTTCTTCTCTCATTTACCATTATAAAAATAAAAGACATGACAGTCGCCATGCCCCACATTTTATTATTCCATTGCCTTCTCCAGTTCCCATTTCTAACCTTTCAAATCGTTCTATTTTCATACAGATTATTACATTCACTCCGATGAAAACGGGGCCAATTAAAGTATAACCTTGCTTTACTCTTTCTTCCAATATGTCCATATAAGCCAATTTATTTTCGGGAGTCCACCACATTCCTGCATAACATGCATACTCTCCTTTTTCATCAGCAATGGTAACTGACAGATCCGTTGTTGCGTGTGGTGCCGTCTTTAATAAATAGCCGCTCTGCTCATATTGGTGATCCCATACCCCCTCATTTTGTTCATGATCGAATCCTTTCCAACAGCACTTACTTCCCTTATCCATATCATATTCGTCTGAATTCACAAAATGAAATCCGTTCGGTAAAGGATAATCTAATACATCACCAAACTCAAACTGCATATCCCAATTTCCCCATTTTTGCTGATATCCTGCCCTTTTTGCCGCAGTTATCAAGGCATCCTGTCCGCCAAAAAGCACCAATTGTATTTCCCCGCCTTTTACAGACATATGTGCATCAGCATATGCAATCATTTCTGATGCCAATTCCTCATATCCGGGTTTCAAATTAAAATAAATATCCGTAATAGGATTTTCATAAAAGCAAAAAGCAACAATCTTACTGTTATCCTCCCAAATGCGATTTTTATAAGAATAAGTAATATCCATCCAATATGCAAAAGATGAAAAAG
>CAJTRO010000045.1:272-1308 GCA_910579015.1 uncultured Dorea sp. | reverse complement strand
AAAAGCATATTCAAAAAACGGGGCCGGCACACCATTTCTCCAATCACGTTCATAAATATCCAACATAAACTGATAGATTTTACCGCAATCTGCCAGTACGCTAAATTGTTTTGTCGTTATATGTTTCATTTTTATCTCCTTTCACATGAACTTTAGACCTTAAAATTATTGTAATAAAGATAACACCATCATACAAGCAGCAAGAACAGTTATAATTAATCTGGAAACAAAAAGACGCCTGCAATTTATGCAAGCGCTTTCAAATTATCCATATATAATTTTTTTAATTGTACTATATGCCAGTCCATATTGATCGGATAATACATCTATCGAATAACCTTCATGAAACCGTTTTTGTATTTCTCTATTTCGCTCCTGATAAAATGCACGGGCACCACTTGCTCTTATACCGTTATCCAATATCTTTTCATCTTGCATCCATCAACATCTATGGTTTTCTCATAAACCCCATCACTAGCAAGTATTACTTTTTCACTGGCTGCATTCTCAATATCACAAGTGATAAGAAGTTTTTCTATTCCCATTGATTTTGCATTTTGTATATTCAAACGAAGCATTTCCTTTGCATAACCTTTGCCACGTTCAGAAGGGCGCACTGAATATCCACAATGCCCTCCCCACGTTCCAAGAATAGGATGATTGATGTGATGACGCAAATCTATCACTCCTACTACTTTATCATCTCTCTTGCGTACAGCTAAGTATGTATGTGAAGGAACAGTCGTTCCTGCATCGCCACATGTTTCTTCGCTTTTTCTAAGTTCGCATATTTTTATCCATTCTTCAGAAGACTTACTTACATCAAGCGATAAGCAACCTGCAAATTGGTCTTCATTTTCTGCGTCACATTCCAAAATTTCTTGACGAAATTTCCATATTTCATCTGCATACATCTTTTGAGGCTCGATTAGTGAAATCTGCTCCATATCTAATATCTCCATAAATTTTAGTTGTTCATTTAATTATACCACTTCCATTCCACATTTACTATTTAAAAATAAGGGCAGTTTCTTAT
>CAJTRO010000045.1:0-262 GCA_910579015.1 uncultured Dorea sp. | reverse complement strand
ATTGTGTTTTCTTCTACAATTCATTCTTTAAAACTGCTTACAACTCGTATTCCTCTAATTTACCATTTTCTAGTGTATAATTGAAAAATTCATCATTTGACATATCTATAAAATAAGTCCTAATTATACGACATATCCCACCATAACAAATAATTTCATAACTGCCTCTTTCTGTTCAATCTAAGTTTACTTTCTTGATTATACCACTTTCATTATCCATTTACCATAATAATATAAGGCATGATAGAGCTGCCGCCATGCC
>CAJTRO010000044.1:22861-29202 GCA_910579015.1 uncultured Dorea sp. | reverse complement strand
TCTTTTCCCGTTATTACTGTTATAAGGTCGCATCAGACATCTCCATGTCTGATACTACGTTCTGAAAATATTCTCTTAGAATTTTTCAGGGATGTTGTCTATTGTTCAATTATCAAGGTTCGATGCTGTTCTTCGTTGTTTCTCTCGCGACAGCTATATTAGATTATCACAGCTTTCGTCGATTGTCAACAACTTTTTCTAATTTTTTTATTTGTTTTTTCAGAAGCATTTTTATCTGCTATACCACCACTTTTACTGCTCTCACAGTACCGTATTCTGTGGAAGAAAAAACCATCGCATCCCTGCGACGGTTATTAATAATATCAGCTTCTGTTTTAATTGTCAACCCCTTTTTTATATTTTTTTCTGTTTTTTATAAACCTTTTTATAAACCTCTGCTCCGCCGTCTCCTGCACCTCATATATTTACCGGAACATTGTCGCGATCTTCATAACCGGATTATACTCATACAATAACTTCAAAAATCCGCTTTCCTGAATCATACGGAACATGTCCCTCCCGACCGCCGTGGTAAACAGCAGCGTAATAGCCACATATAAGGTCCACACAATGATCAGCGCACCTATCATACCGACCACACCGCCCAGAAGATGGTTGATCATGCCAAGCCCCGGAAGCTCCGCCACAATATCCAGCGCGAATACAACCGCCCGGAAGACGATCGACACCAATAAAAATGTACTTAAAAACGCTATGATATTGATGATCATCTTTGCCAGATAGCTTCCCACATACTGGGCAAATGTCTCCGCCCCAAGCTGTTTATAAATCTCACTGTTATTATTCGTTGTCAGCAGGCTCTTAAATATATCCGGGATATCCGCATTCTGAATCGCCGCGATCTGCATATCCCTTGGGATCTCAGTCTCCTCAATCGACTCCTGCACCTCCTGCTTCTTGGAATTCAGCCCGTCGAGCACATTTCCGGAGATGCCATACTTGGAAAGCTGGTCTTTGCTGACGTCCCCATTCACGATATCCTCTATCTTGATCCCATACTCCGCCAGAGCTTCCTCATCCACGCCCGCGGCTCTCAGCGCCTTCCTTACACTGTCTTCAGTCAGCCCGTTCTCCGTCCCGCCGGCAAGCTGTGTTGCCGCCGCTTCTGCAATGGCACTGCTCACCTGGCTCTTGATCATCTCGTCCACTGGCGTAAACTCAGTAATTGCTTTCGCAACATATGGCACCGCAAAAAAAACAATGATATATGTAAGCAGCGCCGTGGCCAGCGAAACCGCTATCCTGACAGCTCCTTTCACCAACCCTGCTATTATACAAACCAGAAAAATCACGCTTACCGCTACCAATAACCAATTCATATGTTCTCCTTATTTTACAAGCCGGATCTTGTCAATCCCGTCTGCGCTTATCACAATGTATCTGTTAACACCCATAATCGGAAAAATCTCCAATATATCAGAATCCATCTCTCCGTCAAACTTCAGAATTCCATTCCTCATAAATATACTGCACTTCTTGCCGTCATACATGATCACCTGTCTGCCGCAAAGCTTCACATTACTGTAATCCCCTGTAAAGTTCTTGGAGATGACCACCTTTCCGTCCGCATTATATAAGCGTAACTCGTACCCTTCCCTGCCTTCATTCTTAAGGATCAGTCCGATATAATTCTTATTATGGAATACACTCTTTATCTCTTTATCAAGGTTAATCCTTTTCGCCTCTTTGGGCGTCTCCTTCCCCCGATAGATAGCAAGACAGTTGTCTCCCACCGCCACAGACGTCGACTCATCAAGGAAGAATCCCGACGCCATGACCGTATCCACATACTCAGAACTGCTTACCTGATTATCTGTCCTGCCTTCTCCGGCCTCCCCGAAATTATAATAGATGACCTTCGAAGTGATCCTGCCCTCCTGCGTAAAAAAATACAACACCTGCATAACCCTGCCGTCGCTGGAGAGAGCTATGTCAAGCGGGTATCCCGTTCCCGCCGAAGAAGTCTTGTGCTCTACCAGTACATTTCCAACCATGTCATAGCACATCACCGCGGCCGACGAATCATTCTTCAATATCGCACTTACAATTCCCTGTCTGGATATACTCACCCGCTCCACAGGCATGGACGTATGTATCTCACCCTTCACGCCGTCCTTCTGTATGACAAATATATCATTGCCGCCTTTGTCCGCGACCGCCGCAGACACCTCTCCTATATCTATAAACAGGTTCTTGATCTGATAAGGGTGGTTCCACTGCTCCTCCCCCTTCTGGTCAAGATAAGATACCCCGTCCCTGCTGAACTTCAGAATACCGTCGGCAAATTCCCTGTAACTGTTACTGGCCGTCCCTTTATTGCGCCAGCTGTCCGTAACCTGTACCCTGCCATACGTCTGCAAATTCACAAAGAGGTACACTCCGCCCAGAACAACGACCAGCAGCATGATACCTAACATAAGCCTTCTTCGCAGCTTCTTCCGCTTCCTGTTCTGCGTCTCCTGTTTCTGCTGTCTCTGCTGCATACTGTCTTCACTATTCAATTCGTCTAAAATCTCTCTTACAATCCTGTCTGTTGGATCTTCTTGTTCTCTGACAACATGAAGGTTTCTATCTCTCTGCCGTATCATCCATCTCCCCTTCATTACTATTCATTCGTACCTTTTATGATAGCTGTTTAGATTATACCATATTTTTCAGCTATGGTAATAACAATTTTTGCCCAATATAGATCAAGTTGCCGTCAGACAGGCCGTTCATCTTACAGATTGCCTTCACATGCGAGGTATCGCCATACATTTTGACACTGATGCTGTCCAGCGTGTCGCCCTTCTGGACAACATAATACTCCTCCTTGCCTATCTGCTCCTGGATCGTGGAAGTCTCCGGGACCGTCCCCGTCTGGACAGCTTCCTCCCCGCCTCCTGCGTCCTCCTGCGACGCCTCGCCCGGCGTCTCTCCTTCTGCTCCTTCTGCCGCGCCCGCTCCCTCATCAGGAATTGTCTGCGTCTGGCTTTCCGGCTTATTTACCGACTGAGACAGGGACTCTAAGGAATCCTGGACCGCCTCCATCTTATCAAAATTATTAACCGTTGAGATACCAATCGCAAGCACTACAACAACCAATAGCGCGCTCGTAACATACACGAACCTGGAATTCATGTGTTCCTTTTCTTCCATCCTCAGCTTTACTGCACTACGAAAATCCTTCGCAGCTCGATCTTCAACCATCTCACAGGGTGTCACGCCATTCTTTTTGCGTGTGGCGATCATATAATTCTGCATGTCCGGATTCTTCTCATAATAAATATAGTGCCCGCCCATCTGCATAAGACCGCCGAATTTAAACGAATAGTAGATTTCTTCTTTTTCCAGGGCATCCTTCCACACGAACACAGTGTTATCCCGTGAAAATATCTTATTATGTACCTTAGACATCTCCCTCGTCGGCCTGACAGGTTGTCCATTCTCGATCAGACACCAGCCCACCGTCTCTTTATCCGAGAAATATTTCTTCCGCTTCTCCTCCACATCCTTTCGTACCTCTTCCTTTATGATGATCTCCTTGCCGTTCATCTCAACCTCGTTCATCTGCACGGCCCCGGAGATATAGATCACGTCCTGCCCCTCCATAGACAGGAACTCCCCTATCAGCATAGCTCCCGCCGGTTCCTCCACCGCCTGCCTGACAAGCTGGTTCAGATAGATATCCACATAATCTTCCACGTATATTTTAGGCTCATCACTAACGTTTCCTATCTGCCTCACATTCTTCGGAAATTGTCGTTCCATATACTTCACCTCATTTTGCACGTTTTTCTAATGATAGCATACGGAATCCGCACATTTTAGCAATCGGTGGGGCTCGTCCATGGAAATTTCCGGCATGATGCAGTGATTTTCGACGGGTTGCCCCAAATGAATCACAATACATGTCATGCACTGTAATAAAAAAAGACCTGCCGTAAATACACAGTGCTTCTTCAAAACACAGGTATTTCCAACAGGTCACTTCTACCGCTTATTTCACAAATGCCTTTACCTTCTCGTAGATACTCTCCGCATCCAGTCCATACTTCTTAATGAGCTGTACCGCCGGGCCGGATTCCCCAAATACATCCTCAATACCAATCTTCAGAACCTTCGCAGACGTCTTCTGTGCAGCCACGTCACACACCGCGCTTCCAAGGCCGCCGATCACGGAGTGTTCTTCCACCGTCACGATCTTCCCGGTCTTCTCGGCCGCCTTTATCACAGCCTCCTCGTCAAGCGGCTTGATCGTATGGATATTGATAACCTCCGCGCTGATCCCGTCCTGCGCAAGCTTCTCAGCCGCCGAAAGAGACTCGGATACCGGAAGTCCTGAAGCGATGATCGTCACGTCCGTTCCTTCCCTCAGGGTGATCGCCTTGCCAAGCTCGAACTTATAATCCTCGTTCTCATTGATCACCGGAACCGCAAGCCTGCCAAACCGCAGATATACCGGTCCATCATGCTCATATGCCGCCTTCACCGCAGCCTTCGCCTCTACATCATCCGACGGATTGATCACTACCATCCCCGGGATCGTGCGCATCAGGGCAATATCCTCGTTGCACTGGTGTGTCGCGCCGTCCTCGCCTACAGAGATACCCGCGTGCGTCGCGCCGATCTTCACGTTCAGGTGCGGATATCCGATAGAATTACGCACCTGCTCGAAGGCACGTCCCGCCGCAAACATGGCAAATGAGCTTGCGAACGGCACCTTCCCTGTCGTGGCGATTCCTGCCGCCACGCCCATCATATTACTCTCTGCAATACCACAGTCAATATGGCGCTCTGGAAACGCTTTCTTGAATACGCCCGTCTTCGTTGCCGCCGCCAGGTCCGCGTCCAGCACTACCACGTCCTCGTGTTCCTTTCCCAATTCGGCCAAAGCATTGCCGTAACTCTCTCTTGTTGCGATCTTCTTTACATCTGACATAATGCTTCACCCACTTTCTCTAAATCTGCCATAGCTGTTGCATACTGCTCGTCATTCGGCGCGGTCCCGTGCCATCCCACCTGATCCTCCATGAAGGATACATCCTTGCCCTTAAGCGTCTTTGCAATGATCGCCGTAGGCTGTCCCTTGGTCTGCCTCGCCTCTTTAAAGGCTGCCGCAATCTCGTCAAAATCATTTCCATTGATATTGATCACATGGAAATTGAATGCCTCAAACTTCTTATCGATCGGATATGGTGAATTAACCTCTGTGACAGCCCCGTCGATCTGAAGGTTATTGTTATCCACGATCACCACCAGATTATCAAGCTTTCTGTGGCCTGCAAGCATGGATGCCTCCCATACCTGTCCCTCCTGGAGCTCTCCGTCGCCAAGCAGAGTATAGACTCTGTAATCGTCGCCGGATATTTTTGCAGATATAGCCATACCTGTTGCAGCGGAGATCCCCTGTCCCAGAGAACCGCTTGACATATCCACTCCCGGAATATGCTTCATATCCGGATGTCCCTGCAAGTAAGAGCCGACCTTCCGAAGCGTCGTCAGATCTTCTACCGGGAAGAATCCCCTGTGTGCCAGAGCCGCATAATATCCCGGCGCCGTATGTCCCTTTGACAGTACGAAACGGTCACGGTCCGCCTTCTTCGGATCTGCCGGATCTACATTCATTTCCTCAAAAAACAGATAAGTATAGATATCTGCCGCCGAAAGAGAACCGCCCGGATGTCCGGATTTTGCACTGTGGACCGCGGTCACGATGCTTTTGCGGACCTCGTTCGCTTTCTTCATTAACTCCAATTTGTCCATGTCAAACCTCCTCATATTATAGCGCGCCCCCGAAAGCGTGCGCCTGTCATCTTACTCTCCGAATACCGCTTTGTAATCTGCCTGGAACTTCACGATTCCCGCGTCTGTCAAAGGATGCTTCGTCATCTGCTCGATTACGGCATATGGTACGGTCGCAATATGAGCCCCTGCCAGCGCACAGTCTGTCACATGCATCGGATGGCGCACACTTGCCGCGATGATCTCCGTCTTAAGTCCTGCCGTCTCGAAGATCTGCGCGATCTCTGCGATCAGATCCGTTCCCCTTACGGAAATGTCGTCGAGACGCCCCAGGAACGGGGATACATAAGTCGCGCCTGCCCTTGCCGCAAGAAGCGCCTGGTTCGCGGTAAAGATCAGTGTCACATTGGTCTTGATCCCCTCTGCAGTCAGCTGTTTACAAGCCTTCAGGCCCTCTACCGTCATAGGGATCTTAACAACCATATTAGGGTGGATCTTGGCAATCTCCCTTCCCTCTGCGATCATTCCTTCTGCGTCCACTGTCGTCGCTTTCACTTCTCCGCTGATCGGACCGTCTACGATGGATGCGATCTCTG
>CAJTRO010000044.1:3630-22838 GCA_910579015.1 uncultured Dorea sp. | reverse complement strand
CGGCCTTCCTTCGCGATCAGGGACGGATTCGTGGTCACTCCGCAGATGACGCCCATGTCATTCGCTTTCCTGATATCCTCTACCTTTGCTGTGTCAATGAAAAATTTCATGTTACTTCCTCCTTTTGATTTGACGGGTGGTGTTCATCACACCGGTTATCTGATGATTTGATTATAGCTTATACAAATATCGTTGGTCAATAGGGGGCATTTTTATTAGTAATTTTATTCATTAATATTTCTTCATTATTAATAGAATCAAAAAGATCTCACCGACGCTGAGGGCGTCCTCGCATATCTGTTTAGAGGAAGACCGCACCGAAACTGCCTGTGCTAAAAAACAGGCTTTCAATTATTAATAATAATTCTTCAAAATATATTAATTTTTTATTTTCTTTCCTCTTTTGGATGGTTCCCTGGGGTAACTGGTCGTGCCTCGGATGATCAGCTTGGGTTCATATTCTACATGGTAGGTACTGATGGGGGTAATGCCGGAATAGGGAGACTGGTGGGTGGATATCTTCTTCATGATGATGTCGCAGGCGTCCCGTCCCTTGAAGACGACGAAGTGCTCTATCGTTGTCAGATCTACCTTGTGCATACGTGCGAACAGGGTATTGTCACAGCCCATGACGGACATGTCGGCCGGCACCCGGATTCTGGCTTCGTGAAGCGCGTCCAGGATCCCGAATGCGATCATGTCGTTCAGCCCCGCAATAGCGGTGATATCCGGTTCTTCCTTTAACAGCTCTTTCGTCAGGTCGTACCCTATCTTGTACTCGGAATCTATATGTGCAACATTCAGGTCGATTTCCTCTTTGGCCGCCTTGATAATCACATTTCCGTTAAGCCCGGCCTTCTCATACTCTTTCAGGAAGCCTTCCACCCGCTTTGACCTCTGCTTCTGGCGTGCCGTCAGGGGCGGTGCGATGTACGCCGCCTTCTGGTGGCCTAATTCCAGAAGATGGGCGGCCATGATGCGCCCCAGCTTGGAATTGTCAAGCTCCACCGCGTCCACGTCCATCTTCTCATTCTGGTTATTGATGACCGCCACCGGAATCCTCTGGGCCAGATCCCTCACAAGCTCCATGAAGCAATGGCTGGGATTACAGGTATAGATGATACCAAGGGGACGAAGCTCCCACATCATCTTAAGGTATCGCTCCTCCATCTTAAGGTCCCGCTGTGTGTTGCATACGAACAGCCCGAAGCCCTGCTCCTTGGCACGCATTTCAATCCCCTGCAACAGCATGACATAATATGGATTCGTCAGGTTGGAACAGAATACTACCAGCAGCTTCTCCTTCTTCGCCCCTTTGCGCGTCTTGCGCTTCGGCGGTATATACCCGAGCTCCTTTGCCGCCGCTTCAACCTTCTCTATCGTTTTCTTCGAAAAAGACACATTATACTTCTTATTCAGGACCATAGACACCGTAGACTGAGACACCCCCGCCGCCCGGGCAATGTCTGTAGACGTGACCTTCTTCTTCATCCCTTTTCCTCCCCGTTACTCAAAGCTCCGTCCTGCCCTCTAACGCCCTGAGCAGAGTTACCTCGTCTATATATTCCAGATCGCCTCCCACCGGCACTCCGCTCGCGATCCTGCTGACCTTGATCCCCGCAGGTTTGATCAGCTTACTGATATACATTGCCGTCGTCTCCCCCTCAAGGCTGGAATTCGTCGCGATGATCACCTCGTCCACATCTCCTTCAAGCCGTCCGATCAACTCCTTAAGCTTAATGTCCTCCGGTCCGATGCCCAGCATGGGCGAAATGGCGCCGTGGAGCACATGATATACTCCGCTGTATTTTCCCGTCTTCTCATATGCCGCTAAGTCCCTGGTGTTCTCCACCACCATGATCATTTTGTGGTCTCTCTTGCTGTTACTGCATATCGGGCACAATTCCTGATCCGTCAGCGTACAGCATTCCCTGCAATATCTGACATTCTTCTTCGCCTCGACGATGGTCGACGCCAGTCTGTCCACATCCTCCAGAGGCATATGTATCAAATGAAAAGCCAGCCTTGCCGCTGACTTTGATCCTATGCCCGGGAGGCATGATAACTCTTCAATTAATCTGCTGATCTGGTTACTATAGTAATCCATCTGTCTTCAACTCTCCTGTGTCAGAATAATCCCGGTATCTGTCCGCCCATGCCGCCGGTAAACTTGGACATCGCCGACGCTGACGCCTCGTCCGCCTTGTCAAGCGCCTCGTTCACTGCCGCCACGATCAGATCTTCCAACATCTCAACGTCGTCCGGATCCACCGCTTCTTCATCAAGACTCACCTTCAAGAGCCTCTTCGAGCCGGAGACAACCGCCTCCACCGCACCGCCGCCCGCAGTGGCGCTAAATTCCTTCGTCTCCATCTCCTTCGCCTGCTCTTCCATCTGACGCTGCATCTTCTGTGCCTGCTTCATCAGATTCGCCATATTGCCTGGCATACCTCCGCCCGGGAATCCGCCTCTTTTTGCCATAATCCTATATCCTCCTGCTTCTCTTTTATTCTTAATCTGCTGCCGCTTGCGTGTACAGTCCGCCTAATCCTCTACCGTAATCTCCATATTGATAAGACTGCCCAGCTCCTCAATATCCACAAACTGGTCCTCAAACCTGCGTCCGGTCTCCACCTGGCGCACCTCGATCTCTACCTGTTTGCCGATCTTCTCCTGTATACGCTCCTCAATCTCCGCCTTATGCTCCTGCGTCCCGACCACGCTTGCGCCCATCTCATCCGGGCACACGATCAACAGCCGGTTTCCTTCCCCCGCGCTCAGCCTCGCCTTCTTAAGGTAACTCTTAAGCATAGGCGAGATATCATTTGCGATCGTGCGGAAATTCTCCGCCACCGCCTTCACATCCTCACTCAGAGCCTCCGGAAGCTTTGGCCGGGGCTGTTCTGCCCGCACCGCGCTGTCTCCTTGTTCTCTGATATCTCTATCCGGCGCCGGCGCCCGGTAAAGTCCCTCTTCCAACTGCTTCTCGATGGCGCGTATCCGGTCCAGTAAGGCGTCCCTGGCCGTCTCCATAGCCGGACAGCACAGCTTGATAAGCGTCACCTCCAGAAGAACCCTCTTCTGTGTCGAATACTTAAGTTGATTCGTAAGCTCCGAAAATATCCTGATATAACGGATCAGCGTATCACTGTCAAGCATCTGCGCCTCTTCCTTAAGCTGCGCAAGATTCTCCGTCGACACATCCAGTATATCCTCCATCTGATCCGAGCCTTGCACCAGCAGAAGATTCCTCAGATACCAGGTGAAATCCGCCGCAAGCTGCGCAAGCTCCCTTCCCTGCATCACCAGCTCATCCACCGTCTTGATCACACGGTGCACATCCATGGCAATCAGCTCTCTTAACAGACGGCTGAACACCTCCGTATCCACCGCCCCCAGTACCTCCAGAACATGGTCATACGTCAGCCTCTCGCCGATATAGAACGACGCACACTGGTCAAGAAGGCTTAAGCTGTCACGCATAGAGCCGTCCGCCATCTTCGCGATATAGCGGACCGCCTTATCCTCCACCTCCCACTGCTCCTTATCGATCAGTTCCCTGAGCCTTGCGGAAATGGTCTCGATGCTGATCCGCTTAAAATCATAACGCTGGCACCGGCTCAGTATCGTAACCGGTATCTTGTGCGCTTCCGTCGTTGCAAGGATGAAGATCACATACTCCGGCGGTTCCTCCAGCGTCTTGAGGAGTGCGTTAAACGCGCCTATAGAAAGCATATGGACCTCATCTATAATATAGACCTTATACCGCCCCTCTGTCGGACGGTATGCCACCTCCTCCCGGATCTCCCGGATATTATCCACACCGTTGTTAGAAGCCGCGTCGATCTCGATCACATTCATAGAGACACCTGCGGCTATCGCCCTGCATACATTACACTCACCGCAGGGGCTTCCATCCTCCGTGTGCTCGCAGTTCACCGCCTTCGCAAATATCTTCGCCACGGTCGTCTTCCCTGTACCCCTGGTCCCGCAGAACAGATAGGCATGGCCGATCCGCTTCGCCCTGATCTGGTTCTTAAGCGTCTTTACGATCGCTTCCTGTCCCTTAACATCTTCAAATCCATCCGGCCGGAACTTCCGGTATAATGCCATATACGACATTCTCTACACTCCCCTGTCTATTCCCCTCTTTTCTTATTTCACGCCAAAACTGATCCCCGTCATCTCAGCTTCCTTGATGATGCTGGACTTCGGATCTACATACTTAAGCTTTCCCGCAACCTCTGAGAGCGGAACACGCACGATATCATTCTTCTTGACGCCCAGCATATAGCCATAATCTCCATCTAAGATCGCCTCTGCCGCCGCCGCGCCAAGCCTCGTCGCAAGCACCCTGTCATACGGACACGGCGAACCGCCTCTCTGTGTATGTCCCGGAACCGTGATACGCACCTCCTGATCCGACCTCTTCTGGATCTTCTCGGCTATCTCATATGCGACAGACGGATACTTGTTCTTCTCCTTCTTCGCCTTCAGTTCCTTCTTGGACAGCTTCGCATCCTCCTTGGAAATGGCGCCCTCCGCAACCGCAATGATCGTGAATTTCTTGCCCGCCGCTTTTCTCTTATTGATGGCGTCCACCACCACATTGATATCATACGGGATCTCCGGAAGCATGATGATATCCGCGCCGCCTGCGATTCCCGCGTGCAGAGTAACCCAGCCCACCTTATGTCCCATAACCTCTATGATAAATACACGGCTGTGGGATGTAGCTGTCGTATGGATCTTGTCGATCGTGTCTGTCGCAATATCGACCGCACTCTGGAACCCGAACGTCATATCCGTTCCCCACAGATCGTTGTCAATCGTCTTCGGAAGCGTTATGACATGCAGACCTTCCTCCCTCAGCATATTCGCCGTCTTATGCGTGCCGTTGCCTCCAAGCACTACCAGACAATCGAGATTCAGCTTATGGTAAGTATGCTTCATGGCTTCAACCTTGTCAAGGCCGTTCTCATCCGGCACACGCATCAGCTTAAAGGGCTGCCTGGACGTCCCGAGAATCGTCCCTCCAATGGTCAGTATCCCTGAGAAATCCCTGGAAGTCAGCATCTTGAAATTCGAATAGATCAGTCCCTTATATCCCTCCTGGAATCCATAGATCTCAACATCATCCCTCTTGGAACAGATTCCCTTCACAACCCCGCGCATGGCGGCATTCAAAGCCTGACAGTCTCCTCCGCTTGTAAGCATTCCTATTCTTAACATGTGGCACTACTCCTTTCTTCTCTCCGTGTCTTCGGAACAGCTCTTTACTTTCAGATTATACCTTATTTTGCGGTTTCATACAATAGCCGGATTTCGTTCAATTTCCACTTGACATAAGTGGTATAATAGAAAATAAGGATAATCGTACATAGGAAAGAGGTAATACTGTGGATAAATTAGATATAAAGTTATGGAAACTGGCCGCCAGAGGGCAGATCGTCCCCAAGCGTTCTTTACTCAAGACACCCCGTCAGATTGAAGCCATCAAAAGAAGCGCAGCGTTGAATACCGCCGTTCTCGACCATGTTGCCGCCCACATCCGCGAGGGCATGAGCACGGCTGAGATCGACCGTCTTGTCTACGATTTCACGACAGAGCACGGCGGGATCCCCGCCCCGCTCAACTACGACGGATTTCCCAAGAGCGTATGCACGTCTCTTAACAACGTCATCTGCCACGGGATTCCAAGCGAATATGAGATCCTTGAGGACGGAGACATCCTGAACGTGGACGTGTCGACAATCCTGGACGGCTATTATTCCGACGCCTCCCGCATGTTCACCATCGGGAATATCTCCCCTGATGCCGCAAGGCTCGTAAGAGTTACCCAGGAATGTGTGGATCTGGGATTAGCGGCCGCAAAGCCCTGGGGACACCTCGGCGATATCGCCCATGCCATCAATACCCATGCCAGAAAGCACGGCTATTCCGTCGTAGAAGACATCGGCGGACACGGCATCGGCCTTGATTTCCACGAAGAGCCCTTCGTCAGCTATGTAACCCCAAAGGGCAGCGAGATGGTTCTCGTTCCCGGCATGATGTTCACCATCGAACCCATGGTCAACGAAGGAAGCCCTGACTTCTTCGTCGATGAAGACGACGACTGGACGGTCTACACCATCGACGACGGTCTCTCCGCCCAGATCGAATACATGGTCCTCGTCACGGAAGACGGCGTAGAAGTCCTTACCCGCTAAAGGAAATAAGGCAGGAAATTAAAGCATCAAAAAGGGGCTGCCGGTTCACCCGGTTCCAGCCCCTTCTTTATTTCCTCTAACCGCACAACACCAGCGCGGAATACGCTCCCATATTCACAACCACTTCTCCATTCTCGACCAGATATTCCTCATAATCCACAGAATAGCCGTCCTGATAGGTATACATCAGCTTCTTCATCCTGCATTTAACAGGAACCTCCGCCATCCATACCGGAACCGTTACCTCCGCAAGCTCACTGCGGTTATTGACGATCACAACGATCCTGTCGTCTCCCTGGAAACGCCCGTATGCCAATATGTTATACTCATTGTCATTGCCGTCCGACACCCGGATCGAACCATTCAATATGTTAAGAGATCCCGTGCGCAGCGCCGGATGCTCCTTATGGATCCGTATCATCTCCTTGTGGAAGCTGATCAGCTCCCGGTTCTCATATCCCCACGGGTAGGTCCGCCTGTTATCCGGATCCGTAAATCCGCAGACGCCAGCCTCGTCCCCGTAGTAGATCGTGGGCGCGCCAACCCATGTCATCTGCATCACAACGGCCTCCCGCATGATCCCCAGATTCACATATTCATTGGCCGCCTCCGCCCCCAGATTCTCCACCCGGCCGACCATATAGTTCGTCCTGGTCAAGAAACGGGAATGATCGTGATTGGACAGCTCATTCATCGCAACCTGCAATGACGGCGTAAGCATATTCGCCATATGATGCATGATGGAACCCACGAAGTTATCCGAATTCCCTCTCAGCTCTTCCCTGTACTCGTCACTGTGCTTCTCCATGCCCGTCAGAAACCAGGTCACCGGCTCCATAAAGGCATCATAGTTCATCACCGTATCCCACTCGTCCCCCTGGAGCCACTCGCTCGGATCTCCATAATGCTCCGCAAGTATCAGTGCATTGGGGTTCGCATCCTTGACAGCCTCCCGGAACTTCTTCCAGAACAGATGGTTATACTCGTTCGTCTGCCCAAGATCAGCCGCCACATCCAGTCTCCATCCGTCCACATTATACGGCGGAGATACCCACTTCTTTCCTATATACAGAATATAGTTCTCTAATTTGACTGAATCCTCATAATTCAGCTTCGGCAGGGTATCATGCCCCCACCACCCGTCATAATCCGGATTATACGGCCATCTCTCCTTCTCGCTCCTGTGGAAATGGAAATAACTCTTATAGGGACTGTCCGCGGATATATATGCTCCCGGATCATAACCTTCCTGTCCCTCATAGATCCGCTCACGGTCCATCCACTTGTTAAAGGAACCACAATGGTTGAACACACCGTCGAGGATGATCTTCATCCCCCGCCTGTGAAGCTCCTCCACCAGCTTGATAAACAGCTGGTTGCTCGCTTCCAGATTCTTATGGTCCGTCACCCGCTTCTGGTACATCGTGGCTTTATGGTTCTCTGTCTCTCCCTCCGGCAGAACCTCTCCGCCATCTTCAACAATCACGCCAAAATGTGGATCTATATAATCATAATCCTGAATATCATACTTATGGTTCGAAGGAGATACAAACAGCGGATTGAAATACAATACCTCTACACCCAGCTCCTGAAGATAATCCAGCTTGTCTATAACGCCTTGAAGATCCCCGCCATAGAACTCCCGGACGCCCATCGTATCCGGGTATTTATTCCAGTCCGTTACCTTTCTGCTGTAACCTCCGATATAGTAATATTCACGGTCCTCAACGTCATTGGTCTTGTCGCCTTTACAGAAACGGTCGGTAAATATCTGATACATCACCGCACCCTTCGCCCAGTCCGGCGTAGAAAAGCCCGGAACAATGACAAATTCATAGAGCTCCACAATCTCCTTTGATACACCGCACCTGCTGTAATAGCGTATCTCCTCTCCGTCCCGGATCTCAAAACAATAGTGGAACGGAGTTTCGCTCAGACGCCAGCTTATCGTATAATAATCGAATTCTCTCTCCTCTCGGCAGTCCTTCTCCTTTCGCAGATCATATCCTCCCACAGCCGTCATCAGACGGACTCTCTGGACATCATCCTTCGCTGTACGAAAGCGTAATCTTACAATCTCATTCTCCCGGGGCTCCTGTGGAATCACATAATTCGCTGTTCCATCACAAAATAATGCCTTTTCATTCATGCCGTAATCCCCCTTTAATTATTATCTACTATGCTTCGGATACTTCTCCCGCAAATAATGATTCAAATTCTTCCCTTGAGATTTTTTCTTTTTCCAGCAATAATTCTGCACATGCATGAAGTACATCATCGTATTTCCTGATCACATCTCTTGCCCTGTTATAGCATTCATCAATAATTCTCTTCACTTCCTGATCAATCGTTGTGGCCACGCTCTCTCCATAGCCCCTGGACGCATGGGCAAGATCCCTGCCGATAAATACTTCATCGTTGTCGTTATCATAATTGATCAGGCCGACCGCTTCGGACATCCCGAACTTGGTCACCATAGATTTTGCAAGGCTTGTCGCCTGCTTGATATCCTGGGAAGCGCCGGTTGTGATATCATCCAGCACCTCTTCCTCCGCAACACGTCCGCCAAGTGCAACCGTAATATCCTGAAGCATCTTGCCCCTCGTGTTGAACATCTCATCATTCTCGGGAAGCGGCATCGTATAGCCCCCCGCTCCTCCTGTCGGAATGATCGACACACTGTAGACCGGCCCCACATCTGGAAGCACATGGAACAGAATCGCATGTCCCGCCTCGTGGAACGCCGTGATTCTCTTCTCCTTATCGGAGATCACACGGCTCTTCTTCTCCGCGCCGATACCCACCTTTACGAAGGCCCGCTTGATATCCTCCTGCTTTAAGAATACCCTGTTCTCCTTCGCGGCAAGGATCGCCGCCTCATTCAGAAGATTCTCCAGATCCGCACCCGTGAAGCCCGCGGTTGTCTGGGCAATCTGCCTTAAGTCTATCTCTTCACTGAGCGGTTTCCCCTTGGCGTGTACCTTCAGGATGTCTTCCCGTCCCTGGATGTCCGGCCTTCCTACCATTACCCGCCGGTCGAATCTTCCCGGACGCAGGATCGCAGGATCCAGAATGTCTACACGGTTAGTTGCCGCCATCACGATCACGCCCTCATTGACGCCGAAGCCATCCATCTCGACCAGAAGCTGGTTCAAGGTCTGCTCTCTCTCGTCATGGCCGCCGCCCATACCGGTTCCGCGCCGTCTTGCCACCGCGTCAATCTCGTCAATGAAGATAATACACGGCGAATTCTTCTTCGCCTCCTCGAAGAGATCCCTGACGCGGGACGCGCCTACGCCGACAAACATCTCCACGAAATCCGAACCGGATATGGTAAAGAAAGGCACGCCCGCCTCTCCCGCCACCGCCTTGGCAAGCAGCGTCTTACCGGTTCCCGGAGGTCCCACCAGCAATACTCCCTTGGGGATCCTCGCCCCCACCTGGATATATTTCTTAGGAGCCTTCAGGAAATCTACGATCTCCTCCAACTCCTCCTTCTCCTCCTTAAGTCCCGCAACCTTGGAAAATGTGATGCTCTTATCGCCGCCCATGCTCATCCTTGCACGGCTCTTTCCAAAATTCATAGCCTTGGCATTGGCTCCGCCGCTCTGGCGGTTCATCACGGTAAAGATCAGCATGACGCCCAAAAGAGTCAGGAGCACCGGCACCACCACCGTCGCAAACCAGCTGTCCTCCCGGACATCCGGCATCTCATACTCGATCTTCTTATCCTTCAGATATTCCTGGATCACATTGACATCGGAGACATACAGGTACTTATAGTTCTCCTCGCCCCCGGCGCCCTTAAGCTCCACGGTCACTCTTCCGGTCGGAACGTTCTTATTCTGCGTGATCACAACGCTCTCTACACTCTTATCCTGAACAAGTTCCTCGAATTCCTTCCACGTTACTTCTTCTTCCTTCTGGTCAAACTGATTGGTAAACCACAAAAGAATGAACACACACAACACCAGCGTCAAGAGCGTGGCTCCGCTCAGTCCTCTCACCTTTCTGTCATTCAATGTCCCAAAACCCCTTTCTACTCTACCCCGCTGACAATACCGATATAAGGCAGATTCCTGTATTTCTGCGCATAGTCCAGACCGTATCCCACAACAAATTCATCCGGGATCTCAAAGCCCACATAGTCTACTTTCACATCTCTTACCCTTCTGTCCGGCTTGTCAAGCAGGGTACACAGCTTCATGCTCGCCGGGCGCCTCTTTGCCAGAATATCAAGCAGGTAGTACAACGTCCTTCCCGAATCAATAATATCCTCAACCACAAGCACATCCTTACCCTCCAGGGATTCGTCCAGATCCTTGGCTATCCTCACAACTCCGCTGGATGCCGTCCCGTCCCCGTAACTGCTTACGCTCATAAAATCGAGCGATACCGGCACGCTCACGCGCTTCGCAAGCTCGCACATAAAGAACACACCGCCCTTAAGGACACAGATCATATGGATCTGCTTTCCCTCGTATTCCTCGCTGATCTGCCTGCCCATCTCTTCAATCCTCTTCGCAACGTCTTCTTCTGATATTAAAACACTAATACTCTCCGCCACTGTCTTGTCCTCCGTAAAATTCTATCTCCAGGATCCTCCTGGTCTTATCTGTGATCTGATACTTCTGGCTCTGCCTGTACCCGACAACCCACATAATATCCTTCCCATCTGCCGCAAGCCATATTCCGTCCCGCAGACTTTGAGGAATCTTTTCATTGATAAAATACTGCTTGAGCTTCTGGGTATGCCCGTTCTTTGAAATCATGATACGATCCCCCGGCTCTCTGTGTCGGATTTGTACAGTACTCTTTATTATATCATAATCAAACCATTTCGTGTAGGGGGAATCCGGAAATATTACCATATCCTTCGTGCGTTCCAGAATCCGCATCCGCACCGGAACGTCCGTCTCCTCCCCTGAGCTCTGAGCACGCCCCTCTTTGGCATCCGTCCGGGATATCTCCGCCCGGTACAGCTCGATCCCTTCATAACACCGCCTTGCCTGTATCCCGTAAGGCAGGTTAAGCCGGCGTCCGGTCTGCTTCGTAAGAAGCTGTAGAAGAAGCCTTACATGCAATGCCTCGATGTCCTTCCTCCTGCCTGCCGTCCGGCAGAGCATCCCGTGGAGCACATAGCCCTGCAAGGCTTCCGGGACCTGGCGGAAGCATTCTTCATTAAGGACCGCCCTTCCATCCGCACCGTACCTGACGCAGAGCTTCTCATACCTCTTCCTCTCCTGCTCTGCATATTCCCCGATCACACGCATCTGCTCCACAGCCTCTGCCATATGCGCCACAGACCGGCTGTTCACCTGCTCCGTCAGATAAGGGATCACATGATTCCTTATCCGGTTCCTCGTAAAATCATCCTCCAGATTCGATGCATCCGTACAATAAGATATTCCCCGTTTCTCAAGATATGATTCAATCTCCGCTCTTTGAAGGCACAAAAGCGGCCGTATCCACACGCCCGCCGCCGGCGCGATCCCGCCCATACCCCTAAGCGCACATCCTCTGCACAGATTCCAGATCAGCGTCTCCACATTATCATTCTGGTGGTGGGCAAGGGCGATCTTCGTTCCCGCAGTCTCCCCAAGCACCCTCAGAAACACCCTGCGCCGTACATCCCTTCCCGCCTCTTCAAGCGTCAGCCCGTGCTCTTTTGCATATCTGCCCACATCCTCACGAAAGCTTTGAAGACGGATCCCCTGCTCACTGCACACCTTCTCCACATAAGCCTCATCCGCATCGGCCGCCTCCCCCCGAAGTCCGTGATGGACATGCACCGCCGTCACCTCAAAGCCCATCTCCTTCTTAAGTTCCATAAGCATGAAAAGAAGGCATATGGAATCTGCACCTCCCGATACGCCTGCAATCACTCTATCCTCACTGTTCAACATATGATAACGCCGGATATACTCTTTTACCCGCTGATACATGTCTTTCATCCTTCCACAAGACACGTCGTCATGTCTTGTAGTATAAATATATAGAACTTCACTCCAAAAAGCAAGCTATATCTTCATTCCTGCCGCCGGCTTCCCTGCATCCCATACCTGCGGCCTGCGCCCTACAGCCTCCAGATCCCGATCACCAGCACCGTCATATCATCCACCGGCACCTCTTCTGTCCATTCCAGCACCTGCTCAAGGATATGATGCGCCAGCTCCTTGGGATTGACTATATTCGACTCCTCTATAAACTTGCCCATCAGCGTCTCCTGCTCTCCCACCGGCAGAGCATCCAGCACCCCGTCCGTCACCATCACCACATAGTCCCCGTCCTCAAGACTGCGCTCCACCGGCTCAAGCTCAAGCTCACGGACCACTCCAACCGGCAGAGAAGAGGACGTGATAGTCTCAACCTTGTCCTTCCTCTTGATAAATGTAGTGGACGCCCCCGCTTTGACAAATTCACAGGTCCCGTTATACAAGTCAAATAAGCTGGCGTCGATAGTGGAGAACCGTATCTCCTCCCTCGCGATCACCAGCGCCGTGTTCATCAGCTGGACCGCCATAGTAACCGGAAATCCCGCCTCTAAAAGCTCCTCCAGCATCTCGACAACCATCTTGCTCTCCCGGAACGCCTCCTCCCCCGATCCCATGCCGTCCGACAGCGCGATCCCTTTCTTTCCTCCCGGCAGATCCGTCATAAGAAACGTATCCCCGGATATCTTACTGCACCCCTTCCCGATCTTCGCCACTCCCTGCAAGGTATGGAAACGGGCGCTCTCCACGCAGGCAACCGTACAATACTCCTCTCCCACAAGCGGACGCTCGCCCATCTGAGGCGTCATCACCCGGCCCGTACACGTCCCCACGACCGAAGCCAGCTCCTTCGTAGGGATCACATGCCCCTTCATCGACTTCACCGTGAGATGGATCTCATATTTTCCCTGGTTCGTCATATAGAACACAGACGACAGCATCCGTGCCCCGCCCTTCTTAAGCTGCGTCTTCAACCGCTTCTCCAGATGCTCGTCCTCAAAAATCCCGGCGTCAAGCTCCCGCGTGGTCTGCTGTATCATCTTCGCAAAATGGTTCAGCTGCTGCGCGTACCCCTCCCGGTTCTGCACGATCTTATTACTCCACATCATGATCTTCTTCATGTTCTCAAAGGATTCAAGCGTCTCTCTCAAGAACCGCGGGGCCCTGATACAACGCTTCTGAAGGCTTCTCTTCAATTCTACATTCAGCTCGGCGCCAAATTCCTCCACCGTACAGAGGATCTCATAGAGCATCTGATATGTATGGACACGGTTCTCACCAAGACACCACTCCTTCTTCTCACAGTTTTCACACACCTTATCCGTAACCTTCAGGAACATCTCCTCAATCTCTTCCTTCGAAAATGTCCCCTTATACTCCTCTAACGTAAGAAATGTCTTCGACAAATGTATCAGAGAATCCGCAAACTTGTCCATCTGTACGACATATGGATTGATAAAGGTCTCTTTCTCCCTCACTTCTGCCATTTTTCGCTCCCCTTTCAATGGTTTTTAAAAAATAAAAAGCCTTAGGAAATATCTCCTAAAGCTTATCATCTGTCATCTATTCTGCCTGAAACACGATCTCATTCTCATGTATCAAACCCAGCTTCTCCCTCGCCACGTCCTCTACATACTCGTCTGTTCCAACATATCCGCCAAGCTCTTCGATCTCGGCCGCGCGCGCTTTCTCTTCCTTGATCTGCGCCTCAAGTTCCATCTTCTGTGCCTTATAAGCCGCTTCCTTCTCCCTCAAGGACAGGCTCTTTACCGATACGATCACAAACAGAAGAAACACAACCGTACTGACCACCAGCACACTTCTCCTGTGACGCGGCACACGCCTCCTTAGACGTCCCTCCCGGCGCCTTTGTCTCTTATTATCCATATATGATTCACCCTTATATCAAATATACTCTCCCTCGTCCACGTCTCTATATTAACATTTTTTCTTCTGCATTATCAAGACTTTGACGATAAATCTTTCTTCTTACTGCCGTAGATTTTTTCAGACAGGTTTTGTACCCCTCTTAAGAAAACCGTCATGAAAATCGTTCCAAGCGCAACACCTAGTACAAAATACCAGCGGATACTACCATCACTTGTATGGTAAATCTGCACAAACATATATATGGCAGAGCATACCCAGAAAATCATATCCTCCACGCTCACCGCCAGCAGCTTATGCTCCATGATCCGTCTGAAACAACGGATACACTGATAAGCCAGACGCACGATAGCCCCGGATGCCGCCGCCACAAGAAAAACGATCATCTCTTCTCTGATTCCCGGCATAACGTCACCTGAACAGCTTAGAGAACAGATTATCCTGCTGCTTAACGACACTCTGAACATCCGAATAGGCAACACTGTCTATACTGCCAGACAGATCCACTTCCCCCTTCTCCAGGCTCAGCCGGTTCACATGCAGATCCGTGCCCTTCACCATCATCATCCCCTGCTCCGTCTCCAGCAGGATCTCATTCAGATCGAAAGATAATACGTCGATAACTCCCGTAACAAAGCTGGTCTTGCGGTTATTGACTACTAATTTATGATTTTTCTGTACGGTTCTTTCTTCCATGCGCTTCACAACCTTTCTTAATAATCATATGAACGGTTGTAAGCAAATATTACAAATATTTGAACAAGTCCTTCGCTTCTTCCTTTTTTGTTGTATCCTGGATGTCCAGGACCTCTACCCTGACCGTCTTGGTTCCAAACTGTATCTCTATGATATCTCCCGGCTTAACCTTGACGGACGCCTTCGCCGTCTGCCCGTTCACCGACACGCGCCCGGCGTCACATGCCTCGTTAGCCACCGTCCGCCTCTTGATCAGGCGCGACACCTTTAAAAACTTATCCAGTCTCATCTTCTATTCCTCCCTTTTCTGTCAGACAGTTAAAAAAAGGATGCCCCAAGTCACGCACGACTCTTGCGGCATCCTCATCCCCACTTTTATAAACAGAAGCATCCCGCCGGTTAAGGCAGTCCGCTCTATCTCTTACGAATTACTCGTTAACAGCATCCTTCAATGCCTTGCCAGCCTTAAACTTAGGAGCCTTGCAAGCCTCAATCTTCATCGTCTTGCCTGTCTGCGGATTCCTTCCCTCTCTTGCCTCTCTCTTGCTCACCTCGAAAGTACCAAAGCCCACTAACTGAACCTTGTGCTCCTTCTTTAACTCATCTGTCACAACATCGATAAAAGCCTTTAATGCCTTCTCGGAATCCTTCTTGGATAACTCTGCCTGGTCAGCGATTGCTGCTACTAATTCTGTCTTATTCATGGATAATTTCCTCCTCTTGTTTACGTGTAGAATCCCTTATTCTATTTACCTTATCCATTCCGGGCATCCCATGATATACACCCTGTGAACGGGCGGACAGTCCTGCTGCCCGCGAATCCGTCCGCACTTACCTATCCTGCGGACGAACGGCCGATCTGCTGTCCGTTAACCTGTCCGCGGCACATGTCTACAGACAGGCAGACAGTCCTGCTGCCTCATAAGATATATACAGCTCCTGTGCCGTCCGCACAGGAGACCTGTAATTAAAGTTATAACCGCTTTCCCTGTAAATGTCAAGGCAATTCTCGGTTTTCCTTGCATTTTAAGGAATTCATTCATCCATACCCGGCAGCAGCCGGCAAACCATGGCTTTAGAGCATCTTATTGATCATCGCCAGAACTTCTTCTCCCAGCTTCGCAGACTTCTTATCTGCATCCTCAAGCGACGTTCCCTTGATCCCGTAATAGAACTTTACCTTAGGCTCTGTTCCAGACGGCCTTACGCACAGCCATGCGTCGTCTGTCAGGTCATAATACAGCACGTTGGACTTCGGAAGCCCCGTACCCGTCACTTCACCGGTTGCGATATCCCTGATCGTCTCCGCCTGATAATCTCTGGCCTTCACTACCTGATATCCTGCGATCTCTGCCGGCGGGTTCTTGCGGAGCGTCTCTAAAATCTCCTGGATCTTATTCAGTCCCTCGATCCCTTTCAGGGTAATAGACTGGATATCGTCCTTGTAATAGCCATACTTGTCATACATGTCCACCATCGCATCCCACAGCGTCTTGCCCTGCGTCTTATAGTAAGCGGCCGCCTCGCACAGCGCCATCGTCGCAACGATCGCATCCTTATCCCTTGCGTGAGTTCCGATGAGACAGCCATAGCTCTCCTCAAATCCGAACAGATAAGTTCCCTTGCCGCTCGTCTCAAATCCAAGGATCTGCTGGCCGATGAACTTAAAGCCTGTAAGCACCTCGATCAGACCGATGCCGTAACCCTTCGCGATCGCATCCGCCAGATTGGAGGTTACGATCGTCTTGATCAGATATCCGTCCTCGGGAAGCCCGTGCAGAGCCTTGCGCTGTCCGATCTCATAATCTGCCAGGAGACATCCGGACATATTGCCGGTCAGCACCTTATACTCCCCTGTCTTCGCATCCTTCACATACACGCCGAGACGGTCCGCATCCGGATCCGTCGCCAGAACCAGGTCCGCATCCACTTCCTTCGCAAGCTTAAGCCCCAGCTCGAACGCCTCTGCCGCCTCCGGATTCGGATAAGAGACAGTCGGGAACTCTCCGTCCGGAAGCTCCTGCTCCTTCACAACATATACGTTCTCGAAGCCTAATTCCTTAAGGATCCTTCTTGCCGGGATATTACCTGTACCGTGGAGCGGGCTGTACACGATCTTCAATTCCTTCTTCACCGCGTCAATAGAATCCTGATGAAGAACCTGCTTCTTAAGCTCTGCGATATATCCGTCGTCCACTGACGCTCCCATCACCTCATAGAGCCCCGCGCTCTTCGCCTCCTCAAGTCCCATCGTCTTAACCGTGTTGTAATCCTCAACCGCCTTCACCTCATCCATGATCCCCTTGTCGTGCGGAGGAGTGATCTGCGCGCCGTCCTCCCAGTACACCTTATATCCGTTATACTCCGGCGGATTATGGCTGGCCGTGATATTGATACCCGCAATACATCCAAGAGAACGTACCGCATAAGATAATTCCGGCGTCGGGCGGAGTGATTCGAACACATACGCCTTGATCCCGTTCGCCGCAAGGCACAGCGCGGCCTCGTCGGCAAATTCCGGAGACATCCGGCGGGAATCATACGCGATCGCCACACCCTTCTTCTGCTCACCCTTGCTGATGATGTAGTTGGCAAGTCCCTGGGTTGCCTTTCTCACCGTATAGATATTCATACGGTTCGTTCCTGCTCCGATGATCCCCCGAAGACCTGCCGTTCCGAACTCAAGCTCCTTATAGAATCTCTCCTTGACCTCGTTATCATCCTCTGCAATGCTCCTTAACTCTTCCTTCACTGCCTCGTCAAAATATGCATTGCCAAGCCACTCGTTATATCTGTCACGATATTCCATTTTTGTACCTCCTAGTCATTAATAACTCTATTATACACCAGGACATCCAAAACGTAAATAAATATGTTACTCTTACAGCCGGTCTTCGCTCAGCCGTGCAGACGCGTTAAATTCCTTACAAATGAAACGAAAAAATTTCTTCCAGGAACCGTTTCTTCTCTTCCGTCTGCCGGATCGCAACAGACAGCTTCTCTATACTCTTTGCTGATATCCACGCCTTATTCGAATGATAATAGGAATTGGCCGTTTTCCAGAACTTCTCCGGATAGATCAGGCGGACCTTAAGGTATTCCATGTCCTCCTTTGTCAGCGGCCGGATCGCCGAATAAGCGTTCAGCATATTGTCGCCAAGCCTGACCTTCCAGCCATGCTTTTCCATCACCTTCCGTAGGAAATAGTACAGATCCTCCGCCTGCACATCCCGCTTGAATTTCTCGAAATTCGTCACGGCGATCTGACAGGGTTCCTTCCTATAAAAATGATCGCCCTGGAGCATAAGTATGTTGTGATAATTATATTCCCCGTGTGTCATACGGCAGTTCTCTATACTCTCCCTGTAGATCCTGTCATATTCGGAAGCCTCAAGCTCTCTGACCGCCGCATCCGCCCACTGGTACATCTGCTCGAAGCAGTCCAGAAAGGCCGCCTCGAATTCCCCTTTGGGGGAAATGCTTCTCATAAACCGTCTTACTTTCTTAAGCTCCCGGTTATGGCGCAGATATTCCTCTCCCATATGCGCTCCCGGCGTCACGTTATGCGCAAGCTCACGGCACATCAACACATGGAGCTTCGCCAGATTTCCCGTTGCGCCAAGCAGCTCTGCCGGCTTCTTGATATCACATTCACGTCCCTGAAACCATGCCTTCAGCAGATACTGGCTGCCGTCCTCTGCTCTGGAAAGATACTCGCCTTCCTTTGTCAGTATGATCCGGTCCGTCCGTATATATCCCTGGCTCTGGAGATACTCGTGCAGCTCCGATAACGCAGGAATACGTTTTTCCGACACCTTCACTTCCTTCAGCAACAGGAGCCCCTGATCCGTATCGCATAAAACAGCACCCCTGGCCTTGCGGGTGCCGCTGACTTCTATATTATATTGTTCCAATACATTTAGTTCATACTCCTGCATATTCATCCCCTGCACTTACATTACATATTCTCTCTATCGTATGATGTGGACAGGGGAAATATGCTTATTCGCAGGAAGAAGTTACCGGTGATATTTTTCAGATACTATGCTTAACAGCTCTTCCTTACTATTTTTTTCAGGATTCTCAATCACCAGGTCGAGCAGCTCGTTCAGGCAGACTCCCATCTCCTTTCCCGGCTCCATCCCGGCTTCTATCAGATCCCTGCCTGATACTGCAAGATTCTTTAACGACACGCATTGTCCTGCCTCTGTGATTTCCCGATACAGCGCTTCTATCTCGTCCAGATTCTTTACTTTCTCCTCTCTCTGGTACATGCTCTGCGCCAGTACGTCCGCACGGCGGACTTCCATATATAATGGAAACATCTCTTCTCCGATCCTGCTCATGGCACGGCGGACGTTCTTTGCCGACGCCGGCATACGATAATCATGATAACGGACCAGATGTGTCACCCCTGCAAGGG
>CAJTRO010000044.1:0-3620 GCA_910579015.1 uncultured Dorea sp. | reverse complement strand
GGTATCATTGTCGAATTTCAGCCTTTTCAACACTTCCTTTGCGATCACCTGGCTCTCGGCCGCGTGCCTCTTAAAATGCGCCACACCGTCGGCATCCATCGTCTTAAGGGCCGGCTTCCCCATATCATGCAGAAGCATCGTAAGCCTTAATACCTTATCTGCCCGGATGTTTCCCATGGCATGGAGGGTATGCTCCCCTACAGAATACATATGATGGGGCGTCTCCTGCTCCGTCGCCATGATGTTGTCGAATTCCGGCAGAAATATCCGCGTAATGCCCAGCTCATATGCATCCCGCATGAGCTCCGGGCGGTCGGACACCAACAGCTTCACAAGCTCCGCCTGGATCCTCTCCGCACTGATCTTCTTGAGCGCCGGTGCAAGCACCCGCATCGCTTCTTTTGTCTCCCCTTCAATCTCAAATCCAAGCTGTGCCGCGAAACGGATACCTCTTAATATCCGAAGCGCATCCTCCGAAAAACGTTCTATGGCATCTCCCACACACCGGATCCTCCCCTCACGAAGATCCGCGATCCCGCCAAAGATATCCACCAGCCCGTCCTTCTCATTATAGGCCATCGCATTAATGGTAAAATCCCGTCTCAGAAGATCCTCATGCAGATTCCTGGTGAACGTCACCTCCTTTGGATGACGGCAGTCTTCATACTCTCCGTCAATCCGGTAGGTTGTCACCTCAAACCCTTCATCTCCCATAAGCACCGTGACCGTTCCATGCTCGATTCCCGTATCGAAGGTCTTATGGAACAGCGCCTTCGTCTCTTCCGGCATGGCTGACGTCGTGATATCCCAGTCCTTTGGCTTCCTTCCAAGAACCGAATCTCTCACACATCCGCCTACTGCATATGCTTCATACCCATGGTCCTGTAATATAGTAATGATCCTGTCCACCCTCTCCGGCAGCTGAATCTTCAGATTCTCCACAATATCCTCTCCTATCAGACTTCTGTTTCTATCTATCATTATCATAATATAATATGAAAATGCATGGAAATCAACTTATTTTATTCTATTGCTCCCCTGCTCTGCATAAGGTATAGGTAAATATAATGCGAAGGTGTTACAGATGTTAAATTACCTGTGGGCAGGCATGATATTGATCGGGATCATATTCGCCGCTTTCACCGGACGGATGCCGGATATTACCAATGCCGCCCTTGATTCCTCCAAAGAAGCAATCACACTGTGCATCACTATGATGGGCGTTATGTCTTTCTGGGTTGGACTGATGGAGATCGCGGCCAGAGCCGGGATCATCAGGAGCGCCTCCCTAAGAATCCGGCCTCTGATCCGTTTTCTCTTCCCCAGGCTTCCAGCCGGCCATCCGGCCGAAGAACACATTACCACGAATATCATCGCCAACGTCCTGGGACTTGGGTGGGCGGCAACCCCGGCGGGACTTAAGGCGATGGAACAGCTCTCTAAGCTGGAAGAAGACAGACGATCCGGACGGATGCCCGGACCTGTTAGGAAGAAAGGGATTGCCAGCAATGAGATGTGTGCATTTTTAATTATCAATATCTCGTCACTGCAATTGATTCCCGTGAACGTGATCGCGTACCGGAGCCAGTACGGGAGCGTGAACCCGGCCGGGATCGTCGGCGCAGGGATCGTGGCTACGGCGGTGAGTACGATTGTGGCGGTGGTGTATTGTAAGATGATGGATGGGAAGCGGAGGATATAACATCTTCCGCTTTCGTAGTATTCAAAAAGTGACGAATAAGAGTTTTGAAAGTATATTGAGAGAAATTGATTTTTAGGGTATACTAAGGAAAAGAATTTTGTTTAAGTAAGAAAGGTGGTAATTGGACATGTCAATTTTACAAAGAAAAGTAATTCAATCCCTCGATGGCTTGTCGGATGATAATTTGAGCTTTTTACTCGAAATGATACAGCGTTTTATGAAATCCTCCGAAAAAAAAAGAAAATGTTAACGAGTTGGCTATAAATAAAAAAATAGTTCGAAGGATTGGCAGTTTAGAAGGGCAGGATCTTATTGATGCAGATTATGATATAGATGAGTGCAATGATGAAATTGCAAAGATGTTTGGAGTGTGCCCGTGATGAAAATATTGATAGATAAGCACATAGCCATCTGGGCAGTATTAAATGATCCTAAGTTGCCTGAAAAAGCAAAAGAACTGCTTCTTGATATAGAAAATGAGATATTATACAGTACGGCTTCTATTTGGGAAATTACAATAAAACATATGTTGCATCCAGAGAAACTTCGTATGAATGGGAATATTCTGGAAAAAGGATGCGAAAACAATGGATATACTGTATTGCCTATTTTAAATGCACATGTTTCATACTTAGAAACATTAAAACGCGCCCCCAATGCACCACGTCATAATGATCCGTTTGACCGAATTATGATCGCCCAAGCAAAAGCAGAAAAATTAATGTTTTTAACACATGGGTTAAACCAGATAGGGATAAAAATAGATATGTATCGGCAGGAGCATAGATTTTCTCCTGCCACGCCTATATTTAGGCGGTTTGACGTTTGGTACGCTGCATATATTCCCGTTCCATTTCCTGCATTTCTTCGTCCGTAGGGATGTCCACAATCCCGACATAGGAATAGTAGATGTCGATTTGCTGTGTCCGTTTCCTGTCCTTTTTCTCACGCTCATGGACTACGATTTTATCCACAAATGCGTTTAGGATTTCGGGTGTCAGCTCGTCGATGCGGGTGTATTTCTTGGTGACGGCTATCAGTTTGGCGACATTGGTCGCTTCTGTGTCGGCTTCGCTGACCTCGGCTGTCAAGGCTTCGATTTCCTGCTTTAGTTGTTCCTGCTCGGCTTCATATCCGTCTGACAGCTTGTAAAAGCGTTCGTCATTCAGCTTTCCGTTGACATTATCCTCATAGATTTTACGGAACAGGCGGTCAAGCTCCTTTATCCGCTTTTCGTCCTTTTCTATCTGTTTCTGCTTTGCGGACAATTCGTATCTGCGTTCCGCAAGGGTGGCGTCAATCTGCTGTCGGATAAACACACGCTCAAACTGCTGTAAATAGGAGAGGAAATGCTGAAGCTGTTTCAGGACCAACTGTTTTAATGCGTCCTCTCGGATATAGTGCTGCGTACATTCCTTCGCCCTGCTCGTCCTTTTATACATGGAACAGCGGAAATGCGCATATCCGTTTGCCGTGGCTAAGCTGAGTTTCGCCCCGCAGTCGGCACAATAGAGCAGCCCCGAAAAGATACTTGTCATTCTGCTTTTGGTCGGTCTGCGTTTGTTCTCCCGTATCACCTGCACTTTTTCCCACATATCCCTGTTAATAATGGGGGTATGGGCGTCCTCGATATACGTCCGCCTGTCCTTTGCGGTGGGGATGCGTTTCCTGCTCTTAAAGCCTAAACGGGTGGATTTAAAGCTCTCCGTCACGCCGATATATGCCACATTTTCCAGAATGGATGCAATCATGGACGGCTCCCAGTTATAGGGGTATTCTGATTTTTTTGCAACGCCGATTCCCTTTGACATTTTGTAAGCTGACGGGGTAAGCACTTTATCTTCCCAGAGGGCTGTGGCAATGGCTGACACGCCTTTTCCCTGCATACAGAGTGAGAATATCCTGCGGACGGTTACTG
>CAJTRO010000043.1 GCA_910579015.1 uncultured Dorea sp. | reverse complement strand
CTCTTAGAATTTTTCAGGGATGTTGTCTATTGTTTAATTATCAAGGTTCTGCGTTGTCTCTCTTGCGACAGCTTTGATATATTACCATATCTTTCATCGCTTGTCAACAACTTTTTTAAATTATTTTTCGCTGTCTTTTTTTCAAAATCACTTGTCATCCGACAGCTCATCTAGATTACCACATTTGTCATTTCCTGTCAATACATATTTTCACTTTTTTCAAAATATTTTCATCAGACACTTTTTCTTGCATCCTGCAATATCTGTCTGATGCTTCCAGGCATAATCCAAACACGGAACTTTAGTCACAAAAGCTGTCTGAATCTGCTTCAGACAGCTTCGTGCTTAACGGAGAAAGAGGGATTTGAACCCTCGCGCCGGTCACCCGACCTACACCCTTAGCAGGGGCGCCTCTTCAGCCTCTTGAGTATTTCTCCAAGCGATACTCATTATACTAGACCTGATAACTGTTGTCAATCATTTTTTTTATTTTCTCAAAAATCATACTTTCATTACTTATAACGGCTGTATTTGCGGATCCTGTTCTGTATCCTGCTTTTCACCAGAGCGGCAATCTCCTTCGTCTTCATATCCTTATAGTCATCATAATATAATGGTTCCAGGAAATGCACCTGTACCTTCACAGGACTGATCGTGCTTGTATCAAAAGGTTTGAAAGCGTCAATCAACGCAACCGGAACAATCGGACACTTGGCCTTGGTTGCCGCCTTAAAGCTTCCACCCTTAAAATCCTGAACCTCATTTCCATTCTTAGAGCGGGTTCCCTCGGCAAATATAATATAGTTCCTTCCATTCATAACCTCGTTCGACACATCTGAGATCACCTTCATCGCCTGTCTGACATCTTCTCTGTCCAACGTATATACCTTCATACAGGCGAACACCTGCTTAAGGAACTGTATATGCGCCACCTCCTGCTTCGCCACAACGGAAAACGGCTTCGGACACGCTTCCAATATCGCCAGTACATCATACAATCCCTGGTGATTCGGGAAAAACATAAACCCATTCTCAGAAGGGATATTCTCCTGCCCATGTACCTCTATCGTTACATTGCCTCCCTTATTCGCCCGGCGCACAATGAACTTGAGCATCTTATAATGCTCCTCTTCTGTATACTTTTCCACATGTGATGCGTGGTAACAAAGCTTAATCCACATAAACGGAACCAGAATTATATTCCGCAATACCATGTATAAGATTCTCTTCATAACTCCCAGTACCTCTTCAAGATTCATTCGCTAGTCCATTTTACCACATAAATCCTTTTTTACAATCTTAAATATTCATATTTCCCCCGTTTCCTAAAAAAAATCATCCATAAAACACCCAATCCAGGCGTCTTATGGATAATTCTTCATTCAGATTCCCATATATTACCATCTGCTTCCATTATCAAAATCCTTCTGATGCTCTTCCAGATACCGGTCCGCCGCCAGCTTTGCCCTGATCCGTGAATAGTTGGCCTTCCGAAAATATATCCCTTCATTATCCTGAGAAATATCCAGGAAGTAATTATACAGTTTCTGCTTAAGATACTCATTGTCCCCGAACCATTCCATCTCATCCGGATCGATCTTCGCCAGCTCCGGCGCGGCATCAATCGAAGATGCCCCGTACATCAGATAATTCAGATCATACGTATCCTTCCAGTGTGCGATATCATATTTCGCCACGATCACATCCGGTCTTGAGAACGAGAATCCGATATACATTACTGCAACTACCGCAACAATATAATGGAATAACGGAAATCTCTTCTTATGGATACTGATAACCATCCCTGTCATGATAAGCGCCAGCACGATCAGAAACCACAACACCAGAACCCTGAGAAATGTAAGATAATACTCGCCTATATACATCATCATCCTGTATCCGGAGGAAATGATCATCACAAACGTACATCCGCACATAATTGTAAGAATTACTCTCAAGATCATATTTTCTCGGAAAAAATACATACACAACAGGATAATTATAAAATTAATCACACTGACAAATAATAATTCCCAGAATCCGCCCCTGGCGTACTCCGCATATGTCACATATTTGGGAAGGCCGATACGCATTCCCATGAACAGATACATAATCTGTATCGCGCAGTATACAAGATAGATCAGACTAATGATGCCTGTAAATGTAATCCCGATCAGCGGATCGAAATACCATGTCCTCTGTCCTCTTCCCTGTGGAAAGCTTCCCTCACCCGGACACGGTGTCATACCGCCTTCTCTGTACCTGATATCCTCATCCGCAGGATTCAGATTATACCTGCACAGTGCGCTGAAGAACGCATATGGCAGAGTAAAGCCGGCAATAAACGTCAGACTCACCCAGAACAATGTGGCAAAATTAACATAGTCCAGTATCTCACCGAACAGCTTCGAGAACATAATATCAGAACTCAGAAGAAGAGGAAGCGTCACACATAGTACACCCATAGCGGCAACAAAACCTGTTACGATCGCCGCCAGCGTATTATTTCTCTTGATGTTCTTATTCTTACTGAAAAACCAGCTTCCATGCCAATACGGATAAGCAAATGACTGGATCGTCGTCCCTATAAGGATCATGATCTTCTTAAGATAATCCAGAAAATTCCACATATGATCGTTATAAAACTGATGCACCATAAAAATGATAAACAGTAACAGGATACCAACGATATTAAAAAAATGTATAAAGAATGAAGTAGTAAAGGCCGATGAAATACCCAGCAATACCATCCCCGCAATATACAAAGAAGAGTGCTTCATGATCCTGTAATTAATCTTCTTCATAAATAATACGGCAAACAGAATCGTCACGCCCACACAGATCGGAAACGTAATCCCTGATATATTCTTATAGAGACAGAACGTGAAGATCAATCCATATATCAGGCTCAATCCGCCAAAATACTTATAGTTTTCACGCATCTTCATTATCAACATATTTTCCTTCATAGATACAGCACCTCCATAACTTACCTGATTAATAGTTTATTGATCCGGTTCATACTCCATGATATCTCCCGGCTGACACTCAAGCTCCCGGCAGATAGCCTCCAATGTGGAGAATCTCACAGCCTTCGCTTTATTATTCTTCAATATAGACAGGTTCGCAGGAGTGATATCAATCTTGCCCGCCAGCTCTGTCAGGCCGATCCTGCGCCGTGCCATCATAACATCAATATTGATCCTTATCCCCACAGCATCACCCCCTATATCGTCAGATCATTCTCTTCTTTGTAATTCACAGCCTCCGCAAAAACATGAGCCAATACCTGGCAGAACAGCGCGGCAATGAAGAAGACAAGAATGATCACCAGAGTTGCCGGAGTGGGAAGGATGCATATCTTTATGGTAAACATTACCACAATACAGGTACTTAAAACTGCCATAGTGTTCAGGCTCTTTACATTCTCATAGACAAAACAGGATTCCTGTATCACTGTCGTCATCATCCTTCGAAGCTGTCTTATGATCAGAATTCCAAATACCCCTGAAGCCCCGAATATTGCAAGCATAAACAGAAAATAATCGTTAATTATGCAAGAATAATGTTTCCCAAGAAACTTTAAACTTAACGGAAGTGTCAGGAACACCAGAAAACCGCCGTAAAACATTAAGTCCAGAACAAGCTTCGTAAATCTTATCAAACGCTGATTCATAATCTGTCCACATCCTTTTTCACTTTTTACCACTATACCATATATTTTATTGAAAATCAATTCTTTTTTATTGTTTTTCGATATCTTAATATTGAAAAACAATAAATCAAAAAACACTTTCAAATCTTTCCATACTGGGATACAATGTATATACATAGATTATAATGAATCAGGAGGTTTTCTAAATGACAACAACTATTGATATGGAACTGTTGAAAAAGGATGCCGTAGATATCTTCCATCAGGGGTTTGCCTGTTCCGAATCCGTAATCTACGCAATCCGTAAACATTTTGAACTTGACATGTCAGACGACGCGATCGCCATGAGCTCCGGATTTCCGTGGGGGCTTGGCGGAGGCGGATGTATCTGCGGGGCGCTTGCAGGAGCAGCCATGTGTATCGGCTATTTCTTCGGCCGTAAGACTCCCGGAGATCCTAAGATAGGAAGATGCTTTGAGCTGACGAACGAGCTTCACGACTACTTTAAAGAGACCTGTGGCGGGACATGCTGTCGTGTACTTACAAGAGGGATGGAGAAGGATTCTTCTGAGAGGAAGGCAAAATGTACGCAATTTGTATCCGATACAGTAGAAAAAACAGCTGAGATCATTCTGCGGGAACTTGAGAAAAACGAAGCGTGAGCGCGTTAGTGACAGGTATGATTCGCACGAGTCATACCTGCCCTGTTTGGAACTATCTATTTCCCGATAGACCCATCAGGTGCGCAACATCTTGTGTACTCCATCTCCGTATGCTCAAGCCGCTCCACCTCCATTGTAAGAAAAAGCTTTTCGCACTCTGCCCCGTCTTTTTCATCCAGAGCTATCAACTCATTAATCCGCGCGATACGGGGCAGCAGCGTATTGCGGTGAATTTTCAAGCATGCCGCAGTCTGGGAAATATTCCGTTTCATCTTAAGATACCAGAACAATGTTTCATACAGATTTTTCCCTTTTTCTTTATCCTCCCTTTTGATACATTCTAAATCGTTCTGATAACAGATACCCTTTTCTGTCATCCTGCTTATATAGACGACTGCAAGCTCATAGTAATAGTTTTCAGTCAGATATATCTTCTTTCTTCTTTTTTCTCTCTTAATAATTTCCAGAATATGATGTTGCATAGCCTTATTTTTTTCTTTTTGCCATATTTCCTGAAAACCATTTCCTATTAAAAGATATTCATTTATTTCTTCCCTATACTTTTCACATAACTGAATGAATCTTTCCCTGCCTTCCTTTCCCTTCACACATGACACAAAAATACTATTATCATCCTGCCATGCCAGACGTGGCATTTCCTCTGTGGCGCCCAAAGCTCTTTCATATATCATTTTCAGTGCCTGTGTATTTTCAGATAAAACCCACAGGAAATCAGGAGTCTCCTGCTGTGCCTTAAGCAGCTGTTCATCATAGGATTTTTCACTGAGCTCATAGCTTTTCGCAAGAATGTCCACCAGCTCTAATACCTTTATCCGATTCTTTCCTGGAGGAATAACCGCCGTAACCTTTCCCCGGTTCTTGTGAAGTGTTCTTTCTATTATCTTTTCCGGTTCTATATCTGCCTCGCTCACACGAAAATTATCCGGTATTTTTCTGCCCTCCTGGTCATAAATACAGACAGGAATCTTCGTATATTCCTGGACTCTTTTCATGATCTGATTCATAGAATCTCCTCTGGTGAGTCCTGATAATACGATTTTATAACAGTAGTTTATATCCAGCTCGTCGCCCTGTACCTGTATCATTTCAAGAAAAGCAGACAGCCTTGTAGCAATCTGGCCTCTGTCTGCCAAAGAATAATCTGTATCAATAGCTATATAGGGCAGCCCCTTTTCCTTGTTTACAAATTTACGGATATAAATAGACTCCGCGCCAGTTGCGTGGCATCCTGTAAGAATCATCTCCACAACGCCGTCTACCTGATATTCGTCAATAATTCTTCCCAATAGTTCAATACGATTGTCATTTGGAGTCATAATAGAGCATCCTGTTGACAGATAACGCCTGGCAATAGCGCCGTATATGTCCTCTTTCCCTTCATCTACCATCTGGTCCAAAGTCTTTACTCCGCTGCAATTTTCTACCGCAACCACAACTCCGCCGTTGTTCTCAATCTCATGGATGATTTTCATACTGTCCCCGCCGATAGGACAGCCTGTTACGAGTATTCTTGGCCTGTATTCAAGCATTTTCCCTTTGTTATACTCATCCAGAATTTTTGCTGTAACTGCGTCCACAACCTCCGGCGTTGTCTGAAAATCAAAGCGGTATTTGGAGCCTGTAATAATCTTTTGTATGTCACCCCCCAGCACCGGCGCCGGGTTTAGCTTCATAACCTCATACAGCTTCTTTAAAGACGACCGGATTTCATTGCTGATGCGCACAGCCTCACGGATCATGTCATCTGTAATGACAACATGGAAAAATTCTTCAAAATACTCCTTTGTACGTATGATCTCCTGCCTCCAGAATTCTATCCCCCTGCCGGTCTGGCTGTTTGGCAGATGCATCACGAAAACCGGCTTAAATTCTGCCATCAGCTCATACATCTTTTTCTTTCCGTCACATGTTGTTTCCCCGATTACCAAATCCGCGAAATGAAAGAAGGGGCATTTATCCTCCACAGCAAAGCCATAGCTGGACTTTACCAGAGGACACATGCTTTTGGGCAGCTCACGCTCTGCCGGCGGAACCGTTTCATTCGCAAAGGAGCATAATCCTACCGGAACCGCCCCCACTGCCATTGCCAGCTCCGTAGGAAAATAAGCACAATACATCCCCACCACAGGAATCCCCTTGTCCTTATATTCCTTAATTTCCAAAAAAGCCTGCCTTCTCTTTTCTCCAAATTCTTCAAATATTTCCGGCAGATTCTGTATCAATTTCATTATTTATTTCCCTGCCCCTCTGTGGCATCATAAATCATCATATATGCCAGCAATCCCCTCGAAATATTATCATCATTAAAATCCAGGCCTATACACGACCTGATCCGTTTCAGCCTGTACACCATTGTATTCCTGTGAATGTACAACTTTTCCGCCGCCATTGTAATATTATTTCCGCATAATAAGTACATTTTTAATGTATGATAAAATTCCGTGTTATTCTTGTTATCTTCTTCTATGAGGCGTGAAATGGAATAATCCTTTAATCCAGCATCCTTGATCAGAGGGCTGGTATATGCAAAAAGTCCTTCCATATACCAGTCCTTTTCCCGTTTCATTCCCATATTTTCCTGCTGTCCCATAGACATAATCCGCTTAAGAAAATCCTGCTTTGCCCTGCATATATCTAAATCTCCAAACATCCCGCTTATACAGCATTCCAGGTTTGTTCTACTTATTCTTTCGTATATTTCCTGCGCTTTTTTCCCATCTAACTTATAAAGAACTGCCGTAATATACGCTTCTTCCTCATATATGTATAAAAATTCCCATATCCTGTTTATTTTCGGATAATCAATTTTCTGAATAACATCCTTTTTGGGAACTACAACAATTATATAGTCTCCCTCTAAAATATTCGGCGGGATATAAGAGCCTTTATTTTTCTCAAAAATCGTTCTGCATATGACCTGCTCCTTTAGGGGCAGATGAAAGAAACTGCTCTTTTCCCTTTCTTCGAAAAACTTCCGGCTTATATGAACGAGGATTTTTCCCAGCTCCCGGAAAAATTCCAACTGTTCCGTATCAATGCCGGTCAGGACAACATATCCCGCCTCCGTCTCTAAGCAGTGTACCGGAAATACCAGTATCTGGTTCTTACTTAAGGATACCTCATCAAAAAATCTCTCATAATCCTCTAATGTAAGACAGCCATTTTTTAAGGAATACAGCTTTCTTTCCTCCTCTTCACAGGAAAAGGCCAGGATTTCCCCGGAGCATGACACGAAAAATATGCCTGCTTTTGAATACTCATGCACCTTCCGCGCGATGTTTTCCAAAACCATTTCTTCAAACATGGATCCGAATATAAACTTATAACAGACATCAATATTATACATATCCATCACTCCAATTATGGATATTATTTCTTAAAATACCGTATCTGTCAAATAGAAAAGTGAGTACAAAAAAGCTTATTTATAGTCTTTACCTATAAATATATCCATGCCTATTCAATTGTTACACGTTGACTGACCTCAAACACATAATCACTGAATTCGTTTCCGATTCCCGGAAGATCCGGAACCGTCATATAGCCGTTTACCGGCTGATAGTCATATTTGCAAAGCCGCCTGTTATATTCATACCGGTTATATACATGATGCTCGTGGATCGTGAAATTGGGTATTGACGATTCCAGATGGAGCGAGGCTGCTGTTAAAAGCGGGCTGGAGCACACATGAATCTGTACGCCCACGTCATAAATGTGTGCAAGATCGCATACCTTCTTCGTCTCTGTAATACCGCCGCAGTTTCCGATATCAGGCTGAATCATCTGAATAGAATTATCCTCGAAATACTGCGCGTACTGCCATCTTGTATAGATGCGCTCACCCTGCGCAATAGGCATATCCAACTTGTCACAGACAAACTTATTTACCTTGGGGCTCGGCGTGCACGGCTCCTCATAACAGAAAATGCCATAGGGTTTCACCCGTTCGCCCAGCTGAATTGCTCCCTGGGCGTCGATATAAGAATGATTTTCCATAATAATATCCACATCCGGACCTACCGCTTCCCTTACTGCTGCCACTCTGTCCACAACCATATTTACATATTTGGGTGGGAGAAGTCTTGTTGTATCTTCACTGTTGAACCTTCTTCCTTCCGGCGAAAAGGTAAAGAAGTCGATCTTAACCGCGTCATATCCCTCCGCCACTGCTTTTTTCGCATTTTCCACATAGTCCTCAATGCTAAGAGCCGGGGTTTTCTTCTCTCCCCAGCCAAATTGAAGCTGGCTCGCATAACACCGCAGCTTGTCACGCATCTTTCCTCCAAGCAGCCGGTAAAGCGGAACATTGAAATACTTTCCTTTAATATCCCAAAGCGCCACATCTATCGCCGACATTGCAGAAAATACGACAGGACCTCCATTCTGGCACCAAAATGTGGATTTATATAAAAATTCCCAGATAACCTCATTGTCAAGGGGGTCCATCCCGATAATTTTTTTTGCAAAATCCTGAAGCGCACCATACGCGCCTGTGGAGCCGCTTCCATATGCCATAGCTGCTTCTCCGTCGCCGTAGATTCCCTCGTCCGTATAGATCCGGCACACAACCGGAGTCCACCCTGGGTTATCCTTTGGCTTTGCGTCCACTAACATTACATCTATTTTTGTTATTTTCATCTTTCCTATTCTCCAGTCTCTTTATACTCAGTTAATCGTCCATTTCAGCATATAATTCTTTATTCTCTCAAAAATCTGCATTACAATGACAAGAACAATGACCATAAAAACAAATCCGCTCCACGCTTCGCTGTACAGGCCATATTCCGCATATTTCTTGACATAGAAGCCCATACCGTATTTTGCGCCGTACATCTCCGCATAAACAAGTACAACAAATGAACCCCTAAGAGAAGTAACAAAGCCCGACAATATCGAGGGGGAGGCCGCCGGCATAATAACCTTGAATAATTTATTTAAAGGATTAAGCTCCAGGGTCGCCGCATTGTCAAGATACCTTTTGTCAATCGTCATAATTCCATTAATTGTGGCAAACAGCGTCGCCCATATGGTATTATATACAACAAGAAACATGGACGCGGCCCTGAAATTAGGCGCCAGAAGCAACGCAAAGGGCGACATCAGAATAGACGGTATCACGCTCACTGAATAAATGACCGGATGAAGCACCTTTCTGACGCGTGTATGCATACCCAAAAGCGTGCCTAAGCCAATGGCTATTACTGCCGCAATAAAAATCGAAGGAATCATCAATTGAAAGGAATAAAGCATATTCATAAACAATGTTCCTGCATTATCTTTAAACGAAGCTCCTATTTTCTCCACCGAGGGAAACAGGAAGCCGCCAAACAATTTGTTATCCGCAATATACTTATATCCAAAAAACATTGCAATGTAGATGCAGATGGTAATCCAGTAGGTTTTTACAAATTTAATTATTTTACTCATGGAAATCCTCCGCCGTAATTTCTCAAAAACTCAGTCTGCCGGCTTCACCGGAAAACTGAGTTTTATTCATATTGTTCTTATTGATTGTTTGCCTCAAAGAACTCCACACGTCCGTCATAAAATTCCGGATCCTCGTCGTGATATTCTTCGACACACTCGTCTAATGCCTCTTTGTATAGCTCTGTATTGATGTGATCCTCAATATTTATATTTTCTATATCTGCCTCATCAATGAAGCCCATTTTAATCATGCCGTCCCATGTCTTAACGATGGCCTGCTTACAGGGATCAACGCTGGAAATATAATTTTCATTTAAGAGATAAGCCGCAACATAATCCTCATCAGCATCTATATCCTTTGCAAGAATGGAAACACACTCCTCTGTATTCGCCCGGTAATACTGCTCCGCGCGGATAAGGCATTTCAAAAGAAGCTTTACTGTTACAGGATTTTTCTCTACAAATTCTGTTTTCATATTCATACGGCAGCATCCATAATTAGGTACCAAATCATCAAGCCAGCATGTAATTTCCAGATCCGGGTTATTTCCAACTGCAAATAACTGATCGCCGCTCAATACTGCATAATCTGCTTCTCCTGCCGCTACTGCCGCCAGACGGTCGCTGTTGGTAGAATATGTAAGCCATTCCACATTTTTCTCATCCGTGGGGTCAATATCCGCATCCAGCATAGCCATTCCAACTACCGGATGTACCCCTGCATACGCAATCTTCTTCCCGACAAAATCTTTCACATCGTTAAAACCTGTTCCTGCCTTGGCCACCAGATACATTCCCTTTAACATGTATCCGCCTACAATCGTAAAGTCAGAGCCTGTACTGATAAACTGTAACGGGTTATTCGTTCCCTGATTGGAGGTAACATCTACTGCACCTGTTTCAAGCGCTGTCAGAGCGTCAGAGGATGAAGCCATCGGATCCTCAATAACTGTAAGTCCTACTTCGTCAAAATAGCCTTTCTCTCTTGCAAGCGTTACCAGTATATTGCCGCTGTTGGCACGCGCCCAGTGGATTTCGGACACCTCCGGCTTCTCCCCGGCTGTTTCTCCTTTTTCTTCAGACGTCAGCTCTTCTTTTGTTTCTGCGCCGTTATCTTCGGCTGCATCGTCTGCTGGTGAACCACCGCATGCAGCAAGGCTGAATGTCATCATCATGACAATAAGTAATGATAATACTCTTTTTTTCATAACACTGATTCTCCTTTTAACATTTATTTGCAAATAGACCTGTGTCTATAATTGCCCTGTTATATCAATAACCCTGTCATATGTGAGATTTCACATCCCTGTTAATATTTCCTATCAGCTCATTACGAAGCTTTAAGACCTTTACATCCTCAAACTGTGTATCCCTTGTAGGACGGCTTTCGTCAGGGATCTTACATTCATATATAATATTACTAGGCGACTGTCCCAGGACGCAGATACGGTTTGCAAGAAGTATTGCCTCATCCACATCATGGGTGACAAAAAATACAGTTTTCTTTTCCTTATCCTTTGACCAAAGCTCAAGCAGCAAATCCTGAAGCTTCGCCCTGGTGACCGCATCAAGTGCGCCAAAGGGTTCGTCCATTAAAAGAACCGGCGGGTCTATGCCAAACGCCCTGGCTATGGCACATCTCTGCTTCATGCCTCCTGACAGGGCCTTCGGATATTTTTTATAAATATTTTCGTCCAGACCGACCGCCTGAAGCATCCGGACAGCAGTTTCCTTCAGCTCCTTCTTATCCTTCCTGGGAAATTTCTGTGTCAGGGCCAGCAGAATATTTTCCCCGGCAGTCATCCAAGGAAACAGTCCATAATCCTGAAAAACCACCCCTCTGTTTAAGCTTGCTTTTGTAACCGTTTCTCCATCTACTCGAAGTTCTCCTTTTGTCGACTTCTCCAGTCCCGCCAGGAGACGTAAAAATGTACTTTTCCCGCACCCCGACTGCCCTAGAAGGCACACAAATTCACCCTTTTCCACTTCAAGGCTGATATCCTTTAAAATCAGCCTTTCGTCATCCGCATAAGAAAATGATAGATCCCTGATTTCAATATAACTCATAGCCAAATCCTCTTTTATCTAATAAAAACTCTGTCAGTAAATACCTTGCCGTTGTTCCACAATTTTTCACATTGAAATTATAATATTTTTGTTTTTTCTTTGCATCGTCTAGATTCGACAATCCACTTTTTAATTTTTGTATTGTTTGCACATTTTCTATAAGCAGGCAGTATTTATTTGTATTATCTATATATTTGTCCGCCCAGAAGGACATGCTTTGTGTCTCAAAGGTCGAAATTTCGTATAAAGTAAAAAAAAGCTGCCGGAAAATGACTTTATAACCGTCACTTTCCGACAACCTCTTTTTGTTGTCAGTTTTAACTAACTATCTTTCTCCTCTTTCACTATCTCTTTCGGATTATGATTCTCTATAAACTCAATCAAATCAAGTATCTTTGAATCACTCATTCCAGTTAACCTGTAAATCTTTATTCAGCCTCATTATCAACCCCAATGCTTTCTTCTCCGTTCTCTTCGCTGTCAGAGCCTTCCTCATCGCCCTTTCTTACCTTGGCGATGCTTGCCACGATATCCCCTTCCTTGAGATCAATAAGCTTCACGCCGGAAGTCACGCGCCCCAGTACAGAGATTCCGGAACACTTCATGCGTATCACGATCCCTTCCGTGTTGATGATCATGATCTCGTCATCTTCATTCACAGCCTTGACGCCCACCACATTGCCTGTCTTCTCTGTGATCTTATAGCACTTGATACCCTTGCCGCCACGGTTCTGGCAGGTGAACTCCTGCATTCCGGTACGCTTGCCCATACCCTTTTCGGATACGATCAGAAGCTCGCTTCCCTGGGAACTCAACTGCATACCGATCACCTCATCACGGTCTGACAGGTTCATTCCCCGGACACCCATAGAATTCCTTCCGGTCGGCCGGACATCCTTCTCATCAAAGCGGATACACTGTCCGTACTTGGTTACAAGAAATACCTCCTGGTCGCTGTTGGTGTACTTCACCTCAATTAACTCATCCTCTTCCCTGAGCGTGATCGCCGCAAGTCCCGTCTTACGGACAAATGCATAATCCTTGATCGGCGTCTTCTTGACCAGCCCCTTCTTCGTCGCCATGAACAGATACTCACCGTCTCTGTACTCGTCGATCGGGATCACGGCGCTGATCTTCTCCCCCGGCATCAGCTGGAGAAGGTTCACGATCGCAGTTCCCCTTGATGTACGGCTTGCCTCCGGAATCTCATATCCCTTCAGCCGGTACACACGTCCTGTATTCGTGAAGAACATAATATAATGATGCGTATGCGTCATGAATAATTCTTCCACATAATCCTCTTCCAGTGTCTGCATACCCTTGATTCCCTTGCCGCCGCGGTTCTGCGACTTAAAGGTGTCGTTGGACATACGCTTGACATAGCCTAACTTGGTCAGGGTGATGACCACATCCTCTTTGGGAATCAGATCTTCCATGGAAATGTCGAATTCGTCAAATCCGATAGACGTCCTTCTCTCATCGCCGTATTTGTCACGGATGATAAGGATCTCTTCCCTGATCACGCCAAGCAGCAGCTTCCGGTCTGCAAGAATCGCCTTTAACCTGCCGATCTGCTCCATCAGCTCGTTATATTCCTTCTCAAGCTTCTCTCTCTCCAGACCTGTCAGAGCACGCAGACGCATGTCCACGATCGCCTGTGCCTGTACGTCCGTCAGCCCGAACCTCTCCATCAACTCAGTCTTGGCTGTCTGTACCGTCTGGGATCCTCTGATGATGCGGATCACTTCGTCTATATTATCAAGAGCAATCAATAATCCTTCTAAGATATGCGCTCTCTCTTCGGCCTTGTTAAGCTCGTACTGTGTACGCCGCGTGACAACCTCTTCCTGGTGCCTGAGATAATGATCCAGCATTTCCAGGAGGTTCATGACCTTTGGCTGGTTGTTGACGAGCGCAAGCATGATCACACCGAAGGTATCCTGCAACTGGGTATGCTTGTACAGCTGGTTCAGAAGGACATTGGCATTCACGTCTCTTCTCAGTTCAATGACTACCCGCATCCCTTCCCGGCTGGACTGGTCGCTTAATTCCGTGATACCGTCAATCTTCTTATCCCGCACCAGCTCGGCGATCTTCTCTATCAGCCTTGCCTTATTCACCATATAAGGAAGCTCCGTCACGACGATCCTGCTCTTTCCGTTAGGCATAGACTCTATATCTGTGACCGCGCGCACACGGATCTTTCCCCGGCCGGTACGGTACGCTTCCTCGATCCCTCTGGTTCCAAGTATCGTTCCCCCTGTCGGAAAATCCGGTCCCTTGACGATCTGAAGAATCTCCTCGATCGTTGTCTCTTCCTTGTCTTCGATCTGGTTGTCAATGATCCTTACAACCGCATTGATGACCTCTCTAAGATTGTGAGGCGGAATATTCGTCGCCATACCCACAGCAATCCCGGAGGTTCCATTGACCAGAAGATTCGGAAATCTCGCCGGCAGTACCGTCGGTTCCTTCTCTGTCTCATCAAAGTTCGGTATGAAGTCAACGGTATTCTTATTGATATCGGCCGTCAGCTCCATGGAGATCTTGCTGAGCCTTGCCTCCGTATAACGCATGGCCGCGGCGCCGTCCCCGTCCACCGAACCAAAGTTCCCGTGGCCGTCTACCAGCGGGTATCTTGTAGACCACTCCTGAGCCATGTTGACCAGCGCTCCATAGATGGAACTATCCCCGTGCGGGTGATATTTACCCATGGTATCACCGACGATACGGGCACATTTTCTGTGAGGCTTATCCGGACCATTGTTCAGCTCTATCATGGAGTACAGAATCCTTCTCTGTACCGGCTTTAATCCGTCTCTTACATCCGGCAGAGCGCGGGAAGCAATGACGCTCATGGCATAGTCTATATACGAAGTCTCCATCGTCTTCTTCAAATCTACTTCATGGACCTTATCAAAAATATTATCTTCCATAATCTATTCCCCTCTTCTCCTTTCTGCGGAAAGTATTCTATACATCCAGATTCTTCACGTACTTCGCATTCTCTTCTATGAACTCACGTCTCGGCTCAACCTTGTCCCCCATCAGGGTGGTAAACGTAAGATCAAGCTCCGAAGTCGTCTCCTCGTCCATCTTCACCTTCAGAAGAATCCTGTGCTCCGGATCCATCGTCGTCTCCCAGAGCTGTTCCGCATCCATTTCTCCTAACCCCTTATAGCGCTGGATCTTGTTATTCCCGTCACGGCCGACATCCTTGAGGATACCGTCAAGCTCCTCGTCGCTGTACGCATACCACACCTTCTTGTTCTTCTCAAGCTTATAGAGCGGCGGCTGCGCCAGGTAAACATATCCCTCTTTAATAAGATCAGGCATAAAACGATAGAGAAAAGTCAATAATAACGTACTGATATGGGCTCCGTCCACATCGGCATCCGTCATGATGATGATCTTATGATACCGAAGCTTCGAGATATCAAAATCATCATGGATCCCTGTGCCGAACGCGGTGATCATAGCCTTGATCTCCGCATTCCCGTAGATACGGTCAAGCCTCGCCTTCTCCACATTCAGTATCTTGCCGCGAAGAGGCAGGATTGCCTGGGTGGAACGGTCTCTCGCCGTCTTTGCTGATCCTCCCGCAGAATCTCCCTCCACGATATAGATCTCACAGTTCTTGGGATCCTTATCTGAACAGTCCGCAAGCTTCCCGGGAAGAGACATTCCATCAAGGGCTGATTTCCTCCTGGTCAGCTCTCTTGCCTTCCTTGCGGCCTCTCTTGCCCGCTGTGCCATCACAGACTTCTCAATCGTAAGCTTTGCAACATTCGGGTTCTGTTCCAGATAAACCTCGAGCTGCCTGCTGACCACGCTGTCCACAGCTCCTCTTGCCTCGCTGTTGCCAAGCTTCTGCTTCGTCTGTCCTTCAAACTGCGGATCCTCAATCTTAACGCTGATGATCGCCGTCAGCCCTTCTCTGATATCCTCACCGGACAGATTCTGTTCGTTATCTTTCAACAGCCTATTCTTTCTCGCATAATCATTGAACGTCTTCGTCAGCGCGTTCCGAAAACCGACCACATGGGTTCCCCCCTCCGGCGTCGTAATATTATTCACAAATCCATAGGTATTGTCACTGTATGAATCATTGTGCTGCATCGCCACTTCCACAGCGACATTATTAATTACGCCCTCACAGTAGATGATATCCTCATACAACGCCGTCTTACTGCGGTTCAGATAAGTGACAAACTCCTTGATGCCGCCCTCATAGTGGAAAGTCTTCTCCACCGCCTCCTCCGGCCTCTCATCTCTCAGTACGATCTTAAGACCTCTCGTTAAGAACGCCATCTCCCGGAAACGCTGCTTTAGCACGTCATAGTCGAATACCGTATCCTCAAAAATAGTGTCGTCCGGCATAAATATAACCTTTGTTCCCGTCCGGTCCGGTTCACATTCCCCAATGACATCCAGCTTCTCCACTACTTTTCCACGCTCATACCGCTGCTTATACACCTTTCCCTCATGACAGATCTCAACCTCCAGCCAGTTGGACAGGGCGTTCACGACAGAGGCTCCTACTCCGTGAAGCCCGCCTGATACCTTATATCCTCCGCCGCCGAACTTCCCTCCGGCATGGAGAACCGTAAACACAACCTCCACCGCAGGAAGCCCCGCCTTATGGTTGATCCCGACAGGAATCCCCCTTCCGTTATCCAGAACTGTTACAGAATTATCCTGATTGATAGTCACAAATATGGTATCACAGAAACCTGCCAGCGCTTCATCCACAGAGTTATCCACAATCTCATATACAAGATGGTGTAATCCCCTTGATGATGTGCTTCCGATATACATACCGGGGCGCTTTCTTACAGCTTCAAGCCCTTCTAATATCTGGATCTCATCCGCACCATACTCATGCTGTACCTTCTCTGTACTCATTCTTATCCTCCTAGTTTTCATTCGTTACCTGCCCTTCATGGACATGAAACACCTTATTAATAGAGAAACGATGATTTACAAAATCTTCTACCCCTGTACAGGTAATAAGCGTCTGTATATCATTAATACTGTCTAATAGATAGTTTTGCCTATGTTTGTCAAGTTCAGACAAAACATCGTCAAGTAATAAAACAGGCGTGTCATTTATTACCTGCTTTACCAGCTCTATCTCAGACAGCTTCAAAGAGAGCGCCGCAGTCCTCTGCTGTCCCTGTGAGCCAAAACGTCTGATATCCAGGTCTCCTGCCATAAAGCATATATCATCTCTGTGCGGCCCGACCGACGTACTCTTAATCCTTATATCTCTTTCTCTGTTTTTTACCAATGCTTGTTCTAAAGTGAGATTCCCGTTGCTGGGTTCATAGATCACTTGAATATCTTCTTTCTCTCCAGTTAATTTTTTGTGTATAGAAGAAATAATTTCGTTTACTTCCTGTATAAACAGCTTCCTTCTCTCCACAATCCTGTTGCCGTATTGAATCAATTGTAACTCCCAGATCTCAAGGGTATCCATAAGGCTTTTGTCCGGTCCGGGCTTCATATCCTTCAGAAGCCTGTTCCTCTGGTTCACAACTCTGTTGTAATTCCCCAGATCACTCAGATATACCCTGTCAAGCTGTGATAACTCCATATCAATGAATCTTCTTCTCTCCGAAGGCCCGCTCTTTATGATATTCAGGTCTTCCGGAGAAAAAAATACAAGATTCACTATTCCAAATAACTCACTTGCCCTGCGTATAGGCATCTTGTTGATGGCGATCCCCTTAGGGCTGTTCTTTTTCAGATGCATGTCAAGCTGATATTCAATACCATTCTTTTCCACAACTGCCTCAATATGAGACTCCTCTTCTCCAAAACGTATCAGGTCCCTGTCCTTGGTCCCTCTATGCGATTTGGTGGTTCCGGAAAGATAAACTGCCTCCAGAATATTCGTTTTGCCTTGTGCATTATCCCCATAGAATATATTGGCAGCATCATCAAAATCAAGTTTTAATAGACTATAGTTTCTGTAATTCTTAAGCTTTAAAGATCTAATTTTCAATTTTCACTTCTTCCCCATCGAAAGTGATCACGTCTTCGGCGTACAGCTTACGCCCTCTTCTGGTGTCCGTCTCCCCGTTCACCTGCACCAGTCCTTCCAGGATAACATCCTTCGCCCGGGCCCCGGATTCCACAAGTCCGGCGGCCTTAAGCGCCTGGCCTAATTTGATATATTCATCTCTCAGTTTAATGACATCCACTTCTCATCCCTCTACCTTCTCATATATGAATTCCTAAAAGCAGGCCGATCTCCTCTGTCCTACATAGCCGCATTAAAATTAACCGGCAGGATCAGATAGATATAGCTCTCCTCATTATCCTTGATAAAACACGGCGCCTTCGCATTCATCAGATACAGCGTAACCTCCTCGTCCTCGATCACGCGGAGCGCGTCTATCAAAAACTTCGGGTTGAATCCGATCAGCAGATCCTTCCCCTCTTTGTTGATAAATATCTCCTCGTTCATGGAACCGATCTGTGACTTGATACGAAGCTCCATCACCTCGTCGCCGATGTTGATGATGATCGGCTTCTTGTCCCCTTCCTTGACAAGGAGCGTCGCTCTGTCTATACAGTCAAGCAGTTCCCGCTTATTGATCCTGACCTTCGTATCGTAATCGCTGGAAAGCATCTGGTCCACCTTGAAATACTCTCCCTCGATCAGCCTGGATACCACAACCGTATTGTTGAACTCGAATACAATGTGGTTGTTGCTGTATGAGATATTCACCATACTCTCCGCTTCTCCGGATAAGATCTTGCTGATCTCTATCAGCGTCTTTCCCGGAACTATAAGCTTCCTGTCGGTGACTTCATCCTTAAGCTCTATCTTCCTGATAGAGATACGGTGTCCGTCAAGTGAGATCACTCTTAAGACATTATTTCTTATCTCGAACAATTCTCCCGTCATTAATTTGTTGCTCTCCGTATCGGCTATGGAGAAAATAGTCTGTCTGATGATCTCTTTCAAAGTAAACTGTGATATTTCTATAGATTCATCCTTCTCAATTACAGGAAGATAGGAGAACTCCTCTCCGGGCTTCCCCGACAGATTGAACTTGGCCTTCTCGCAGGTTATCATCACCTGAAGGTTATCATCCGTCTCAATCTTAACTTCGTTATCCGGAAGCTTGCGGACAATCTCTGAGAATATCTTCGCGTCAATTGCGATCATGCCTCTGTCAAGGATCTCTCCTTCTATATCTGTCTGTATCCCCAGTTCCATATCGTTCGCTGTCAGTCTTATGATATCGTTGGTTGCATCTATCAGGATACATTCAAGGATAGGCATTGTAGTCTTAGATGGAACAGCCTTGGATACAATGCTTACTCCTTTTGCCAGGTTTGACTTTTTGCAGATTATCTTCATATGTGTAAAACTCCTTTCGGGCGGAGACAGGTATATCAATATATGAAATACTTTCTCCTTCTTCTTATTAGGGGCTGTGGAAAAGAGGAAAACCCCTTCAAAGCCACAATCCATCAACGTTTCCAGTCGTAATAACCATGTGGATTTCGGAAAGATAAGCTGTGGATGAAGTGGTGAAAACTTGTCTAAAAAAACTTTTTTATTTCTTTCAAAAGGATTTTCAACAGGTTATCCACAAAGTTTCCATAACTTGTCCGCAAAGTTATCCACATTCCCCCATCAGGCAGGGTTGATCTTCTTCATTATAATGTTGATCGTATTATTCAGTGTCTCATCCTTCGCCATCTCTTTCTCGATCTTTTCCACACCGTACTTGATGGTGGAATGATCCTTTCCCCCAAGTATGATGCCGATCGCTTGCAGAGGCGTCTCTGTCAGATTCCTCATAAGATACATGGAAATCTGCCTTGGCACGGAGATGTTCGCACTTCTCTTGTTGCTCTTTAGATCTGCTATGGTTATATTGAAATGATCTGATACGATATCAAGTATCAGTTCAGGCGTTACTTCTCTGTTATTATAAGAAGAGATGATATCCTTAAGGGCTTCTGCCGCAAGGGAGATATCAATAGAAACTTCCTTCTTATTCAGCTTATATAAGGCGATCAGTTTGTTCAGAGATCCCTCGAGCTCTCTGATGTTGGACTTGATATTGTCGGCGATATACTTAAGGACCTCTTCCGGTATGTTGTATTTGTCCAGATGGTCCAGTTCAATCTTCTTGCGCAGGATCGCCATACGTGTCTCGTAATCCGGAGCAGAGATGTCTGCGATCAGTCCCCACTCGAAGCGGGTGCGCAGTCTTGCCTCCAGTGTCTCGATATCCTTGGGAGGCTTATCGCTGGAGATGATGATCTGCTTGCCGGAGGTATGCAGATGATTGAACGTATGGAAGAATTCTTCCTGTGTACTCTCCTTGCCGATGATAAACTGGATATCATCAATGAGGAGAACGTCGTTGTTGCGGTACTTGTCCCGAAACTGCGCCATGGCAGACTCGTTGTCTGCGGTTTTACCCTTTTTCAGGGCTTCGATCAGTTCGTTGGTGAAGGTCTCGCTCGTAACGTACAGCACCTTCTTCTTAGAATTCTTATCCAATATAAAATGTGCAATTGAATGCATAAGGTGCGTCTTGCCAAGACCTACATCTCCATACAGGAATAAGGGGTTGTAGACCTCTCCCGGTGATTCCGCGACGGCAAGAGACGCCGCATGGGCAAAATTATTGTTGCCGCCGACTACAAAGGTATCAAAAGTATACTTGGGATTCAGCCCGGCCTTCTCGCTGGCGGTCTTGGTCCGCTTCTTCTGTGTGGCTTCGGCGGCCATGTTATGGATCTCGCTGATCCTGGAATCATCCTCTGAAACAAACACTACCTCATAGTCTGTCCCCGTAACCTCAGATATGCATACCTTCAGAGGAAGAAGATACTTTTTCTCGATATATTCGACACTTGCGTTGATATTCACCAGTATGAATACAGTATTATCAATCACGTCATACACTCTGAGCGGTTGGATCCAGGTGTTGAATGAGACGTTGGATAATTCATGTTCTATTCTAAGGTGTTCGATTATTTCAGGCCATTTTTCATTCACGATATCCATTATTATTAACTCCTACTCCCAATTTACTATCCATAATATTTTACATCAAAATAAGAGATTACGCAATCTCTAAATGGATGTGGATAACTCAATTCACACGTGGAAAATGCCTGTTTCTAAGGGAAAATGGAGGAAAATTATTTATTTCCACACGTTTTCCACAGAATTTCCGGATATTATCCACATTTTGTGGATAAATAAATTTAGAAAAATACAGGAATAGCTTGACGTTAGGCTTTTTTTTTTATATAATCTAAGCTGATGTCTTAGGAAAAAGCGGGGATTATCCCTTATAAAATATAAGGAGGTGGATATCTATGAAAATGACATTCCAGCCAAAAAAGAGACAAAGAGCCAAAGTTCACGGATTCAGGTCCAGAATGAGCACTAAAGGCGGAAGAAATGTACTTGCCAGCAGAAGAGCTAAAGGAAGAAAGAGATTATCAGCGTAGGCCGCATATATGTGGCCTTTTCTTCTATTAAAAATAGCAGATACAGGAGAAGTAGTCTCATGAAATATTCCGAATCATTGAAGAAGAACAGAGATTTCCAGACTGTTTATAAGAAGGGGAGATCTTATGCGAACAAGTACCTGGTGATGTATGTGTTAAGGAACCAGGAGAACAGGAACCGATTGGGAATATCCGTAAGTAAGAAAGTTGGCAACAGTATAGTCCGTCACAGGTTGACAAGATTGATCAGAGAAAGCTATAGATTGCAAGAAGACAGATTCAGATGTGGATATGATATAGTTGTGATAGCAAGAATAGGCGCGAAAGAGAAGAATTACCATGACATTGACAGCGCAATGCTCCATCTGGCTCATCTTCATGAAATTATAGATCAGGGGTAGCGAATTATGAAGAAGCTTCTGTTAGGTTCTATTAGATTCTATCAGAGATATTTGTCCTCTCTGAAAGGATATTCCAGCTGCATCTATTATCCGACATGTTCCCAATATGCAATAGAAGCAATAGAAAAATACGGAGCATGGAAGGGCGGTGCTCTGGCAGTGTGGAGGATTCTGCGCTGTAATCCCTTCGCCAGGGGAGGCTGTGACCCCGTACCGTAGTGTGGTGACCGGAGATTGTCCGGCCTTCATAACGGGAAGAGCATTTTTTATAAGAGTATTTTTATAAGGAAAGTGCTCTCAGGAAATGAACAAGAGTGATATGTGGAGGAGAAGAGTATGGCGTTTAGTTTACTGTCAGCAGCCAACTGGCCGATCGTCGGGCAGCTCTGCTGGTTATTAGGTAAGGTAATGAACCTTATCTATACAATGTTGGACAGTGTGTTTCCGGGAGGGAATGGTCTGGTCGGTTTATCCATCATCTTGTATACAATCTTTGTATATACGTTGATGCTGCCTCTAACCATCAATCAGCAGCGGTCTATGAAGATGTCTTCTGTGATGCAGCCGGAGTTACAGGCAGTCCAGAAGAAGTATAAGAATAAGAAAGATCAGGCATCTATGATGAAGCAGCAGGAGGAGATGCAGCAGGTCTATGATAAGTATGGAACATCTATGATGGGAGGGTGTCTTCCGTTACTGATACAGATGCCTCTGCTTCTGGCCCTGTATCCTGTTATCTATGATATCCAGAGTTATGTACCGGCGATCAAGGATGCACCTGCGACCGTGAACAGATTCCTTACGATACCGGATCTTACGATCGCACCGACGGTGATGATCAAGAACAGTGGTTCTTATGGGATCGCGCCGGTTCTTGTCATCATAACGGCAATCCTGCTTCCGGTGTTATCAGGCGCAACACAGTATCTGAGTGTGAAGATTTCCCAGGCGATCTCAGGACAGAAGATGGACAAGGATAACCCGATGGCCGGAACGATGAATACAATGAATGTAACGATGCCGCTGTTTTCCGTATTCATGGTATTTACACTGCCTACCGGTATCGGTCTTTACTGGGTGATCAGCGCTCTGGTAAGGATCCTCCAGCAGGTATTGATCAACAAGCATCTGGCTAAGATATCAGTGGAAGAGTTGATTGAGAGGAACAAAGAGAAGGCGGAGAAGAAGCGTCAGAAGCGTGGAGAGAAGGCAGAGAAGATCAATGCGATGGCTCAGGCCAACACAAGGAGCATGAAGGAGTCCGCCAGCCGCAGTGCTTCGGGAATGAGTGAAAAAGAGAGAGAAAGAAAGATAGAAGAGGCAAAAGCGAACGCCGCAAATGCCAAGGAAGGAAGCCTTGCGGCGAAAGCGAATATGGTTAAGAGATTTAATGAAAACAATTAGGGGGCGTTATTCGAGATGGAATATATTACTGTATCAGCTAAGACGCTGGATGATGCGATCACAGAGGCTTTGATCCAGCTGGGTGTGACGAGTGATCAGTTAGATTATCAGGTGATTGAAAAGGGCAGCGCCGGATTCCTTGGGATAGGGATGAAGCAGGCCGTGATCAAGGCACGCAGAAAAGAAGTAGTGGTGGAGCAAGAGCCTGAGATAGAGATTCCAAAGGTAGATGTGTCAGTAGTAAAAGAGCCTGCAAAAAAGGAATGCAGAGAAGTTAAGGAAGAGCATAAGGAAGAACCGAAGAAAGAGGCAAAGGAAGCTTTCAGAAAGGAATCTTCCCGGAAAGAGAATAAGAAGGACGGCAAGAAGGATAAGAAGAAGTCCTTTGCAAAGGGTAAGAAGGAAGCAAAGGAGCCGGCGGTGACAGAGGCGAAGGAGAAACCGGCGGCGCCGTCAAAGGAGAGAAAAGAAGTTGAGCTTGCGAAGGTCGAGGACCAGACGATAGAAGCCTGTGAGAAGTTCATCTATGACGTATTGAAGGCGATGGATATGAAGGATGTGAAGGTTTCTTCTTCCATAGATGATGAAGGCGCGCTTTCAATTGACATGGAAGGCAGCAGCATGGGGATACTGATAGGGAAGCGCGGACAGACGTTAGATTCTTTACAGTACCTTACGAACCGGGTGGCCAACAAGATGCAGGAAGGATATGTCCGTGTGAAGCTTGACACGGAGGATTACCGCAGGAGAAGGAAAGATACCCTGGAGAATCTTGCAAAGAATATAGCAAGTAAGGTGAAGAGGAATAGAAGGACCGTATCTCTGGAGCCTATGAATCCATATGAGAGACGGATCATCCACTCGGCGCTTCAGTCTGATCCGGCAGTATCCACACATAGCGAGGGCGAGGAGCCTTATAGAAGAGTAGTAGTAACACTTGTACGTAGATAGCAGAGATAGGGGTTGTAATAACCCCTATTTTTCTATATTATAGGTTATGTATCCAGATTTTTTTTGATGAGGAAAGGGAAGGATCATATGGGATATCAGTATGATACTACGATTGCGGCTATATCGACTGCTGTGAGCAGCGCGGGGATAGGGATTGTAAGGATGAGCGGCCCGGAGGCATTCCTGATCGCGGATTGTATCTATAGGGGAAAGAATGAGAAGAGACTGAGTGAACAGAAGTCTCATACGATACATTATGGTTTCATCGTGGACGGGGAAGAGACGATTGACGAGGTTCTGGTCATGCTGATGAGAGGTCCCCGAAGCTTTACGGGCGAGGATACGGTAGAGATCAACTGCCACGGCGGTGTGTATGTAGTAAAGAGGATACTGGAGACATTGATTGATTACGGCGCCAGGCCGGCAGAGCCGGGAGAGTTCACGAAGCGGGCATTCCTGAACGGACGGCTGGATCTGTCCCAGGCGGAGGCGGTGGGGGACCTGATAGAGGCCCAGAATAAATATGCTCTGCAAAGCTCTGTGAATCAGTTGAAGGGCTGTGTCAGACAAGAAATAAATAGAATAAGAAAGAATATAATTTACCATACTGCTTTTATAGAGACGGCTCTCGACGATCCGGAGCATATCAGCGTAGATGGATATGGGGTGGAGCTTAAGGGAAATGTGGAGGAATGGCTTGGGGATATCCGGCGTCTATTGGATACCTGTGACGACGGCCGTATCATAAAGGAAGGGATCAGAACGGTCATCCTCGGCAAACCGAATGCGGGAAAGTCTTCTCTTCTGAATGTTCTTCTGGGCGAGGAGCGGGCAATCGTGACGGATGTGGAAGGTACGACACGGGATGTATTAGAGGAGCATATTAATCTGAAGGGGATATCTCTGAATATCATGGATACTGCGGGGATCAGGGATACAGAAGATATCGTGGAGAAGATTGGGGTAGACAGGGCGAAAGATTATGCGGACCAGGCGGATCTTATCCTTTATGTCATAGATTCGTCCAGACCTTTGGATGAGAATGACTGTGAGATCATGAGGCTGATAGAGGGGAAGACTTCTGTCATATTATTGAATAAGTCGGATCTGGAGGCGCTTGTGACCGTGCAGGATGTGGAAGATATGTATTTTACTTGTAATCCTGGAGGGTGTGGGGATAAGGGAGAGAGTTCTGTAGTGGATCATCAATCTTGTGATAATGAAAGTAATCCTGCAAAAAATAAGGGAATATTGATGGTGGATGATGATAGGAAAACGGAGATAAAGGAGTTCAAAATCCCTGTAATAGACATATCTGCGAAGGATATGAAGGGAATAGATCATTTAGAGGAAACTTTGAAAAAATTATTTTTTGAAGGAAATCTTGCATTTAATGATGAAATTTATATTACGAATATACGTCATAAGACAGCCCTTTCGGACGCTTATGGTGCTTTGGAGAGGGTGAGGGACAGCATAGATGATGGAATGCCGGAGGATTTTTATTCGATTGATCTGATGGACGCATATGAGGCGCTTGGAAATATTACGGGGGAAACGATAGGAGAGGATTTGGTCAATGAAATTTTCAGCAAATTCTGTATGGGTAAATAAGGACAAATATGACATAGTAGTGATCGGCGCGGGACATGCCGGTTGTGAAGCCGCTCTGGCGGCGGCCAGGCTTGGGTTTACAACTATTGTATTTACTGTGAGTGTGGACAGCATAGCATTGATGCCGTGTAATCCGAATATAGGGGGAAGCTCTAAGGGACATCTGGTAAGAGAGGTGGACGCACTTGGAGGAGAGATGGGGAAGGTGATAGACCGGACATTTATTCAGTCTAAGATGCTGAATAAGTCGAAGGGGCCGGCCGTTCATTCTCTGAGGGCGCAGGCAGACAAGGCGAATTACAGCAGGACGATGCGCCAGGTATTGGAGGGACAGGAGAATCTGGAAATCAAACAGGCGGAGGTCGTGAACATCCTGACGGAGGATGGAAGAGTGACCGGTGTCCAGACATTTTCAGGAGCAATCTATAATTGCAGGGCTGTGATCTTATGCACGGGAACTTATCTTAAGGCCAGGTGTATCTATGGGGAGGTCAGCAACAATACTGGTCCGAATGGTCTACAGGCCGCGAACTATCTCACAGATTCCTTAAGAGAACTTGGAATCAGGATGTATCGTTTCAAGACGGGAACTCCGGCAAGGATTGACAGGAATACAGTGGACTTCAGCAAGATGGAGGAACAGCTTGGAGACGAGAGGATTGTTCCATTTTCTTTCACAACGGATCCGGATGAGGTACAGATCGATCAGGTATCGTGCTGGTTGACTTATACGAATGAGAAGACGCATGAGATCATAAGAAATAATCTGGATCGTTCTCCTCTATTTTCTGGAATGATAGAAGGGACAGGTCCGAGATATTGTCCGTCAATTGAGGATAAAGTAGTTAAATTTTCTGATAAAAATAGACATCAGGTATTTATAGAGCCTGAGGGCATTGAGACAAATGAGATGTATATCGGAGGAATGTCAAGCTCGCTTCCGGAGGATGTACAGTATGCAATGTACAGAACAGTACCTGGTCTTGAGAATGTGCGGATTGTGAGAAATGCCTATGCTATAGAATATGATTGTATTGATGCAAGGCAGTTGAAGCCTTCACTCGAATTTCGTGAGATAGAGGGGTTATTCAGCGGCGGTCAGTTTAATGGAAGCTCCGGATATGAGGAGGCGGCGGCTCAGGGGCTGATCGCGGGGATCAATGCGGCCAGAAAGCTTCAGGGAAAAGAGGCGGTGATACTGGATCGTTCGGAGGCTTATATCGGAGTATTGATTGACGATCTTGTGACGAAGGAGAGCCATGAGCCTTATCGTATGATGACTTCGAGGGCGGAATACAGGCTTCTTCTGAGGCAGGATAATGCAGATCAGAGGCTTACGAGGATTGGATATGAGATAGGACTGATCTCGGAGGAAAGATGCAGGAAGTTAGAGAAGAAGGAGGAATTGATCTGTTCGGAGATAGAGAGGCTTAAGCATACGAATGTCGGTACGACTAAGCAGGTGCAGTCTCTTCTTGAAAGCTGTAAGAGTACGCCTCTGGTATCGGGTGCGTCGCTTGCTGAATTGGTCCGTCGTCCGGAATTGTCGTACAGGCTGTTGGAAAGTATTGATGAGAAGAGACCAGAGTTCCCGGCGGACTTGAGGGACGAGGTGATCGAGCAGGTGGATATATCTATTAAGTACGACGGGTATATCTCCAGGCAGAAGAAGCAGGTAGAACAATTTAAGAAGCTTGAGGCTAAGAAGATACCTGAGGATATGGATTATGATCAGGTGAAGAGCCTTCGTATAGAAGCGTTGCAGAAATTGAAGGAATACCGGCCGGTTTCCATCGGGCAGGCGTCCAGGATATCGGGCGTATCTCCGGCGGATATTTCGGTGTTGCTGGTGTATCTGAGTTCATCATCTCATTAGTATGAGGATGGTTTCCGGCAGATGAGGTAAAGGGAATGAATCTTTAAATTTTGCATGAATAGAACGTGTTTGAGAATTGTTTTCTAAGATGGCGGAGAAGAATCTTCAATCATGTTATGAGACAGGAAGAGAAGAGGGGGAAAGATGTGGGAATATTAGAAGATAAGATGTTAAGGCTGGGGATAGAGTTGGATGAAGTGAAGTCCCGGCAATTTCAGGTGTTTTATGAGATGCTTGTTGAATGGAATAAGGTGATGAACCTTACCGGGATCACAGAATATGAAGAGGTTGTGGAAAAGCATTTTGTTGACAGTGCTTCGATTGTGAATGTGGAGAATATGGAGCAGATAGATAAGGTCATCGACGTAGGGACGGGAGCTGGATTTCCAGGGATCCCGTTGAAAATTATCTTTCCACATCTGAAAATGACTTTGCTGGATTCGTTGAATAAGAGAGTGAAATTTCTGAATGAGGTGATTCATGAACTGAGGCTTAAGGATATAGAAGCTGTTCACAGCAGGGCGGAGGATTTGGCGAGAAGGGAGGAACACAGAGAAGGGTACGATCTGAGTGTGTCGAGAGCGGTTGCTAATCTTGCGTCTTTGTCAGAGTATTGTATTCCTTATACGAGAGTGGGAGGAAGATTTATTTCTTATAAGTCCGGAGATATAGATGAAGAGGTGAAGAGCGCCCGAAAAGCGGTTGAGATTCTTGGAGGCAGGGTGGACGAGGTTATAAAGTTCCAATTGCCGGACAGTGATATCAACAGGTCTTTTGTCAGGATAGTTAAGGTGAAGAGCACTGGAAAGAAATATCCAAGGAAGGCGGGACTTCCAGCAAAAGAGCCATTAAAGTAAGAGAAAAAAGGCTGTTGCAAGAAAATGAGAAGATTCTTGCGACAGCCTTTTGTTGAGTGGTAAATGATTTCTAAGCTTTAAAATTCGTCTTCCAGAAATAGATTCATCTGTTCTATAAATTCATCGACCTTTTCTAATTGAGGAAGATGCTTTGTCTCTGGTATGACAGCACATTCTATTGACGGAAGTAAGTTCTTGTATTGTTCTGTTATTTCTGTCTGTCGTTCCTCGTCTTTACCCATAATAATGTAGATACTGTTCGTCAGTGACTTCATGCAATGCTTGAGGTTGACGGTAGTATATCGTCCGGATAAACTGGAAAACAGATACTTTGGAGAGCCCTCTCCCATATGTGCCGCTTCATAGTAGGTACTGACAGTATCATTATCAATTTTCTTGCGGTCATAGAAATATGATTCCTTAAATAATGTCTCGATATTTTCTCTCCTTGTAAGAAGATTGTAAAGTAAAGTACCTATGACAGGAAGATTAATGAGTTGAGATGTAATCTTGGAGTGCTTGTCAGGTATCTTGTCCAGTAGATTTACATCGGAGGGATTCACCAGGATTACCTTTCTGATGATTGAATTATCATTGTGGCAGGCGGCGATTGCAAAAGAACCGGATAATCCTGTCGCGATGATATCGGTCTGTTCTCCAATAATATGCTTTACAAAATCGCTTATTAATTGAACGTATAGATAATTCGTGTGGGTGAGACTTGGCTTGTCTGAGCGTCCACATCCGAGAAGGTCTATACGGTAGACAGTATGTGTTTTGGCAATCTTGTTTAGAACTTTGTTCCATTCATGTCCGGAACTGTAGGGTGTCAGATCATGAATGAGAAGTAAGGGTGGTCCGCTTCCTATCTTTTTGTAATAGATTTCTCCAAATTTCCAATTATAATATGTACCAGAAGGGTTATCCAGAAGATTGTCCAGTGATGCATAAAAATCAATAAACTTATTTATCATATGTATGGTAAATGTTGATGCGCTTGTTAAAGTGGCGATGGTTATGAATTTCTTTCTCCAACTCATTATACAGTCCCCTTTCTGTAGATTTATATGTATCATTATACTATATAATGGTGGTAAAGTAAACAAATGTTGGATTATGGATAGAAGAGGGGGATGGAGTGGGGAGAGATGGGATGGATA
>CAJTRO010000042.1 GCA_910579015.1 uncultured Dorea sp. | reverse complement strand
GTTCATGACTATCTATTAACCGACAGCCCCATATACTTTCAATTAAAAAAAATCAAAATATTTCACCCTATATTAACTTCCCTCGCCCTCCCATAAAACGTCGACAACGGCATACTGCAGAGCCTGGCCGCCTCCTTCCCCAGGATCTCACCGCTTTTCCACTGATAACAAACCTGTTCAAAATTATCCGGCAGATTACGCTTCGGCCTTCCGAACTGCACCCCGCGCATCTTCGCCGCCTCGATTCCTTCTTTCTGTCTCTCTCTGATATTCTTCCGCTCATTTTCTGCAACAAACGATAATACTTGTAAAACAACATCGCTTAGAAATGTTCCCATCAAGTCCTTCCCTCTTCTGGTATCCAGAAGCTCCATATCAAGGACTACGATGTCTACTTTCTTCTCTTTCGTCAGAAATCTCCATTGTTCCAGTATTTCCTCATAATTTCGCCCCAGCCGGTCGATGCTCTTCACAAATATCACATCGTCTTCTCTTAGTCTTCTGACCATCCGGTTATACATCGGCCGTTTAAAATCCTTGCCAGACTGTTTGTCCATATAGATGTTCTCTGTCGGCACCTCAATCTCACTCATTGCCTTCATCTGCCGTGCCTCATTCTGCTCCCTGGTACTTACACGCACATATCCGTATATCATTCATTTCGACCTCCTCTTTGGTGTGCAGTATTTATTTCCCGCAGGAAAATAAATCTATGGCGATATTGTGCACATATCGCTTTCAAGAATATTTTAATCTGACACATACAAAGAACAAAGATGTTGAATTCTGACACACTATATTTTTTCTATTAAATGTATTACCCTCACAATAAACAGCCTCCCCTTAGAATGCTTTACCATTATAAAAAGAAAAGAATCCCCCGACCGCACACCATTACAGTCGAAGGATTCAAAAAAACTATCCGAAAGCCAGCCTTACTTTTTCGTCCGCACCTTATAGAAAATAATTCCTACCAGATACCATGCGATGGAATATGCCCAGATTATCCATCCTCCCTTCACAATATCCGGGATATAACAAATTACGATGAGAGCCATTGCAATGATCGGCAGTGCATTTCCGCCGGGGGCCCTGAAAGCTCCGTCAGGCAGTTCAAATTTCTTTCTGGCAACGATCAGCGAAATGCAGTTGATGGAGATGGTTACCGCCGCAAACAGTGCCGCAAAGCCTACGATCGTAGAAGTAAACTGCGGGAAACAGGAAACAGCGATACTCGGAACGGCAAGCAGGATCACCGCATACACCGGCACTCCAAACTTGTTGTTCTCCGCCAGCTTTGCCGGCATAACCCCGCTTTCGGCAGACGCCTGAACCGCTCTGGCTGTAATGGACATTACTACCAGCATAGTCGTTAAAAGCGCCAGAAGCGCCGCAATAGAAATAACCTTGGAAATCCACGGAATACCTGCCAGCTTTGTAAACGCCGCCGCATACAATGGAATATACTGCATACCCGGATTCTCAGTCAGGAAACCGGCAGAGATCATTCCGACCGTTGCTATGATGATTCCCAGATATAAAATCAATACAAGCGTCATTGCGATAAAGATAGACTTCGGAACATTTTTGTTCGGATCTCTTACTTCGGACACCATAAATGCGATCGCTACGATAGATCCATAAGCAACCATGGCGGTCGGGACTACGGTCAAAAAGCCTGTGCTTCCGCCGGCCCCCTGCGTAAAGAAGGGTGCCAGGAGCGCCGAATCCCATGCACCGCTGCCAAAAGCAACTGCAATATAAATTGCCATTGCGATCACCATACCGAATACAAGCGTGGTGTTCGCTCTTCCCGCAATGGAGAATTTCACACTGTTCAGTATACTGATCAGCACCACGGAAATGACAGCCAGCGGAATCTGCATATTAGCAAACACCGGGAATCCTACGCTCAAATAAGTCCCTACATAGATTGCCGCAAATGCAATTGCCACAATATTAGCGTTAATATATCCCCATGTGGAGATCCAGCCCCAGAATTTTCCCTGTTCCGTTGTCTTTCCAAGAGCCTTGGACGGGAACACGAAAACGCCTCCCGACTTCGGAAATCTCGTTGACAGCTCCGCGCAGATCAGTCCATAGCCCATCATGATCAATGCCGCAAGAATCCATGTAAGAACAGCCGACGGCCCGGCCTGATAAATAGTAAGTCCTGACAGAGAAAAAATAGCACTTCCTATCATACTCCCTGCAATCATTGTGACACATGTCATTAAACCCAATTTTCCATCCTGTTTATTATCTGACATATTTTTTTAAATCGTATTGCAGTAAAGGCACTACAATACTCCTCCTTCCTCATTCGTTGCATTTTTAGACATTTTTTCAAAATTCCCTTTCGAAATGGATTTTTTTGTAGTAAAATAATTTGAGCAGACTGCACTTCTAAAAAGGAGATAAACCACTGTGGAAAACAAAAATCAAACTAATATCGATATAGGTAAAAAAATAAGGGCGCTCCGGAAAATTCGGGGTATTTCTCTGCAAGAGCTCTCAAAGGGCACTGACATGAGCTATTCTTACCTTTCCGGACTGGAAAATGGAAAGCATTCCATATCCATCACCAATCTTCAGAGGCTGGCAGATTACTTCAAAATAAATATGATCCATTTTATGATACCGGACGGCCCAACCCCGAATCTGTTCCGCAGGAAGAACCTGTTCAAGAAAAGCTCCGGGAGCGACAACATTATTTATCAGGTCGTCACCTCCGAGGACTCCTCGAATCTCCAAATGAGCTATGTATATATGCCTCCCAACCAGCCAAAGGAGCATCATATCCACAAGCACGACAAAGGACAGGAACTGATCATTGCATTGTCCGGCCAGGTCTCTGTAATGGTGGGTGAGACACCCTATCAGCTCGGACAGGGCGACAGCCTCATCTTCGACTCCAAAAGTGAGCATTTTATTTATACGGAAGAAGAACCTGCGACGATCGTCATTATTTCCAGCCCGCCCTATACCCAGAATCTTTCTTAATGCTTTCTATAACTGCCGAAGAGAGGCGGGTTTCCGCAAAAATCAGACTTTATGTCCTATTCATACGGCGGCCCGTTTCCTCTCTGTCTCCGGCTCTGTTCAGTTCAATTTTCACTATTATTTCTTCATGTTATAAATTACGCCGTCCATATATACCCGCACGGCTTCAATATCCTTGTCCACCTGTTTTTTCACTTCTTCCAGATTCGCGAATTTCTTTACGCCGCGGATATAGGCATGTATTTCCAACTTAATATCTTTTCCATAGATATCCCGGTCAAAATCCAAAAGAAAAGTTTCGATCGTAGCAATCGGAACATCGTCATCAGAAGGTCTTAACCCAATATTCGTCATACCTCTGAAAAATGTTCCGTCCATGTAGGACAATGTTCCGTACACTCCGTGAGGCGGGAATAATTTATTCTTCGCTACATCTAAATTTGCTGTCGGCATACCTACCTTACGTCCGGCCGCTTTACCATGTACCACCGTTCCTCTCATAAGATAAGCATGTCCAAGCAGCACATTCATACGCCGGAAATCTCCGTCTTCGATCGCTTTCTTAACCCTGTCAGTAGTCACAGGCTCACCGCCTAAATATACAGTCGGCATGACATCTACCGCGAAGCCATATTTTTCACCAAATTCTTTCAGCGCGTCAATCCCCAGCCCCTCCGAACCGAAGGATATATTCTCCCCTGCCACAACGCTTTTCGCCTGAAGCCTTTTTGCAAGTATCTCTTTCGCGAACTCCTCTCCGGTCATAGCGTATGCGTCCTTCACCGGCATAGATACCATAATTTCCACTCCGCTGTCTTTCAGCAAATATTCTTTCTCACCCTCAGAATAGATGATCGACTTCTCATTCTCCTCAAAACTTAAAACTACCGGAGTCTGAGTCTCATAACCACAAAGTTTTCCTATAACCGCTCTGTGACCGATGTGCAGACCGTCGAAGGAACCAAATGCTACTCTGGATGCACCCGGTACGGCTTCCTCAAAATCATATATATGAATCATTTTAACTCCTCCTTTTATCTACTTCTTCTCTTTGCCCGTATAATATGCCATAACCACCAGGCCGACTACATAGAGAATAGCTGTAAAGATCCACATCTGCGCACCGCCGTTAAAAATGGCAGGAATATAAGTTACAACAATTACGATGATGGTAAATATCACCAGTCCGTCTCCACCCGGAGCACGGTAATTTCCCTCCACATAAGGCAGCTTTTTCCGGGACTGGATCAGCGCCATGCATACGATCACAATAGTCAGTGCCGCAGTAATGGAACCCAGGTTTACTAAAAGCTCAGTAATACTCGGAAAACAGCTCAAGGCAGCCGCTGCCGCTGCAAGCACGATCGTGCTGACGGACGGAGCGTTGTTCTTATTGCTCTTTGCTAAAACTGCCGGCAGCATTCCTTCCTCTGCCATAGAACTCATGGCTCTTGCATTGATAGCCTGTACAACAAGCATTGTTGTAATCAACGCGATGAACGCGGAAATTGAGATCAGCTTACTCAACCACGGAATATTACTCATAGACGTCCATGCCACCGCAAACATCGGAATGAAGCGCATACCCGGATTGTCGATCAAATACTGAGTAGTAAGGTGGCCTACTGTTCCGGCGATCATCATCAAATAAAGGAATACGACCAGAATCAGAGAAATCGCCATGGACTTCGGAACCGTCCTGTTCGGATTCTTTACTTCGCTTACCATAAATGCAATGGATACTACGGAACCATACGCTACCATAGCGTTCGGTACTGCCTGAATCCAGCCAAAGGTTCCCATTCCGCCTTCAAAAAAGTTGGAGAAATTTCCCCAGTTAAAGTTCGAGTGTGTAAATGCAACCACACCGTAAACTACCATCGTGACAACCAGCAGCGCTACAAGCAAGTTGTTAAACTTACCTGCAGCCGTAATCTGCAGCAGGTTCAGCACCGTTACAAACACGATAGAGATAAGTGCCAGCGGAACCTGAAGCGGAGCCAGAGCCGGAAAGCCTACACCAAGATATGTAGCCACATAGATTGCAGAAAATGCAACCGCGATACAATTAGAGATCAGGTAACCCCATGCGGAGACAAACCCCCATTTCTTATTCATCGCCTTTGCCGGGAATACAAACATGCCGCCCGACTTTGGATATCTGATGGAAAGCTCTGCAACCATGATCCCATATAATCCCAAGATCACCGCCGCAATGATCCACGTCAGGATGACTGCGGGACCAGCATAATACATTGTCATACCGGAAAGTGAAAAGATTGCACTGCCGATACAACCACCGGTCAAAATCGTGACACACGGCAATAAACCAAGTTTTCCCTGTTCATTGTTTTCCATATAGTTCCCTCCTCATAAATTCTCAGATAAATTAATTTGTAATGATCACACGGAACGTTCCCGGTACGATTGCCGCCTCAAAAGCCTTCTGTGCGTCAGCAAATTCAAATTTCTTTGCAATGAGCGGCCTGCAGTCAACGATCCCGCCTGAAAGCAGACGATTTGCGGTGTAAAAATCATGTCCGTCCGGGCTAATGGAGCCTGTCAGGATAACCTCCTGCCCGTGAAGCATCTGCGGGCTTACCGGAGTCGGCGCATCCGGGTGCATGGAGCTGTACTGGATCATGCGGCCGGCCTTTCCCGTCATTCCGATTGCCTGCGGAACAACACTCGGGATTGCTGTAGTGTTGAACACCACATCCGCACCTCTTCCTTCTGTCAGGGACTTCACATACTCTACCGGATCATGCTCCATCGGATTGAACACAATGTCTGCCCCAAGGCTCAACGCCAGCTTGCGGCGGGCCTCATCCACTTCGCTCATGATCACTCTTGCACCTTTGCGTTTTGCGAGCATTACATGGTACTGTCCCATGATACCGCCGCCGATCACAGCAACATCCTCGCCAAGCTGGATATCGGCTCTTCCTACACTGTGAACGACACATGCCAGCGGCTCTGTCAGACTCGCTTCCTCATAGCTCAGGGTATCCGGAATTTTAAAGAGGGACGCAGTATCTACGATCACATAATCGCACAATCCTCCCGGGCCGGCTAAAAGACCTTCACGAGTCGGTTTCTTCTGTGCACGCTCACACATATTGGTGTGTCCGGTACGGCAGTAGTAGCACTCTCCACAGCTGTACAGCATACGAACTGCAACGCGGTCTCCGACCGCCCATTTTTTCAGATTCACGCCCTCTCCCAAAGCGGCGATCTCACCGGCCGCCTCATGGCCTCCGGTACAGGGAAGCGGCATTTTTACTTCTCCCTGGAATATACGCTGCTCCAATGTACAGAGTGCAACAGCGTGTATCTTTACGAGCGCTTCTCCCTGGCGGAGATCCGGAGTTTCAAGATCCAGGATCTCCACCTTCTTCTCTCCTGTAACAGCCGCCGTCTTAATACTGATTGACATAAATATCTTCTCCCTTCTTTTATCTATGTACAGGGCTCTGCGGTTTTACGCCGAGCCCGCATAATACCTGTTTATAATCTGTGATCATCCTATAATTTTCAGCGCTTCCTCTACGCTTGCATCATCATGCACGATTGCGGCGATAGCCTGGCACACCTGCGCAATGTTCTCATGACGGTAAATGTTGCGCCCCATAATAACGCCCTTTGCTCCATTGTCCATTGCACTGCGGACATTGGCAAAAATCTCAGCATTGTCTTTTGCTTTGCCGCCGCCAAGTACAAGGATCGGAACATAGCAGTTATCAGTCACTTCGCGGAAACGCTCTCCTCCTACATACTCAGACTTAATGAAATCTGCGCCCAGCTCTGCGCCCTGACGACATGCAAATGCCATATTCTCTACAGAACGGGTATCGATCCCTTCATGTTTCTCAAAGCCGTAAGGAAGCATTTCTGCACATACCGGAAGTCCATAGGCTTCCGCATCCGCCGCAAGTGAAGCCAGATATTTCAGTGTATGCTCATTGGTCTCAGAACCCGGATAGCCCATGCAGAGCAAAGCGTCCGCGCCTGCCCGGACTGCATCCTCTGCCGTAAACAGGCAGTCCATCGGGCTCTGCGGCTTGCGCAGCATGGAAGAACCGCCGTCCGCACGCATAATAAGTCCGGTATTTCCGAAATCCTTCTGGAAATTCTTGATCATTCCATATGTTGTCAGGAAGGCATCCGCGCCTCCGGCTGCTGACTCACGGATTACATGTCCCGCATCCTTTAAATCCGGTGACGGCATCATCGCCGCATGATCCATCGCCAATACAAAAGCTCTGCCATCCTTTTTGAAAATGTTGTTCATTCTTCGTTTCATTTTGAAACCCTTCCTTTCTCTTGTTAAATTTATTATAAAAAGTTATACCTTTTAATAAGCTGCCGCCGTTAATCTGCTGTATGCGCACTGGTTTCCGCCCAGATACATCTGCGTGCGTGTTCCCATCGTAAGCTCTTCCTTTGACGGCGGAAAATATCCGCCGGATTCCTTGTTAAGCCGGAAGGTATCGCCGCCCACTGCACGGTCTACCTTCGAAAGCGTAATCGGACGTTCAATGGAGCCGCCGCTGCAGATTGCATCTGCCTCCGGCACATCATCAACAAGAAGCAGGCCCTCTGTACCATCCTTGCCTCCAAACTCAAAGGTAATCGTGGAGGCTTTAATTCCATGACGCTCCGCAGTCTGGATCGTCAGCATACCGTCCACGCAGGCATTTCCGCCTCCTTCCCACACCATTACAAGGCCCTGTGCTCCCAGCATCTGTGCCAGCTTCACATTATGACTTGCACAACGCTGTTTGTGCCAGTTGCTCGGATTATGGCTCCGACAGAAGAGGACGCCCTTGAAGTTGATGTCCTTCCCATGCCGGCGATACAGCTCTAAAAGCACCGGATGGTTCACGTGCAGGTATGTCGGCACCTTAAATGCAGGCCATACATAGTTCCCGCTGACAACACAGCCGTCCAGCATCTCATTGGGATGAAGCACTGTCGGAACCATATCGTCAATCGGTAATCCATAGAGCATCGTATTGGCATACGGCCCCTGATTCTGACACTGCCATACCAGCACAACACCAGGAAGCTCCGGATGCTCCTCCTCGGTCGAAAACAACTCTGTCCGATTCGGCTTTAGACCTCTTGTCAGCTCAGCCAGGCAAGCGGATATCCGCATGGCGATCAACCGGATATCATTGTCATACTCAATCGAAGATTTTCCTTCATTCAGCTCGTAGACAATAACCAGATTGTGTGTTTTTGAGAACGGCGTATACCCCGCATGTTCTCCTGTCAGCTCAATGATGGCATCCCGCGGATACAAAAGTCCGCTGGACGCGTTCGTGGAATCCCATGGCAAAGCCGCGCTCTCGATCACCGCAAATCCCTCATACAGATTCGTAACACCCCGTCCCACCGTATAGGGAGTTCCGAAAAATCCGGAATACTGCTGTCCCTCACCTTCAATCTTCACCATCGGCTGGATGGCGTCCAGTACATGAATGATCCGGGCATTCTCATCCGGTTCGGTGATCTCCAGATGAAAATCCTTTACCGCCTTGCACAGGTCTTTGCATTGTTCCTTTAATTCTTCTTCATTCACCGTCAGAATGCCCGACTTATAAGCGCATTTCTCACCAAATACGACACTCTTCACATCGAAATACTGACGAGTCAGTTTCATATCTATCATCGCTTATCCCTCCTTGCTCTCATCTACCGTAAAGACTGCAGGACTCTCAATTTCCACCTGAAGCACTTCCAGCGCCTTATCAATGATCTTGCGCCGATAAGCCTTCTCACGCTCCAGCGGCAGATCCGGATTCCCGGTAGGAGCGGTAAAATCTCCTCCGAACACGATCCGGTTGGCTCCTACGCTCTGTGCGATCGAGGTAAATGCATTGATATGGACAGTCGGAATCCCCGACCGGTCCAATTCCTTCGTTATCGTTGCACCGCAACGTGTACAGGTACCTCATGTGGAAGTTAAAAGCACTGCGTCCACACCTGCTTTTTTCAGACTTTCCGCCCATTGGCGCCCCATCTTCTGGCTGCTGGAGATATTTGTACCAACGCCGCAGGTCGCTCCAAAGAACGGATAAAGTTCTCCGATCACTTCTTCTCTCTCACAGTCCCTGAGTACATCAAGCGGAACCAGACGATGCGGATCGTTACTGGCCGCCGTCGTATCGTATCCGCCGTGGATGGACTCATATACGCCCCTCTCCAGATCATCAAGCCCTGTCATATCATACTCGCCGTAACTTACAGCAAAAGCCTGCTTGATCTTGTCTGGATTCCCCACCGGAACCAGCCCGCCGGTAGTAAACAGCGCGATCTTCGCCTTGCTCATATCCTTCACCGGAGGAGCCGCCGGAACCTGCTCGAAGCTTCTTGGCGGAACCTCAGTACGGAATGTTTTACCATAAAGCTTCTTCACCAGCATGTCTACCACACGCTCTGCACCGGATTTCTCTACATATTCGTTATTTCTGTGTCCTGTAGGAAGATAGCCTTCCTCGTATGCCGGACCGATCTTCTCTCTTTTTGCAAGCTTCAGGGCAAGCGCCGCTACCTGCGGAAGTGATTTTCTCATACCGGCAGCCGTTTCCGTTGTGGAAACAATGTAGTTGTTCTCTACATACATATCTATCGCAGGATTTTCCCGCCACATCCCGGTCACGCTGGGAATTCCCAGCTCGGAACGAACGTAGTCGCAGACCTTTGCACAGGCCACGCCGTAGCGTCCCGCATTGAATGCCGGGCCTGCAATAAATACATCCGGCTTCTCCTCACGGATGATCTTTGCAATCTGCTTCTTTACCTCCAGATAATTCTCATCCTTATTTACATAATTGTCGCCGCAGTAGATGACTTTTGTAATCATCATCTCACCCTTCCAGGCCTGTTCCAGGCCAAGGGCCGGTCCTTTCTTTTCGTCCAGCACACCGAAGGGCATATCGGCTTCCGCCTCTCCGCCCAGTCCGGCGTAAAACTGATTGATATAATGTACTGCCTTCAAACTCATTTTTCTTCCTCACCGCTCCTTATATGAATCTTTTTTCTATTCTTCCGTTATTTTCTGACTATATGGAGGACTGGAAACAATGACAAAGCTTGCCTGCTCCTCCTCCGTATATATCAAATGTTCACTTTCAGCATCGAACAGGATACACGCTCCGTTTTTCAGCTGGTACACGTCCTCTCCCACCATCACCCGAACGCATCCTTCAAGACACATCACCATTTCCTGTCCGGTCCCATGCTTATGGATATTCTTCTCATCCGGCTTGTTCGGAGGCATATAAATATAACTTGCCTGCAGATACGGATTGCTTTCAGAAGTGATTACACGGTAGACGATATCGGCATAATAATTGTCATCGTCATCAAATAAATCCGCTCGCTGAAACACCTTCGGTTCGGGCTTGTCCGACTGAATAAAATAAATCATATCCACACCGAAAAACGACGCCACTCTCTGCAGGTTGTTGATAGACACTGAGTGCTTTCCGTTTTCCAGATTCGAGAGATAGGAGTAGCTCATCCCCGTCTCCCCGGATAATCTCTGCAGGGAAATGCCCCGTATCTTACGCAGTGCGCGGATCTTTTTCCCTATTTCGATCTCCGTGCGGTTTTCCTTCTTCATCCTCTCCGCCTCCAATCAATGTCCTTACAATGGCGGCAGCGTGTTTTCAACCGTCTCCACAAATACTGTTTTGGAAATCATGTATTTCTTCATGCCCGCAATTCCAAGTCCGCTTTCTTTCCAGCCTGTTCCGGGCGACTCGATCATTCCCTTTGAGAAATAATTGTTAACGTAGATCTGTCCGCCCTTGATTCCTTCCGCAACCCGGATACCGCGCTTCAAATCTTTTGTAAATACCGCGCCCGCCAGTCCGAAGGACGTTCCGTTTGCAAGTTCCAGAGCTTCCTCTTCCGTTTCGAACGGAGTGACACATCCTACCGGCCCGAAGATTTCCTCCTGGAAAATCGTCATATCTCTTGTCACGTCCGCGAAAATCGTAACCGGAACAAAATTTCCTTTCACGAGAACCTGATCTGTGTAACGCTCTCCGCCGCATACCAGACGCGCTCCCTCTTCCTTTCCTTTCTCGATGTAACTCCAGACATGTTCCGCATGACTCCTGGAAATCAGCGGATCTAAGTTGGTATTCATATCGAATATATCGCCGGCTATGATTTTCTCTGCTGAAAATTTCTTCATTTCCTCAATGAACTCTTCATAAATGCTTTTATGTACCAGCACGCGGGTACCGGAAACGCATACCTGACCGGAATGATTCGTAAATCCCCATACTGCCCATTTTGCCGCGGAGGCCACATCCACATCCTCGAAGAAAATGTTCGGACTCTTTCCGCCAAGCTCCAGGGCAATATCCTTCACCCGCTCTGCCGAGTTTTCGATCACTTCCCGCCCCGTCTCGATGCCGCCTGTCATGGCTACCATATCCACATCCGGATGCTTCGTCAGATACGCTCCGACTTCCCTTCCGGAACCAGTCACAACATTAAATACACCTGCGGGAAGTCCGGCCTCTTCATATACGCCGGCAAGCTGTAAGAGGGCCAGCACTCCCCATGACGGCGGCTTGATGACACAGGTGTTGCCTGCCGCTAAAATCGCATTGATCTTCTGGCAGCCCATAAGATACGGCCCGTTCCACGGAAGGATCTCTGCCACTACCCCGATCGGGTTCCATGTCACATAGTTCAGTGTGCCGTGGTCGGAAGGAACAACGGAGCCTTCAAGCGTTCTCGCCTTTCCGGCGAAGAAATTGAACGAATCCACTGCCATCGACACACAGTAATAACGAGAAGAGCCATAATGATATCCACATTCCAGAGATTCCAATATGGCAAATTCTTCCGCCCTTCGTTCCATGATCTGTCCCGCTTTCAAAAGAATCGCCGAACGGTCTCTCGCCGCCATTCTGCTCCACTCGCCTTTGTCAAAGGCTTCCCTTGCGGCCTTCACCGCTTTCTCGGCATCTTCCACGCCGCCTTTGTAGGCTTGTGCAAATACTTCGTTGTCGGCAGGACTAACACAATCCTGTATCTTGCCTGATACGGAAGGAACATACTCTCCGCCGATATACAGCTTGTATGGTTCTTTCTTCACATAATCCATTGGGTTCATACCTGTGACCTCCTTTTTGTTCTAAGAACAATACTATTATTCATACACCATCGATAAATTAATTGTTTTGTATTTAGTATAATTTACCAGGTGATTTCTTTTGGATTTTGAATCTATCCAGAGAAAAGCTATTGCTTTCAATCGAATATTTATAGAATTGTCAAACCAAGGAATCCAACTTGCTTATTCCGTTGCTCAAAAAAAGAGATTGCCGCCGCAATCTCTTTTTAATCAAAAAGGATTCCACATAGTATTTCCGTAAGAAGATAAACATCAGAGGCATCGGGATCGCAGATATTGTCAGGTTTTGAAAAGCAAGCCCTAAAAGCCCGCAAAACTCCAGTAATACTGTGCTTTTGCGGGCTTTTCTCCAGCTCAAATCTTTACTCACACCACAAACATCGCATCCCGGATATTAACGAAATGTCACCGAAGTGTGAAACCAGATAAGGATAAAAAATATATTAAAAGCAGACGATATAAAGCCGAGGAGAAAAGGAGCCGCATTTTTTACTCGGATGGTAAAAACAGAAATCAAAAATATCAGCTACATGAGGAAATCACTTTGCAACAGCGTCCACAATGAGAATCCACAATGAGAACGAGCATCGGATTGCGCAAACCACAATCCGAATTGTAAAGTTCTTCGAGAAAGTAATACAAGACTATCTACCGATATGTTATAATGTCTGTGTTGTCCAACCTACACCCGGCAACGGGAGGAGGTGTTTGCATGGAGTTATTCTTCACATTTCTTGTGACTGTCACGGCAGGTGTGGTTTGCCACCTCATCAGCAAATGGCTAGACAGGCACGACAAAGGCAGCAAATAGCCTAGTGGACGCTTTGCCACTATAAAAAGAAAAGAAGAATCCCTCGACTGTACGCCATTACAGTCGGGGGATTCGTTCTTTGCCTACATGGAATTCTCCACATTTCTTTGCCTATTGGCATTATAGCATATGCAAAATTTAATTGCAAGATACATTCCTTTTTCGCAAGACAAAAATTCACCTTCTTTATAAAAGAAGCTCCATTCTTCTACATTCCTTGTTTACAAAAGTACGATTTGAATGTCATTTGATTAACATCGCATCCCCAAACGAAAAGAACCGATACCTCTCCCTCACAGCCTCTTCATAAGCCCCCAGCACCTGCTCCCGCCCTGCCAGCGCAGATACCAGCATGATCAGTGTAGACTCCGGCAGATGAAAATTGGTAATCAGGCAGTCCAGTACCTTGAACTGGTATCCCGGATAGATGAATATTTCCGTCCAGCCATTGCACGCACGAAGCCTTCCATCCTCACCCGCGGCTGATTCCACCGTCCGACAGCTCGTCGTTCCGACACAGATCACTCTCTTTCCGTTTTCCTTGGCCCGATTGATCTTTTCTGCCGCCTCTTCATTTATCTGATAGAATTCCGAATGCATATGATGATCGGTAATCTCATCCACCTTCACAGGACGGAATGTACCAAGTCCTACATGCAGTGTAACCTTTGCAATCTCCACACCCTGAGCTTCGATCTTCTCAAGCAGCTGAGGCGTAAAGTGTAATCCCGCCGTGGGAGCCGCCGCCGAGCCGGTATGTGCCGCATACACGGTCTGATAGCGGTTCTTATCCTCGAGCTGATGGGTAATGTAAGGCGGCAGAGGCATTTGTCCGAGCTGATCCAGGATTTCCTCGAAGATACCCTCGTAGGTAAATTGTATCAGACGGTTCCCTTCTTCCACCACGTCAACCACTTCCCCGGTGAGGATCCCCCCGCCAAATATGATCCTTGTCCCGGGCTTCGCCTTTTTCCCGGGCTTCACCAGTGTTTCCCATATATTATTTTCTCTGCGTTTCAGCAATAAAATCTCAATCTTTGCATTGGTTCCTTCTTTGGAACCAATCAGTCTTGCCGGAAGAACCTTTGTATCGTTGATCACCAGACAGTCCCCTTCACTGAGATAGTCTGTAATCTCCCGAAACACATGATGTGAAATAACTCCAGACTCCTTATCAAGTACAAGGAGTCTGGAGCTTTCGCGGTCCGCTAAGGGATCCTGTGCTATCAATTCTTCCGGTAATTCATAGAAAAAATCCTGTCGCTTCATTTTAATATGAATCCCTTCTTCAATATTGTTACGATTCCAGGCCGGATCCGTCTTCTGACGAATCCTCATGCATTGGCACTGGTTCTGATCCTATTTCATTATCTGGCACGTTTTTATCTGCCGTTGTTGATGCTCCTTCCGGCAGACCTTCTCCATTTCCTCCGCACGGTTTTCCTCCCTGCGGCGGCATCACATCTCCCGGATTCGCTCCCACCGGTCCGAACCCTCCATCAGGCATTCCTCCGCCCGGCATCCCTCCCCGCCAAGGTTCCCCATACGGCGGCATCGGCGCTGGAGGTACTGGCGGAGCAGGCGGTATCGGCGGATAATTAACAGGAACCTGATACTTCGGCAATACCTTAATCTTCTTTCCATAGATCACCCTGGTGTCACAGAGCATATCATGCAGGCCCCGCTTCTCACGGTCAACTCCCGCCATGATATACCCGATCCCCAAAGATAACCCACACAGGAATCTTCCCACGGTCTCCCGGTATAGGATATTGACAAAATCAAGCCTCTCTCTTCCATCCGCATTGACTACCCGCAAGTTCATAAGTCTTTTTCCCGGCGTCGTTCCCGTAAAATACGTAAGCAGGATAAAATAGACTGCCTGCAACACATACAGGATGATGTCCTTCAAAGTATAGTGGAACAATATCTGCGCATGGATCACATCACCGGCCGACAGTGACACGATACCTATGATCAGCTTGACAAACAACAGGCCGATCCCGACAATCACGAGATCAATGCAGTACGCCGCCATACGCACCCAGAAGCCTGCATACTCCGCATCTTCCGCCGTTTTATTTCTCCGTCCAAATAGACTCCCGTCCGCATCTCTTTGGCCGACGGACCGATCATCTGTATATCCCGGATTACCGTAATTGTTCTGCATAATACATCGGCACCCCGCTTTCCATATCTGCCGCGGTCTCTTTCAATATCTGGGCCTCCGACTTGGGAATGACACTCTCTATCCTCGCAAATAAAGAAGTAAAGAAATCCAGCTCCGTCTCCGGCTCATAGAACTCATATACCCCCAGTTCACTGCACATCGCCATCGTCATATCCTCATATAAGCTGATCTCGTCGATCAGTCCATTGTTCAAAGCCTGATTGGCCGTATAGACACGTCCGTCCGCAAGCGCCTTGACCTCTTCCTCCGTCATACCGCGTCCCTCTGAGACGATGCTGACAAATTTGTTATAATACTCGTCAACCTGTCCCTGATAGATCGCGATCTGCTCCTCCGTCATCTTAGAACTGTCCTTATTCTCTCCACTGGTAATACTGATATAGCGGATTCCCAGCTTCTCATACAGACCGCTCATATCATAGCCGGACATGATCACGCCGATAGAACCCGTCGTCGTGTTCGGATTCGCATATATCTTATCTGACGCCATGGATATCATATAACCTCCGGATGCCGCATAGTGCGCCATATAATCCCACACCGGCCGGTCCGTCCGCTCCTTATATTCTTTGAGCTTCAGATACAGCTCCTCAGACTCGTATACGGTTCCTCCGGGGGAATCCACGTACAGCAGGATACCCTGGTTATTATCATCATTCATCAGATCATCAATATACTCCATAGTCGTGATGTGCTGATATCCCACCGGAACCTCGAACATACCGGTCGTTGTCTGCTCCTGGATCGTTCCCTGCACCCTCACGACAGCGATGTAATCATTGAGCGGCGGGTTGAATCCGGCTCCCTCCCGCCACAGCTCTTCCATACTGTCCATTAAAATTCTGTTTGAAAATGCATTGGTCAGCACGCTTGACACCCCGACCATTATAAACAGAATCACCGCTATAACCAGTCCGCCTATCTGCTTTTTATTCATTTCCTGTCTCCATTCTTGTCTAACCTGTTACTTGTATCCCCACATTTACCCGCATTTTACTTTCTAAGCTCGATTCCCATGCCTTCTAACACCTTAAGGATCCTGCCCATTGCCTCCGTCACTTCTGCATCCTCCAGCGTCTTATCCTTCGCACGGAATACGATGGAATATGCCACAGACTTATAACCGGCCTTGATCTGAGCTCCCTCATACAGGTCAAACAACGCATAACTCTCCAGGTATGCACCGCCATTCTTCTCGATCACTTCTTCAATCTGCCCCGCCAGGATCTCTTTTGGCATTACCATGCTGATATCACGTGTTATTGCAGGAAATCTTGCAATTCCTGTGTATTTCCTGTCAAATGACGCCCGTTCCACAATCTCCGGCATATCAAGCACCGCAACGTATGCCTTCGTCCCGATTCCGTATGCGTCCGCAATATCCGGGTGAACCTCTCCCAGATATCCCACAACCGCACCGTCGTAGATGATATCTGCCTGTCGTCCGGGATGCAGATACGGCTTGCCGGCGTTCGGATCGTAGACTTCCTTCTTATGCATTCCGACCTTCTCGAAGAACTCTTCTACCACGCCCTTCATGCTGAAGAAATCTCCGTCTCCGTACATTCCCAGCGTAAACTGCATACGCTCTTCGGGAAGCTCGGTCAGCGGAAGCGCCTTCGGAAGATAAATATTCCCCAGCTCATACAGTCTTACATTCTTATTTCTTCTATTATAATTCGTGGCAAGCGAGGTCAGCATACCGTTCAGGGAAGTCGTGCGCATAACGCTGTAATCCTCGCCGAGAGGATTCATGATCTCCACCGTCTCCCTAAGCGGTGAATCCGCCGGGATCCGAAGCCGGTCAAATACCTTCGGGCTTTCGAAGGAATAGGTCATGCCCTGGCTGAAACCGCAGAATTCCGCAATATCACGTGCAATCTCCTCCACCCTGAGCTTGAAGGATAATTTCCCGGTCGTTGCCTCGCCCCTTGGAAGCGTCGTCGGAATATTGTCATATCCATAGAATCTTGCCACTTCCTCGGCAAGATCCGCCAGACAAAACAGATCGTGGCGGAAGGTTGGCGCAATCACTTCACTCTTCTCTTCATCGAAGTCAAGCCCGATCTTCTCAAAATATCCCAGCATCTCTTCCCGGGAAATGTCCGTTCCGAGAAGACGGTTGATCTCACCGGCGTCGAAAGGAACTCTGACCGGTTCCTTCTTCTTTCCATATACATCCACTGTACCGCCCACAACTTCTCCGGCTCCCAGCTCCTCTACCAGCTGGCAGGCGCGGTCGATGGCCGCCTGTGCGTTGTTTGGATCCAGCCCTTTCTCAAACTTACCCGATGCGTCGGTGCGAAGCCCGATCTTCTTACTGGACTTTCGAATATTGGTCCCGTCAAAGCAGGCCGCTTCAAAGAGCATGGTCTTGACATCATCGGTGATCATGGAATTCTCACCGCCCATGATACCCGCGATACCGATAGACTTCTCGCCGTCGCAGATCATCAGCACAGACTCATCCATATCCCTTTCCTGTCCGTCCAAAGTGGTGAACTTCTCTCCCTTTTCGGCAGTACGCACGATGATCTCACGGCCCGCAATGGTATCCAGGTCGTATGCGTGCATCGGCTGTCCGTACTCTTCCATCACATAGTTCGTAATATCAACCAGATTGTTGATCGGACGGATTCCCACGGACGCAAGACGTCTCTGCATCCATTTCGGCGACGGGGCAATCTTAATGTTCTTGACCACTCTCGCACAATATCTCGGACAGAGATCATTGTCTTTGACCGTCACCTTGATATAATCCCTGACATCCTCGGAATTGCCTGTGGCCGTCACAACCGGCGGATGAAATTCCTTCCTGAAGGTAGCCGCCGCTTCCCGCGCGATCCCCACAACACTGAAACAGTCCACTCTGTTTGAAGTCACCTCATACTCGAACACCACATCGTTTAAGCCCAGCGCTTCTACCGCATTTGCCCCTGTTTTTGCATCCTTTGGGAAGATGTATATCCCTTCCTCCGGCGCCTCCGGATACATGTCGCGGCTTGAGCCAAGCTCCTCTATGGAGCACATCATGCCCTGGCTCTCAATCCCGCGGAGCTTCCCTTTCTTAATCTTGATCCCGCCTGCCACACGGCTTCCCGGCTCATGTCCGCCCGCCACGCGGCCTCCGTCCAGTACCACCGGAACCTTGTCGCCCTCGTGTACGTTATTGGCGCCCGTTACGATCTGCACAGTCTCATCTCCCACATTTACCTGGCAGATAATCAACTTGTCTGCGTCCGGGTGCTTCTCTATCTTGTCGATCTGGCCGATCACAATCTTATCCAGATCCGCATCCTGCACCTCATATCCTTCTACCTTTGTTCCGGAAAGCGTCATTGCATCCGTATACTCCTGCGCGCTCACATCAAGCCCCGGAACATATGCTTTTATCCATGATAATGATGTATTCATCTTACTTCTTAGCTCCTTTCCTGCCGTATGGACTTACACACCGGCACACTCCATATATCTTCCACTTAGTTAGAACTGCTTCAAGAATCTGATGTCATTTTCATACAGCAGTCTCATATCGTCAATCTCATATTTCAACAGTGCGATCCGCTCCAGTCCTACACCGAATGCAAATCCGGTATACTCATTGGGATCGATCCCGCACATCTCCAGAACATGTGGATGTACCATACCGCAGCCGAGAATCTCAATCCATCCGGAACCCTTACAGAAACGGCATCCCTTCCCTCCGCATTTGAAGCAGGTAACGTCCACCTCCGCGCTCGGCTCAGTGAACGGGAAATGATGGGGACGGAATTTCGTCTTTGTCTCCGGCCCGAACAGTTCCTTGGCAAATACCTCGAGGGTTCCCTTCAGATCAGCAAAGGAAATATTCTTGTCGATGACCAGACCTTCAATCTGGTGGAAGGACGGGGAATGTGTCGCGTCCACCTCATCGGAACGAAATACGCGTCCCGGCGCGATCATACGGATCGGCAGCTTTCCCTGCTCCATCACGCGGGCCTGTACCGGCGAGGTCTGGGTGCGCAGTAAGATTTCCTTATTGATATAGAAGGTATCCTGCTCATCCTTTGCCGGGTGTCCGTCCGGGATATTCAGCTTCTCAAAATTATAGAGGTCATACTCTACCTCCGGCCCTTCTACCACCTCATAGCCCATGCCGATGAAGATCCTCTCCACCTCTTCTAACGCTATCGTATTCGGATGGCGGTGTCCGACCATATTCTTCTTTGACGGCAGGGTGACGTCGATCACCTCCTGCTTCATCTTCTCTTCCCGGATCACACGCTCCATCTTGGCCTTGCTCTCTTCCAGGATCTTCTCGATGGACGCCCTGGTCTCATTCACCAGCTGTCCGACCTTCGGCCTTTCCTCCGGCGCAACTTCCTTCATTCCCTTTAATACTGCGGTAAGCTCCCCTTTCTTGCCCAGGAACTTCACACGCACATCATTTAACTTCTCCGGCACATCGGCCGCTTCGATTGCTTTCAGCGCTTCTTCCTTGATGCTCTGCAACTTCTCTTTCATCGCTTCTCTTCCTTTCCTGCTCATCACAAATTTTAGATAAAAAAAACTCATCCCTAAAAAGGGACGAGCAATTACCCGTGATACCACCCTGATTCCCGCACATATATCCTGCGGGCACTCATTCATGCGTAACGTGCATCTGACGGCATCTCCTACTCTCCTTGTACCATGTCTGCTGCCCCTGCCTTCCTATGGCAGTCCTCGCTGTATACATTATACACCTGGCAAATGATTTCAAAAATGCGGCTCGCGTGGGAAATTCGATCACTGTCCGAACCAAAGGAGACTTTCAGCCTGTCGATCTCCTCTCTCTGATGGAAAACAGCTCTCTACTTGGAAACAGCAAAACCCGCCTTTCGGCAAGCGTCCGCGGTCTCCCTGCACGGTCATTGCTTTTTGCTTATATCTGCTGGTTTGTATCCCGCAAACAGATCTGCAAGATACTAACTTCTTTAAATTATAGCATAAGAGTTTCAGTTGTCAAGAAATTATTCATCTGAATTTCCCCTGATTTACTCTGCCTTACTCTCCGTTTTTCTCTTTCAGAAGAATATTCATCTCCCCGCCAAGGAGAATACAGTACATACAGAAATACATCCACAGCATGATCAGTATGATCGTCGTAAAACTGCCGTACATGCTGGAAAATCCCTTAAAAATATCCAGGTATACGGAGAATACCCAGGATATCACCAGCCACCCCACCGCCGTAAACATCGCCCCCGGCAGCTGGTCTCGAAACCTGCCTCTCCTGTTCGGAAGAAATCTGTAGATCATCAGCGAGAATACTACCATTACCGTGGGCGTGATTACGCCTCTGGTCTCGATCAGCCAGTCTGCCGCCTTCTTCAGAAACGGCACATGGACCGCGATAAACAGATTCAGTGTATTTCCAAATACAGACAAGACCAGCAGCAGGATGATCACGACAATAAATAAAACCGTATAAATCGTCGCCCTGATACGAAGGACCACATAGTTACGCGTCTCATGACAGCCGTAGATGCAATTCAGCCCGGACGTCATCGCAAGCACGCCCTTTCCCGCCGACCATAATGCCACAATGATCGTAACTGGAATGATACCCATCGACTGGTTATACACCTGATTCACCATTGATGTGACCAGGGTTTCCACCGATGACGGAAACACCTGGATCACGGCGGTCATCACGTCCGCCTTCGTCACCGGCGTGTACTGTACCAGCGTAAGAAGCAGCAAAATGATCGGGATCATACACAGCATAAAGAAATATGCCGACTGCGCAGCATATGCTCCTATGTGGGCCGCGGAAATATCTGCGGTGATATTCTTGATTCTCTGATAGATGGCTTTTATCCTTTTCATAGCATTTCTCCCGTATATCTTGCCCTATATTTTACCTAATTTTACCGGATTTGTCTATCATAACCGTTCTTTTTGCGCAATCCAGGCAGCCGTGAAACCGGATGGCCGGACTGTTACTAGTACACCGAACAATAAGTAACCACCCATATAACTTGCCTGAACTAGTATATGGAAAAATGCAAAAAATATAAGCCAGGCAGAACACAGACAGAAAATATCCTTATGCTCCGTCCGCATCCTGCCTGGCTTCAATCGTCACATCACTGAAAAAGAGTGACAAGATCTCTATGTAATCCTTCCCTTTCTTCGCCATCTCATTGGCTCCGTTCTGGCTCATTCCAATCCCGTGCCCGTATCCTCCGCCAGACAGCACAAAAGTATCTCCGTCCCGTCCTACCGTAAAAAATGCACTTGGAAGAAGCTTCTGGGACGGCACCTTCGTCCCGTCCTGTTTGGTGATCTCATAGCCGCCGCCCCCAAGGGCTCTGCGGATCTTGTTCTCTGTATCCACCGTCACCGTACCCTTATCTCCTTTTGCACAGATCTGGAGCGCGACGCCTCCCGCTCCGGTATTCGTTATCTCAAGACTTCTCACTGTCCCGATATCCCGTCCGGTATTCAGCCCGATAAGATTCGACAATGTACCTGCCGGTATCCTCGCCTCCCAGCGATACCACGGCATCTGTGCTTCATAATCACCTTCCTCATCCCTTACTTCCACCGGCTGGAGATACTGGTTATCCTCGTTAAGCTCTGTTCCCCAAGCCTCAATTCCGGCCGTCTTTCCGCAGGAGGTAGAATAATAATAAGTCGTAACAACCTGCCCCCGATAACGGACCACCTGCCCCTTTGTCTCCTCTACCGCCCGGTCCGTCGTCTCCTGCGCCTGGGAATTGCCGTATACCTGATAATCTGTACTGTCATTTACATGGGCCTCATATTCCGGATAACCAAACCCTTGCATCTGCTGATACGCAAAGCTCCTTGCGCACACCGCCTGTGCCTTCAGAGCCTCAAGCTCATAGGAAGCCGGCATCTCGCTTGGTATCACCTTACACAGATAAGTCTCTACCGGCAGCTCATTGACCACCGCTATCCCCTCCGCCGTCGTTCGAAGCTCCAGCACTCCGGCATAAGACGGCGCCCCATATGACCTCTTAAGGCTGTTCAGGGTAACTTCCCCACCGTCTTTCGCACAGATACGGATATGGCCGCTCTGGAATCTCTGGTCATCCGGTGCAAACACAGCCGGCTGTCCCGCCTCCACCTCCTGGCTCTCCTCCCCGTACAATATGACAAGCCCGCCCGCCGATACAGCCTCGACACTCGGATGCACCTCGTTGGAATAACCATTTGTCATGATCAGCACGCGGATGTCCGGATTATCTACCGCAATATCCGGCTCCTCTTTCCGTGTCTCCTGTGTAGTCCGAGCCTTCTCTTTTGCGTCCTTTTTGTTCCTCTTCCCAAGGATTCCTTCCTCCCGGTGTGTAAGCGCCGCCTGCAATCCCCCGATGATCAGAAGACAGGTAAGTATCATCATTCCATACCGCATATAGCCGGACATCCTTATCTGAAATAACTGTTTGCTGTTCTTTCTGCTATATCTTTTCAATCAACCTGTGACCTCTTGTCCAAATGCTCTTGTCTCAATGTATGCCTTAAGCAGGGAAAATATTATTGAAATCGCATCCACCAGAAGCGCCGGCCTTCTTAAGCCCTCACACAGCCGGACGTTTGCAGACAAAGTTTTCAATTCATCCACATCGGCGTCATCAAGCAGAAACCGATCGCCGGGATCTCCCCTGTATTTATCGTCCTGTGGGGCATATTCGGCCTCACCACCAATGAATCGCCTGCATTCAGATGATAGCGCGTCTCTCCCAGCAGCATATCAATCTCCCCTTGCAGCAGAACCACGATCTCTTCCGACGTATGGGTTAGAAACTCTTCCGAATCATGGCCTCCCGGTTCTATCTGAAACTGGACAACCATGGACGACGGGGTATATTCCGGAGCCGACATGGGGGATACAATCTCATAGTATATCTCGCTCTTGGGAAACTGAATATCGGCAGAAATTGGTCTGGAAATTTGAAAAAGGCTATCTGTTTGATCGGGATTCCTTAGATATTTATTTTAATTAGATTTAGTCCTGTTTTTACTTTGGTAATATCCAAAACATATCATAGTCCAAATCCCAGGCACAACTGCATATCCAGCATTTACCTGCCCATGATTATCAAGTACATAACAACCACCTATAAATGTTAAAGTCAGAAAAACAATCCCTAAAATCAAAGCTATTTTTTGGATCCGTCCTATCTTTTCTATAAGAATAACTTTTACTATCATGCAAACAGCCAATAATACAAGCGTTAATAATCCATTTATCAAAATGCCAGTATACCATGGAGCAGATTGCATAACATATAAATACGGATATTTTCTAAAATGCCAGTATTTATATAGTCCTGAGCCAATGAACATACCAATAAACGAACCCATGATAATATTTAGCATCTGATTTATCTTCTTTTTCATGGCTATCCTCCTCAAATAAATCTTTTATATCATACTATATTTTACTGCATATTTCAATGTATGTAAAATAGTCAGAACGTATGTTTATTTATCAAAATGTTTCTGACCTCCTTCCCCATACTTCCAGGTATAATGCCAACCCTGAAAGCAAAAGATTTATCTCAATGTGTATGCCTTATCCCTTTACATGATTTCACACAAGTTTACTCTTTAGTATATTTATGATGAAAACAATTGTCTTTGGCATGATCTGAATCTCTGCGCAGATTTTTTTGAAAACGGTCTTGTTTGTGACGCCGCGTAATGATGTATAATACATGACAGGAGGCAGATCATTATGGCAAAACACAGAGCAATACCGCATGGGTTTATGACAGTTGGAGAAGCTGCAAAGAAGCTGGGAGTTACTGTCCGTACATTGCAATACTATGACAAGGAAGGCTTGTTATCTCCTTCGGCAGAGAGCGAAGGCGGACGCAGGCTTTATACAGATAAAGACTTAGTAATGCTTCATCAGATTATATCTTTGAAATCACTTGGTTTTTCTTTGGATGATATAAAGCATCGCTTAATTTCTTTGGAAACGCCGACGGATGTGGCAACCGCTCTTACTGAACAGGCAGACAGCATACGAAAGAAGATAGAACAGTTAACAGCTTCTTTGACAGCGATAGAACAGTTAAAAGAAGAAGTGTTACAAATGCAGACCGTCAACTTTAAAAAGTATGCAGATATTATTGTCAATCTGCAAATGAAGAATGAATATTATTTTCTTATTAAAAAATTTGATGATGATATGCTTGACCATATACGCAAACAGTTTGATCAGGATAACGGCTCTGATTTTATAGATAGATTCAATCGTTTGAGCGATGAGATTATAGAACTTCAAAAGACAGGCGTGTCCCCTGAGAGTGAGAAATGCCAGCGAATTGTAAAAGAGTATTGGGGATTGATCATGGAATTTACAAACGGCGATATGAGTATGCTTCCGAGATTGATGGAGGTCGGCAATATTGATACCGCCACAAATGCCTGGGAAGAACGACAAAAAATTGTAAATGACTATTTAGAGCCGGCTTTGCAAGTCTACTTTTCAAGACTTGGAGAAAATCCGTTTGAGGGGGTGGAATAATGAATCATACAATACAAGTTCGTGGATTAAAGAAAAGCTATGGCAGTAACATTGTTCTTGGCGGACTTAATCTTGACATTGAAAAGGGAGAAACTTTTGCTCTGCTCGGTGTAAATGGTGCAGGGAAAACGACAGCCCTTGAATGTATTGAGGGCTTGAGAAAATATGACAGCGGTACAATTACGATAAACGGAAAAATGGGTATCCAGCTGCAATCATCCTCTTTACCTGCCCACATCAAACCGATAGAGGCTGTAAGATTATTTTCAAAATGGAACAGGGCAAAGATTGATTTCACTATGCTTAACGCTCTTGGCATGAAAGAAATCGAGAAGAAGCAGTACATCCAACTATCCACAGGGCAAAAAAGACGGTTACATCTCGCTCTTGCACTCATCGGTGATCCAGATATCATTTTTCTCGATGAGCCGACTGCGGGGCTTGATGCTCTGGGCAGGGTTTCACTTCACGAACTGATCCGCAAGCTCAAGTCACAAGGAAAAACCATTGTTTTGGCAAGCCACGATATGGCAGAAGTGGAAAACTTATGTGACCGCATTGTGATTTTGAATAATGGGAATATTGCCTTTTGCGGCACAGCAACAGAACTGACAGATAAGATCGGTGAAAAGTATTTTATCCATATCAAAACACAGCAAGGGAACAGCACTTTTGAAACAGATAATATTGAAGATACCTTGATTTCCCTGCTTCATAAGTTGAAGCAAAAAGGAATCCATATATTGGATATTAAAGTCGACCGCGGTACGCTTGAACAACATTTTATCGAAATGACAAGGAGGGAAACAGAATGAACGGTTTCTTATATGGCGTTGTTTTACAGTGGAAATTGGATATACGAAGCAAGTCCCTCTTAGTTACCTGCTATATCGTTCCGCTTATTTTCTTTCTTCTTATGGGCGGTATTTTTACTTCCGTTATGCCCGAAATGAGAAGTACGCTAATACAATCTATGATCGTAATGAGTGTTTCTATGGGGGCATTCATCGGATTACCGCCGTCGTTGATTGAAACTTACGGAAGTGACATAAAAAAAATTTATAAAGCAAACGGAATCCCTGTCTGTTTAGGACTTGTTACTATGTTCATTTCGGCATTTATTCATTTGATGATTACCTGTATTGTGATCATGCTGCTTGCCTCTATTCTATTTGAAGCAGCTTTGCCGACACAACTTCCGTTCTTCTTTCTCGCACTTGCTATATACGTGATCGTGTCGTTAAGCATTGGAAGTGTTTTAGGGTTGACGGTAAAAAATCAAGCGAAACTGACGATGATAGCACAATTAGTGTTTTTGCCCTCAATTATGCTTTCGGGAATTATGTTCCCTGTCGGCTTGCTGCCTGATTTTCTTGAAACTATAGGGCGTATTTTCCCAGCTTCCTGTGGATACCGATTGATGTTGGATCATGGATTTTGCTTTGAAAATCTGTGGTATCTATTCTTTATCTTTTTTGCAGCGGTGATTGTATGTGGGATAGTTTTGAAAAAACAAAAAGACGGATAAAAAGAGTTTGTGCCATACCTACCCTGTACCTTTCAAATTCTTTTTATAAACCTCCAATTCATAAGTTTTTCCACTGCGTTGGTCTGTCTTCTGCTCCGAATACTGATAAGTCAATCCACAGGATAATGCCAGCGCCTTTGAAGCAAGATTCCCTGCCCGTGTAGAATAATAAAATTCCTGCCCGTCTAAAGAAATACAATATTCCATCAATAAACGCAGGATCTGTTTCCCATAGCCCATTCTGACATACTCCGGTCCCAGGGCAATACCCGTCTCATGGTAAATGTACTGCTCCGTTTCCTCCACTCCGGCAAAACCTACAGCCTGCCCGCTGCCCTTCTCATAGACCAGCCATGCGTCATGTGTCTCCTGCCATGTGATCGTCCTCCGTATCCGCTCCCTGGCTTCCTCCTCGTCAGCCGTCACCTTCCACAGCATATATTCCGCTGTTTCCGGCCTTGACCAGACATTACGGTATATGGACCGCCAGTCCTCATATTTTGCTTTCCCAAGAATAATATCTTCTGTCTCCATCCTGCCTTTATCCCATTCCCCTATCGTCTTTTCCATTGTATGGCAACAGAGATAATCCCCCCTTTTCTTGGATTCAGCGTTTTGAGTGCAGACACGAAAAACTCTAACTCCAAGTTTACAGGAAAACATCAGGACACCTGCCATATTTACAAAATAGATTTTAGAATAGTTCTGTCATGAAACATTTCTTGTGGTAGAATATCTTTCTAAGTTCCTCTTCTTTCGAATACACCTTCACATTGGGCATCCACCGAATATCTTCGGCGCTTCTATCGCCACAGATTAACGCAGAAAATTCATTAATCGGAAGTAAAACATCTGCCGCCTCTTCTATATCAGCGCTAACCTTTACTACTTGATTCTCCCCTCCTTCTGAAAAACTGATTTTCCATACTCCCTGGTTCTCCGGAAGAATATCGTCCTTGATACCTATGTAAAACTGCCCGCTTCCTTGACCTCTGCACATCTCAAGCGCCTTCTTTACATCAATAACTCTCGACATTCCGCCATAATATTTCTCACATGCTGATTCAATATTTTCACCCACAAGTAAAGAAAGGGAGATATCCGCAGGTATTGCAAACTGAATCTTATCGTAATAGGAGCCAAAGGCAGACCTTATAAAAGAAAGCATCTCTCTAAAAGCATCTGCATCTAAAAACAAAAAATCATTGCGGGCTTCAAATGTAGTCTCGCAGTCCATAACCGCGCCGTCCGGCGTTCTCTTTTTGCGATAAATGAAAAAGCCTTTGGGAACGCCTGCCCCGTCTCGATAAAGAAAAACATACCTGCGCTGCTTTAATAAATCCTCTTTTTCCATTTGTGGACTATATTTTTCACGAATAGAGGAAAGATTATATCCTTCATAAAACTTTTCATAAACTCTCAAAAGAGGCTCTAAACTGTCTCCCGGAAAAATCTGTGCGACACTGCCTTCAATGCTCTTCTTTGGAAACTCCGTAAAAGGAATCGTCCAAGTGTGCGTCCCATTGCCTGCCTCAAAACCAAATTTACGATAATACTGCATACTGAACGGATATAAAAAAGAAAATGCACATCCCTGCTCGTACATATCCCGGAGAGTAAAGTTCATGCAAGTACGGATAATACCATTCCTTCGGTATTCAGGCAACGTCGCAACGCCTCCGATTCCACCAAGCCACATCTCTTTGCCATCGAAGCGGCAGCGATATTTATTATAAAGAAGGCATCCATACAATACAGATTCGTCTTCTGAAAATACTCCTATTTTCCTACAGCTTTCATCTGTCTCCAAATCCGTCTGCGATTTCTTTTTCTCCTCCTCATAGTCAATGGCTATCTCGAACGCCACCGCCTGAACAAGCTGAAAACGATGATTCTCTCCCGGTGTCATTAAACGTATCTTCTGTTTCATATGCATCCTCCTAAGCTCTGTTCAGTCCGTTTTCTCTGATAAATTCCTCTGCGTCAGACAAATTAATATGACAATATCCTGCCGGCGTCTTATTGAGATATTGCTGGTGATATTCTTCCGCAGGATAAAAATTCTCAAGTGCTTTTACTTCTGTCACAACAGTTTTATCGTAGTTTGTCTGCAAATATGCAACCATGTCCTCAATGACCGGCTTGTCCGCCTCATCCACATAAAACACGCCGTTTCGGTACTGTTTTCCTACATCGCCGCCCTGACGGTCAAGCTGCGTGGGATCTACCACCTTGAAAAAGGCTTTCAGAAGGAGGGATAGCGGCAATATGTCAGAATCGTAAATGACTCTGACAGTCTCTGCATGACCGGTATCCTTCCCACAGACCTCTTCATAAGACGGATTCTTTGTCTCTCCATTTGCATAGCCAGCCTCCGTCTCCAGGACTCCCGGCAGTTTTTCCATGTATGCCTGTACGCCCCAAAAACAGCCGCCGGCAAGGTATATCGTATGTTTCATTTTAAAATCTCCCTTTCATTCCAACAACTTTTCCAATTCTTTCTGATAACTACTGAAAACTTTTTTAATCTGCTTAATCTCTTGCTGTGTCAGTCTTCAGTGTGAAACAGAAGCCTCTTCTGCTCTTCTATTTCACACTGAAGATGTGATATATATGTACCATTATTACGGTCTTTAAAAGCTTCGTTTTTATTATACCAGGCCGTCAGCGCGGCGACTAGCCCAAAGTACATGAAATCATCTTTTTTTCAAAAAAGCTTTTCCATTGTATGGTAACAGAGATAATCCCCGCCCCCTGTCCTGATCTTCTCATAAGTTTTTATCCGGTATCCCCGTTTCAAATACATGGCTTCCGTAACCTTTTGCCTGATATTCGGGTAAAATAAACAGCCTGCAAATTTCATTTCCCCGGATACTCCCGGTTCCTACGATCTCTCCCTTAACTGCCGCAAAATAAATATCTTCCCTGGCAAACGCTTCCCTTATCCTCTGTTCGTTATGCAGATCCAGAAAAAACTGTACTGCCCCGGGAGGATAATAATGGGGATAAACAGCCCTGATTGTTTTATCCACAATCTCAGCAACCTTTACCGGACATTTGGCCCGCTTCAACTGCATACTAAAATCCGTATTCCTCATCCTGCTTTCCTCTTTCTATCCATTTTCTATCATTTTAACACATTCCCCTTTCATCCGGCTATCCAAAAAGGCAGGCTGTATATGTCCACTGTCTGACAAATTTTCTTTTCAGCAGGATGATCAAATCATCATTCTTGTTCTCTGTATGCGTACATTCCAGAAGAACCGTTGAACCATTCTGTACTTTCCTCACTTTCCAAAATCATGTCATTAAGGGGATTCCCTGGCGGGACAATCGGCATAACATTGATTTCTCTGTCTATGATAAATTCAATAACCGTAGGCGTTTTCGTATTCTTCTTAGCACTTATCAAAGCTGTTTTTATATCCTCTGGTTTTGTAACACGAATGCCTTTCGCCCCGTAACTTTCTGCCAATGCTATAAAATCAGGCGTATATTCTGGACAGATATCTACTTCTTGAAAAGCATCCTTCCCAATAAGGCTGGTTGGCACTTGCCCCGTAAAGCATACAAGCGGAACACTGTCATAATTTGCAGTGGCAATACCCGTAACAAGATTGGTTGCTCCCGGTCCGCTTGTCACAAGGCAGACACCCACTTTTCCTGTGGAACGGGCATATCCGTCTGCCGCATGGACTAACCCCTGCTCATGGCGTGGCAAATTAAAATAACACGATATCGTGTTATAATAATCTCAACACTAATCAACACAGCACCTTGACAATTCAATAGACTTTACATCCTGAACATGATATAATACAAACTACCAAGACAACGTAAGCTCAGAAAGGGTGATATCATGACAAATAATGAATTGTTATTATCAATTTCTAACATGATGGATGAAAAGTTAGACGCGAGTTTGAAGCTGATGGAAAATGATATCAAATCTATTAATAACGCCATTGAATCATTAGAGAAAAAAGTAACAAGCATTGAACTTACATTAGAAAACGAAACCAATCACGGTATTAAGATCATAGCAGAAGGACATCTTGACCTGAGTCGTAAACTTGATGAAGCATTAAAAGTCGAGAATGAAAAAGAGATGCTTCTTCTTAGAGTCAACCATCTTGAAAACGAATTAAGGAAAGTAAAAGAACGAATTAGTCAAATAGCATAGC
>CAJTRO010000041.1 GCA_910579015.1 uncultured Dorea sp. | reverse complement strand
TCCTCCTTCTAAGAGCCTTTCAATCTGCCCTTTTGTTTCACGGTCAGCTCTGACTATCAACTCTTTTATAATGTCGTTAGAACTGGTATTAATCCAATACGGATGTGGAAATGCTCCTACATCTGAATATAGATCATATAAAAACTTAATCACGCTCCATGGGTTATAAACTTCCATATCACCAAATAAATATCCATCATACCATTCTTTCATTGTCGAAAAACGGCTTTCCACTTCATAATAAGACATCATCCGGTGAACTTCTTCCTCCGTAAACCCAAAATGCTCACTATATTTTTTATCAAGTATAGAAATAATATTTAGATGATTCAAGCCGGTAAATATACTCTCCTTTGAAATCCGCAGACACCCTGTTATAACGGCAAACTGGAGATACTGGTTTGTCTTTAATACAGACTCAAATAATGAGCGGATAAAATCTACCATTTCTTCATAGAATCCTCGAAAATAAGCGCTCTCAAGCGGAACATCATATTCATCTATCAAGACAACTGTTTTTTTATCCGTCGCCAGATAAAGGCACTTACATAAAAATACTAACGCTCCGGAATAATCATCATATTCTGCCTTCCGGTCGGCAATTTTCTCAAACAGTTTCTTATCCTCTCCACTAATTTTCTCGCTCGTCAATATATACTGATGTCTCTGGAACTCGTCTGCGATTGCATTCCTTATCTTACCATATGCTGATTCAAAAGTTGGTTGCTTTGCTGATTTAAGCGTCAGATTAATGACCGGATACTCTCCCATATGTTCCACATATTCTTCACCTTGTTCCATAATCTTTAAGCCTTGAAAGAGCGATTGATTCTCCTCATTTTTCTTCGCATCTCCTGTATCCTCAAAAAAATAACGGAGCATACTTAGATTCAGTGTCTTTCCAAATCTTCTTGGACGAGTAAACAAATTTACTTTCCCCTTTAAGTCTAGGATTTCTTTTATGAACATTGTCTTATCTACATAGTAATATCCAGATTTTACTATATCTTCAAAATTTTCAACCCCAACAGGTAATGCATTCTTCATCATTATCCCTCCGTTATAATGCCGTTTTCCATATTATACCCTATCTCTTGCTGTTTCACAATCCGTTTCCATTGCTCATAAGCAAAGCCAGCTCTGAGAATACCTTCCGTATTCCCAGAGCTGGCTCATGATATCTATTTGATTCTCCATATTAACCGTTCTATTTTGTTACTACCATATGTATGGTACTCTTACTAACCCCAAACGCCTTCGCCGTCTGCCTCACCGTTGCCTTATTCTCAATGATATAATATGCAATCTCTACTGCCCTTTCCTCGATATAATCCTTCATTTATTTACCCCTGCACTCATTGTTTTTACAATGTATGCAGAGGTTTATTTTCATATTCTAAAACTTTCTACACTTACGGCATAAGTTAGAGATATCCCATTGAAGTCCCGAACGCATTGTGTTATACTTATCTAAATCTTATGACGCATACGGCAAAAGTTGGAGGTGAGAATTGTGATCAAGCGAGATTATTACCTGAATCGCCTGATACGCAATATGTGGAATGGAGAAATAAAAGTGATCACCGGAATCCGCCGCTGCGGAAAATCCGTCTTACTGTTTGACATATTCTATGAGTACCTGCTCTCCCAGAATATAAAGGAAGAACAGATCATCCGTCTGGAACTTGACCAGCGTAGATACTATAAGTATCGTAATCCGATCACCCTTTGCGACTACGTGGATTCCATTGTAAACAGCAAAAAGGAAGAAAAGTTCTATTTGTTTGTAGATGAAGTTCAGTTCACGATCAAAGTCAAAGATGAGGAAAACGGCGGCATTGAGATAACGATTTACGACATGCTCAATGAGCTAAAAGCCTATAAAAACCTGGATGTCTATGTGACAGGCAGTAACTCTAAAATGCTTTCTAAGGATATTGCCACAGAATTTCGCGGCAGAGCGACTCAGATCCATGTCTGCCCCTTGTCTTTTGACGAATTCTATTCCCACGTCGGCGGGGAAAAACGTACTGCATTAGATCAATATATGCTTTACGGCGGTATGCCGCGCGTTATTGCTCTTGCGGATGTAAAAGACAAGAAAACTTATCTTTCCAATCTGTATGAAGAACTTTATGTGAAAGACATCATAGAGCGTAATAAACTGGAACGCGAAGATATCCTCAATGCAATTTTGGACTTTACCGCCTCACAGATCGGTTCTCTTACCAATCCAACCAATATTGCCAATGCCTTGACTTCCATGCGGCACGAGTCTATTAATAATGCACTTGTTTCGGCTTATCTCACGCATATTATGGACGCTTTTCTGATCGAACGTGCCAGGCGGTACGATGTAAAGGGCAAAACCTATTTTAACTATCCGAACAAGTATTACTACACAGACCTTGGGCTGCGTAATGCACGTCTTAATTACAGACAATATGATCCCGGACACATCATGGAGAACATTATCTATAATGAATTAGTAAAGCGTGGCTATTCCGTAGATGTCGGCGTTGTGAAAGAGCGAAAAAAGGATGAACGCATCCAACGTGAGATTGACTTCATTGTGAACGACGGCGATTGCCGCATTTATATCCAGTCCGCTTATCAGATGGATCCCGGGCAGAAGGAAGATGCAAAACTCCGCTCCCTCAAACTTACAGGAGACTTCTTTAAGAAAATCGTGATCCGCATGGATATTCCGCACAACTATTATGACGATAACGGATTCTTCCACTGCAATCTGATCGACTTCCTGCTTCATGATGTAGAACTGTTTTAACTTAGCAACTTAAATAATAAACGGAGGTATGAAAATGGAATATAAGGAATTTATCACCGAACTGCAAAAAAAGCTTGAGGAAAAGAAACAGGAGCTGTGCTATAGCGAAATTGCCTTCTTCGAAGATGGATTCACATCGGCTGATGCGAAAGAGCTTTCTATTATACGTGAGACAAACATCAAGTATCAAAAAACGGAGTCAGATGTACTAATTGGCGATTATATCATCCTGTACCAGTATAAGGACAAGCGAGAACAGATGTGCAGATTCAACTGTATGCAGTTGTACCAGGAATATGAAAAAGGCAATTGGACGGCTGTGTGGGAACCGATTCTTTCTTCGATCGATTTCAGCAGAAAATTCATGCAGCTGGGGATCATAGACCTGATTGAAAAAAATGAGTATGACGCGCTAAAAGACAAGCTTTTCATCCGCCCTCTGTATTTCAAAGACCACCGATATGAACTGAAAGACCATATTTACAGACGCATCGGTGATATGGCGCTGGTTCTCTATATTCTTGCAAGTGATGAAAATGACGGCAAAAGACACGACGTATTGTCTGTTAAGGTATCTAGATCCTCCATGCAGGCATGGGGGATAGATGAAGAAGAAGTGTGGGAGAATGCGATGAGCAATACATACATCATGGCGCCGCCGCGTATGTACCTAAATCCGGCGGACTTAGCTAATCCGCCTTATCACAAAGGCGCGTTTATGGCGTTAAACAGTGGTATAACTTCACTTTCACCGCTTGCAGTGCCGACCGTGACAACGACAGCGCAGATAAACGGCGCGATTGCCATGTTCTATCCCGGAGTAATGAAGCGTATAGCCGAGCTTTTCGGAGACGATTATTATATAGCCTTCACAGGCACCAGCGAGGCAAGACTCCATAAAAAAGGCACGATACAACCGCGGAATATACTTATGAGGATCAAGCAGATGAATAAAAACTTTGATCCGTCAGAAACCCTGTCGAACAAGGTCTATATATACGAAACAGAGAATCAAGAGCTGAAGCAGTTAGAGCTTTGATGGATCCAACCCACGGACTTATTTGACTTATTTTCAGTTGTATTAGGCAAATCGGGTGTGTAAAATAATCTGTGTAAATCATCACAGATTATTCGACACATCCTTTTTTGTATTTCTAATAACATGTCTTCCTAATTAGATCCCCGGCCAGCCAGACCACACCCCCGCTAATGGATCCGTATGATCTGCTCATACAGGAGTATCTCCCTGCTGTTCACGTTCACGTTATCATGATAATGTCCGAAAAACCACTTCCTGTATCTGCACATCTCCTTGATCTTCTCAAAATACCTCGTCAAAATATCCGGCTGATACACGCCGCCAGATATCCGCTCCTGCGTGCTGGTCGCACAGCAATGAGAGAAAATGTAATCCACACTCCAATTGTGGTTGATCAGGTTGCGAAGCCCCTCCGCCATCTCTTCCTCCGACGGCAGTTCCTCCTTCCACCAGCTCAGATGATTGATCCGGTAGAGCTCCTTCTTCTTATCCAGCTTCTTTCTCTTTGACTTTAGGTTTGGATCCGAAGCCTCCAGGATACCGCCGGAAATATCATGGCTCTTCGCTCCGCCGAATGTAAATATCCGAAGTCCCTCCAGCTCATAGACCTGCCCCCGCATCAAACGGATGACCGACGGCATGATATGCTGGACCTTTCCGCCGTTCCACTGAGATACCTTATGCCGCTTTAACATATCAAAATTCTCATGGTTCCCGTCCACCCAGAGCGTCGTGAAAGGCTTATCCTCCAGCCACTTTAACCAGTACCTCTGCTCCTTCGACTCATCCCAGTATCCGAAATCCCCGCATATGATAACATAGTCATCCTTACCCATCTCCTTCTGCTCCGGGAATATCGCTGTACTGAACCGCCGATAATCCCCGTGACAATCCCCGGTTACATAGATCATATCCCCCGCTCCCCTCGTCTCTTTCCCTCAGACAATTTTTGTAGTTCTTTAGATTTTACCATTTTTTCTCCCGGCAGGCAATTATTATATTTACCTGATCGTAAAAAAACAAAGGGCACTCAAAAACAAAGGGCTTCAGGGACAGACTATATATTCTTTCCCCGAAACCCTTTGTAAGCTTTATCATGATCTACTTTTCTTTTCCGCCGTTACTTGCCGCCACCTGTACGCAGTGCTCTGCAAGCCAGCTTTTCACCATATTGTTCAGCGCGATATCCTTAAGGTCGTCTTCCTCCGCCGACTCCTTGAGCTCGTCTACATCCTCGTATCCATAGTCGGAAGCCATCTGCTTGAGCTGCTTCTTGTACTCGTCGTCACTCAGCTTGATCTTCTCTTTGTCAGCGATCGCCTTGGTCACCATGCTCTGCTTGATGCTTGCCTTCGCGGCGTCGTTCACCTGCTTCTCAAACTCATCCACGCTGTATCCCATCTGCTCCTGGATAAACGTTTCATATTCCTGTTCATAATACTCAGCCGTCGACTTATACTGGTCAATAAGGGAATCCGCAATCTCCTTCACCTCATCTTCCGGGTACTTCTTTATCTCCGTATTATCCAGAACCTTCTGCCATGCAGCCTGGCTGATGCCGTTGTCATAGTCCTTCTCTTTCTTCTCCTTAAGCTTCTTTTTGACTTCTTCTTTGTATTCCTTTACATTCTTGGACTTCTCAGACACGCTCTTCACAAATTCATCCGTCAGCTCCGGAATCACATCTCTGGAAATAGACTTCACGGTGATCGTGAATACAACATCCTTCCCTGCATAATCCGTGTTCTTGTAATCCTCCGGGAACACGCCCTTCCAGTCATACATATCGCCGATATTATGCCCAATCACACTGTCCTCGAATCCGTTGATAAATGATCCTGAGCCGATCAACAGCGGATAGTCCGTCGCGGAACCGCCCTCGAACTCCTGCCCGTCGATCTTCCCGACAAAATCCATCGTAACAGTATCCCCGGACTCTACGGCACGGTCCGTAACATCCTCTGCCGTTGCGTTCATCTGAAGGGACGTCTCGATGTCCTTATCCACATCCTCGTCCGTGATCTCGCCCGGCTTATCAATCTTGTCAATCTCCACACCCTTATAGTTGGAAATAGTCAGTTCTTCTGTCTCCAGTCCCTTGCTGGCGGAACAGCCTGCCAATATCACAGAAGCCGTCAGGGCGCCTGCAAGTAACGTGATAACTCTTCTCTTCATACTTCACCTCATCAATATCTTTCTAAAAACAACACACTATTATGTTATAACACATTTACCCCGACTTTCAAAGCATTTTCACATTAAATTCAAACTTTTTTGCCTGAATGACAAGAAGGATTCCGGCCATACAGCCCGAATCCCCGCTAAAGCACCGGTGATAACAACCGGCAGAACTGCTCCTTCACACGGATCACCAGATCTCTCTGCTCATACAACTTACGGGTTACCAGCGTACTCTTCGTGATATCATTCTCAAATGCTTCCATCAGCTTCCCCGTCGTCCTTGCACTGTATATCACCGCGTTGACCTCAAAGTTCAGACTGAAACTGCGGATATCCATATTAGCCGTGCCCATACAGGTGACCAGTCCGTCGATACACATACATTTCGCATGAAGGAAGCCGTTATCGTAGGTATAGCACCTTGCTCCGGCCTCGATCATCTCACCGAGATAGGAATACGTCGCCCAGTAGACAAACGGATGGTCCGGCTTGCACGGAATCATGATGCGCACGTCAACCCCCGACTTCGCGGCGATGATCAGCGCATTTCTGATATCATCATCCGGTATGAAGTAAGGCGTCTGCAAATAGATATTCTTCCGCGCCATATGGATCAGCCTCAGATAATTGTCACGGATCTCCTGGCTTCTGGAATCCGGTCCGCTCGAGATGATCTGCACAGGATCCCGCCCGTTACGCACATACGTCGGGATCTCGAAAAGCCGGTCTTCCAGGAAAAGATTCTCTCCGGCCGCATAATTCCAGTCCAGCACAAACCGTACTGCCAGCGAAGTCACCGCAGAGCCTTCTATGCAGACATGCGTATCCCTCCAATAGCCGAACTTATGATCCTTTCCTATATACTCCCGTCCCACGTTAAAACCGCCGACAAAACCAACCCGGCCGTCTATGACCACGATCTTCCTGTGATTCCTGTAATTCACGCGGAGCTGCAACTCCCCGAGCAGGGCCGGGAAGAATTCCGCCACCTTGATGCCCGCCTTCTTAAGGCGCGCCCAGTCGGAATGATGCATTCCCCTGCACCCCATGCTGTCGAACAGCACCCGGATCTCCACACCCTGTCTCGCCTTACGGACAAGAACCTCTTCGATCTCCTTCCATAATTCATCATTCCTGATAATATAATACTGCATATGGATATAATTTCTTGCATGATCCATCTCCGAAAGCAGTGCATTGAACTTCTCTCTCCCGTCCGTAAAGATACGGATGTCGTTGTTATCTGTCAGGACTGCCTCGCCTTCGTTCAGATTATAAAGAATCAGCCTCTTGAACCGTTCAAGCTCCGGATCCCGAAGCTTAAGCTTCTTTCGGTAGATAGACTCCTCCTGTCTGCGCACGGCGTACTTGATCTCTCCTTCAATCTCCTTCATCTTGAACATTCGCTCCTTACGGAAATTCTGCCCCAGGATCAGATACAGAACGAATCCCAGGATCGGAATAAAGTACAGCAATAACAGCCATGCCCAGACAGTCGTAGGATTCCTTCGCTGAAAGAATATGATCACCAGTGAAAATATAATATTTATTACAAAGAGATGATCCATCATCCACCGGTAAGTGCTGATAAATCCTTCTCCCGCCGTCTCAAACATCCAATGCCTCCTTATGCCTTAATATAGCCAAGCAGCGTCCTCGCCTCTGCCTCCATCTGGCTCATCTTCCTGTAATTGGCATACTGCGACTGCTGCTTACCCCTCGCCGCGATCTCAACTCCGTATGCAGACTGCTCCGCCGCCAGTCTGTCCCCAAGCGTCATCTCCTTCGCCTTTTTCTTCCTTGCTTCCTCTTCTTCTATCTCCTTGATAAGCTTTTTAAGTTCATCCAACAGATCCGAGGCTTTCTTGTCCAGATCCCAGAAGCCTTTCTCGTACTCATTTATCACTTCTGTACCGTTATACGTGCCTGTTTCCTCGACCGTCACCTGCTCCCTTTTTATCAGTTCCGAAGCCATATGCCTTGAGACATTCTGTACCAGTTCTCCAAATGTCTTCTCGACCGCCTCTAACTCTTCCTCCATCGTCATCTTACGGTAACGTACCGGCTGGCCGTCTATGTCGAACTCCACGCCGCTGAAATCATCCCCGGTACTGGTATCCATGATCCAGACCTCCCTCGTACCGCTGGCATAGCCTTCCTCTATCTTCTCCCGTATGGCGAGATGCGCCATCGCAAGGCTCTGTGCGTGACTGCTCAGGCTCTGGTCTCCCTGCGCTTGCAGGTTCTCCTTGTATCTGCCCGCCATCTCATTATAAAGCCTGCCGCTCACACCGCTCTCGCTGGTCGTGTCAAGCCTTTGCAGGATATAGGTACGGCACAGGCCGTCCATCAGCGACAGCCCGTCGCCGGATGTCTTCGCAAGGACCTTATCCTCCGGCTTCTGGCTTTTGCCCTCAGACGATCCCAGATCCGACAACTGGTCTACGATATAATCAAGCCCCTCCTTCGAGATGCTGACCTTATCCTTGGACGCCGCTCTTTGCTGTTCCATGAAGCGCTCTGCGAATTCTACGATCTTCGTGCCGTTCTTTGACACCCTGACCTGGGAATTGTTCCAGACATTCAATTTGTCAAGCAGAAATGTATAATCTCCATATATCCTCATATTCTGTCACCACTTTCTCTCTCTTACTCTCATTTTCTCATTCTCAGAATCTTCCGCCGTTTCCTGACCGTAAAAATCTCTCAAGGATCTGACGGCTTTCTCACAGTACCCTGTATATACTATCGTCCAGATATTTCCCTAAGATAAGGAACAGTCGTAAAATAGCCTCAACCTTTTTCGTCGTTTGATCTCCTTTCTCTTGCACTTCTTGTCAAAGAATGGTACAATATAACTCGTGAAATCAAAGCCTTTGGGCACTCGTAAGGGACAGGCGTCTGCCGCCAGTGCGCACCGGTCCGCTGTCCTGTGGGAATAAAGATTGAGGAGGTTCACCTGTGAGTACATTTTCCATTGTATTACTTGTAATTTTAATTGTATTGATCATCGCATGTATCGTATTATATTTTCTCGGAAAGAAAGCCGAAAAGAGGCAGGCCGAACAGCAGAAGCAGTTAGAAGCGGCGGCCCAGACCATATCAATGCTCATCATCGACAAAGGCAGGCTCCGTCTGAAAGAGGCCGGACTGCCCTCTATCGTCATAGAGAATACACCGAAGTATCTCCGCAGATCCAAGGTCCCGGTTGTGAAGGCTAAGATCGGACCTAAGATCATGACACTGATGTGCGATGCGGACATCTACCCTCTGATCCCGGTCAAGAAGGAAGTCAAGGCCACCGTGAGCGGAATCTATATCACGGCAGTCAGAGGCTTAAGAGGTCCTCTTGAGACACCGCAGAAGAAGAAAGGCTTCCTCGCAAGGATGCGGGACAAGGCCAGGACAGCAAGCCAGAAGTAAGCACAAAAGCATTGGATCACCGATCCAATGCTTTTATATTCATAACAATGTTGCAGTCTGCGATCGGTTCGCTGTTCACATCCAGCGCATAGTTCACATGGACGTCTATGTTCCTGTCGGTCACATCCACCTGCATATCCTTGGTATGCGTCCCTACCAGCAATTCTCCATAGGGCGTTTCATACTGCGTAATGTTCATCTTATCCTTCTCGAATATCATATGGGTATTGGAAAGTCCGCTCTTTACGATCTCAAGCTTACCGCTCTCCATGATCCGGACCTTGTTCCTGATCACGCCCGGCATCCCTTCTACAACCTCGTCATAGATGACATAATGCTTATTATTCTTAAAATAGTAAGTGGCCGGAGTGATCACCTCGATCGGCTCGTTCTCATCGTCTCCTGCCGCTCCTGCCGTCTCATAATGCAGGCCCGATATCTTCAATAATACTTCCTTCGTCATAACATCACCTAATATTCTTCTATATTGACTAACCTCGTCGCCGCCACATCATAAGTGAGGATCCCGTTCGCAAACCGGGTGAACTTCTCTGCCGCATCACTTACATAGAATTCATACGCCGCAGGCTGGCCGGACCGGTTCTCTGTCCCGTTCTTTGCCAGGATCTTCTTAAGATCCATGGCCGTCTCATATGCCGGATTCACAATATGTACCTTCTCGCCGAAATATGCCCTGATACCGGATCGCAGAAGCGGATAATGTGTGCACCCAAGAATCATCGTGTCGATATCTGTCTTCTGCATGTCGGACAGATAGATGTCGATCACTTCCTCCGTGATCCTGTGCTTCGCGAAACCTTCCTCCACCAGGGGAACGAACAATGGACAGGGCTTGCCTATCACGACGGCATCCGGGTTCATCTGCCGGATCACCTTGGTATAGGTCTCGCTCTGTATCGTGGCCTCCGTCCCTGCCACGCCTATGATGCCGTTCTCCGTCGCCTGAACAGCCGCCCGTGCCCCCGGAACGATCACCCCTATGACCGGGATATCCGTCTCGTCCTGCACGGTCTCAAGGGCCAGCGCGCTTGCCGTGTTGCAGGCAATTACGATCGCTTTCACGTCCTTCGTCCCGAGAAAGCGGACGATCTGCCGGGAAAAGCGGATGATATTATCTCTGGATTTGCTTCCATACGGCACCCGTGCCGTATCTCCGAAATATACAATGTTCTCATGCGGCAACTGACGCATGATCTCTCTTGCGACCGTTAAGCCCCCCACTCCGGAATCAAAGACTCCTACCGGAGCCGTACTGTTCGAAATACTCTTCACATTCAGATTCTCCTTTATGTCATTCGTATTACCCATTGTACCGCCTCCCCTCCATAAATGCAAGCCGCAATGCAAAAAAACGGGCGGTGATCTTCTCTGCGATTACCGTCCGTCTTTTGCTGTATAGTCTTCATGCAGAGACCGGCGCAAAAGCCGGCGTCTGCCCCGCTTCTCCTAAAGAGCCAGCTCCTTCGCTATCTCATACTGGTAAACCGGGATCCCCTTCTGCATACCAAGCGCCTCGTTGATATCGAAATCAACATACTTGCCATGCTTGTATCCTACGACACGGTTCGTCTTACCCTCGATCAAGAGGTCGACTGCCATGGCGCCCATGATAGATGCATATACTCTGTCCTTACAGGTCGGGCTTCCGCCGCGCTGCATGTGTCCGATGATCGTCGCTCTGGTCTCCATGCCGGTCGCCGCTTCAATCCTCTCCGCCATCTCTATGGATCCGCCGATTCCTTCTGCATTGATGATGATATAGTTCTTCTTGCCGCGCTTCCTGCACTCCTGGATATCAGCCACGATCGCCCCTTCGTCATACCCGTGCTCCTCCGGCAGCAGGATGCGCTCCGCACCGTTGGCAATACCGCACCACAGAGCCAGATATCCGGCATCACGCCCCATTACTTCGATAATGGAGCATCTCTCATGAGACGTGGATGTATCACGTACCTTATCGATCGCTTCCATCGCCGTATTAACCGCAGTGTCGAATCCGATCGTGTATTCCGTGCAGGCAATATCAAGATCGATCGTTCCCGGTACTCCGATGGTGTTGATCCCGAGATTCGCCAGCGCCTGTGCTCCGGCAAAGGAACCGTCTCCGCCGATCACCACAAGTCCGTCAACACCGTACTTCTTAAGGATCGCCGCGGCCTTCTGCTGCCCTTCCTCCGTGCGCATCTCCTCGCAGCGTGCTGTCTGAAGGATCGTACCGCCCCTCTGGATCGTATCGGAGACGTCTCTTGCGGACAGGTCGATGATCTCCTCGTCCAACAGCCCTGCATAACCTTTTCTGATTCCTCTGACTCTAAGCCCCTTGCCAAGCGCTGTACGGACAACGGCACGGATTGCCGCGTTCATACCCGGCGCATCGCCTCCACTGGTCAATACTCCGATTGTACGTATTATTTTTGCCATAAATCATTCCTCCATTGCAGTCATTTTGTACATAATAGTTAACTGTCTCTCTCGTGCAACATTGTACATTAATTAACAAAGGTTTTCAATGGATTTTTCTATCACTTTTACACAAGATTCTCCAAGATAATTCGTCAATTTGTTCAGCAGAAGTTTATCGGCATTCACACTCCTGCCGGCCGGAAGACGCTTGATGGCTTTCTCCTTCTTACAATAGATCACAACCATGTCCCGGCCGTCTGAATCCCTGAGCATTTCCAGAAGCGCCGCTTCATCTGCCAGGTAAGCTTCCTTATCCGCATACTGAAGCCACAGCTCACGTTTCGTCTGCTCGAAAGGAATCACCTTCTCACAGATCATCTTGCTCGCCGCTTCGTCTTCTTCTGATACTCTTCCCCTGATAAATACCTTGGCCTCCTCGTTCAGGAACTGCTGGTTCTTCTCATAATCTTTCGGAAAGATCACGACCTCCACCGATCCGGCCAGATCCTCAAGCGTCACAAATGCCATCACCTTATTCTGCTTCGTGTACTTGATAGTCTTCGTCGTGATCATGCCTCCGATCACTTCCCTCGCGCCGTCATGTACCCTGGTCCTTCCTGTCTCCTCGTCAAACTGGAAATCAAGAGTGGTCCTGGTGATATTCTTTCGCCATTTCTCCTCATATTCTTCCATGGGATGACCGCTCAGATATATGCCGAGGACCTCCTTCTCGAACGCAAATTTCGTCTCGTTCTCGTACTCTCCCACCTTCGGAAGAGGCGTGTCAAACTCCGCTTTCTGGTCGTCGCTTACCATGTCGAACAATGACATCTGACCGGTCATGGAATACTTCTTCTCGCGGTTCACCTGGTCTAATATCTGCACATAGATGATCATGAGCTGCTTCCTGGTTCCCCCAAGGCTGTCGAACGCCCCTGACTTGATAAAGTTCTCGATCGAGCGCTTATTGATGACTTCCTTTTCCGACATCCGCTCTATGAAGTCCTTCAGGTTCTTGAAGGCGCCTCTTACATTGCGTTCCTCTATGATCGTTGCGATCACCGGCCTTCCGATACTCTTGATAGCGGTAAGCCCGTAACGTATCTTTCCCCTGTCTACCGAGAAATCCCCGACTCCTTTGTTGATATCCGGCGGCAGGATCTCTATCCCCATCTGGCGGCAGGAATAGATATACTCCGACACCTTGCTTGGGACATCGATCACGGAGGTCATGAGCGCCGCCATAAATTCTACCGGATAATAGTATTTAAGCCACGCCGTCTGATATGCCACCACCGCATAAGCCGCCGCGTGGGATTTGTTAAACGCATACTTTGCAAAATCTATCATCTCGTCGTAGATCTTGTTGGCTGTCTGCTCGGAAATCCCATTGGCAATACAGCCCGGAACATCTTCTTCGGCATTTCCGTATACGAAGCTCTGGCGCTCCTTTTGCATGACGTCGCCCTTCTTCTTGGACATGGCCCGGCGCAGAAGATCGCTCCGTCCAAGCGTATAGCCCGCTAAGTCCCTTACGATCTGCATAACCTGCTCCTGATAGACGATACAGCCGTAGGTCGGCGCAAGGATAGGCTCAAGCTGGGGACAATCGTAGGTAATGCTCGAACGGTTGTCCTTCCCTCTGATATACTGGGGGATAAAATCCATCGGGCCGGGACGGTACAGCGAGATTCCCGCGATGACGTCCTCCAGATTCTGCGGCTTTAACTCCTTCATGAAGCTCTTCATCCCGCCGCTTTCAAGCTGGAAGATCCCGTCGGTCCTTCCGGTTCCTATAGAGGAGAGCACCTTCTTGTCGTCATAGTCGATCTTCTCTATATCGATCTCTTCCCCGGCGCTCTCACCTGCCAGCCTTGCCGCATCCTGGATCACCGTCAGGGTACGAAGTCCCAGGAAATCCATCTTAAGAAGCCCCAGCTCCTCCAGTGTCGTCATGGTAAACTGCGCCGTCACGGAACCGTCCGATCCCAATGACAGTGGAACATATTCATCCACAGACTTCTGGCTGATCACCACGCCTGCCGCGTGCATGGAGGTATGTCTCGGCAGTCCCTCAAGCCTCCGTGACATGTCGATCAGCTCTCGTACCTGCTCGTCTTCCTGATAGAGCTTTCGCATCTCCGGGTTCATCTCCAGAGCACGCTCCAGTGAAACCGGCTGATTATTCTGGCCTCTCGGTATCATCTTTGCGATTCCGTCCACGAACGCATAAGGCAGATCCATGACTCTCCCCACGTCCCGGATCACACCCTTGGCCGCCATCGTACCGAAGGTGACGATCTGGACCACCCGGTCCGTCCCGTATTTTTCCACCACATAATCAATGACCTCCTGCCTCCGCTCATAGCAGAAGTCCACGTCGATATCGGGCATAGACACACGCTCCGGGTTCAGGAACCGCTCGAACAGGAGCTGATAGCGGATGGGATCAATACTGGTGATCTCCAGACAGTAGGATACGATGCTTCCCGCCGCGGAACCGCGCCCCGGCCCCACAGCAATCCCATGGTCCTTCGCGTACTTGATGAAATCCCACACGATCAGGAAGTAATCCACATATCCCATGGACTTGATCACGGACAACTCATATTCCAGACGCTCTTCCAGAGATCTGTCCACATCCGGATAGCGTCTCTTAAGTCCCTCGTAACACAGGTGGTTCAGATATTCCCAGGAGGTATACCCCTCTGGCACGTCGTATTTGGGAAGCTTCGTGACGCCGAATTCAATCTCCACATTACACCGTTCTGCAATCTTCTGGGTATTCTCAAGGGCCTGAAGCGCATAGGGGAACAACTCCCTCATCTCTTCTTCTGACTTGATGTAGTACTGGCCGCCCTCATAACGCATACGGTTCTCGTCTGACAGCTTCTTTCCTGTCTGGATGCACAGAAGCATATCATGGGGCTTCTCATCTTCTGCATATGTATAATGGACGTCATTGGTCGCCGCCAGTTCAATCCCCGTCTCCTGGGACAGTCGCAGCAGGGACTGGTTCACCAGCTTCTGCTCCTGCATCCCATGGTCCTGAAGCTCCAAAAAGAAATTCTCCTCTCCGAAAATCTCCTGATACCGGAAGGCCGCCGCCTTCCCTTCCTCATACATCCCCCGCATGATGTTTCTCTGGACCTCTCCCGCCAGACAGGCGCTTAAAGCGATGATACCCTCATGGAATTCTCTGAGCACTTCAAGGTCCACCCTGGGCTTGTAGTAATAGCCCTCGGTAAAGCCTTTGGATACAATCTTTATCAGATTGTGATAGCCCAGGTCATTTTCCGCAAGAAGAACGAGATGATAGTACCTGTCGTCTCCGCTTCCTGCCGCCTCCTTGTCGAATCTGGATCCCGGCGCCACATATACCTCGCAGCCGAGGATCGGGCGTATCCCCTCCGCCTTCGCCGCACGGTAGAAATCAATCACGCCGAACATCACGCCATGGTCTGTGATCGCCACACTGTCCATACCTAATTCTTTTACTCTGGATATACATTCCCTGATCTTATTTGAACCGTCCAACAGGCTGTACTCTGTATGGACATGCAGGTGTGCAAAACTCATACTTACTCCTTTTCCTGGCTGTTACAGAAAAAGGCATTCCTTTTTCAAGAACCGCAAAGCACAGCCCGCGCCCCTTAAGGAATACCTGTTCCAGTCTCTGTATCTGACGGCCGTATGCCTCTCTTACTCGCCGTCCACCATGAACTTCACCAGTCTGTCAATATCTTCCTTCTCATAGGCAATGATCTCTAACTCCGGGATCTCTCCGTTAGAGAAGATGTTCGCCATCGACACATACTGTGACAGCTTGGACTTAAGGTTCAGTCTGTCTCCCTCTCCTGTTACCAGCTCTACCTTGCCTGAGCAGTCGTCGATCACGCTGAAAAACTTGTCGATATTCGTAATATTCTGTACTTTCATAGTCTATACTCTCCTTTCATTTTCTAAAACTCTTCATTTTCCAGAGCCTTACATTTGTTGAGATATCTTCTTCATTATACCCTATCTTTTACGGATTTCAATAAAATTTTCACAAATTTCTACCTTTCCTTCTTTCAGAAGCCGTCCGACAGCCCTCTTAAATGCGTTCTTGCTGAGCCCCAGCTCCTTCTTGATCTGTTCCGGATCCGTCTTATCTGTAAACGGCAGTCTCCCGTCGTTTTCCTGCATCTTTTTAAGAAGCATCTGAGCGTCTGCCTCCATCTGCACAAATGCTTTTTCCCTCACGGCAAGATCCATCTTCCCGTCTTCCCTGACACGTAAAACCCTTGCATGTACCCTGTCCCCTGCTTTCAGATCGCCGAACGCCTCCCTCTTGGGGATCAGGGCAGAATAGCAGTCGTCCACCGCAACGAACAGACCGTAATTCTCACTGGTGTCATAGATGATCCCATCTACATGGTCGTCCTTCTGATAGGGCGGATCCTGGCGGAGCAGTTCGTAGATCTTCATCGTCGCACACAGCCTGTTCGATTTGTCAATATAGAGGGATACCAGCACCTCGTCGCCTTTCTTGACCTTCATGGTCTGCTCCTTGAACGGAAGCAGCAGATCCTTCGGAAGCCCCCATTCCAGAAACGCCCCGATCTTCCCTGCATCTGCCACATGAAGAGCCTTAAGCTCTCCCAGCTTGATCTTCGGCTCTCTTGTCGTCGCGATCAGCCTGTCTGAGGAGTCCTTATAAAGGAATACATCCACCGGATCCCCAGGCTCGGCTCCTTTCGGGACCTCCCTTTTGGGAAGCAGGACCTTCTCCTGGCTGTTCCCTAAGTAGACGCCGAATTCTACCTGTTTTACAATCATCAATGTTACTCTTCTTCCCAGATTCTCTGCTAATGTCATATCTGTTCCTTTCGTATCTTCTTTCAGCCTTTTACTTTAGTTCCACCACCGCATAGATCCCGCCGGCCTCGTCGCAGAGCTCTATTACGGTCCTGTCCTCTTCGAATGCCGCTCTGGGGTAGATCATATCGCCGTATACGGCGGATTTCTTATACTCTGCCCGCAGTCTCTTCACCGCTTCGCCCCCGCAGATCTCCTCCATAGCCATCTGAACATACTGGCTGTTATTTACATGCTCATTCGTATCAATATGATACTTCCTTACCGGATACTCCTTACAGGGGCGCGTCTCCTTCGGAAGCTTTATCTTGCGCGGCTCATAATCCATCAAGAGCGGTTCTCCCGTACCGTACAGCCCGACCTCATGCGCATCCGCCCTTGCCGGTCTTCCCTTCTTCATATCCATGAATACCCACACAGAATTCGCGTATGCGGCCATCTGCCCTTCTTCGTCTTCCATACAGAAATTACGCGTCCCGTATAATCCGTCGAATCCGGTCGCCCATGTACTGATCCGCACCTTCTCTCCCATAGCCGGACGGCGCTCTGCCACAACCTGCCATGCAGATAATACCCAGGCGCTCTGCTTCTTCTTGCAGTACTCAAGTCCCACCCCCAGGCTCTCCGACTGGAACGTACTGCAATCCTGAAAATAATCAATGATTCCCGGCAGTGTGATCCGGTTGGTATGGTCCACCTCGCTGAACCGTATCCTGCTCTCAAATGTATATTGGTTACTCCTTTGCACTTGCTATGTAACTCCTTTCTGTCGTTATGACACATCGATACACATTGCAAAAGATGTCCACCACACCCGCCGGCACTTTGCAGGCGGTCCTGACAGACACCTTCCCTATCTCTTTTACTGCTCTTCTTCTGCATCATCTCCGAAGAAGAACCACTTTATTTTAAAATCCGAGGCCGCCGTGACCATCTCATATTCCTCCGCAGTCAGAGCCTCCTTAAGTCCTTCCTTCCCTTCATCGCTGACAACGGCGCACGCCGCATTGGTAAAACACAGATTCGGATACAGAACGCACCACCAGTTACGCCCTCTGGCCTCTCCGAGCCTGATCCTGAGCGCCTCATAATCCCCCTTCGGGAAAAAGACGTCCCCATAGAGCTTATCCGGGAAATAGACCGTCCGGACCTCAGCCTTCGCACTGTACGCGAAGCCCTCTTCCTCAATCACCCGGTCAGCCGTCCGCTCAAGCTCCTCAAGGTGGCTTTTTGCCCACTCCTTCGTCATCTCTGCATCCGGCTTCTTTACAAATTCCCGGTCCATGCTCTCCTTCATGTACTCAAGCACGGCGTCCCTCACCTTAAGCTTCACAGCCTGATCCTCATCACTGTCACTGTTCGCCAGCACATGGAATCGAAAGACCTCTCCCGCCAGCTCCTGCTGCGTCTGCGACATCTTCGCGTCAACCTGCTCGATCCTTCTCTCCACAAGAATCCCCGTCCCTGCCGCCGCAATACAGATTCCCAGTATACCACATATCACCTGCCGTATTCCATACCCAATCTCAAAATTTTTCCCATAGCGCATTATGTAAGACCTCCTTAAACATCCCGGGGCGTCCCGTCAGATACTCCGGTCTGCACCGTCAAACCGTCCGCCCGCGCTCCTGTCATCTATCAGAAGTCTTGCCATATCTCATTTACTTTATACAACCCAACGGAAAAATTCCGCCTAGCTGTTCTTGGTCCGTATGGAATTCATCACCGCTTCCACCTGATTATCAATGTGCTTACAGACGATCTCACATGCCTCCTCCTTCTCTTTTCTCTCGATCCGCCTGATGATCTCCTCATGCTCTGCCGTCAGCTGTGGATACACCTCCGGCCGTTTCAGGTACTCAATCCGGTAACGGTACATCTGCTCTCTCAGATTATTCAGAAGCAGGATAAGCTTCTGATTATCCGTGGCCAGATAAATGATATCGTGAAACCGGACGTCTGCCTCTGCAATCTGTGTGATGTCACTGCTCCTCAATATCTTCTTAAATTCCTCCGCCGACTCCCTGAGCTCCCTGATCTGAGCCTTCGTGATCTTCTCACAGGTAAGCCGGACTGCCAGCTCCTCCAGCGCCCTTCTCACCTCAAGCACATCCCGCAGGCTCTTCTCGGAGATATCGGCCACCTCGGCGCCCTTCCTTGGGATCATCAGCACCAGCCCCTCAAGCTCAAGCTTGCGGATCGCCTCCCTGATAGGAGTACGGCTGACGCCAAGCTTGTTGGCCAGCTGTATCTCCATCAGCCTCTCGCCCGGCTTCAGTTCTCCCCGCAGGATCGCCTGACGCAGCGTATTAAATACCACGTCTCTTAACGGAAGATATTCGCTCATGTTGACCTTCAGTTCCATCCTTTATCTCCTCCTCGCATTATGTACGCTGGTCACATACGTCTGCCTTGCAAGCTGCCGTTCCTTAATCCCGAATGCCGCCTGTCTTGCCCGCCTCTTGTCGTCAAACAGGCCGAAGACCGTAGGGCCGCTGCCGCTCATCATGGCGTTCAGCGCGCCTTCCCTGATCATAATCTTCTTGATATCTTCTATCACCGGATATTCCTCTATCGTTACATTCTCAAGTACATTCCCCATGCAGGCCGCAACTTTCCTTAAATCGTGCAGCTTAAGTCCGTCTATGATCCCGTCTATATCAGGATGTACTTCAATCTTATGAGAATCCAGCTTCTCATACACAACTTTGGTGGAGACACTGATCGGAGGCTTCGCGATCAGGACATAACATCTGGGCATGGCCGCAAGAGGCGTCAGCACTTCTCCGATCCCCTCCGCGAGCACGGTCCCTCTCATGATGCAGTACGGAACATCCGCTCCCAGAGACACGCCTCTTACCATCAGCTCCTTCTGAGTCAGTCCGAGAGAAAACATGCGGTTTATCCCGTACAGTACCGCCGCCGCATTCGAACTGCCTCCCGCCATCCCTGCGGCCACCGGGATATGCTTATCCAGTGTGATCTTCACGCCCTCCTTTATCCCGAATTCCTTCATCAGGAGGTCCGCCGCACGGTATGCCAGGTTATTCTCATTGACCGGAAGATAGAAAAGATTCGTGTAGATCTGTATCCCCGGCTCCTTTGCCTTCTCGATGCGGATCTGGTCATACAGATAAATGGTCTGCATGACCATGCGCACGTCATGGTAGCCGTTCTCCCGCCTTCCCAGTACATCCAGACCGAGGTTGATCTTCCCCAGTGCTTTCAAATCTAATTTATCCATGCGTATTCTCCTTGTAATCTCAGCCTTAATCTCAATATTTCATGTATTCTGTATCATGTATACAGTGTTCTTATAGTATACTCATATTCTCCTTAAAAATCAATATCCTGTCTCCGGATTTTATTTCATCTGATTCCAGTTCGTTCACTTCCTTGATGCCTTCCACCGTTGTGTTGTATCTCTTCGCAAGATCCCACAGGATATCTCCGTCCCGTACAATATACCCGATGATCCCCGGTCTCTTCTCAACCTCTTCCATGTCAAACGGCGTAAACTCAATCTCCCTGATGTTCCTGATCATGACCGGCTTCTTAAGGAAGCTGTGGAATGCCAGAACCGCCTTCACCTCGATCTCATCCGTTCCCAGAAGCCCGATGGACAGCTGTTCTACCGCATAGGTCAGACCGTATGTCATATCGGGCGCCGTCTCGTTGCTTTCTAACAGGTAGGAAAACGGAACCATTCCCTGCCAGGTGTCAAATGGGATAGCGTCGTCAGCTTTCACATACAGGAAGCTGATATGGAGCACGCCTTCGATCTGTACGCCTCCGTCCACTGCTTCGGTATGCTCGATCTGTATCCTGGCGCTGCTGTGGCAGATCTGCAAGATATCATCCTTGATCTCAGGCAGTGACAGCTGTTCCGTGACCTTGCATTTCGAATGGTTCTGCATGAGAAGCTGTTCCAGGTATTCCTCGGACAGCTTGGGGTTACATGCCTGTTCCAGCGAATACGCGTCTGCAAGGATCTCAAGCCTCTCCTCCTCATATACCGTCAGCCGTACCTCGAGGGTTGCCTCCACGCCTATGAGGCGCATTTCCCCGTCCTCATCCATCTTCACGTCGATATTCACGTCCGTAAGCTCCGGATAGATCTGATGATACATATTATCCTGCGCTCCATTGCATTCTATACGTCCCTCATACGGAATCGTCTGCTCGATCCAGTCTGTTTTCCCGTCCAGAGATTCATAGAAACAGAACAGAAGGAGCTCGCCCTGGATCTTCAATTCGTCGGCTTCAATCCTTGTATCCAGCTTACGGCTTGTGACCTCCGTCCACAAAAGTGTCCCGATGTTCTCCTTCGTTCCGCTTATGGCGGCCTCTTCCTTGATGCGGTAGGTATCCTTCTTCGTTGTAAATACCTTAAGAAATTCCTTATTCTCGAATCTCTTAAACAGGGATGTATCACTCTCGATATCTACGGTCAGTTCTGCTTCCTGCTGCCCTTCCGAGCAGATGGCCAGATCTGCCAGCGTCTTGATGCTGAGCTTCCTTGAATGGATCGCCGTAACCGTCATGTCGACGCTTGCAGACTGCACGAACAGATTGCCGGCCGGCTCCTTCTCAAGGTAGATCATCTCCTCGAAAGGTATCCGCCCTTCCAGACAGGAAAGACGTGTCTCGCCTTCGTCCGTCACATACAGTACCTTGAAATTGAGTTTGCCTGCCACCCTTATGTAATTCTCCACTACCTTCATATCCTCTACCGTGAGGGTTCCTTCTCCTAAGATCACCTTCTTAACATCACTCTTGGCGTCCGGTACATTGTAGTCGTCATCAATATAGAACTGGTCTGTGATGACCTTTCCCGTCTTGTAAGTCTGCATCTGTCTGGTTACATATTCCATTACGGTCCTCCTGCTTAAATCTACTGTTTCTAGTACATGTCAAATTCAACCTGCTTATCCGTATATTCCATCTTGATCACCAGATAAGGGCAAGTCTTCTTCTTCAGAATCTTCTCTCCCTTTGCGGGGCCTAGAAGACTGGTGTCTATGCGTATCTCATGCTCTGTCTCATAACACCGGTTGACCGTTACGCTGTATCCGCTGGTATCCTGAGTTCCATAGCCTCTGGCCGCATACAGGCACCCCTTGTCTGCATAGCTCAGTTTCATCTGTCCGTCCTTCTCTTCCTCGATCTGAGTTAAGAATTCCTGGGGAATATCCTCCTTGTCGATCACGGTAAACTCAACGTCCCTTATTTTCTTCTCATCTGTCCTGGTTACAGCACATGCCGTCAATATCATAAGACAGAGTGGAAGCGTCAGAAAGAGCATGTATTTCTTCATGGCGGCCTCTTGTCTCTAAGTTACCCACATACATTCGGACCAAAAATCATCCGTCGGCACATAAGCAACTCATTTCTTAATATATTCTCTCTACATCATACACAGCAACTCTATGAAAAATTCCAATTTTGTAGTATAATGAGACGTAATTGGTTCATTTATAGAATAAGGAGATATTAATGATGAGAAATAACGAACGACTCTCAGGGATTCTGCTGCATCCCACTTCCCTTCCTTCACCTTATGGTATCGGGGATCTTGGAAGATCAGCCTATGAATTCGTGGATTTTCTTGAAAAGGCAGGACAGCATCTGTGGCAGATCCTTCCTTTGACACATACCGGATACGGGGACTCCCCTTATCAGAGCTTTTCTGCATACGCCGGACAGCCGCTTCTGATCAGCCCTGACCATTTAGAGGAGCTTGGCCTGATCCGTGCTTCTGATCTTGCCGATGTTCCGCAGTGCGATCCGGAACATATTGATTACGGACGCATCATTCCATGGAAGCAGGCTCTTCTTGAAAAGGCCTATTCCCGCTTTAAGAACACAGGTTACCACAGGCCGCCTCTTTATCTGGAATTTGCACGGTTTACACGCCGTGAATCCTTCTGGCTTGATGATTACGCCCTGTTCATGGCCTGTAAGTCCGCAAATAACGGCGCAAGCTGGCTTGAATGGGAGGATTGTTACCGGATTCCGACAGAGGACGGCAAAGCCGGTCTGCGCGATACATTAAGCGAACAGATCGGCTTCTACCAGTTTATACAATTTATCTTCTATAAGGAGTGGCTTGCCCTCAAATCCTATGCCAACGACCATGGCGTGAGGATCATCGGGGATATTCCGATCTTCGTATCCATGGACAGCGCCGACGTATGGGCGAACCGTCACCTGTTCCAGCTGGATCCCGACGGTTATCCTCTTAAGGTCGCCGGTGTCCCGCCGGATTATTTCTCTGCGACGGGACAATTATGGGGGAATCCTCTGTACAACTGGAAAGCCCACGAAGAAGAGGGCTTCTCCTGGTGGATCTCGCGTATCAGGCACCAGATGCGTTCTCTCGACATCCTGCGGATCGACCATTTCCGAGGCTTCGAATCCTACTGGTCCATTCCTTACGGCGAGAAGACCGCGATCAATGGCGAATGGATCCCCGCGCCCGGATATGCACTGTTTGAGGCCGTACAGAAGGCTCTTGGCGGCGATCTTCCGATCATCGCCGAGGACCTCGGCATCATCACGCCGGAGGTTGACGCACTGCGCAGGACCTTCTGCTTCCCGGGCATGAAGGTATTGCAATTCGCTTTCGACTCGCTGGATGAAGGCGCTTATCTGCCCCACCGGTACGCTGATCCCGATTGTGTCTGCTATACGGGCACCCATGACAACGACACGTCTCTTGGCTGGTATCTGACGCTTCGCCCGGAATGCCAGCACAAGGTCTGCCGGTACACACACTGTGAGGATGCCGCAGACCTGGGCTGGTGCCTGATCCGCACTGCGCTTGGGAGCATCGCCGGATATGCCGTCTTTCCTTTGCAGGATGTGCTGGGCTATGGTTCCAAGGCAAGGATGAACACACCTGGGACCGCCTCCGGCAACTGGGACTGGCGTTTCCGGGAGGGAGTATTGAGAGACGAGCTGGCAGAAGCATTAAGAGAAGTAACGGTGTTATATGGAAGACATTGAATCGCAGGAAATTGATTCAAGATCAAGACATCATGAGGTAAAACAATAGAACGGAGGAATTCTGAGATGATTCGGTTTATTCTGCTGGTCCTGTTTTTGTTTTCATTTTTACTATTCGGACTTCCAGTTTTAGCAATAGAATGGATCTACAGTAAGTTCAACAGAGAGGCAAGCGATTATCAGTGCCTCAGGATTGTCCAGTGGGCATTCAAGGGTATCCTTAAGATCACCGGCGTGTCTGTAACGGTGATCGGGGAGGAGAATATACCCGACGAGCCGGTGCTGTTTATCGCAAATCACCGGAGTTATTTTGACATCCTGCTTACCTATTCCCGCTGTAAGCGGCTGACAGGCTATGTGGCCAAAAAGGAGATGCTGCGCTATCCCGTGCTGCGTGACTGGATGCGTCGTCTGTACTGCATTTTCCTGGACCGCGATAACCCCAAAGAGGGACTTAAGGGGATCCTGGAAGCGATCGACCATGTGAAGAACGGGATTTCCATCTGTATCTTTCCGGAGGGAACCCGCAACGACGGGGAAGAGCTTAGTATGCTTCCCTTCCACAGCGGTTCCTTCAAGATTGCGGAGAAAGCCGGCTGCGCCATCGTTCCTGTCAGCCTGAATAATACGCATACCATGTTCGAATACCATATCCCAAGGATTGAGAAGACGCATGTGGTGATCGAGTACGGCAGGCCGATCTATCCCAAAGAGATGGATAAGGAGGCCAAGAAGCGTATTGCCGCTCACTGCCAGAATATCATCCAGGAGACGATCGAACGAAACCAGGCATTAGTGTAAAATCAAAAAAAGTATAAAATCAAAAAACAGGAGGAAATCACATGAAAAACCCGATTGCAGCGATCAACCTTGATGACGGCCGTACAATCCTCGTGGAATTATATCCCGAGATTGCACCTAATACGGTCAACAATTTTATACAGCTTGCAAACAGCGGCCGTTATGACGGCCTGACGATCCACCGTATCGTAAAGGAATTTGTTCTACAGGGAGGCTCCTTTACCGGAGACTGCCATCAGGAAAACGACGAATTCTCTATCAAAGGCGAATTCTCCGAAAACGGCTTCGAGAATCCCTTAAAGCACGAGACGGGCGTGATCTCAATGGCGCGGGGCTCGCATTTTGACAGCGCCGCCACCCAGTGGTTTATCGTGCACCGTCCGGCCGAACGATTGAACGGAAAATACGCGGCGTTCGGAAAGGTGATCGAGGGACAGGAGGTTGTGGAGGAGCTGGGATATCGTCCAACGGATGAGACTCCGGGAAAGAACAATCCGCCTCTTACACCGATCATAACCGAGAGGATCCGCGTCGAATTAAACGATTGGAGTTACAGCGAGCCAGAGCGTATCATCCCCGGCGTGCCATTGTATTCATAAGATACATATAATATATCATTGACAGTCTTATAATTATATTATTATAATGTATTAACATATATTTTAAGGAGGGAATGAGAGATGGAATATTTACCATTAATAGGCATCGTAGTTGTTATTTTAGGTTTTGCGCTGAAGCTTGATAACATCCTTACCGTTATCGCTGCCGTGATCGTAACCGGACTGGCGGGCGGACTTGGCATTAAAGGGCTTCTGGACACACTGGGATCCAGCTTTGTATCCAACAGAAACATCACTATTTTTATCACCGTTTTAATCGTTACAGGCACCCTGGAGCGCAGCGGGCTTAAAGAAGCCGCCGCCGCTCTGATCGGAAAGATCAAGAATGCCTCCGCAGGCGCCATTGTTTCTGCATACGCGATCATGAGAGCCGTGTTTGCCGCATTTAACATCAGCTTCGGCGGAGTTGCCGGTTTCGTAAGACCGCTGATCATGCCTATGTCAACCGCGGCCGTTAAGAACAAATACGGCGAGCTTAACGAAGAACATGAAGAGCAGATCAAAGGTATGGCTTCCAGTGCGGAGAATGTAGGAAACTTCTTCTTCCAGGTATTGTTCGTTGGCGGAAGCGGCGCTCTCCTTGTACAGGGAACACTGGCCGGTCTGGGATATGAGGTTGAACTTGTGGAGCTTGCGATGGCGGAGATCCCTGTGTCGATCGTTGCGATCGTTGTGGCAATTTTATACTATAATATCAGAGACAGACGCCTGACCAGGAAATACTACGGTCCGAAAAATAAGTAGGAGGGAATACATATGGCATTTTTTACAGACGCAGAGGTTACTTTAGGAAGCAAATTACTTGAGATCATATATATGCTTACAGGATTTGTTACCATTTATACCGGAATCAAGAACTTAAGAGATCCAGAGAATCCTTCCCGCATCGGGACGGCCGTCTTCTGGACCATACTTGGTGTTATCATCTCTTTTGGAAGATGGATTCCCGCAACGGTGGTCGGACTGCTCATTATCATCATGTGTATCCCCGCAGTCCTTAAGAAGGTCAAGATGGGTAATGTACAGAAAATGACCGTCGAGGAGACGAAGGCTAATTTCGAAAAAATAGGCATGAAGGTGTTCATTCCTGCATTTGTGATCGGAGCAGGCGCCCTTGTGTTTGCCGTATTTACCGATCTTGGAGCCCTTGTCGGCGTCGGTTTCGGTGTTCTTTCATCGGCAATCCTTCTGATGGTGCTCCTTCCGTCCAATAAGCCGGCGGTCATCATCAACGACGCAGAGCGCATGATATCCACCGTGGGACCGCTCAGTATGCTGTCCATGCTCCTTGCATGTCTCGGTTCCGTATTTACGGCGGCAGGCGTGGGCGAGACGATCGCCAAGCTTGTAAGCGGAGTGATCCCGAAGGGAAATATAACGGTCGGGATCATCATATACGCGCTTGGCATGATGTTATTTACGATCATTATGGGAAATGCCTTCGCGGCGATCACAGTAATGACAGTGGGTATCGGAGCCCCCTTCGTACTGTCCTACGGCGCCGATCCGGTGCTGATCGGTATGCTTGCGCTTACCTGCGGTTACTGCGGTACGCTGCTTACGCCGATGGCGGCTAACTTCAATATGGTGCCGGTGGCCCTTCTTGATATGAAGAAGCGGTTTACGGTTATCCGCAATCAGTTTGTGATCGCATTGATCATGATAACCTTCCAGATCATCTATATGATCATTTTCCATTAACAGCTTTACTCAGTATGAGGGACTGCCCGTTTAATACCGCCTTCGGCGGACGGGGCAGTCCCTCTGGCTGTGTAACTGAACTTCTTTAATTTTATTCAAATTACGTTTTTCTTTTACTTTTCCCTATACAAGTGATATAATAAGACAGATTACAATCAAAGGAGCTAAAGAAAACCATGAACAAGCAGGATCTTACTTTGCTGACAGACCTGTATGAACTGACGATGATGCAGGGCTATTATGCGAAAGGACAGCATGAAAAAGTTATCTTTGACGTTTTCTTCCGTCAGAACCCGTGCAACAACGGGTATTCGGTCTGTGCCGGTTTGGAACAGGTCATTGACTATATCAAGAATCTGAATTTTACTTATGAGAATGTAGACTATCTGCGGGGCCTTGGAATATTCAGCGAGGATTTCCTACAGTATTTGAGCGGTTTTCATTTCAGCGGAGATATCTATGCGATCCCCGAGGGGACCGTCGTATTTCCCAAAGAGCCGTTATTGAAGGTAGTTGCTCCTATTATGGAAGCGCAGCTTGTGGAGACGGCTATCCTGAATATCATCAACCATCAGTCCCTGATCGCCACCAAGGCTTCCCGCGTGGTGTTTGCCGCCGCAGGCGACGGGATCATGGAATTCGGCTTAAGACGCGCCCAGGGCCCGGACGCCGGGCTGTACGGCGCCCGCGCCGCGATCATCGGGGGATGTGTCGGTACGTCCAACGTACTGGCCGGCGAGCTCTTTGACGTGCCTGTCATGGGAACCCATGCACACAGCTGGATCATGAGTTTTTCTGACGAATATGAGGCATTCAAGACATATGCCGAGATGTATCCTGACAACTGCACGCTGTTAGTCGATACCTATGATACGCTGAAATCGGGCGTTCCCAATGCGATCCGTGTGTTTGAGGAGTTCCGCGCGGCCGGAAAGCCTTTTAAGAAGTACGGGATCCGTCTGGACAGCGGCGACCTTGCCTATCTGTCCAAGGAGGCCCGTAAGATGCTGGACGCCGCCGGGTTTGAAGACGCTTTCATCTGTGCCTCCAACGATCTGGACGAGTATCTGCTCCACGATCTTAAGATGCAGGGGGCGGCCATTAATTCGTGGGGTGTGGGCACGAACCTGATCACCTCCAAGGACAACCCTTCTTTCGGCGGGGTGTACAAGCTTGCCGCGATCCAGAACGACGCGGGAGAATTCGTGCCTAAGATCAAGATTTCCGAAAATACGGAGAAAATCACGAATCCCGGTAACAAAACGATCTACAGGATCTATGATAAAGCAACAGGGAAAATCAAGGCAGATCTCATCTGCTTCGCAGGGGAGACCTTTGATACCAGTGAGGATATGCTTCTGTTCGATCCCATCGAGACATGGAAGAAGACGAAGCTTCCCGGCGGTTCCTATACGATGCGCGAGATCCTTGTTCCTGTGTTCAGGAACGGAGAATGCATCTACCACTCGCCTTCCGTCAAGGAGATTGCAGAATACTGCCGTCATGAGAAGGAAACGCTGTGGGAGGAGACCAAGCGTCTGTTCTATCCGCACAGGGTATATGTCGACCTGTCGCCTAAGCTGTATGAGGTGAAGTCAGCTCTGCTGAATCAGATGAGCTGTCAGCCTTAATGCTGTATGAGGTGAAGTCAGCTCTGCCCAATCAGATGAGCTGTCAGCCTTAATAATGTTCACGGGAAGGATTCCCTGAGAAAGTAAAGAAGGAGATTATATATGAAAATAATTGTATTAGCCGGCGGTTTAAGCCCGGAACGCGACGTATCGCTGACCTCGGGCGCCGGAATCTGCAAGACACTGAGAGAAAAGGGACATCAGGCTTTTCTGATGGATGTGTTTTTCGGATATCCCTGCGATCCGGATAAGTTAGAGGAAGTCTTCGATCTGCCGGACGGCGGACTTGGGATTGCCGAGGGCATCAAGACCACCGCGCCGGACCTTGAGGCGCTTCGCAGATCGCGTCCGGGAGAATCCGCCTCTCTGCTCGGCCCTAATGTCATCGAGCTGTGCCGGATGGCCGACATCACATTCATGGGACTGCACGGTTCGATCGGCGAGGACGGCAAGTTACAGGCCGCTTTCGACGTTCTCGGCATCCGCTATACCGGTCCGGGTTCGCTTGGCTGCGCCGTATCTATGAATAAGCTCGTGGCAAAGCAGATATTTAAGATGTCCGGCGTCTCCACCCCCAGAGGGACCTCTCTTACGCGCAAGACCAAGGATACTCCTCTTGCCGAGCTTGGCTATTATCTTCCGCTGGTGATCAAGCCGTGCTCCGGAGGTTCCAGCATCGGCGTATATATCGTACATACGGAGGCGGAATATACAGACGCGATCCACCAGTCCTTCGATATCGGAGGCGAAGAAGAGGTCGTGATCGAACCCTACATAAAGGGATGTGAATTTGCCTGTGGTATCATTGCCGGCAAGGCGCTTCCGCTGGTTGAGATTATCCCCAGGGAGGGTTTCTTTAATTACGAGAACAAATATCAGGACGGCGGCGCTCAGGAGATCTGCCCGCCCCGGTCTCTTGACGCAAAGACGCAGGAAGCGATCCAGCGCATGGGCGAGAAGGCTTTCGAAGCGCTTCGTCTCGATGTCTATTCAAGAGCTGATTTTATCGTAGATGATGAAGATGGAAGCTTCTACTGTCTGGAAGTAAACGCATTGCCCGGGATGACGCCGGCAAGCCTCTTGCCAAAGGCCGCACGGACAGCGGGACTGGAATATGACGCCTTATGTGAACGGATCATTGAAGAATCTTTCCGCGTCAGATATCCCGAATGCCTCTCATTGACGGATTCTTTACATACTAAGGCTTAAGGAGGCGCTGATTACATGAGAAACCTTACACTGGAAAATATTACCGCGGCCTGCCAGGGCACTTACCATGGCAGCATGGATTATTTTCACAAAGAGGTTGAAGGCGTCGTGATCGACAGCCGTAAGGTCCGCCCCGGATATCTCTTTGTGGCAATCGACGGCACGAAGGTCAACGCCCATCAGTTTATCCCCGACACAGTAAAGGCGGGGGCGGTGTGCGTCGTATCCCATGAAGATCTGGGCGAAACTGATTTTCCCTATATCCTGGTGGAATCCACGGGCCAGGCGCTGCTTGACATCGCCAAGCTTTACCGGGATTCCTTTGATATCAAGGTGGTAGGCATTACCGGAAGCGCCGGGAAGACGAGTACCAAGGAGATGATCGCTTCCGTCATTGCGCAGAAGTACCGCGTGCACAAGACACTGGGGAATTTCAATAATGAATGGGGGCTTCCCATCACTATTTTCGAATTGAACGAGGAGCATCAGGCCGCCGTTCTTGAGATGGGCGTGAATCATTTCGGTGAAATGCGCCGGCTGTCTTCCGTTGCCAGCCCGGATATCTGTGTGATCACCAACATCGGTGCGGCCCATCTGGAATTCTTCAAGACCAGAGAGGGGATCTACCGTGAGAAGATCCAGATGATCCAGGATATGAAGAACGGCGGGACCATCATACTGAACGGAGATGACGATCTGCTGTCGCAGACTGCGCCTATTAAGGGTTCGGCTCCTGTCTTCTTCGGACTTGGAGAGGAGAACCAGTTCCGTGCAGACAACATCGAGGCGCTTGGACTTAAGGGAACCGCGTGCACCATCTATCTTCCGGACGATACGTCTTTTGACTGTATCGTTCCTCTGCCTGGGATCCATATGGTTTCCAACGCGCTTGCGGGCGCGGCCGTAGGTTATAAGCTCGGCCTTACCACGGAGGAGATCCGATCTGGTATTGAAGGACTTCCTTCGATGCCGGGGCGCAATAATATCATCAAGACCGGCCAACTGATCATTCTGGATGACTGTTACAATGCCAATCCGGTATCCATGAAGGCATCTATTGATGTGCTGAATATGGCGATCGGACGTAAGGCGGCCATACTCGGAGACATGGGTGAACTGGGAGAGGATACCTGTGAGCTTCACCGGGAAGTCGGTGAGTATGCGGCAAAGCAGGGGATCGACCTTGTGTGCGGCATCGGCCCGCTCTCCCGGAATCTGACGGACGGGGCGCAAACCACGGGAACCGATACTCAGAGCGCGTGGTTCGAGACGAAGGCTGATTTCCTTGCGGCTGCCAGAGAACTCATCCGTGAAGGCGACAACGTGCTGGTGAAGGCTTCGCACGGGATGCAGTTTTCAGAGATCGTGGATGCGTTAAGAGAACTGGATCTACACAGTATACAATAAAAGGAGAAATTTATGGATTACCAGATTCTGGCTCTGGACCTGGACGGTACTTTGACCAATTCCAATAAGGAGATTCCTAAGGCCACGTTAGAGGCACTGATCGATATACAGCAGAAAGGAAAGAAGGTTGTCCTGGCAAGCGGACGCCCTACAAGGGGCGTTATCCCTCTTGCCAGGCAGCTGCATCTGGATGAATATGGAAGCTATATCTTATCCTTTAACGGCGGCCGGATTACGGACTGCCAGAGCGGACAGGTTATCTATGAAAAGCTTCTCCCCGAGGATGTCGCAGAACCATTGTTCTATATCGTGAAAAAGTATTCCAAGATTGATATCGTGGCTTATACCCCGGATACGCTTATATCCGGGATACAGCCGAATCAGTATACAGAACTGGAATCTAATATCAACGACATGGAGATCATTACGGTGGACGACTTCCCCTCCCATGTGCCGGAATCATCGAACAAGCTTCTGGTGACCGGTTCCCCTGAGATTATACGCCGGGTAAAGACGGAGGTGTCCGAGTATTTTCATTCGTATGTGTCCGTCTATTGTTCGGATCCTTTCTTTCTGGAGATCATGCCTCCCGGTGTTGACAAGGCGCATTCTTTGCTGCGCCTGTTAAGCGCGATCGGGCTGACGGCTGATCAGATGATCTGCTGCGGCGACGGGGATAATGATCTGACTATGATCGAGACCGCGGGACTTGGCGTTGCAATGGCGAATGCCCAGCCGGCTGTGCTTGAGACGGCGGATTATGTGACCAAGTCCAATGACGAGGGCGGGGTGCTGCATGTGATCGATAAGTTTATGCGGTGACGGAACACTTTATAATAACAGACCATTTACAGGGGAGCCGGCGGTATATGAACCGC
>CAJTRO010000040.1 GCA_910579015.1 uncultured Dorea sp. | reverse complement strand
CCGTTTCCTCGGAACTTCCGTCTTCGTTGTAGGTGATGATATCATTAAAGGCGCCGTTCAGGGAATTGTAGAGATCTACACATTCTCCTTCCAGGATTGCGCGGGCTTCTTCCGTTCTGCCCTGCTTCGCGAGAGACATTAATTTATCGTCTGCCTGGCTGTATTGTGTCCAGAGCTGTAAGGCTGCTTCATGGAATGATTTTTCTTCTGCGTCGATCAATTCCGCATATTTTGTAAGAAGCGCATCCATCTCTTGCTTTTCCTTTTCGAGATACTGGAGGCTTGACTGGGCTGCTTCATCAGAGATAGCAGTCAGATATCCAAGCTCGTTGAGCCGGACGTTTGAGAGCCTGGTGGACATATCTCTGGCGGTACTGATGCTGGGAAGCCAGCTTGTAGAGATGTCACTCGTCTTTTCGTTCAGTCTGCCCATCAGGTAGAAAGAAATTCCTCCGATGATGAGCATTCCGATCAGTGCAACTCCCACAAGGATATAGAGTTTGAAACTGATCTTTAAGTTCTTGATTCGCTTTATCATGTCAGATGTCTCCTTTCATTTCTGCATTTTCTTCTGCATGTTTTTATGTATTGACAAAACGACAGTTTATAAATATATCGACACATGATAGAAAAAAGATAATACAAGTTCTTTGAGTTTTAATCTTGTAAGCCTTCGGAAGGTTGTTTATAATGAAGAAATAGTAAGGAGGGGGATGGTCATGACAAAGATTTTGCTGGTAGAAGATGATGATACGATTTGTTTTGGAGTTTGCCGGGCGTTGAAGAAAAAGGGCTATGAAGTGATTGACTGCTCGGATATCGCATCGGCGAAGCGCCTGTTTTCGGAGGAGATCCGGCTGATCCTTCTGGATCTGAACCTGCCGGACGGAAGCGGTTATGCGTTCTGCGAATGGGTGAAGCGAAGCCATGATACCCCTGTCATCTTCCTGACTGTCAGGGATGATGTGGCGGATATCACCAGAGGGCTTGATATGGGGGCGGACGATTATATGACGAAGCCCTTTCACATTGCGGTGCTTGAGTCAAGGATCCAGGCTGTATTAAGGAGAGCGGCGTCAGGCAGGACCGCTGACTCCCGGAAGACGGACGCTTCCGATATACTTGTATGTGGAGATATCCTGCTGGACCGCCAGAAGATGCAGGTCTATGCAGAGGATGAAGAGGTCGCTCTGACTGGTCTGGAATACCGCCTGCTGTTGATGCTGATGGAGAATAAGGGCTGTATCCTTCCGCGGGACCGGATTCTGGAGAAGATATGGGATGTGAACAGTAATTTTGTGAATGACAATACGCTGACAGTTGCTGTGAAACGGCTGAGGGAGAAGCTGCATGATACCACGTGCATCACAACGGTGAGAGGGATCGGGTATCGGATGAAGGAGATGCTATGACAGGGTGGAAGAGAGGGATATGGAATTGTATCGTCTGGCTGCTGCCAGGGATGACCGCGGGGATGATCCTTGCGGCCGTCCTGAGTTATCATGAATATTGGACGGTGGCAGGGATCGCAGAGTTTGCAGTTCGGGCAGATCCCATATCCGGATCAGATTCATCATCGGATATCTTTGCACAGAGCTTAAAGGAGAGCGGACGCAAAGGAACTGTCCCGAAGGACGGCGCGGCATTTCTTTCTTCCTATGGTTACCGTCCGATGCAAAACTGGGGCGCGTATCTGCCCTGTACGGCGTCGGTCAGTATTCTGTTCTTTCAGCTGGCCGGCTGGATCACTTACGGGGAGTGGCTGCAAAAAGAACGTCAGATGAAGAAGCGGATCCTTGAGCTGACCGAGTATCTCAGGTCCGTGAATTCAGGGGAAGGCGTTGTGCTGTGCCGTAATGAGGATGCGTTCTCGCATCTCGAAGACGAGATGTATAAGACGGTGATGGAATTACAGACCACAAAAGAGTCGGCCGTGAAGAATCATGAGATTTTGGCGGAGAGGATTTCAGACATCGCCCATCAGCTTAAGACGCCTCTGACTTCCATGTCGTTGATGACGGAGCTTCTGGAGGAGTATCAGACCACTGTGACAGAGGAATACTACAGCCGGCTGTCCGGCCAGATCGAACGGTTGAAAAATCTGGTGTCAGGGCTTCTGTCACTGGCGAAGCTTGATTCCCACGGAATCGTATTTGACAGAGAGCGGATCCTGGTGCCGGAGCTTGTGGAAGCTGTATCAGAGCCTTTCAGGGAAATGCTGTCAAAACGGCGGATCGCCCTTGATATAGAAATTTTTGAAGACAGCATGGACGATAAGGAGGAATGCTTCATATATGCAGACCGGCAGTGGACGGAAGAGGCGCTGATGAACATATTGAAAAATTGTGTGGAGCATACGCCGGATGAGGGGAGGATCCGGTTATCATACGGCCGGAATCCGATCTATCTGGAGATGCGGATTGAAGATGGAGGAGGCGGGTTTGCGCCTAAGGATCTTCCGCATATATTTGAACGGTTTTATCGTGGAGAGGGCGCGTCAAAGGATAATGCAGGAATCGGGCTGGCGCTGGCGAAGGCCGTGCTGGAGGAACAGAATGGGTATCTATATGCGGAAAATACGGCGGACGGGCACGCGTGTTTTCGGATGAAATGGTATACTTATGGATAGTTTTTGTGATGCAGACAGGTGAAAGGAGCGAAGACATGCAGAAGATATTGATTGTAGAGGATGACAGGGAGTTGAATGCATCTCTCGTCTATGCGGTTGGGAAGGGAGGATATTCTGCTGTATCAGCATTTTCCGTCAGAGAGGCGCAGGAGATCTATGCGAAGGAACCCGTTTCGCTGGCAGTCCTCGACGTCAATCTCCCGGACGGAGAGGGCTTTGGATTGTGCCGGTGGATGAAATCCCGGAAAGAAACGCCGGTACTGTTTCTCACGGCACGGGATCTGGAAGAAGACGTCCTGTCCGGCTACGATCTGGGGGCGGAGGATTATGTGACGAAACCATTTTCCATGAAAATACTGTTGAGGAAGATAGAGGTCGTTCTTAAGCGTTCAAGAGCTGAAAGTAATTCCATCTTCGACGACGGATACCTGAGAATCGACCTGGACAGTGCAAAGGCCGTCGTAAACGGAAGGGACTTTGCGGTCACGCCCACGGAGTTCAGGCTTCTTAAGGAGTTTATCTTGAATAAGGGACAGCTTTTGACCTACAATATCCTGCTTGACCGGCTGTGGGAGAACGGCGGGCAGTTTGTGGACAGGCACGCGTTGGCGGTCAATGTCAACCGGCTCAGGGGTAAGATCGAGGATGAAGGACACAGATATATTTCGAATGTATACGGGATGGGATATCAATGGATTGGTTAATGGCAGGAACGGCGATATTTGCCGGAGGGACGGTGGCAGTATCCATGTGGCGTGTCCGCCGGCTGAAACAGGAAGTTTACCGCTTCACGGAACAGGTAGAGCAGGGGCTTGACCATATTATTTCCGGCGAAGGCTTTCCGGAAAATGAAGAAAGCGGGAAGGATTCCCTCTGGGGGCGGTGCAGTGAGAAGTTGTGGCGCATCTGCCATATCTGGACGAAGAGGGAAGAGGCGGACGCCAGGGAAAAGCAATTGATGAAGGAGCTGATCTCAGACATCTCCCATCAGACCAGAACGCCGATCGCGAATATGAGACTGTATCTGGAATTTCTGCAAGAGGAAGAAGTCTCGGAGAAAGGCAGAGAGTTTCTTTCGCTTCTGGAAGGGCAGACGAGGAAGCTTGAATTCCTGCTTGGGAGCATGGTCAAGATGTCCCGGCTGGAAGCGGGGATCATCCATATCCGACAGGAACAGACCGGGCTTTTCGATACGATAGCCGGTGCGGCAGGAGAGATTGTGCCGGCGGCGTCGAACAGGCAGATCGCGTTGTCGGTGGACTGTAGTGAGGATCTACAGGTAAAGCATGACAGGAAATGGACGGAGGAAGCTGTCTTCAATGTGCTTGACAATGCCGTAAAGTATACGGAACCGGGCGGGAGTATCCACGTTGTGGTCAGACGCCAGGAGGTATTTACAAGAATCAGCATACGGGACACGGGGAAAGGGATTGCCAGAGAGAGACAGGCCGAGATATTTTCCCGCTTCTACAGAGAACCGGAGGTGCACGACGGAGAAGGCGCGGGTATCGGCCTGTATCTTTCAAGGAAGATTCTGGAATTGCAGGGCGGGTATATTGAAGTCCGTTCAGAGGCCGGGGAAGGGGCGGAGTTTTCCCTGTATCTGCCCAATGGTACGGCCTGACGAAAGAAGGAGTGTTTCGGCATGTCCGATGGTCTGCATTTAAAAATCCCAATTTTGTGATAATCTTATACTGTGACTGGTTTGTGATATTTATATGATATTCTTATGCATGTAAAAGAGATATCATCAGCAAAAGGGCTGGAAAAGAGGAGTGTAAGAGATGGAATCATGGATTGTAGAGACAAGAGGATTGAAAAAGTATTACAGACTGGGAGACAACATCGTAAAGGCTTTGGACGGCGTGGACTTCAAGGTAAGAGAGCAGGAATTTGTGGCGGTCATCGGGAAATCAGGAAGCGGGAAGAGCACCTTGCTCCACATGGCCGGCGGTCTGGATATGCCGACGGAGGGAGAGGTCCGTGTGGCGGGCAGAAGCCTGTCCGGGCTTACGAAGGAGGAGCTGGCTGTTTTCAGACGGCGGAAGGTTGGCTTCATTTTCCAGAACTATAACCTCGTACCGGATCTGACCGTGTATGAAAATATCGTTCTGCCCATCGAGCTTGACGGAAAGCAGGTCGACCATAGTTTTGTGGAAGAGCTTCTGGAAGTATTGAATATGACGGAAAAACGGGAGGCGTTTCCGGGCAATCTGTCCGGAGGACAGCAGCAGAGGGCGGCGATCGCAAGAGCGATCGCATCCAAGCCGGCCATCATCCTTGCCGACGAGCCGACGGGCAATCTGGACACAGCTTCGGGACATGACGTGCTGGGACTTTTGAAGGTCGTTGCGAAGAAGTTTGGGCAGACCATCGTTCTGATCACCCACGATCAGGATATCGCACAGCTGGCGGACCGTATCGTGGTGATCGAAGATGGGAAGATCCGGAAAGGAAGTGGTCTGTATGCTTAGGAATAACAATATGCAGGCTGTCTCCCGCATGGCGGTAAGATCTCTTAAGAACAATCGGCGTCGGAGCTTTACGATGATCACAGCGGTGTTGTTGTCTGTATTTATGCTGTTTAGCGTGATGACGGTGGGCGTGACGTATTTCAAGATGCAGAGGCTCCAGAATATCCGCATGAGCGGAGGAGATTTTGACGCGATCATGTATGGGGCCGCGAAGGAACAGCAAAAAACCTGCAAGGAGAACCCGGACGTCTGTAGAATGGGAATCAGCGCGATGTCGGGCTATATCGCAGAGACGGAGTTTGACAGCACGCCCAATGTGGTGCTCATGTGGGCAGATGATGTCTGGTGGAATGAGATCATGGCGCCTGCGCGGGAGCGTTTGGAGGGGCGTTATCCGGTGGAAGAAAATGAGATCATGGTCACGGAGTATGCGCTGGAAAAATGCGGTTTTAAGGGGCTTAAGACCGGTGATGAATTTACGGCAGTATACGGGGCGGGAGAGAAGAAGAAGGAAATGACCTTCCGTATCTGCGGTATCTGGGACGGCTATGGCGACAGGAGTGTGTTCTTTGTATCGGAGGAATTCTACCGGCAGACCGGGTTTTCGCCGGCAGACATCTCGTCCGGGCGTCTCTGTGTGAAGTTCCGGCAAAGAATCATACCACAGAAGATGCAGGATGAGTTTATCGAATCCATGGAGCTTGGTAAACAGCAGAAGGTGCTTTTCACGATGGATTCGGCATTTTCCGTGCAGATACTTACAGGGATTGCCGGGCTTGTACTGATAACGTGTTTGTGCGCGTACCTGCTGATCTATAATATTATGTATCTGTCCGTGGCAGGAAACATCCGTTATTACGGTCTGTTACAGACCATCGGGATGAGCGGACGGCAGATCGGGCATCTGGTCTGGCGGCAGATGCTCCTGATCGGCGGTGTCGGGACCGCCGGCGGATTGATGCTTGGAAGTGTGGTGTCGTTTGGCGTGGTCCCGTCGGTGGTAAAGGCTCTGGGAATCCGTATGGGCAGGGGCGGGGAGATCACCGTGGCGTTTCACCCGTTGATTCTGCTGCTGACCGTGCTGATCGCGGGGATCACGGTTTATATAGCCGGGAGAAAGCCTGTGAAAATAGCCGTAATGTGTTCGCCGATGGAGGCTCTTGGCTATCGTCCGGCTGTGAGAGCGGATAAGAGGCGAAGGGAAAGCATGGCAGGAAGAGGACGCAGTGTAAGTCCCGCAGGCAGGATCTGGCGTATGGCGAAAGAGCAGATAGCAAAGGACAGAAAAAAAGCCGGAATCGTAATATTGTCCCTTGCGGCAGGCATGTCAGTATTTTTGTGCATGGCAACACTTCTCTGCTCACAGGCGGCAAGGGAGTATAACCCTTCCTACAGGGATTTTGACATGGTTATAAAAAATGATACTGTCCAGAAAGAGGAATCAGAGGAACGCTTGCAGATTTTCGACCAGGAACTGCTTAAGAAGCTTAACGGGATTGACGGGATCGCAGAAATAGCCCCGCTGGTCTATACGGAGATTGCCGTGCCGTGGGAGCCGGGATTTGCGGATCAGTGGATGAGGGAGTTTTACGAGATGTGGATGACGATTCCCTATGAAGATGACCTTGCAGAATACAAGGAATCCCCGGAGAATTTCGGTTCGTCCCTTGTAGGGATCGGCAGGGAAGATTTTGAGGCGTTGAATGAGATGTCCCCACAGCCTGTTGACGAAGAGGATTTCTTGAGCGGAAAGACCTGCCTGTTATTCCGAAACGGTCTGGATCTTAAAAACAGTGATGTGGAAGGGAAGAGCGTAACCTGCACGGAGTACGGAAACAGGGAAAATGCGCGGACCTTCGAGATTGCAGGACTGGTTGATGAAAATGCATATACGGCGTTGCTTGGGTATCCGCCGACGATCATCGTCAGCCGGCAGGCAGTGGAGGAGTTCGCAGAGGAACCAGTGATATTCAAAGCAGGTATCCGCTATGAGAAACAGCGCCTGAGTATCTGGGAGCGTATATTGCAGACCGGCGGATATCAGCCGTCAGACGCCGGCAAAGAGACGGAAGACGCGATCCTGAGCGTGATGGAGGACAGCCCGTTCCACCGGGATTATTCTTATGAGTCCAGGATCCGGATGATGGAAGAAGCGAAGAAGGCGCAGGGCAATATGATGGAGGCGGGTATCGGAGCCGCCCTGATTCTTGCCCTGATCGGGGTGATGAATTATATCAACACCTTTGTCGGGAATATCCAGAACAGACGGGTGGAGATAGCCGTGCTTGAAAGCATCGGAATGACGGGACGCCAGGTGAAGAAGATGCTCTTGTTGGAGGGATTTTTGTATGCGGCGGGGGCATGGGGCGTCACGGCTGTTTTAGGAACCGCCGTGACTTACATGATCTACCAGTCAATGAATTATATGGATGCGGATTTCATGATCCCGCTGCTGCCCGTACTTGGGATGATGGCGTTGTCCGCGGCAGTCTGCGTGAGCGTCCCGGCGGCGGCTTACCGGAAGATTGAGAAGGAAGGGATTGTGGAGTATATCACGATGCCGTGCTGAGTATCTGCTGTGGAAGATGGGAAAAAGGAAGTGTGCATGAAAGCATATTCCATGGTTGAATTGTTTAATAAGTCTGCGATATAATAAGGACGATCAAAGTTTTGCTGGAACAGGCGGGAGCGCTGTCTGGCGGACCGCATTTGTATGCCGGATTATATAAGGAGAAGGATAATGCTTGTTTTTTTAGGGGTAGAGAATTTTGCAAAAATTGAAAGTGCCAAGATCTGTATAAACAGCTATACTCTTTTGGTGGGACCGAATAATAGCGGGAAGACTTATTTCATGCAGTTGGTGCAGGGTGTGAATGAACGGCTTGTGGACTTGCTTGACGAGAAGGGAATGCAGATTTTGCAGTGTAGTAAGGATACGGCTTCTGATCGTGACAGTGATACGGAAGATGCCGGTTATATGATATCGAAGGACAACATTTTACAATTTACCGAGTACCTTAATGAGAAACTGGATGAAAATAAAGAGCAGATTGTAAGAGAGATATTCGGAAGAGAAGTTCCGACAGGGAAAATATATGTTGAGTTCTGTCTGGAGGCGGAAGAAAAATACGAAGTTATTTTTTCTGAACACTTAGATAAAATAAACAAAATACTTAGTCTGACAGGCTCAATGCTGTCTCTGCCTGCTAATCTTCTGGTAAGTGCGGCCGACGGAGCACTTAGTGACAGCTTTGCCGGCCGTAAGGCATATATTTTGAAGAAGTACAGTGAAGAAAAGAAAAAAGGAGAAGTTGTGTCCCTGAGTGTCCGGTCCGCAAAGGAAGAGATGGACAGTATTAAATCAATGTTGAGAAATATTTTCGAGTGTGATAGTTTGTTTTTTCCTGCATCAAGGACTGGGATCATGTTATTATACCGGGAATTTTTTGCCAATAAGGCAGATGATATGTTCAGCTATCAGGTCAAGGAAAATCAGCTTGTTGAAAAGAAGAATTATGGTGAATTGACCAGACCTGTGTACCAGTTTTTGCGATTTTTACAGACATATTCAGAAAATGAGGTCAGCAGGCGGATTTATAACAAAGAGATTGATTTTTTTGAGGAAAAATTAATTGAAGGGCACATAAGTGCGAATAAGCAGAATGGTTTTTCATATGATTCAAAAACTGATCATGTAAGCGTTCCGGTGTATATGGCTTCTTCTATGATTAATGAGATCGCACCTTTAGTGCTGGCGCTGACAAGTATGGATTTATTTGGCAGGTTTATAATTGATGAGATTGAAGCCAGCCTGCATCCCCGGAAGCAGTTGGAGCTTGTGAGATTTTTGAACCGGTTAAGTAACCAGGGCATAAGGCTGATCCTGAGTACGCACAGTGATACGTTTGCATCAAAAGTCAGCAACCTGTATATTTTGTCGAATTATGTCAAGCAGGATAATGGGGATGACGCTATGAAGAAATTAGGATTGGAGAGAGAGGATCTGATAGATTCTGAGCGGTTATTCGTATATGAATTTATCAACCAGCCTGATGGAAAAAGTATTGTCAAAGAGATACCTGGGAACAGCGAAACCGGTTTTCAATTCGATCTGTTTACAGATTCTGCTATGCATCTATATAATGAGGCGTTGAAAATAGGAGAGATACTGCAAAATGATCAAGCTTAACTGGAAAGAATATGGTGGGAAAGGCTCCTATCAGAAAAATATTCTTTATAAAATCTCTGGAGATACCATAATCCCGTTTACGGAAACCCATGAAGGCAGTGCTGATTGTGAGAGGGTAGATTTGAGATATCTTTTACATCCCGGACAATACGGCATATTTGCCTATGAATACAGGAATCCTGTGATTTCGAAGCAAGGATGTAAAACAGCGGATGTACTGACATGCGTTGTCGACGAAGGTGAGAAGAAGATAACCACATTTATATGTGATGTAAAAAGTAATGTTTCATTCTATATTACAAGGCAGAGGGATTCGTCGAGAATGAAAATATCGGAATTGTTACCAAACGATTTGAGAAGGAGAAATTTGCCGCGGCGGCGGATATGCTGGAAAGCCTGTTCCAGAAGGAATCGCCTTCCGTTCCAAAGCTGTTGGAGATAAAGCTTAAAAATAATCTCGGAGCATATAGAAACGAAGTGAACCGTATCCGTGATTTTTCCAGGAAGAAGGTATTGATTTTTGAAAAGCCGTATGATCTGAAAGTAATCCTTTTAGAAAAAATATCTGATACAGAGTATAAAGTGTCCATAGAGATTTCGCTGTGCTGAGTTGTCTGGGACGCTGCATCATGACAGCCTGGTAAATGTTGGTTCATGCAATATATGGGACATGGCGGCCGCGTAAGCATCCATGTCCCATATGTTTTATGATTTCCTGTCTGTTGTGGCGGCGTTAAACGCTTCCGTCGTTATGCGTCTCGCTTTGTTCTACAAGGTATCATCCTTGATCATGGTGATAATATTTTCCCGCTGAAGCCGCATCCCCCCAAAGGCATAGGCCCCGGTAATTGCCAGAAGGATAAGAATAGTATATCCGATCAGGACGCCGTAAGGCGCAAAAGGCAGGTATTCCGGCAGGGAGATCTCCGTAACGTTAAGTAACAGAGCCAGCACGGTTATCTGGACCGGCAGGGAGTATAAAAGCGGTTTAAGCCCCAGTGTCAGTCCTTCCAGAAGCAACAGCTTCCATAACTGCCGGGGAGATAAGCCGACGGACTTAAGCATTGCGAATTCCTGCCTGCGCTGCCTTAGATTGCCGGAAATGCTTGCCCACACATTGGACAGTCCGATCACCGCAAGAAGTACTGTCAGGAAGGTGATAACCATGTTTATGACATTCTGGGAATTCTGTTTAAGCTCCTCTTTCTCGGCAAGGTTCGACAGGAAGTAATCGCCGGAGCCGTAAAAGCCGGAGAGGGTTTTATCCATGTTTTTGGTGACCTGACGGATTGTCTGATCTTCCGGCAGAGCAAAAGTCTCAGACCGGCCGGGGGTTCTGCCGGTATTTATCGGGGCGGTCGTGTTGTCTGCATGGAGCGTACCGCCTGATTCTGTCCAGAAGACGCCGTTAACCACGTTGGCAGAATTCCGTCTGCGTTCACAGCAGGATTCCCCAAGCTTCAGGACATGCTCCATCGGCATGATCATGATCAGCGTAAAATTGGATGTCGTCATCGAGTCAATCGGCAGTTCTTCCACCAGCTTTCCGGCCGTGAGCGTGAATTCAAAATCCCCCTCGATCTCATCCATATTTTTCTCTGTAAATGTCATCTCCTGCCCTTCGCGGATATCCAGAAGCTCCCTGTAGAGCACATTCCTTCGCGAACTGTTCTCTGGATCTTTGGTGTAATTGTAGACCAGCGCTTTGGAAGGATCCGCAAGATAGGTCTGAGGCGAAACCCCGATCTTCTCACAGTAATCCCGGAAACTGTCTTCCTCCAGACCGTAGACCACCGACTGGATCCGGTATCGTTCGTCCCTCTTAATGGGGGAATATTTTTTCTTTGCAATGATCTGGTCAATACCGCCAAGAAAGGTGTCTATATCATCGGAAACGTCCGTCTTGTCAATCCAGACGGCGCATGGCAGGGAGTTTTGGATTAGCGCCCTTGTGATGCCGGTCACCGCTTTTAATTGTCCGATTGCTTCCATGTCCGGCGCCCGCCCGTCGCTGATGGAGAGGAAAATATGCCCGCTTTCCTCTGGAGGAGTGCGGAAAATGGTTTCATTTGCCTCATCTATCGTGATCATATATTGAAATATGGTCAACAGCAGGAAGGACATGCACAGGGATATGGCGGCCATCCGGTAAGAGAGGCTTCTGGCCTTGACTGCGTTGGCGGCCAGCTCTCCTGTGATGCCGGGGAAATGCCAAAGCTTTGTCTCCTTTTTCCTCTTCTTTTGCTTCTGACGAAGTATCCCCTCCTGTTTGAGTATCTCAACCGGCAGTAATCTCGCCGCTTTTTTCGCCGGGATCCGTGCGGAAAGCCACGCGGTCAGAAGAGACAGCAGGACGGCGGGGAGGATGGCGGGAAGGCCGAAGGTCACGACGATATCCGGCGCTTCCCGCCCAAGGTCGTTGGAGGCGTTGATCAGCTGGAACAGTTTGAGATCCAGGAACCAGCCCGCGGCGATTCCAAGGGGAAGCGGGATGGCGTTTAAGATCAGCGCTTCCAGCTGGACGGTTTTCATGATCTGCTTTGGAGATGCGCCCACCCCGGCAAGCGTACCGAGCTGTTTCAGCTTCTCATTTACAGACATGACAAACGCGTTATGGATTACCAGCACGAATACGCCTGTCAGAAGCACCGAGAACAGAAGGAACATCAGAGGAATCACCTGACCGCTGAGATAAACGAGTACCCCTTTTTCTGACGGGGGGATGATGCCGTATACGGCTAACAGCCCGGTATTATACCGGAGTGTGTACTCTCCGTATTCGTCCGGTTCATATCCGATTGCTGCTGCCAGGGCGGGAAGTTCGCGGTAGGTGCTCCTCATGGGATTGAAACGAAGGTAGACCGTGAGGAGATCTTCGGGGAGGATGGTGTCTTCATTCAGTCCGGTCATGCCGGTATAGGCTGGTACGGCGGACGAGGTGGTGGCATCCATGACGCCGACGATGGTATAGGTCTTCGTCCCGGTTTCTTCGAATTGCTCTTCTTCATGGAAGAGTTCCGTGTCCATACAGGGCTGTCCGTTGTAGGTGCGCTGTCCTACCGGGAGGGTTATGGTGTCTCCCACCTGCGTCTCGGGGTAGTCCTCAAAATATTGCTTAGACAGCACGATCTCGGACTCTGAGGAGGGGATCCTTCCTTCTGTGATGCTGTTCTTTTCCGGCATAGAGTTCCAGTATTCCTCATTCGCGCCTCTGTAGATGAGATAGAACCTTCGGTCATTGGAGGCATCCGGCAGTTTCGCGGTCTCCCAGTCCCCTTTGATCAAGACGTCTGAAACGGAAGCGTAATTTTTGATCTGCTTCAGAGCTTTGCCGGGCGTATCGTCAAAAAGCTCTCCATGCCAGTTCCCGTTATGCCATTTCTCCAGGACTACGGCGTCGGTCCACATCGTATAGAATAATCCGCAGAAGCAGGACATCAGGCTTGTCATGAGAAACAAGGCTGTCATGATGACTACGCCAAAGCGTTTGTTCTGACAGAGCGTGTCCCATACATATTCACGTAATATTTTCATTGCATTGTCTCCTTATAATGTTTTTACCGTCGTGTCATCTCGTCCGATACGATCTTTCCGTCTTCTAAGGTGATGATCCGGTCTGCCCTCAGCGCTGTTTTCTCATCATGAGTGATCAGGAGCACCGTCTGTTTATACTGCTGGCTGGATAATTGTAGAAGCTCCATCGTCTCATCGGAATTCCTGCGGTCGAGGTTGCCGGTAGGTTCGTCCGCAAGGAGGATCGCAGGCTGGTAGATCAGGCTTCTTGCGATGGCAGCACGCTGCTGCTGACCGCCGGACAGTTCCCGCGGGTAGTGGTTGAGCCGGTCGGAAAGTCCGAGAGTTGTCACGAGCTGGTCGAAGCGGTCTTCATCCGGTTTTTGGCCGTCCAGCAGGATTGGGAGGAGAATGTTTTTCCTCACGTTCAAGGTCGGTATCAGGTTGTAGAACTGATAGATCAGCCCTACCTTCCTGCGTCGGAAGACGGCAAGCTGTTCGAGTGTCAGTGTGGAGATATCGGTGTCCTCAATATAGATATTGCCTTCTGTCGGGCGGTCTACGCCTCCTAACATATGCAGGAGCGTGGATTTCCCCGAACCGGAGGCGCCGGCCACGGCGGTAAAGCTGCCGCGCTCCAAAGAGAGGTTCACGTGGTCGAGGGCCGTGATGGCGCCCTGGCCCTGTCCGTAGGTTTTCGTGAGATTGGTACAGCGGAGTATTTCCATAATGAATCGTGTCCTTTCTATCATTTTCAAGATAAAGGTATGGTAACAGAGTAAAGTGACAGGGAAGTGACATTGACAGAAATAATGCGGGAAAATGGTATCGTATCAGTATCGAAAAACTCAGTATCAAAAATAAGTGTTGTCCTTGCAAAGAATATCCAACTTTTCCGCCACTTCATTCTGCTATGACGGAAACAGGTGAGATTCGTCTTTGGTGAGGTTATAACTCCTTCACCATTGATCAGGTGATATGAATACAAAACCATGAAGGCAGTGTAATATGGATCAGAATGTATTCGTTTTTTCATCCTTATATACGGGCATTCTATCATCTTCCTTTCATCTGAGCGCGTGGCGGCGGTTTTGAAATGGAAGGATAGTATTTGACATATTTGAAGAGATTGACTATAATATACTTAACAGACTAGCCGAAGGGTGAGTGCACTTCACCCGCCCCGGCGAATCAATCAACAGTTACATAAAAAGTAAGCCGTTTCCGAACTTGCCAGAGTACAGGACGGCTATTTTTTATTTTTCAGATTCAGAATTGCAACAACCAGTGACGCAAATGTCAGTAAGATCATGAATTCCTCATATGTACTCATGTAGGACGAGCTCATTTGGATTGAGCTGTTTTCGTTCTGTAGTACGAATTGTGCCGTCTTCTGAACGTCAGCCCGGAAAAACTACAGGAGATAAAGAAAAACGTCCAGATCGGGCAGGTCCAGAGCCTGAGCGAGGTGTTGGGAGGAGAAGACGGAGAACTGACTATAGAGGACACTATAGCTTCAGATCAGGAACCAGAAGAGGATGCAATCCGGAATGCTGTCAGGAAGGATGGGAGAGGTCGGGCAGAGAGATCCCGTCCTCGTACTTATCACTTGGAAGAGATCCGGGGTATTTCGAGAGAGTGTGGGTTGGAAGAAAAATAGTATCATTTTAGTATCAAAAAAGACTAAGAATACTGATTCTACATCGTTCTTAGTCTCTTTAAAGCAGATAACGGGAATCGAACCCGCCTCTCCAGCTTGGGAAGCTAGCATTCTACCGATGAACTATATCTGCATGTCAGTTATTATAATACGATTCTCCTGAAAATGCAAGATATAATTCTGTTATTTTTAGGATTTTACCAGTTTGCTGTCCGGCTTCATATTTAAGGAATTAAACGGATAGGATTGTCTGAGGTAATGATTTTTGTTATAGTTGTAGAAACAGGGGAAAGACAGCAAAGCCTGTATCATCCCTGGAAGCATGGAGGATAAATTCGCAAGATGAGGGTAAGGGTAATCTATCTGGCGGCCGGGAACAGCCGGCGTTTTGGTTCTAACAAGCTGTTGTATGAGGTGGACGGCAGGCCGTTGTTCTGTCATCTGTTAGAACGTCTGATCCGTATCTGCGGGCGTCACAGGGAGTGGGAAGTGATCGTGGTAACGCAGTATGAGAGCATCTATGAGACAGCCCTGGAGATGGGGGCAAGGTGCGTGCTTTCCCCCAAGAGCCGTAAAGGAGCGTCCTATTCTGTGAGGGCGGGGCTTCGCGCGGCGTTGGAAGCGGGAACGGAGCAGGCGGAGGGAGAAGATCGTACAGGAAGTGCTTGTGAAGGAGCAGATGCCTGTGCATTCTTTGTGGCTGACCAGCCGTATTTGACGGAAGAGAGTGCGGAAGGATTTCTGGAGGAAATGGAGAGAAAAAGGGCTGGTCTTGGGTGTGCGGTGTGCGGTGGACATCGGGGGAATCCGGCCTGGTTTTCCCGACAGTATTTTGCGGAGCTTGACGGGCTTACGGGCGATCGGGGAGGGAAGGCGGTCTTAAACGCACATCCCGGAGAGATCCTGAGCTTTCCGGTTTCGAAGGAGCGTGAACTGGAGGATATAGATGTACCTGGAAGCATAGTAAAATCAGCTTGCACATTTTCCCAAAGGAATATAGAATAGGTGATAGAAAGAGTAGATGCAGGCATGGTGATGAAGATACTGAGAGAGTGTACGGATGATTGACAATATTATGACGGCGGAACAGCAGAAGGCTGTGGGACGGCTTAGAGAAGCATTGGAAGATTATAAAGAAGATATCCGCGGCGATTCATTTTGGGAAGAGCTTTTGTGGGATACCCTGCTTCAGTTTCAGGGACATCCTTTTTATACTGCGAAGAATCTCGAATTTTTTTATTATATTAAGGGGAATGAGATGTTCGTTACACGGAAGGACAAGTCCATAACCAGAGCGAGTGTGATGATGGCATTCCATAAGGTGCTCAAGCTTGACCGGGTGGTGCAGGGCCCGAAGAAGTTAGGAACCTTCGGGGCCAGTTATCTGTACCCTGTGTTCATACATATCAGTGTGATAAAGAGCAAGGGGCACATGTGATAGGATCGTTTCATACTAAGAAATACAATTTTTGCGGATGCAGACAGTTTACGGAGGAGAGATATGGGCGGATTTGTCGTGTTGGAGGACGTTAAGAAGAGATACCGTATGGGAGAAGTGGAGATCATGGCGGCAAACGGGATTGATTTTGAGATTGAAAAGGGTGAGTTTGCCGTGGTGGTAGGGCCGAGCGGGGCAGGAAAGACGACGGTACTGAACATACTCGGCGGTATGGATACGGCGTCGGAGGGAAGGGTGATCGTGGACGGGCAGGATATCACAGCATATTCGCAGAAGCGTCTCACGGCGTACCGGAGGGATGATATCGGTTTCGTATTCCAGTTCTATAATCTGATCCCCAATCTGACTGCGCTTGAGAATGTGGAACTGGCGTTGCAGATCTGTAAGGATCCAATGGACGCAAGAGAGGTGCTTGGGGAAGTGGGACTTGGAGAGCGTCTTGATAATTTCCCGGCTCAGCTTTCAGGGGGCGAGCAGCAGAGAGTGTCGATCGCGAGGGCGCTGGCGAAGAATCCCAAGATCCTGTTATGCGACGAGCCGACGGGGGCGCTGGATTATAATACAGGAAAGGCGATTTTGAAGCTTTTGCAGGATACCTGCCGTCTTAAGGGGATGACGGTTATCCTGATCACACATAATTTGGCGATCGCACCGATGGCGGACCGGGTGGTAAAGATTAAGAACGGACGGGTATCAGATATCCTGCGGAACCGGCATCCAGTACCGGTGGAGACGATAGAGTGGTAGACAGAGATTTCGATAACAGTGACAGGGCACATTAGAGTGGCAGACAGAGATTTTGATAACGGTGACAGGGCACATTGGAGTGGCAGACAGAGATTTCGATAACAGTGACAGGACATACAGGAGAACGTGATGAGAAGGACGGCAAAAAAGGCGGGACGGAAGATAAAGAATGCGGCGAGAAAAGATTTTTATATGGAGATCAGAAAGAGTAAGGGCAGATTCCTGTCGATTCTTTTTATTGTTGCGCTTGGAGTTGCGTTTTTCTCCGGAATAAGAGCGGCGGAGCCGGATATGAGGCTGAGCGGGGATTCGTATTTTGATGAGGCTGAGCTTATGGACATCAAGGCGATCTGTACCTACGGTGTCACGAAGGAAGATATCCGGGCCATGGAAGGCATTAAGGGCGTTGCGCGGGCGGAAGGAGCGTACAGCGCTGATTTTCTCTATAGTACGGCAGATGAACAGCAGGTCCTTCATATCATGTCGCTTCAGGAGAAAATGAACCGGGTGACGGTGAGCAAGGGGCGTCTGCCTGAGAAAGCGGGAGAGTGTCTGGCGGATGACAATTCTGAATTCCGGATCGGGGATAAGATTGAGCTTAGTTCCGGAACGGATGATGATATCCGGGATACGCTTAAGACGGATATACTGGAGGTTGTGGGGCTTGGGAACAGTCCCTGTTACCTGTCTTACGGAAGAGGCAGTTCGACGGTGGGGGACGGGAATATCCAGGCATTCCTTGTTGTGCCTGAGAGAACCTTTGATATGGAGGTGTATTCTGAGGTCTATCTCCAGGTGGAGGGCGCGAAGGCAAAGCTTGCATTTACTGATGCATACGATGACCAGATCGAGGCTGTTCTTGAGCGTGTCGAAGAACTGGCGGATGACCGTGCCGTGGTGCGCAGAGACAGTTTAAAGGATGAGGCGGATGAGAAGCTTAAGGAAGCGAGAGAAGAGCTTGAGGAGGGAAAAGCAGAGGCGCAGAAGGAGCTTTCGGATGCCGCCCGGAAGATAGAGGATGCCGAACGACAGCTTGCGGATGCGAGGGTGCAGATAGAAGACGGCAGGAGGCAGATTGCCGACGCCAGGTCTACCCTGAATTCCAAACAGAAGGAGCTGGATTCGGCACAAGCGGAATACCGGTCGGGGCTTGCACAGTTGAAGGAGGGCAAGACGGCGTATGAGCAGGGGCTTGCACAATACGAGACGGCAAGACCAGAGGCTGAGGCACAGATTTTGGCAGGCAGGCAGGAGCTTGCCGGGCTGCAAGCGCAGATTACGGCGGATGAGCAGGATTATCAGACGGTCCTTGGGCAGATTGAGGCGTTGAAAGCACAGATCGAGGCTGTCAAGGCGCAGGGAAGGACGGCCGGACTTCGAAGTGTATCGGGAGGGACGGTTGCGGCAGGAGGCCGGATGGGAGAGGCAGATACGCCGGATGCCTCCGGAGATGTTGAGATACCGGATAATCCAGGAGAGACAGATACGCCGGATGCCCCTGGAGATGACGATGTACCAGATCCCCCCGGGGAGGACGAGGGGCCGGATGATCCGCCGGCAGAGGTCCCGGACGAACTTATAAAACAGCTTGCCGAACTTGAGGGGACGGCGCAGATGCTTGCGATGAAGGTGGAAGGCGAAAGGCAGGCGTATACAGCCGGAACGGCCAGGCTTGATGCAAGCCAGAAGCAGTTGGATGACACGGCGTCCCAGCTTGCCGCCACGAAGGCTCAGCTTGACGCGGCAGAATCAGAGCTTGCCTCGGTGCCGGCTCAGCTTTCATCCGGTCAGAGGCAGATCAACCAGGGATGGAGTGAACTGCGAAAGCAGGAAGAGAAGCTGAACGACGGGGAGGCCGAGATCGTATCCAACGAGGCAAAGCTTGTGGATGCGAAGCAGGAGTATGAGGATGGCAAAGCCGAAGCGGAGGCCGAGATCAGGGATGGAGAACAGAAGATTGCCGAAGCGGAAGAAGACATTGCGGATATTGGCCTGCCTAAGTGGTACGTATACGACCGCAGTACATTGATCGAATACAGCGGATTTGGAGAGAATGCGGAACGGCTCGGGGCGATTGGCCGGGTGTTTCCGGTATTATTTTTCCTGGTGGCGGCGCTGATCAGCCTGACGACCATGACGCGGATGGTTGAGGAACAGCGCACATCCATCGGGACGATGAAGGCGCTTGGTTATGGAAAGGCGGCGATCGCGTCCAAATACATCGGATATGCGTTTCTGGCAACGGCGGGAGGAAGTATCCTGGGAGTTCTGACCGGGGAGAAGATTCTTCCTTACATCATTGTGTATGCTTATGGGATCCTGTATCAGCACCTGCCGAGGATCCTTGTGCCTTATGACTGGACGTATGCGGCTATGGCGTCCGGAGCGGCCATGTTCTGTACCATATTTGCCACGGTCATGGCATGTTACAAGGAGCTGGATGCACAGCCGGCAGTCCTGATGCGTCCGCCGGCGCCTAAGAATGGGCGGAGAGTATTTCTGGAGCGGATCGGCATCATATGGAGGCATTTGAATTTCACTTGGAAATCCACGATACGGAATCTGATGCGTTATAAGAAGCGCTTCTTTATGACCATTTTCGGAATTGGCGGATGTATGGCGCTGATGCTGGTAGGATTCGGGCTCAAGGATTCCTGTTACGAAATTGCGGAATTGCAGTTTGCCGATATCCAGTTCTATGACGGAAGTATTTACCTTAAGGAGGATATCACGGAGGAAGAGCGGGAAGAGCTTAAGGCTTTGCTGGATGAGGAGGAGCAGGTGAGCGGGCACATGAATGCCGATATGCAGAATGTTACTCTGGTAAATGGCAAGAAGGAGAGGGCGGCTTATGCGTGTGTGTTCGGTACGGTAGAGGATGTGCCAAAGTTCGTGGATTTTCATGACCGGAAGACGAAGGAACAGTATAAATTGTCGGATGACGGAGTGATCGTGAGCGAGAAGACTGCGAAGCTCTTAGGAGCCGTTAAGGGAGATACCATAGAGATCAAGGATGAAGAGAACGGCAATAAGAAGGTGAAGATCGAACAGATCTGTGAGAATTATATGGGACATTACATCTATTTTACGCCGTCCTGCTATGAAAGGGTATACGGCGGGGAGCCGGAATATAACAGTATACTGTTTAAGATGGATGATTCGTCGGCCAAGACCGGGATGGAGAAGCTTGGACGTAAGATACTGAAAAAGGACGGCGCGCTGAGTGTCAGCTATACCCATGACATCGAGAAACAGCTGGACGATATGCTGCGCAGCCTGAATCTTGTGATCGTTGTCCTGATCATTTCGGCGGGGATGCTTGCGTTTGTGGTGCTGTATAATCTGAATACGGTCAATATCGCAGAGAGGAAGAGGGAGCTTGCGACGCTTAAGGTCCTTGGGTTCTATAACACGGAGGTGGCGGAGTATGTGTACCGGGAGAATATCCTCCTGACGCTCCTTGGTTCGGTTGTCGGCGTGGCGCTTGGGAAGTTTCTGCATCTCTTTATCATTGAGACGGTAGAGGTGGATTCCGCCATGTTCGGACGGAACATCAATATGCCGAGCTTTATCTACAGCCTGGTGCTGACGGTGGCGTTCTCGTTGATGATCAATGGGGTGATGTACTTTAAGCTGAAGAAGATTGATATGGTGGAATCGCTTAAGAGTATTGAGTAGGGATTTAATAAGATTTTTATATTTTTAAGAAATTTGTTAGCACTCACTAAAAAAGAGTGCTAATTTTCTATTGACTTTTAATATATGGCGTATTATCATATTATAAAATTATTAAATTATAAAATTATTAAAAATGAGGCAGGAGTGATAAAGATGGCAGCAAAGAAAGGAAATCTATCAATCAGTAGTGAGAATATATTCCCGATCATCAAGAAGTGGGTATATTCCGACCATGATATTTTCGCGCGAGAGATGGTATCCAACGGATGCGACGCGATCACAAAGCTTAAGAAATTAGACATGATGGGGGAGTACCAGTTACCGGATGATTACAAGCCGGCGATTAAGGTGGAGGTGAATCCGGAAGAGAAGACTCTGAAATTCACTGACAACGGACTTGGTATGACAGCCGAGGAGGTAGAGGAGTATATCACGCAGATCGCGTTCTCCGGAGCGACGGAATTCCTTGAGAAATATAAGGACAAGACAACAGAAGACGATATGATCGGTCATTTCGGACTTGGATTTTATTCTGCGTTCATGGTTGCCGATGAAGTGCATATCGACACACTTTCTTATAAAGAGGGCTCTGCGCCGGTACACTGGGTAAGCGACGGCGGTACAGAGTATGAGATGGACGAAGGCAGCAAGACAGGCGTGGGAACTGAGATCACCCTGTACCTGAATGACGACAGCATCGAGTTTTCTAACGAATATCGTGTAAGAGAAGTTCTTGAGAAATATTGTTCCTTCATGCCGGTAGAGATCTTCCTTAATAAGGCGAATGCAGAGCCGGAATATGAGACCATCGACGAGGCGGATCTTAAAGAGGATGATGTTGTTGTAGAGCACATCCATGAAGAAGCCAAGATGGAAGAGAAGGAGAACGAAGACGGCGAAAAGGAGATGGTTGAGGTAGAGCCGGCGAAGGAGAAGGTTAAGATTGAGAAGCGTCCGGTCTCCTTAAGCGACATCCACCCGCTGTGGACGAAGCACCCTAACGACTGCTCTGACGAGGATTATCAGGATTTCTACCGCAAGGTGTTCTTAGATTATAAGGAGCCGTTATTCTGGATACACCTTAATATGGATTATCCGTTTAACCTCAAGGGTATCCTGTATTTCCCGAGGATCAATACAGAGTATGATTCTATAGAGGGAACAATAAAGCTGTATAACAACCAGGTATTTATCGCGGATAATATCAAGGAAGTTATTCCGGAATTTCTGATGGTATTGAAGGGCGTGATCGACTGTCCGGATCTTCCGCTGAACGTGTCAAGAAGCGCATTGCAGAACGACGGATTTGTGAATAAGATCGCGGACTACATTTCCAAGAAAGTTGCCGATAAGCTGACGGGAATGTGCAAGACGAAGAGAGAGGATTTTGAGAAGTATTGGGATGACATCAGCCCGTTCATCAAGTTTGGATGCTTAAAGGACGAGAAGTTCTGCGATAAGATGAAGGATTCTATCCTGTTCAAGAACATTGACGGGAAGTACCTGACGCTTAAGGACTGTATCGAGGAGAACGGCGGAGAGGTTGTTGAGGCGAACGATAAGAAGGATGACGTCGCCGAAGGAGAGAATGGGGACGAGAACAAGGTAGAGGAGATTAAGACCACTATCTATTATGTAACGGATGAGGTTCAGCAGAGCCAGTATATCAATTTGTTCAGGAACCAGGGACAGGATGCGGTGATCTTAAGCCACAACATTGATTCTCCGTTCATCACTCAGTTAGAGCAGAAGAACCCGGCCATCCGTTTCCAGAGAATTGACGCAGACGTCACAGATAATGTCAAGGAAGAGGTTGCAGAAGAAGATAAGGAAGCCTTCAAGGCAGTGTCTGACAGCCTGATCGAGATTTTCCGCAAGGAGCTTGGCAATGAGAAGCTGGATGTGAAGATTGAGAAGCTTAAGGATGAGAAGGTTGCGTCTATGATCACTCTGTCCGAGCAGAGCCGCCGTATGCAGGAGATGATGAAGATGTACGGCATGGGTAACATGGGCGGTATGGATATGGGCGGAGACAGCACGCTGATCCTGAATGCAAACCATCCTCTGGTACAGTTTGTAGTGGATAATAAAGAGAATGAGAATATATCCATTATCTGTAAGCAGCTCTATGATCTGGCGATGCTGGCACATAAGCCGTTGAATCCGGAAGAGATGACGGCATTTGTACAGAGGAGCAATGAGGTCATGATGCTGTTGACAAAGTAGATTATGGGAACAGAATTTGTAATTACAGAAGCAGCGCCAAAAGACGCCGGGGAGCTTTTGGAATATTTGAAAATAGTCGGCAGTGAGACGGATAACCTGTCTTTTGGAGCACAGGGACTCCCCATATCCGTAGAACAGGAGAGAGAATTTCTTAAGACAATCCAGGATTCTCCAGTTTCAGCTATGTTTCTGGCGAAGAAAAATGGGAGGATCATAGGGAATGCTAATTTCGAAGGATTTACGAAAGAACGGATGAAACACCGGGGGACATTCGGCATTTCTGTTATAAAAGAGGAATGGGGAAGAGGAGTTGGAAGCCGTTTGCTGGAGAAGATCATTGCATTTGCGGGAAATGAAGCACATGCGGAAATTATTTCTCTGGAGGTTCAGAGTAACAATGAAAGGGCAATAAGGCTGTACCGGAAGTATGGTTTTGAGAAGATCGGTACGTTTAGGGGCTTTACCAAGGTAGACGGGAAGTACCTGGACTTTGACCTGATGAATCTGTATTTGGAAGGATAGGCCGAAGCTCATGATACGGCGTCAGGGCTTCTTGGGAGATTTCAGGGGAGTATTTGCCCATGTGCCGTCCTGCGCCATATAATAATAGTCGTCTCCGGTGGAAGGGTTCATATTCTTGCCATGGAGTTGACGGTAGGCGCGGGGGCTCATCTCGTAGTATTTCTCGAAGGTGCTTCCGAAGTGCTGACGGCTGTTGTAACCGGACTGGAAGGCAACGTCCGTGACAGAGAGGGAGCTGTTGACGAGAAGGAATGCCGCGTGCTCGAGGCGTTTCTGGTTAATATAATCTGTGATCGTACAGTTCATGTGTTTAGAGAACAAGGATTGCAGGTAGGACTTATTGATGCCGGCATGTTCTGCCAGCACGGGAATCCGGATTTCCTCCGTCAGGTGGGAGGAGATATAATCGCGGGCCCGTTTCAGGTAGAACATTCCGGTATTTTTGTTGTGATCAAGGACGCACCTGGAGAGCTCCAGCATCATCCGCAGGAACAGCAGACGAATCAGACATCTCTGATCGGCGGTATAAATATCCGCGAGGTTCTGTACTTTATTTCTGAGAGGGATCCTGCTCTGGAGCTGGCTGATCAGATCCTTCAGGGAATAGCCCAGATGGCCGGTATCATTTCCGATAAAGAAATCGTCCGGATAACGGCAGAAACTGGAGAAGGCGGGGCTTTCGCCGTGCAAACCGGACAGGCATATGCCGGTTTGGGTGCGGCGGCACGAGAATTCCAGATTCAGGATTGAGCAGGGGCTTCCGTCGGAGATGGAAAGCCGGTGCGGTACATTGGCGCTTAAGAAAATGAATTGCTGTTCTTTGAGGGTGAATTCCTGGTCGTTCACATAGATCAGGCAGTTCCCTTTCGTTACATACATGATTTCACATGAGGAATGGCTGTGGGGGTGCATACTGTATTCGGGCAGATTCAGTGCGTAGAACGCGGTGATCGCTATGTATGGGGTGTGGATTTCAAACAGGCTCACGATGGTCTTCCTTTCTTGCCGATTCGGGTAAAATTTTCATAAAACAGATGATATCAGTATAACACAGGAGGCGTCAGGGAAAATATTAATATTATGTAAATCTTAGGCTTTGCGCGGGAAGTTATCTGCTTTCATTGAAGAAAAGACAGCCTTATGATATGATAGGGATGAGTTAAGGAGAGGAGAGCTGTACAATGCTGAAGAATCTGCGTATTAAAAATTTCAAAGGATGGAAAGATACTGGTGTAATTGAACTTGCGCCAATCACAGTGTTATTTGGCAGCAATAGCTCGGGGAAATCCAGTATAGGTCAATTTTTGGTTATGCTTAAACAGACAGTCCGTCAGTCGGACAGAAAGATGGTGTTACTTTTAAATGGTCCGCAGGCTTCTGTGGATCTGGGATCTGTGTCCGATGTTTTTCATGATCATAACTTAGAAGAAGATATGGAATTTAGTTATGAATGGGATATGGATGCTAAGGCAGAATTAGAAAATTCCATTAAAAAAGATTTTTATGATCAGATAGAATTTGAGTGCGGTATCAGAGTTAGTGATCCGGAGACACGATACTTGGAGGTAAATGAATTCAGGTATCGTTTATATGAAATGGAAAAATTGAAATTGTCAGTAGGAATGAAAAAAGAGACCGGAGAAAAAGGAAATCGAAATTATATATTAGATTCGGATATAAATTTTGAAAGAATAAAAGCTGCAAGAGCGGGAAAATTAACGGAGCCGGTTAAGTTTTACGGTTTTTCTGATGCGGCGCTGGCGTATTATAAGGATTCCGATTTCCTTCAGGATCTCAATCTCTATCAGGAAGATTTCTTTTCCAAATTTTATTATCTCGGACCGATGCGGACGGAAACAAAAAGGACGTATAACTGGTCCGGCGTGAACCCGGAAGGCGTAGGAGACGCAGGAGAGAATACGATTGCGGCAATCCTGTCAGCGAAAAAACAGGATAAAAGGCTGAAGTTTCAAAATACGATTTATAAAGACTTTGAAGTTATAGTCAGCGAATCGCTGAAAAAGATGGGATTGATTGAGGAATATAAAGTTGAAAAAATCAGCGACCGGCAGGAGTACGAGGTGAAAGTCCGGATAAAGGGAGCGAAGAGCTTTGTTGGATTGCCGGATGTAGGCTTTGGGGTATCACAGGTTTTGCCTGTTATCGTACAATTATTCTATGTACCGGATAATTCTGTGATTTTTATTGAACAGCCGGAAATTCACCTTCATCCAAATGCCCAGGCATTGCTTGCAGATGTGATCATAGATGCAGTCAATATGCGGGAGGATGGAAAAGACAGAAATATACAGGTTATCATAGAGACGCATTCGGAGCATTTGCTTCGGAGATTCCAACGCAGGATTTCAGAGGAAAAGTTATCGACTTCTGATCTGAAAGCTTATTTTGCACGGAATAACAGACAGGCTTCAAAACTTGATAAGCTGAAGGTTGATAAGTATGGGAATATACTGAACTGGCCGGAAGGATTCTTTGGGGATATAGAGGATGATATGTATCATCAGTCTATGAATGCACTCAGCCGGAGAATTGCAGAGAGGGAAAAGAAGGATGAATGATAAAATAATCATGGATACGAATGCGGCTGTGAAAGCAGCAATTCCAAAGCTGGATTGTAAGGATGAAGAATTGCATGTTCGGAGCAAATGCGTGGAGTTTATAGGCAGATTTGTAAAGAATCCGAAGAGTAAGCTGGTATTAGATCTTGATTATGAAATAATCAAGGAATACAGAAACCGAATTCCGACGAATACCGATATGGGTAAGGTGTTCTGGCGATGGTTCAATACTTATATAGGGCAGATTTCCTTTGATGATCTGGTTAAACTGGATAAAAGGGCTGACGGGAATTATGACAAGTTTCCGTTAGAAGAAAGAACGGAAAAGTTTGATATGAGTGATAGGAAATTCATCGCGTTGGCAATAGTGCATGAGGAACATCCGCCTATAGTTGAAGCGATGGACGGGAAATGGCTCGGATTTAAAGACGTGTTTGAAGAATACGGAGTACATATTGAATTTCTTGATATGGATTATGCGGCTATGATGCTTGATCGAAAATCTGTTAACAAGAGGAGTTCCTGATTTATGTTTTATAAGTTCCCTTCTACGCCATATATAGAGACGGACATGAGTATAAAAAGAAAAGATAAAGTCTTGTCGAAGAATGAAGTAGAAAATATTTTGGCCGGGCCAATAACGATAGAAGAGAAAATTGACGGCGCTAATCTGGGTATTTCATTTGGCAGTAACGGGGAGTTACGGCTTCAGAACAGAGGAAATTATCTGCTGACGCCGTTAGAAGGACAATGGAAAAGGCTGGACAGCTGGATTGACTGTCATGAGACAGCAATTTTTGATGTGATAATGGATAAATATATTTTATTTGGAGAATGGTGTTATGCGAAGCATTCTATCTATTATAATGCACTTCCTGACTGGTTTATCGGGTTCGATATTTATGATACAGAAAGAGAAAAGTTTCTGTCTGTTAAGAACCGCGACATTCTGCTGGACAGAATGGGAGTAAAAGTGGTTCCCAGGTTGGGAAACGGGATTTTTAATATAGATGAATTGTTTCGCTTTTTTGAAAGATCAAGGTATGGAGATGAGAAGTGTGAAGGGATTTATATACGGCAGGATCAGGGAAGATATCTAAAATATCGGGCGAAGCTGGTCCGCAGAGAATTTAGACAGAATATCAAGGAGCACTGGTCAAAGAGTGGATTGCAATGTAATTGCGTGTTCTGGGAATAACGTGAATCGCATATATCCGTTTGACAGACTTCAAATAAATACGGCAATATCTTGCATTTTCCTGATTTCACAGTAATACTTTCCACATGTCGCGCAAAAAGGAGTTTATAATGTGGAGACAAATAAAAAACAGATATCAGGAGGCAGATTATTATGAGTTTTAAGATTGCATTTATCGGAGCAGGGAGTCTTGTGTTTGCGAGGACATTGTTTACAGACATTATGTCTGTGCCAGAGCTTCAGAAGGCGGAGATTGCATTTACGGACATCAATGCGGACAACCTTGAGAAGACGAGGGCGCTCTGCCAGAGGGATCTGGATGCGAACGGGATTCCGGTGAAGATCCAGGCGTCCACGGACAGGAGGGAAGCATTCAAGGATGCGCGTTACATCATTAACTGTGTGCGGATCGGAGGTCTGGAAGCGTTTGAGACAGACGTGGAGATCCCGTTGAAGTACGGTGTGGACCAGTGTGTCGGAGATACGCTGTGTACGGGCGGAATCATGTACGGTCAGAGGGTGATCGCCGCAATGCTCGATTTCTGTAAGGATATCAGAGAAGTGGCGGAGCCGGGAGCAATTATGCTCAACTATTCCAATCCCAACGCTATGGCGACCTGGGCATGTAATAAATACGGCAGGGTGAAGACCATCGGCTTATGCCATGGGGAGATCCACGGAGAGATGCAGATTGCCGAGGTACTGGGAATCCCCAGAGATGAACTGGATATCATCTGTGCGGGAATCAATCACCAGACCTGGTACATTTCTGTTAAGCATAACGGCGAGGATATGCTGGATAAGATCCTGCCGGGATTTCAGAAGCATGAAAGGTTCATGGAGGAAGAAAAGGTCCGGATTGATGTATTGAAGCGGTTCGGGTATTATTCTACAGAGTCCAACGGGCATCTCTCGGAATATGTGGCATGGTATCGGAAACGTCCCGATGAGATTAAGGACTGGATCAATCTTGATAATTGGATAAATGGAGAGACGGGCGGTTATCTGAGGGTATCCAGAGAAGAGCGGAACTGGTTTGAGACGGAATTCCCAAAGATTCTTGCAGAGGAGCCCAGGAAGCTTGACGGTTCCGAGCGGGGGAAAGAGCACGCGTCTTATATTATCGAGGCGCTGGAGACGGGAAAGAAGTACCGCGGGCACTTTAATATGATGAATGAGGGGTGTATCACAAACCTTCCGGATGAATCGGTTGTAGAGGTTCCGTGCTATGTGGACGGCAACGGGATCAGCGTTCCTAAGGTAGGAGATCTGCCCCTTGGCTGCGCGGCGGTATGTTCTCAGTCCATCTGGGTGCAGAAGCTTGCGGTGGAGGCGGCGGTTCACGGGGATGTGAATCTTCTGAAACAGGCCGCGCTTATGGATCCGCTGACAGGCGCGGTATGCAATCCGCCGGAGATCTGGCAGATGATCGACGAGATGCTGACAGCACAGGCAGAATGGCTTCCACAGTATGAAGAAGCTATCGCACAGGCGAAGGAGAATCTGGCACGGGGCGGCCTGATACCTACAAAGGAAGGATATAAAGGGGCTGTACGGCTTAAGGAGAAGTCGGTAGAAGAGGTTGCGGCAGAGCATGAGAGCCGGAAGATTACAGTCTAGTACACCGAATAATAAGTAACCAGCTTTTCGGTGTACTAGCGTCAGCCAGACAGCTTAAGGGAGGATACGAGAAAGTAGATCAACTTTCTCGTATATTCGTCCGATGTGATTTCTTTAGTCGGTGTATCACCGTTGTCATACTCTTCATCGACAAAGTAGGTAAGGCTGTCCCTGTAAAGCGAGAGTGAATCGAGAGGCCATCCGGGCTGTCTTTTCGGCGACGGTTTCTCGATCATGTAGAACGCGTCAGCCAGGGAAGCCTGCCTGTCGACCATGAAGGAAGAGATCTTGTGGTTATGCCAGACAGCTATTCCATTCTGATAGTAAGCCAGGACCTTTCCGCCCAGTGAATGGATGAGCCGGGAATAATAGTCTATCATCTCGTCGTCATTGAGCCTTGGCAGACCGCCGGGAGTACGGATATTCAAGCCCGGTTGTCTGCTGTCGGCTTCTGGCAGTTCGTCAAAGTATAATCCCGAATCATTACATATTACAGAATCGAAAAATTGTCCGTAGTATCGGGCCTTTAAGATGGCATTTTCTTTGGGAGTTCTGCCAGTTTCTTCGGGTTCGCCGGTGATGTTCAGATCCTCTGGAGTGTAGAAGTGGACATCGTATTCTGACAGCAGTTCGCAAAACCACTGTATTTTGGAAGGATTGGTCGTGCCGATCAATATTTTTCTCATGTGTATACTTCTTTCAGATTGTGTTATTTTACGGCATTTTCATTCAGCTGGAACTTGGACACCAGGTCTTTCAGCATATTCGCCTGTCCGGATAATTCCTCGCTGGCGGCGGCGCTCTTCTCAGCCGTTGTCATGTTCGACTGTACGACGTCGGAGATCCGGTCGATACCGCGGATCACTTCGTCGGTGGCGGCGGCCTGCATGGCGGAATATTCTGCAATCCCTTCGATCAACTTATTCACCTCGTCGGCCTGAGCGACAACCTTGAGCATAGATTCGGCAGTATCCTCGGCCAGAGCGGTTCCCTCGTCTACCGCTTCCACGGTCTGGGCGATCAGGGCCGTCGTGTTCTTCGCGGCTTCGGAGGACTTGCTGGCGAGATTGCGCACCTCATCGGCCACGACAGCAAAGCCCTTCCCGGCTGTACCCGCGCGGGCTGCCTCAACGGCGGCATTGAGGGCAAGAATATTGGTCTGGAATGCAATATCCTCAATGGTCTTGATGATACTGTGTATCTCGGCAGACTTACTGCTGATCTTCTGGATCGCCTCATTCATGTGCTGCATCTTGTCATTGCTCTCAAGGATGTGTCTGCCTACATCCTGCGAGATCTGGCTGGCCTTCTTCGCTCCCTGGGCGGTCTTCTGTATCCCGTCGGATACCTCGCTTATATGGGCGGCAAGCTGTTCTACCGCGTCGTTCTGCTGCATGGAGCCCTGAGAGAGTGTCTGCGCCCCGTCAGATACATATCCGGAGCCCTCGGCCACCTGGCCTGCGGCCATGTTGATCTGTCCAAGCGTATCGTTAAGCGCCCAGGAAATCCCCTCGAGAGATTCCTTTATCTTGGCAAACTCGCCGACATACTCATGAGAAAGCGTAAAAGCAAGATTCCCTCTGGCAATATCCTGAAGCTTCTCCGAAACTTCATTGATATAATCGACATAATCACGCAGCCGGGTTACCGTAAGCCCAAAGTTATCTGCAAGTTCTCCCAGCTCGTCATTGGAACAGTGGTGGATGGTCTGATCCAGTTCTCCTTCCGCGATCCTGGCGGCAACACCGCTCAGCTCTCTTACCGGATTACCGATGATCCTCCGGACAAGGATGATGATCAGGAACACGGCGATGAGGATTGTAGCGGCAGACACGGAAACCATCATGCCTGTAAGTGTAAGAAGGTCGCTTAATACTTCGGATTTGGATACATATGCAACGGCCGTCCAGTCACTGTTCGGCACCTGCGCCACCTCTATGTATGTCTGGTCTTCATAGAGAGACAGACTGTAATTCCCCTGTTCAATCTGTCCGGCGGCATATTCGTACATATCCCCTTTGAACTCACTCAAGGTCCGGCCGTTCATCTCCTTATCGGGATGCCCGATGATGGTGTCTGTGCGGGTATCGATAAGGAAGATCCCGCCGGTCTTCTCAATCCTGATATCGGCCACGATATCAGAAATAGAATCCAGATAGACGTCTGCGGCCGCAACACCGCGGATCTGTCCGGCTGCATCCTTCAATACGCCGGAGGCGCCGACCACGTAAGACTGGCTGTCCTCGTCAAAATATACGTCTCCCAGGATGAATTCCTCTGACTGGATGCCGTTCTGATACCAGGACTTTTCAAGAGAGTTGAATTCCGGCCCCGGTACGAATGACGCGTGGTATAATGAGCCGTCTGTCAGTGCAACGTAGAGACCGGCCGGATATGCGTCATTCTGATCTACAGTATGACGGATGTATTCGGTCATGGCCGGGATATCCATGTCCCCATATTCAATGGTATCCCTCTGCATCTCTAACATAGTCAGCGTCTTGTTCATCCAGGCACTGGTCTCCTGAAGAGCTTTGCCGGTGGTCTGCTTAAGCAGATTCTCACTCTTTTCCAACAACGCGTCGGAGACACGGTTATATACGATCATTAAAAGCACGATAACCATGATGATAATTGTCCCCATGATCGCGGCTACCAGCTTCCGGGTGATCCCTCGTTTGTGCCTGATGTTTTTGAGTGATGGTTTGTCCTTTGTTTTTTCTCTACTACTCATCCCTTCGTCTCCTTCAATGACATATTTATTAAATTTATATTAAAATTATAAAGTATATTCTTTCAAAATACAATAAAATAAGGAAAAGATATCCAAATTAGTACTTACAACTCTCTTTCAATCTGCGCATTTTTGAAAAATTCTTCCACGTATGTATCCCACTCTTTCTCAAGTGTCTTATCCATATGGAAGGTATTCATGGAGATCCCTGTGATGCATTGCAGAACGGTTCCGTCGTAATGAAAGTTCAGATAGAGTCCGGTGATCTCTTCGGGCCGGAAGGAGGTGATCTGATGACTGGCCAGAAAGTCTGCGAAATAGACGGGCGCCAGGGAGAGTACGATCTTAAAATGCAGAGGCGTCCGCTTTCCCTTGATGATGCTGAAACAATATTCCCGAAGCTCCTTCCAGCAGGAATATTCTCTCTCAGGCTCTTCATCGAAAAAGTCCTTGTGCAGGAATCCGTCGATGGTAAACTTGTTAAAGGTAGTGATCTCGCCTTCGATAAATGCAAACTGATCGAAGGTATCCTTCAAAAGAAGGTGAGACATACAGGATTTGGGCGATAATTTGTACATGTTCATATGAAAAAGCTCCTTTACTGGCTGCGTATGCCTGGAAGCTGTGGCCGAAAAGAAAGGCGCAGGCAGGATCCCGGGCGTGCATACGCAGGTTATTCATGTTACTGTTCACACGGCACCTTGCACTGCGCTGCAAGGTGTCCGGCCAAGAAAGTAATGACA
>CAJTRO010000039.1:283-32089 GCA_910579015.1 uncultured Dorea sp. | reverse complement strand
AATCCATACTCAAGCAGGCGGGGCTGTAACAAGCCCCTGCCCCTTGCAAACAATATAGATTACACGGAAAGGAGCAATGATTCATGAATTATGTATACCCGGCTGTTTTCTATGAGGAAGAGGGCAAAATATCAGTCATTTTCCCCGATTTGGGAAACCTCGCAACTTTTGGGGATAATGTGGCGGACGCTATGCGCATGGCTCAAGATGCCTGCGGCCTGCATCTGTTTACTGCCCTACGTGACGGCGCCCCCCTCCCGGCTCCCAGTCCATTAGGCGAAATCAATCCTGCTGCCATCCTGAAAGATTTTGAAATGGAATCCGCTTTGGAAAGCGCTTTCGTCAATATGGTACTGGTGGATATGACCGAATACGCAAGGCAGCACAGCGACAAGGCAGTAAAAAAGACTTTAAGCATCCCCATGTGGCTGAATACTCTTTGTGAAGAAAAAAGCATCAACTTTTCAAAAGTATTGCAGGATGCCTTATTGACAAAAGTACAATCGCTATGACCGGTAGCAGCCCAAGCGGCAATCAGCGCGGCAAAGAAGGCGCTTGAAACATGCAAGACGCAAGATCAGAGAAAAATAAGCTTATGTTCAGAGACAATGGATTCAGCTATTTCACACGTGTGGATCTGGGAGAGGAGCAAACGCCTGAAAAACCGGATAAGACCGCTTTAGATGAGAATGCAGATCAGGAAGCGGTAGATGAGCAGACGAAGGCGGTGCCTTCTAATTAATGAAAATCAGCCCCTCGATTTTTACGTTCACGACAAATTTATACCCATTTAAGAAAAAAACGAGAATGACCATCGAAAGCGTTTATAATAAGACTAAATCGAAAGGAGAGTCACAGCTATGAAGAAGACAATGAACATTACTTTGCTGGAAATGACAAAATTATTGAAAAAAAGAGAGTTTCCATTTGGTCTGATTATGGTGCTTATCATGGGGGGAGGAATGACATACGGTGCGTATGCATATCCGGAGAGTTTTGGGGTACACAATGTGATCGCATTTTTTGGAAACTTTGCCAGTATTTTGATCATGTTTCTGGCAGTAAAGAGCCTGGGGGAAGAATTTGATCTAAAAACAGTGACGTTTGTATTCACGTCAAGAAGCAGCAGGCTCCAGATCATCACGGCAAAAATCGCAAGCGTGGCCTTGGTCAATATGTTGATTGGTCTATGCGGCGGAATCTTATATGCCGCCGCACTGATAATCTGTAAACAGCCCTGGACAGTACCTATGTTGTTTGGGATCATTGGAAAAGAGATACTGATCTATATGATTTATGGCTTTGCCATAGGCGCGGCGGCGGTGATGGTCACATCATTTTATAACACGACCATTACACCATTTATTTATCTGATCGTACTTTTTTGGGTGATGCCGGGTATATTACAGATGATCGGGCAGAAAATAAGTGCGCTCGGAAAAGTAATGGATTATGTGGTGTTTTGCCTGTCTGACCAATTCTTGATGTATCAGGATTGGAGTATCAAAAATATTACAGTATTTATAGTCACAGGTATTGCATTTTCAATCATCGGCATGACCGTTATGCAGAAAAAAGATCTGTAAGGAACAGGGCTTTATGATATCTGGATCTGTTGTATGAACAATCCATCTTCTATTAAGGTTTCATGGTAGATATTGTCATAGCGGTTCAATATTTCAGACACATTGTGAAGACCGATGCCATGACCGTTCCCTTTAGTAGTCACGCCCTTTTTATGCATCTGCGCAACGGAAAGTCCTTTGTCAATAAACGTATTAGATATAATAAATACCATATCCTGATTCATTTTGCCCAGATGGATATTCACAACCGGATGATCTGTTTCCAGACACGCCTCTATAGCATTATCCAGATAGATCCCAAACATTCTGGTCATGTCAACAGGATCCATGTGAACGGAATCAATTTCATCCGGGATATCAATATTCACTTCGATATCCTGGTTGACGGCCAGGAGAAGTTTCGTATACAAAATACTTTTTAACTCCAATGTATGGATACGTAACAGGTTGTTTAATTCGCTGTTTTTCTGCGAAAGATTTTTCTGCATCGGAAAAATATATTCATAAAAAAAGGTCCCAAGTTCATCATATCTTTTCTCATCAATATATGCGGAGAGGGAAGCCATAATATTGATATAATCATGTCGGAAAGAACGAAGATTATTATATACCATCTCCAGGTTTTTTGTGTATTCGTTTAAGTTTTCCAGATACTCCACTTTTTTCTGAGCTTCGTAACTTTTTTTCGCTGTGTAGAGTACGTAAAGGATCATACAGATTGCAAACACAGAATAGAGGATAAGTGAAGAAACCATTAAAAAATACTCTCTGTGCGTAATTTCCAGAGTATCAAAAAAAGATGCCAGCGTGAAGATCAAGAAGGCAGAGAACAAGAGGTTTAATGCAATGAAAGTAATAAGCTTTTTGTTCATTTTTTCAAAAATACCAATGAGATATTTCTGAAACAACAGCCTGACCAGATAAAGAAACGGACAGGATACTGCTATTGTACAGATTTCGGTCGTGAGCATAAGAAATGCATCTGCATTAAGTTCTTTGACAGAGGTGTTCCATAACATATTGTATGCAAATCCTACTACATTGAGTAAAATACAGTTTATGATATAGCCAAGCAGTATATAAAAAATAGTATATATCTTTTTAGAGAATCTCACTAACAGAAGAGAATTTATCCCCAGTGTAACAAATAATACAAGAGGAAGGTTAAAATGGTACTGTATAAAATTGAGCGTCGAAAACGATAGAAAGAAAAAGAGGTATTTATCCAGGGAAAGATGCGGATGCGTCAATATAAAAATATCTAAAGTTAACATAATTGCAACGAATATGGAAGCGAGCAAATGTAGTGTCGTCATGAAAAACTCCTTGAAGCCGTATGGTTTTGCTTTATTATTATAGCTTATTGTGAATAAGTTGGCAAGGGAAAACGCATTTGCGATCTGAAAACAGGCGTTTGCGACAGAAAAGACGGAATCGTGTTTTTTTGCTTTATAATAAAGCTGTTAATAAGAACAGGAGACCTGGGTAACAGGAATAGGAGGAGAAATATGAAGAGCGTATTAAGAGTTAATAATGTCAGTAAAAGAGCAAAAGATTTTCAGATTTTAAATAAAGTATCCTTTGAGCTTGGAAGCGGAGAGATCACCGGATTGATAGGGCCGAATGGAGCGGGAAAAACCAGTATCATGAAAATCTTAGTAGGGTTAACCAGAAATTATACGGGAGAAGTGGATTTGAGCGGTGTCAGGGATATTGGCTGTATGATTGAAACGCCGAACTTCTATCCATACAATACGGGATATCAGAATCTGATGTATTTTGCAGGATTAAACGGCGTAGGAAAAAAGAAAGTAAAAGAGCTGTTGGAATTGTTAGGTCTTATGGAGGCCGCCAATAAAAATGTCAGGGCATATTCCCTTGGCATGAGACAGAGATTGGGAATTGCCCAGGCTCTGTTAAAGGATCCGGATGTTTTAGTATTGGATGAACCAACCAACGGACTGGATCCGGAAGGTATCCATGAAGTTCGTGAATATATCCGGAAGATAGCCAGTGAGAAGAAGATCACGGTACTGATTTCAAGCCACCTGTTAGGGGAATTGGAAAAAATGTGCGACAGGGCCATCATGATCAAAAAGGGGGAAATCATTCAGGTTATGGATTTACACAATGATGGGAAGGAGAAACAGATCATATATGTAATTGAAAGTCCGGACATGGAAACCGCACAAAAAGTCCTGAGGGAAAACGGATATCATGTGGTTTCTCAGAACGGGCAGGAGGTACGGATCAAGATCGGCACAAATGAAAAGAATGCTGTTGCAAAATTACTGGCGTCGCACAATGTGGTAATGACAGGGCTCTATGAGGCAGGCGAGACTCTGGAAGATACATTCTTAGAGCTTATGAAAGACTGATTCGAAAGATGAATGGACGATTATTTCTTGTTGACAAATTCCGGGCATTTCGTGATAATATTAGATAAGAAATGCCCCTGGCACGGCTGGAAAGCCTGATTTTCACTATAATTAAGGAGACGGCCGTAAGGAGAATGCAGTATGCTGAAGATTTATATATGTGAAGATATAGAAGTGCAGAGAAATAAAATACAGCAGGTGATCGAAAATATTGTTCTTATGGAAGACCTGGACATGGAGCTTTGCTGTGTTTCGGAAGATCCGCACAGAATCCTTGAGAAAGTGAAAGAAACAAAGGAGGTTGGAATATATTTTCTTGATATAGCGCTGGGTGCGGATATGACGGGGCTGACACTGGCACAGGAGATCAGAAAATATGATCCAAGAGGGTTTATTATTTTTGTTACAACCCATTCGGAAATGAGTTACATGACGTTCATTTACAAATTAGAGGCGTTGGATTTCATTTTGAAGGATGCCCCGGATGATCTGGGAAAAAGAATATACGAATGTATTCTCAAGGCGAATCAGAGATTTGCGTCGGCCAATAATAAAGTACATGCCAATTTTTCAGTGAAAGTAAATGAAAAGGTATTTACCGTAGATTATGACGATATTCTCTTTTTTGAAACGTCTCCGAATGTACACAAGATTATCTTACACTGCAAGAACCGTCAGATGGAATTTTTAGGGAAGATCAGAGAGATTGAGAAGGAAGTGGATGGGCGGTTTTACCGCTGTCACCGCTCTTTTCTAGTGAACAAGGATAATATCAGGGAAATTGATTTTCAGAATCGGGTGATCTATATGGTCAACGGAGATGAATGTCTGATCTCATCACGGATGATAAAAGGATTAAAATAAAGATAGAAATCTACATTTGGGAGGAAGAGAACATGATGTACAAAGAACCGGGAAATACGCTGTATCTTGAGTGTTGCAGCGGGATCAGCGGCGATATGACAGTAGGAGCTCTGCTTGATCTGGGGGCTGACCAGAATCTGCTCTTGGAGTATCTTAAGAGTCTCCCGGTTTCAGGTTTTGCGGTGGAGATCGGCAGGGTTAGGAAGTCCGGACTGGATGCCTGTGACTTCAGGGTAATCCTGGATGAGGAGCATGAGAACCATGATCATGATAATGAGTATTTGTATGGACATCATCACGGTCATGAGTATCCGCATGAGCATGGACACATGCATAGTGGAGAGTATACACATCTGCAAGAGCATGAACACGAGCATGTGGGGGAGCATTGCCATCCGCATGAACATGTGCATATGGAGGAGCATTGCCATCCGCATATACACGAGCACGTGCATGTAGGGGAGTACGAACATCCGCACACACATGAGCATATGGGAGAGCACGAACATCCGCATACACATGAACATTCCCATCCGCATGAGCACCGCGGACTGCCGGAGATCCTGGATATCATCCGGAATTCAGGAATCCCCCAGCGCGCCAAGAGGATTGCCGAAGATATATTTACGATATTGGCAGAGGCAGAGGCAAAGGCGCATGGGACAGCTATGGATGAGGTACATTTTCATGAAGTCGGAGCTGTAGATTCTATTGTAGATATTGTGGCGGCGGCAGTATGTCTGGATAATCTCAACATCACGGAGGTTATCGTGCCGGAGTTGTATGAAGGAAAAGGAACGGTCAGATGCCAGCACGGGATCATCCCCGTGCCGGTGCCGGCAGTGGTCAATATTGTCGGCCGGCATGGGATCGCCCTGCATATGACGGAGACGGAGGCGGAGCTTGTGACGCCGACCGGGGCCGCGATCGTGGCGGCGGTGCGGACCTCCGATAGACTTCCAGGAAGATATAAGCTGCGCAGGACAGGGATGGGAGCCGGAAAGAGAGATTATGGACGGGCCAGTGTCCTTCGCGGGATGCTGATCGAGCCGGAAGAGCCGAAGGAAGAGCTTGGGATTAACGAGACGGATGTGATCTGTAAACTGGAAAGCAACATTGACGACTGTACGGGAGAAGCGCTGGGATATGTTATGGACCGGCTGCTTGAGGCCGGTGCAAGAGACGTGAACTATACTCCGATATATATGAAGAAGAACCGTCCGGCATATCAGCTGAATGTCATCTGCAAAGAAGACAGCGTTCCTGAGATGGAGGAGATTATTTTCCGTGAGACGACGACCATCGGGATCCGCAGGATGAAGATGGAGCGCACGATACTTAGGCGGGAGGTTAGAAAGCTTGAGACATCCCTGGGAGAAGCAGAAGTCAAGATATGCGGGAGCAAGGGGAATCTCAGAGTATATCCGGAATATGAGAGCGTGTCTGCGATCAGCAGAAGAACAGGGCTTTCATATCAGGAGGCGTGGAACCAGATACAGCAAGAAGCAAAGGCAAATTGCCTGTGATGCAGATACAGTAAGAAGCAAAGGCAAATTGCCCGTGATGCAGGGAAAAGATTAGTAAGGGAAATGAATAATTACGAGATAAAAAAAGAAGCGCTGATACAGCAAATGAAGAGTTATGCCTCAGAAGACTTGATCGTCGCGTTCTCCGGCGGTGTGGACAGCAGTCTCTTACTGAAGCTTGCGTGTGAGGCGGTAAAAGAGACCGGGAAGAAGATCTACGGCATCTTCCTCCAAACCATGCTTCATCCGGTCAGAGAGGCAGAAGAGGCGCGCCGGGTTGCCGGGGAGATGGGAGCGGTATTTTGTGTGCTCAAGATTGATGAGCTGGAAGGAGCAGGCATTGCAGACAATCCGCTGGACAGGTGCTATCGCTGCAAACGCCATCTCTTTCGGGAGATTCAGAAGGAGGCAGAGAAGCTTGGTGTATTAAGGATACTGGAAGGGACCAATGAAGACGATCTGCATGTATACCGTCCCGGGATCCGCGCAGTTCGGGAGCTGGGGATCATAAGCCCTCTGGCAGATGCGAAAGTTACAAAGGAAGAAGTCCGGTTAATGGCGGACGAGTATGGTATCTCTGTATCTCAGAAGCCTTCCACGCCCTGTCTTGCCACCCGTTTCCCTTACGGCACGCACATTTCCTATGAGGAGATGCGAAAGGTTGAAGAAGGAGAAGCATATCTGAGGAATCTGGGACTATACAATGTACGTCTGAGGGTTCATGGAAGTATCGCAAGGATTGAGACAGATTTGAAGGATTTACGCATGGTTATGGAACGAAGAGATATGCTGGTTGAATATCTGAAAAAGCTTGGATATACGTATGTAACTCTCGATCTGGAAGGGTTCCGCTCAGGGAGTATGGATGTGGAGAGAGTTGTGACGGATTGAAACGGAAGGCTCCTTGTCCGGCGGCCGCTCATACAGCCGCCGGAAACAGAACCCGGAATGTACAGCCTCCGCCCTTGGTATCCGTCACCTCGATCTTCACATCCATCTGTTCTGCCAGCGATTGTGCGATAGAAAGCCCCAGCCCGAAATGTTCCTTATTCTTCCTGGAGGCGTCGCTCTGGTAGAACCGGTCAAAAATCAGCGCTTTTTGTTCGTCTGGTATCCCCGGTCCGTGGTCACAGACGCAGACGGCGAGCTTTCTGCCGGATGTCTTAACACGGATCTCGACGAATGGTTTCGCGGTGGCCGCAGCATGATTCCCCGCACAGCCATAGGTAATGGCGTTATCAAGGAATATGGACAGGATCTGATGGATCCCCTGTGCATTTCCATTCACATCAGGAAGCAGTTCATCCGGCAGCATAAGCTTAAGCCGGATATTTTTGGCGTTGCAGAGCGGTTCATATGCTTCGAATATCTTAAGAAGCAGAAGATCTATCTCAACCCTCTCCTTCGCAAGCTTCGTCTTCTTCGGATTGGCAGAGGTCAGCCACAGAAGGTTGCGGATCAGATTGCCGGAACGACTGCATTCGCTTAAGATCAGGCGGTTCATCCTTTCTGACTGGCCGGGCATGGACAGGCTGGTGGCGGCACAATTCTGTATCACCGCCAGCGGAGAGCGCAGCTCGTGGGAGGCGGCGGCAATGAAGTCCGTCTGCTTCTGATGGTACTCGGCAACCGGGGCCACAGCCCTTGCAGACACGAAACGGCTGACAAGGAAGAGCGCCAGTATACCGCAGATCTCCAACAGGAGAAAGAGCAGGAAGCGCAGAGGCTCCTGGCGTTTCAGCTCTGTGATGTCAGAAAGAAGGGTAAGAGAACGGAACCCGCTTTCTGTGGACATGACGACTACGGCGGCCTGGTAGGTGTCATGCTTCTCGCCTTGCAGTGTGAAAATAGAGGACTTCTGCAAAGTAGACGAGAATGGACGTATGGAAGTATCGATATGCTCTGTAAGAGCCATTTCTTTGGCCATATTCACCAGTGTATCGCGGTTTGTGCGCGGTTCCCAGGAGCCCGAGAAGAACAACGGGACGTTATTCTCTTCGATATGGATGATCAGACGGTGGTCGTGCTCCAGACTTGCAAGCCAGTCGTCGGAGAAGAAATACGTTCCTTCAAGCTGGTAGGTAAGGTTCAGGATCTGGTTCTGCATAGATATGGTCTGCTCATTCCTGGTCTGGGATAACTGCCAGAAGAAGAGCACACACAGGATCAGGGACAGGATCAGGCTGGTAGGAATGGCGAAAAGCAGTGTGAGATGCCTTCGCAGCTTCCGGATCATGCGCCGGTCTCCATCTTATAGCCGATACCGTGGACCGTCAGGATGCGGACACGGCTCTTCAACGTGCGCAGGTGCTTGCGCAGATAATAGATGTAGGTATCAAGATTCCCGTCCTCCACCTCGGCGTCAGGTCCCCACACCCGTGTATAGATAAGCTGACGGGGCAGCGTCTGGTTCGGACGCGAAAGAAAGTATTCCATCAGCACGCCCTCACGCCGGGAGAGATGTATGACGGCATCCGGGGAGCTGTTTGGCCCTTTGAGGCAGAGATCAAGGCTTGAGGGGGAGAATTCCAGATCCTCGAAGCTCAGTGTGTCAGAGACATCCAGAGTACCGGGACGACGGCACAGCGCGCGGATCCTTGCAAGCAGTTCTCCGATATCATAGGGCTTCACCAGATAATCATCCGCGCCGTTATCCAGTCCCGCAATCCTCTCCTCCACAGAATCCACAGCCGTCGCAAGGATAACCGGTGTACGGACGCTGCTCTCCCGGATGATCCGAAGCAGGGCAAGCCCATCCATACCCGGAAGCATCCTGTCCAGAATGATAAGGTCGTAGACCGACTGCATCACATAGTACAGCGCGTCAATCCCATTATGTACACAGTCCGATTCAAATCCATGATGTTCAAACTGTAGTTTTAAAGTCTCACACAACTGTTCATCATCTTCAATGATCAAGATACGCATGATTCAATCCCCCTTTATTCAACCGTTCCTTTATTATAGCATCCAAATCTCAAAAAAATCTTTAAGATTTTTATAAGGTTCTCGAAGATTTTCTGAGATTTGTCTGATAAGCTTAAGAAAGCACCAATTAATGATCAAGATGAGGAGTGATGCCTATGAAGATGAAAAAGATATTCAGCCTTGCGATGGCCATAGTGCTTGCGGCAGGAATGACTGCCGGTTGTAAACAGCAAAGTGACAGAAAAGAAGAGATTGAAGAGGAGAAAAACATTTCCGCAAAAGGCCGTTATGTGGAGAAGGAAATTCCTCTGCCAGAGACGGCACAGGAGGTGATCGGAATCCAGAATAAGGATGATGACCTGGTGCTCTATACGTCAGACGACAGCGGGTTTTACAGCTATACTTACCAGAACGGCGTCTGGGCGGACTTAGAGGATGTAACCTGGATGACGGATGCGCTTAACAGGCTGGGGCTCAAGATCATCCATATCTATACAGGAAGGGACGGGAACGTATATGGCTTGGCGCTTCCGAAGGAAGCAGGGGGACCATATGGACAGCATATAATCAAGGAAGCAGAAGACGGCAGTGCAAAGGATTGTACGCCGGCGCCGTGTCTGGAGGTAAAAGAAGACGGCAGGACTACGTTGTTTGTAGATATGGCCGTGTTGGAAAATGGCGTGATCGGGATTGCGCAGATGGATGGAATCGTGAGTTTCTATCAGGATGACAGGAAGGTGTTCGAGACAGAATCCATTTCTGTTGCAATAGATCATCAGCCTTTGATGGCGGCATCGGACGGAACAGCCGCGATATTCGGAACAGACGGCCAGAGTGTTGAATTCTACGATACGGATAATTATAAGAAGGAAAATACGGTGGCTGTGAAGCAGGACCTTTCAGGAACCAGGATCATCCCCGGTGAAGAAGGGATCTGGTATATCGTGGATTCAGAAGGGATCCGGCGGATTACAGAGAGCGGCAGTATTGTGGAAATGCTGATGGAAGGAACCGGCTCTCTTATGAGCACAGATTCCGCGGCTCTGATCAATTTCCTTTATGGGAAGGATGAGGTATTCTACGGACTTTATAAGGTTTTCGCGGGCGGACACAGGCTCATGTGTTATCAGTTTGATGAGGATGCCGCGGCGGTCAGAAATGAGAACTTAAGTATCTACGGACTTCAGGAGAACCAGACGGTATCGCAGGCCGTGTATGTGTTCCAGAGCAGGCATCCGGAAGTGAAGGTGGATTATCACGCGGCCGTGACAGGAGAAACCGAAGTACCGGAGACGGATATCATCCGTGCGCTGAACGCCGAGCTTCTAAGCGGGAGCGGGGCAGACGTCCTGATCCTGGACGGACTGCCGGCGGCGTCCTATATAGAGAAGGGGATCCTTGCAGACCTGACGGAGCTTTCAGAGCGTTTGGAGGAACAAGGCGTGCTTATGGATGTGATCGGGAATACGGCGGTTCAGGATAAGAAGATCTATGCCGTTCCGGCAAGGCTTAATGTGCCGGTGTTATTTGGAGACGAGGAGCAGATGGATGCGTGCAAGGATCCGGATGCCTTCCACGCTTATCTTGAACAGCATCCGGGGGAGTGTCTGTTTACGGCGACCACTCATGAGATGGCAGGGATGACGCTGTTCAATACATTTTACGAAGAACTTAAGACGAAGAAGGGCGGTCTGGACGAGAAGAAGCTTGCACAGTTCCTTGAGGACTGGATGAAGCTCTGCGAGGTGCAGAATACGAGATCGATAGAAGAAGCAAGAGGATTGGAGACGGGCAGCTGGAAGCAGATGAGGAACCGGTTTAACTCCGGCTTTGGGCTTAAGGGAAATCAGGTCATGATCGAAGAGCTCAATGGCCTGATGTCTGCCATGGTCCCGTATGTGCAGGCAAGAGAGCAGGGCAGAACGGTCATGAGCCTCAAACAGTATTATGTACCACAGGTGATCGCAGGGATCAATGCCTCCTCGAAACAGCAGGAGCTTGCGATGGAATTCGTAGAATGCCTGTTTGAGGAATCGGTCCAGAAGGGAGATAACGGGGACGGATTCCCGGTACTTAAAAGTGCGCTTGAGTATCAGTCAGAATATGTGGAGACGCCAGAGGCGGTGGAGATGTCGGTAGGCGTCGGCAGTGAAGATCCGCAGACAGGCGAAGATGTCCACATCAGTGCATCCTATCCGTCAAGAGACGAGATCGATCGATTGTCAGGGATCATAGAGGGATTGAAAGTGCCTTTCATGATGGACGGCATGGTGGCGGATACTGTTCTGGAAGAGATGGAGAAATGCTATATGGGAGAGCAGACAGCAGAGGAGACGGCGAAGGTGATCTGCCAGAAGGTGGATACATACCTTGCGGAGTAGGATTGCTTATGAAGAGAAAAGAACAGAAAGCGGCATATCTGTTTTTACTGCCCAGTCTGGCAGGGACGGCGATATTCGTACTGATACCATTTGCGGATGTAATACGCCGTTCCTTCCTGAAAGCAGTGGGAAATACGTTCGTAGGGTTTGAGAATTACAGGGATGTGCTGATGAACCAGGCGTTTCGTGAGGCAGTCCTCCATACAGTGAAGTTTTTGGCCGTCTGCCTCCCGCTGCTTCTTCTGTTCTCCTTTGGCACGGCCCTGATGCTCTGCCGTCTTCCGGCGGCAAAGGCATTTTTCCAGACAGTGTTCCTGCTGCCGATGGCGGTTCCGGTGGCGTCGCTGGTGGTATTCTGGAAGTTGATTTTTCACGGAAACGGCCTTCTGAACGAAGCGCTTCAATTATTCGAGTTTGAGGGGAAGGAGTGGATGAGTACGGACGCGGCGTTCCTGATACTGGTATTCTCTTATATATGGAAGAATCTGGGCTATGATATCGTGCTCTGGATCGCGGCTCTTTCTGGCGTGGGCGAAGAGCAGTATGAAGCGGCGAAGGTAAGCGGGGCGGGTTCCTGGGAGTGTTTCCGTTATATCACACTTCCGCAGATGAAGGCGGGGATGGTCATGATCGGAGTGCTTTCTTTTGTAAATGCATTCCGCGTATTTCGGGAAGCCTATCTGATCGCAGGAGATTATCCCCATGAGAGTATCTATATGTTGCAGCATCTGTTCAATAACTGGTTCACGAAGCTTGATATCCAGAAGATGAGCGCGGGAGCGGTGATGATGGCGGCGGCAGTCAGCGTCCTGCTCTGCCTGCTGGAGCGGTGGAATGAGAGGCAGGATGCAGTATGAGACAAAGAAAATATGTGCCCGTATATACAGCCCTGGGCATGATGGGGCTTGTCATGGCGCTTCCGGTACTCATGATGATAAGCAACTCTGTCATGGGAGGGCAGGAGCTTAAGGAGGCATATGGCGCTGTGTTAGGAGGCGCTCCCGGTAAGCTCTCGGCAAGGCTTCTCCCCGTATATCCGACGCTTAAGCCCTATGTGGAGTTATTGCTTGATTCTCCGGACTTCTTTGTGATGTTCTGGAATTCTGTAGGGCAGGTTTTCTCCATCCTGGCGGGACAGACGGTCGTGGGGACCATGGCTGCGTGGGCGTTTGCAAGATATGAATTTCGAGGAAGGAAGATATTGTTCCTGGTATATATGATATTGATGGTCATGCCCTTTCAGGTCACCATGGTTTCCAGCTATCTGGTGCTGTCGCGGCTCTCTCTGATGGACAGTCATCTGTCGCTGATCCTGCCGGGGATCTTCTCGACCTTTCCGGTCTTTATTATGGAGAAATTCTTTCGCGGGATACCGGGCGAGGTATTCGAGGCAGCGAAGGTGGACGGGGCGGGAGAACTGGTCGTCTTCTTGAAGATCGGGATCCCTCTTGGCAGTCCGGGGATCATCTCGGCGCTGATTCTTAATTTCCTCGAATACTGGAATGCGGTGGAGGCGCCTATGACATTTCTCAAGACCAAGGCGAAGATGCCCCTGTCTTTGTATCTGCCGGAGATCACGGCGGACCAGATGAGCGCGTCCTTCACGGCGTCAGTGATCATGATGCTCCCGGCTGTACTGGGCTTTCTGTGGGGACGGGATTATCTTCAGAAGGGGATCGAGGCGTCGGGACTTCGGGAATGATTGTATAAACAGATATAGGAGAGTTATAGATGAAGAAAAAGATATCGAAGATGATCCTGTCTTTTTTTATCGTGATGCTGTGCTGTACTCTTATCGCGCGCGGCGCCTCCTCCATGACGGTGGCGAAGGTGAAGACGGAAAGGGCAGGACGCGGAAGCCTGACGGATGAATTCGACGGAACAGGCAGTATCCAGGCGAAGGATAAGGTATACCAGTCACTTCCAAAGGACCAGAAGGTAATTGATATCCTGGTAAGTCCCGGCAGTGCGGTACATGCGGGCGAGGGGATCGTGAGACTTGATCCGGCATATTTGGAGGAGCAGTATACACAGCAGGCACAGGAGATTGAGAAGCTTAAGCTGCGCATGGAACAGCAGAGGATTGCGGGAGCGGTCAAGGCACGGACGCCGGCAACCGCCCAGGCGCAGCTCGGCCTTGATGAGGCGGCCGATGCATTGACCGCGGCGCAGGAAGCTTATCAGGAGGCGTGGAGCCGGTATGAGGCGGCCATGGCAGAGCAGATACCGGACCAGGAAGAGGATGCGGCGGCTCTCGAAGAGAAGAAACAGCAGTTACAGTCAGAGCTTGAGACGGCCGAGGACGTTCTTGAGACGGCCGAGCGGTCCTACCGGTCGGCACAGGGGGCCTGTAATATCGCGAGGCAGGATGAGGCGAATACCCAGGCCAACGAAGCCAGTGAAGCGAAGGCTTCCAGGGCGGCGCTTGCCGAGATGGAGGTGGAGCTTACCGCCTTACAGAGTAAGATGGATAAGCTGGCCGGACTAAGGGATAGCGGAGGCATCGTAACAGCCCAGACGGACGGGATTCTGGAATCGGCCGGAGCCGGGGAAGGAACCATCACGACGGGAACAGAACAGATCGTACTGATCACAGGGAGCATGGAGGCGTGCGGTGTGATTCCGGACGATAAGATCGCGACGGCCGCAGAAGGCGACGAGGTGGAGGCTGTCATACAGGGGGAGACGAAGAAGAAACCCCTTAAGATAGGGCGTATCGGTCAGGACGAGGAAGGAAGATTTCTGTGGTACGCACCGCTGTCAGACACATCCTATCGTGTCGGAACAAAACTGACCTTCCATTACAGCAAGAAGTCACAGGACAGTTATGATAAGCTGATTCCGCTGACGGCGCTCAGGGAAGCCGGCGGCAGCAGTTATGTGCTGATTGCCGAGATCCGGTCCGGGATACTGGGGGAATCCTACACGGCAGTGAGGGTTGACGTCACAGTGCTTAAGAAGGATGACAACTTGGCCGCCGTGGAGACGAATCTGCCTGAGGAAGCTAAGATCATAATCGAATCCAGCAAATATGTGAAAGAAGGTGACCGGGTACGTCTGACCGAGTAAAAATCAGCCTGCGCATGGGGTTCCTTATCCTCCTTACGGCCTGTGCGCTGGCGGCGGAGATACATTTCTACACAGAATTAAAGAGTATGCAGGGGCAGAGCGGCTTCTATTATAAGGAAAATATACTGACAAGGGAGCAGGCTGAGGGGTTCTGGGAAAATGCTTCTGATGATGCAAAGAGGGAGATAAGGGATATCACGCTGTTTGGAGAGAAGAACGGGAAGGTATTAAGGAATGAAGATCTGGGCCGTGACACGAAGGTGAAGCTGGTTGAGATGGCAGGAAATATGAATCTGATTACACCCGGCCGGCTGGCGGCGGGCGCATTTGTGACGGACAGTGACAGGAAAGGATGCGTGATCAGTAAAAAAACGGCGGATACGCTGTTTGGGGCTTACGAAGTAACCGGGGAACAGGTGAGCATGGGGAAGGATTCCTATATCATCCGGGGGATCGTGGATACGGCCGGCCAGCTGTGCATGATACAGGGAAAGGCCGGACGGCAGTACAACTGTATCCGCGTGGAAGCGCCGGGCATTCCGTTGTCCGTGGTGCGTCAGAGGCTTTCAGGTATCCTCATAGAAGGAAAGGGAAGGATCTCGGAATGTGACCTGTATCTGGGCATCGGAAGGATCCTTTTATATCTGCCCTTGTGGATACTTCTGTACCTGGCGCTTTCGTGGCTTAGACGCCGGATTCCTTCGATGCTTCATTTCATTCTGCCTGTTGCAGGCTTTTCAGGGGTATGCGGGATCCTGCTTTTGAGCCTGCACTTTTCCGATGATTATGTGCCGTCTGCATGGTCTGATTTCGCATTCTGGACACAGCTTTTTGCCGAGAAAAAGGAGGATTTCCTGAAGCTTTTGAATGATTCTTTATATTATGCAGATTCGCTTATGCTAGGGTGTGCGGCTGGAATATTGGTGATGACGGTTATACTGTGCGCCCTCCCGGCCGGATGCCGTGTCTGGACAATCTGGATAAAGAATACCGGCCGGATGCCGTGTCTGGACAATCTGGATAAAGAATGCCGGCCTGAAGAAAAAAGATGATACAGAGGATCAATTATCTGTGAAATAAAAAAACGCAGCGGGAGGGATTTGAACCCCCGGAGCCTTGCGGCTCTTCTGCTTTCGAGGCAGATGCCATCAGCCAACTCGACCACCGCTGCATGGCTTATATTATAACACAACTACCCGTGTCGAGGGAATACCCAAATTTAAAAATATTTTGTCCATGTTACAATTAGGTGAACAAGCAGTGAGGAAAGATTTTGATTATGAGACTACGCAGAATGCTGGCCGTCTGGGCGGCAAAAATCACAGAAAAGATCAGTATCCATATCTTTCGGCGGCAGGGAGCGACCTGGGCAGGGAAGATTGCCCTTAAGATATACCCGCCTCTTCTGCATGACCTTGCCGGGCAGGTAAGGCGGGGGATTTTCGCGGTATGTGGAACTAACGGCAAGACAACCGTGAACAACCTGCTCTGTACGGCCGTTGAAGCCGAAGGATATCGTGTCGTCTGCAACCACACAGGATCGAATATGTTAAACGGTATTGTGGCGGCATTTGCATTGAAAGCCGGATTGGACGGGAAGCTTAAGGCGGACTATGCCTGTATCGAGATGGATGAGGCGGCGGCAGTAAAGATCATCCGGCATTTCAGCCCGGACTATATGGTGCTGACCAATCTATTTCGGGACCAGTTAGACCGGTACGGGGAGATTGATACAGTTATGGAGAGCCTTGGAAAAGTCATGTGTGCGGTTCCGGGAATGAAGATAATTGTAAACGGGGATGAGCCATTGTGCACGTCTCTTGTCATGGACAGTGGAAATAAATATGTAACCTATGGGATCCGCGAACCGGTGAGAGAATGCGGTAATCCCCGAGAGATCCGGGAGGGGCGGTTTTGCAGACATTGCGGAGGGCTTCTTCGCTACCGCTTCTATCATTACGGTCAGTTAGGAGACTATTACTGCCCGGCGTGTGGATTTCAAAGGCCCGGGATCCAGTTTGACGGAAAGGATGTTGAATTTGGGGAGGAGCCTGCATTTACCGTTGAGGGCAGAAGGATCCGGTCCGCCTGCAAGGGCTTCTATAATATCTATAATATCCTGGCGGCATATACAGCCCTTCGGACAGACGGACTTGAAGGCGTACATTTTGACGAGGCGGTCAGGGGATTCGAGCCGGAGAATGGACGGATGGAGGAGTTCTGGATTGGAAATACGCGGGTATGGCTGAACCTTGCGAAGAATCCGGCAGGATTTAACCAGAATATAGACGTGCTGATGCAGGATGAGGGACGAAAGGATATTCTGATCGTGATCAACGACCGCGCGCAGGACGGCAGGGATGTTTCATGGCTGTGGGACGTGGATTTTGAACGTCTTGGCAAGTCAGATACTGGTCTGATTATGGTCAGCGGGATCCGATGCCAGGAGCTGATGCTCCGCATGAAATATGCCGGGATTGCGGCAGAGATGGAAGCGGGCACCGCAGAGGCGGTCAGGCGTTCCGTGAGGGAAGGGTGCGGGAAGCTGTATGTTCTTGTGAATTATACGGCGCTGTTTGATACAAGAAATATATTGACAGCTCATGCAGGAGGAAGATTATAATGAATACTACAGATATGAAACTTACGATCGGGCATCTCTATCCGGAGCTTTTGAATCTGTATGGAGACCGGGGAAATGTTGTATGTATGGTCAAGAGATGCCTTTGGCGGGGAATCCGGGCAAAGGCCGTAGAGTACCATATCGGTGACAGGATTGATTTTTCGAAGCTTGACATCGTGCTTCTGGGCGGAGGCTCCGACCGGGAGCAGAGGATAGTCTGCCGGGAGCTTAAGAAGGTACAAAAGGAGTTTAAGCGTTATGTAGAGGATGACGGTGTGGTGATAGCAGTCTGCGGCGGCTATCAGCTTCTTGGGAAATACTACAGAACCCGGGAGGGCGTGATAGAAGGACTTGGACTTTTAGATATCTATACAGAACAGGGGGACGGACGCCTGATCGGAAATATTGTTCTCGACAGCGGACTGTCGGATGTGCCGGTGGTGGGATTCGAGAACCACGGAGGACGGACGTACCTTTGCGGCCATAAGCCCTTTGGGAGAGTGCTGTACGGCTCGGGCAATGACGGAGTAAGCGGTTATGAGGGAGTGATCTACAGGAATGTGACAGGCACTTACCTGCACGGACCTTTGCTTCCAAAGAACGCGCAGGTATGCGATCATCTGATCGAACGGGCTCTGGAGAGAAGATATGGTCCGATAGAGCTTAAGGAATTAGACGACCGGATGGAGCTGGCGGCAAATGAATATATCTGCCGCCGGTTTGCAGGAAAGAAAATAGCCGCCGGCTGTTGATACGGGAGAAAGGGCCGGTGCGTTTGCACCGGCCATTGGAGGGGGATGAAAAAATCTATCTAAATTTTAACTGATTGTCTAGGCGAAGTCCGGTAATCATACTCTAAAATATGTACTGTGAAGCACGACTACCGTCTTCTTTATTTGATAGATTTATTATATGAGATAAATGTGACGCAAGTATGACAAAAACTGGAAATGTTTATAAAATTTCTTAAGATAATCATAAGACGCCATTAAAATATATAAATTTGTGTATTTGAAAAAAGGGCTTTTCGGTTGACGGAAATGTAATAGATTGGTAAAGTAAGTGTAGTGCTTATATTCTGGTACAGAAAGAGGATGAAATACTATGCCTAAGAGGAGAAAACCAAAGATAGAATTCCGTTACTACAGGATGCCGGACGGCAGTCCTATCCTGGCCCTGCTTGGACAGAGATGGGTGCAGTCATACGGGCGGGATATCGACTATCTGCATTTCCACAATTATCTTGAGATCGGCTATTGTTATGACGGGAAGGGAACGCTCACCCTTGGCGAGAGGGATTACCGTTTTACAGGCGGAGAGATTTCTATTATCCCAAAGAACTATCCGCACACGACGAACAGCGATCCGGGTACGATCAGCAAGTGGGAATATCTGTTTGTGGATGTGGAGGGAATCCTGGAAGAACTGTACCAGAAAGCCGGTAATGAGAAGCGGATGAATCATCTTCTGCGCAGGATCAACTCCCGAGCGATCTTCCGGGCGGTCGAGGACGCTCCGGGCATCGCGAAGACGGTTCGGAATATCCTGGATATTATGCGGGATACGAAAGAATTCTACATAGAAGAGGCGAAAGGACTTATGGTCGCGCTTCTGGTAAGTATTGCGAGGGAGAATCCCACCGAAAAGGGACCGGCAGAGCTGAGCGGGAAGATGACGATCCCTGTCTCGCGGGCATTGGATTATATTACACTCCATTATATGGAGCCTCTAAGGGTGGAGGAGCTGGCAAGATGGTGCCATATCTCGGAGACGCATTTCCGGAGAGTATTCTCTACCTATATGAAGATGGGGCCGTTGGAATATATCAATCTGGTAAGGGTGCAGACGGCCTGTAATTATCTGAAGAACACCGATGAGTCCATGGCGGATATCGCCGGAAAGTGCGGGTTCACTACGCTTTCTACTTTTAACAGGAATTTTAAGCAGGTTACGGGGGTGTCGCCCAGCGAATGGAGGAAGCGGCCGGAGAACTATGAACAGCAGTTACTGAAATACTGGATCCATTCTGAGGAAGGATGGTAGAGGAGGGACATATTATGATACCAAGACCAAAAGAAATCAGACTCACCGAGGGTACGGTGGTGCAGGGTACAGCGGTAAAAGAGCGCGTGTGCAAGGAGCTTAAGCAGGAAGAGTACCATATCAGCATTGCTTCTAATGAGATCCGGCTTGAGGGAGGCGGCAAGACAGCGCTTTTTTATGCCCGTACAGCGCTGGAACAGCTAAGGCTTATTTACGGGGAGGAACTGCCCTGTATGGAGATCAGGGACTGGCCGTCTTATCCTTACCGTTCCTTCCAGATTGATTGTTCCAGACATTTCTTCACCGTAGATGAGCTGAAGAAGATGATCCGGATGTCGGCTGTATTCAGGCTGAATCGTTTTCACTGGCACATATCGGACGACCAGGGCTGGCGCATTGAGTGCAGGAGGTATCCGAAGCTTCACGAGATCAGTTCTATGCGTGCGGGAGATCATTTTGGGAATTATGATTCAGACCAGCCGGAGGGCGGATATTATTCCCGGGAAGATGTGGCAGAGATCGTGGATTACTGCGGGAGCCTTGGGATCGAGGTGGTGCCGGAGATAGACATGCCGGGACATGTGACGGCAATCCTGGCGGCTTATCCGGAGCTTTCCTGTACGGGCGGACCGGTGGAGGTAGGCATGAGGGCCGGGATCTTCAAGGAGCTTTTCTGTGCGGGGAAGGAAGAGACGTTTACTTTTATCCAGAATCTTCTGGATGATATGTTAGAATTGTTTCCGGGGAAATATTTTCATATCGGAGGCGACGAGGCTCCAAAGGAGCGGTGGAAGGCATGTCCTGACTGCCAGAGGCGCATAGAGGAGGAGGGACTTAAGGATGCCAGGGAGCTGCAGGGATATATGTGCAACCGTATCGCATCCTATCTGCGGTCAAAGGGAAGGATCCCGATTGTCTGGAATGAGGCGGTCTACGGGGGAAATATAGATAAGGAAGTTGTGGTACAGCTGTGGACCGAGGACAAGGACGATCAGATCAAGGCGCATCTTGACAGGGGAGGCAGAGCGATCCTGTCCATGGTGGAGCACTGTTACTGTGATTATCCTTATGGAATGCATTCTCTGAAGGATATGTATGACATTGACATGAGCCCAAAGGAGCTTGGAGAAGGAAGAGAGGGTTCGATCCTTGGGGCAGAATGTCTGGTCTGGACGGAGTTTATCCGCAGTGATGCCAGGCTTGAAGAGATGTGCTGGCCAAGGTTCGCGGCTTTGGCACAGGCCGTCTGGTGCGGGGAGGAGCGGCCGGAGTATGAGGATTTCCGAAGCAGACTTACGGCGTTATTTCCGATATTTGAGAAATATGGGATCCGCGCAGTTAAGAAGGAGGGCTGGGATCCGGATGAAAGGATGGCGGCAGAACAGACGGCGGAATTTCAGATGAATTTCTCCGAGGAAGAGAGAGAAGAGGCAAGAAGAGCGCAGGAAGACATCTGAATTATCTTGTATTGACATGGCATCTGACAGTTGTTAGAATACATAGTAGGAAAATTGCGAGGAGAGAACAGAGATGTATCATTGTCATATATATTTCTATTTAACAGGATGTTCGTGTAATGCTTTTGAGATTATGAAGAAGACGCATCCGTTTGATCGTTTTACGCATGATTTTTTAGAGAGCGGCAGGCCGAAGGAGGATCTGGCGGCAAAGGCGGATGTGATATTTTTTCATCTGAAGGAGGCGCAGGATGGAGAGGCGCTTCAGGCATTGATTTTAGCGAAGAGATCGGAGACGGAGCTTATCCTGCTTTTGGAGCAGGATAAGATAGAAGAGATAGAGGAATTTCTGCCTGCGGTCAGTGATATCTGGCCCATGCCGATGTCAGACACAGAAGCCGGTTTCCGCATCCAGAGATGGATGGAAAGGTGCAGACGGGAGAAGGATTCCTGGCAGACCAGCCATTTCCTTGATGCCATGATCAATAATACTCCGAACCTTATCTGGTACAAGGATAAGGACGGGGTGCATGAGAAGGTGAACGACAGCTTCTGCAAGACGGTCAATAAGACCAAGGAGCAGGTAGAAGGTCAGAGACATGCCTATATATGGGATGTTGAGGAGGACGATCCGGCCTGTATCGAATCAGAGCGGGAAGTGATGGAGAAGAGAGAGACCTGCATTTCCGAGGAGACGATCAAGACCGGAGGCGGCATGAGACTGCTCACGACTTATAAGTCTCCATTGTATGATCTGGACGGAAGCGTGATGGGAACGGTGGGCGTTGCAATTGATATCACGCAGGAGCGTGCTTATGAGAGAGAGATCGTTCAGAAGAACCAGACACTGGAGACCATATTTACCACCATTGACTGTGGAGTTATGCGTCATTCGGTGGACGGAACGCAGATCCTCAGCGTGAACAGGGCCGCGCTTAATATATTAGGATATGAGACTCAGGAGGAGCTGGCGGCCGACGGATTCCATCTGGTTGCGGCTTCTGTGTTAGAGGAGGACAAGACTAAGCTCAGAGAGTGTATCAGAAAGCTTGGAAGGCCGGGCGACAGTGTGAGCGTCGAGTACCGCGTCCAGCACAAGGACGGCGAGATCCTGCATGTTATGGGTAATGTCAAGCTCCTTGAGGAAGACGGGAAGCCGTTCTATCAGCGTTTCCTTCTGGATTGTACTGCCCAGAAGCTTCAGGAGAAGAAGAATGAGCACCGGCAGAAGGAACTGATCCAGGCGTTGGGAATTGATTATAATCTGGTATGCTTCTTTGACTTTGATACGGGCGCAGGGAACGCTCTGCGCAATGAGGACAGCTGCGGCGGAGTGTTTGATCCGGACTTTGAGGGCGAGATTGTACTGGAAGAATGTGTCATGTCTTACATAGATAAATATGTCTACGGAGACGACAGGGAGATGATGCGCAAGTTCTTCGCGGCAGACCAGTTGAAGAAGGTGATGACCGAGAAGAAAGTGACCAGTGTGAATTACCGTACTTTCAGGGACGGTGAGATGAAATACTGTCAGATCAAGCTTGTCCGTACCGGTTCATGGGAGGGCGGACATGGTATCGTTATGGGCTTCCGCAGTGTGGATGATGAGATCCGTAAGGAGCTGGAGAAGAAGAGCCTTCTGGAGGATGCTCTTTCTCAGGCGAACAGGGCAAGCAAGGCAAAGAGTGTCTTCTTGTCTAATATGTCGCATGACATCCGGACGCCTATGAATGCCATCGTCGGATTTACGGCGCTGGCGATCACCCATATAGAACACACGGAGCGTGTGGAGGAGTATCTTAAGAAGATCATGTCATCGGGTAATCATCTGCTGAGCCTGATCAATGACATTCTGGATATGAGCCGTATTGAGAGCGGTAAGATGCGTCTGGATGAGAATCCGTGCCGTCTGCCGGAGATTCTCCACGGGCTGCGGAACATCGTACAGGCGGATGTCCATTCGAAGCAGCTGGAACTGTTTATCGATACGGTGGATGTTCTGGACGAGGATATCTATTGTGATAAGCTGCGTCTGAACCAGGTGCTTTTGAATCTGTTGAGCAATGCCGTGAAGTATACGGGGGCAGGCGGTACTGTCAGTATCCGGATCACAGAGAAGGCCGGAGCGGCGCCGGGATATGCGAATTATGAGTTCTGTATCAGGGATACGGGTATCGGGATGAGCGAGGAGTTCGTGGCACACATCTTTGAACCGTTTGAGCGGGAGAAGAATACCACGACCAGCGGGATCCAGGGTACCGGCCTTGGCATGGCGATCACGAAGAATATCGTGGATATGATGAACGGCTCGATCGAGGTGAAGAGCAGGCAGGGAGAGGGTACGGAGGTAAGCGTATCATTTACCTTCCGTCTGCATTCCATGGAGAAGGAGCCGCAGGAGATTCCGGAGCTTTGGAATTGCAGGGCTCTGGTTGTGGATGATGATTTTAATTCCTGCGACAGTGTGACGTATATGCTGGGACAGGTGGGAATGCGTGCAGAATGGACGCTGTCCGGAAAAGAGGCGGTGTTACGCACCCGTCAGGCTGTTTCCAGGGGCGATAATTACAGTGTTTATGTGATAGACTGGCTGCTGCCGGATATGAACGGAGTTGAGGTCACCCGCCGGATCAGAAAAGAGGTCGGCGACGACGCGCCGGTCATCGTATTGACGGCATACGACTGGGCCGATATTGAGGACGAAGCGAAGGAAGCGGGCGTTACAGCATTCTGTAGTAAGCCGTTGTTCCTGTCTGAGTTAAGAAGCTGTCTCCACTCCATCATAGACTCCAAGAATCCTGGTTCCAAGAAGGAGAATGAGACCAAGATGAAGTTCGAGGCAGGGCGTATCCTGCTTGCGGAGGATAATGAACTGAATCAGGAGATTGCTGTGGAGATTCTGGGCGACGCGGGATTCTCTGTGGATGTCGCGGGAGACGGGAAGATCGCGGTGGATATGCTTGAGAAGTCAGAGCCGGGATATTACCAGGTGATCCTGATGGATATCCAGATGCCGGAGATGAACGGTTATGATGCGACGCGGGAGATCAGAAGACTTGAGAACCGGAAGCTGGCGGGGATACCGATCATTGCGATGACGGCGAATGCCTTTGAGGAAGACAAGCGGGAAGCGTTGAAGTGCGGAATGAACAGCCATATATCGAAACCGATCAACATGGACGTCCTGTTTGAGACGCTGGATAAGATACTTGGATAAGGATATTTGGATAAGAGATTGGATGAGATATCTGGATAAGATATAGAGGATGAATATGATAGCAGAGATCAGAGAGGGACAGCTCAGGGAGCATAATATGCTCCTTGAGGCTTTGTCCCTCGTTGATATTACGGGATCAGAGCCAAGGATTGCGGCTGTTGGTGCAGGCGGGAAAACTACGGTACTCAAGAGGCTTGCAGAAGAATATCTGGCGCTTGGACGGCAGTCTGTCATTATCACGACGACACATATGAAGAAAGAGAACACAGAGAAGTTCCTTGTGGATCCGTCTGCAAAAGAGATCTTACGGGTGCAGAGACGGGAAGGATATGTGATCGCAGGTGCAGAGGCGGAGACAGCGCCGACGCTGGCGCCGGATCTTGAGACAGGGGAGAATGTACACAATAGAGGAGCAAGGTCAGAGAAGATCAGGGCTCTTTTGCCGGATATCCTTGAGAAAGTCCTGGATTTTGGGTGTCCGGTGTTGATAGAGGCGGACGGGGCCCGGATGCTTCCCGTGAAGATTCCGGCAGAGCATGAACCGGTATTTGCCGGGTGTGAGACTTGTGTTCTGGCGGTATATGGACTGGATGCCCTGGGGCAGAAGATTCGGGATGCGGGCTTTCGGGCAGAGCGGATGGCAGAATTCCTTCACAAAGATGTAAAGGACAGGCTTGAGGCGCGTGACATCGCGGCTCTTGCACTTAGCTGTCACGGGGGACGAAAAGGTGTTGCCGAAGACATACAGTACAGGGTTGTCTTGAATAAGGCGGATACAGAAGAGCGAAGAAGGACGGCCCTTGAGGTGTGGAAGGAGATGGAGCGGATCAGGGGATGCTGTGGAATGAGGGAAGTCAGGACGGTGGTTGTGGGAAGATAATGGAACGTCTTATTTGATTGATTTCTCTGTTTTAAAGCATAGCATTGTGGTATAGTATAGTTATGATTTGGAGAGATATAGAAGAAGTAATAGGAAAAACCAGATTTGTCGAAGAAGTTATGGGGGTGCAGATAAGATGTTAGCAAGATTGGACATGAGATTAAAATGTACGGAAGAGTTATCTTATCAGATGTCCTCGCTGTTTCATGGCGCGATAATGGAATTGATATCACAGGAATATGCAGGATATCTTCATAATTCGCAGTTACATCCATTTACACAGCATCTGGAAAAAAGAGAAAAAGAATGGCATTGGATCGTATGTTGTATGGATGAAACAGCCGTACAGTATATGATGAACGAGACACTTCTGAAGCTGGAAGTATTGGAAATAAAAAAGCGGGGATTGCAGATTTCTATTGTAGAAAAAGACTATCGTATCATGAGGCAAAAAGAGTTACTGGAACGATTCTATGAAAGAAGAAGCGGCAGATATACGGAGATTCATTTTGTTACACCGACAGCATTCAGACAGAGAGGGCGTTATCTGTTTTATCCGGATATCAGATGTATATTCCAAAGCCTGATGAATAAATATGACGCGGTTGTAAAAGAGGAATGTATGATTGATGAAGAAGCGTTGGAACAGCTTTGTGAAAATACGGAGATTGTCAGGTATGATCTTAAAAGTGTCTATTTTTATATGGAGGGTGTGAAGATTCCTTCTTTTATAGGGAAGATTACAATTAAGATGACAGGAACACAGACGATGACGGATTTTGCAGATTTATTGCTGAGGTTTGGTACATATTCGGGCGTAGGGATCAAGGCTTCGTTGGGAATGGGGGCATACCGGATAATTTCTTAGAATGTACATGATTAATATGAGTAAGAATGGAATGCGAGGGATACGGAATTGACTGAAAAACAGATAAAGCTTGTGATTGGGAGCCTGCTGCACGACATTGGAAAAGTGGTTTATAGAAGCGGTGACGGCAGAAATCACAGTCAGAGTGGATATGACTATTTGAAAAATGAAACAGAGATTAGGGATGAAGAAATCTTGCATTGTGTTTTGTTCCATCATAGCACAAATATAAAGAACGCATCTTTGGAGAAAAGAGACCTTTCTTATATTACTTATTTTGCAGATAATGTGGCGGCGTCGGCTGACCGGCGGGATGGCCTGGAGCAGGAAGACGGGTTTGACAGAGAACTTCCGCTTGCAAGCGTATTTAATATTTTGAATGGCAATCAGGAACAGAAGCATTATGCAAGACAGGTGTTGGACGCGGACAGAGGAATTAATTTTCCGACGGATGAACCCGTTACTATGGATGAAGGCTTCTATAAGGAGATTATTCATAATATAACCGATAATTTGCGCGGGATTTCAATTACAGAAGGCTATATTAATTCTTTGTTGTCGGTTTTGGAAGCAAATTTGTCTTATATCCCTTCGTCAACTTCAAAGAGAGAGATGGCAGATATATCACTGTATGACCATATGAAGATAACGGCTGCTGCGGCACAATGTATCGAACAGTATCTGGAACAACAGCAGATAGAAGATTACAGAGAAATGCTTTATACCCATGCGAAGGAAAACTATGGACAGAAGATGTTTTTGCTATATTCTATGGATATCTCAGGCATACAAGATTTTATCTATACAACAGCGAGCAAAGGCGCGTTGAAAAATCTGCGGGCAAGAAGTTTTTATCTGGAAATATTGATGGAACACATGATAGATGAGTTATTGTCTGAGTTGTCCTTGTCAAGGGCGAATCTGATCTGTCAGGGAGGAGGACATTGTTATATGCTTCTTCCGAATACCCAAGCTGTGAAGAGGATGGTTGAAGGGCAGGAGAAGAGAACAAATAAGTGGTTTCTTGAAGAATTTGGAACGGCGCTGTATGTTGCGGGCGGATATGTGGAATGTAGTGCCAATGATTTGAAAAATGAGCCTGAGGGCAGTTATGCAAAGCTTTATCTTCATATGTCAAAAATAATTTCCAGAAAGAAGCTGCACAGATATGATGCAGCGGATATCCGGTTTTTGAACGCAAGAAAGCATAAGGGGCATCGGGAATGTATTGTGTGCAGGAAAATGAGCGCGGTTGATCCAGAAGGAAGATGCTCAGTATGCGCGGCGCTTCATAAGATGTCGGAAGGGATTTTAAAGCAGGAATTTTTTACTGTGTTAAATTGTGAGGTAAAGGATGCTTTACCGCTTCCAGGAGGCAGGTTTTTGGTTGCAGACACGAAGGAAGAGTTGAGAGCCAGAATGGAAAGCAGTTCTTATGTGCGGGCGTATGCAAAGAACCGGATCTATACTGGCAAAGAGGTTGCATCGAAGCTTTGGATTGGCGATTATGCAACGGGTGATACATTTGAACAGTTTGCGGCAGGTGCAGAAGGAGTTGAAAGGCTTGGAGTTCTGCGGGCTGATGTAGATAATCTTGGAAAGGCATTTGTGTATGGTTTTTGCAGAGAAGGCGGTGAAGAAAAGTATGTTACTCTGTCAAGGACCGCTGCTTTGTCGCGTCAGCTTTCTCTGTTTTTCAAATGCTATATAAATCAGATTTTGGAGAAGGGAGAAAGCCGGTGTCTGGGACAAGCCGGAAAGCGGAAGGCGGCAATTGTATATTCGGGCGGTGATGATATCTTTCTCGTCGGAGCATGGAACGATATTATAGAGAGTTTTGTAGATATACGAAAGGCGCTGTCCAGATTTACCCAGAATACATTAACTATTTCTGGCGGCATCGGTATCTATAGTCCGGGATATCCGGTGAATATTATGGCAGGCGAGACGGCGAGGCTGGAAGAATTATCAAAGAATGTAGATGGTAAGAATGCAGTTACTTTATTCGATGAAAACGGGACGTACTCATGGGATATTTTTGTGGATAGAGTAATAGGTGATAAATTCTGCGAAATAGCTTCATTTTTTGCTGTGACAGAAGGATATGGGAAGGCGTTTTTATATCATGTGCTGGAACTTTTGCGTAACAGACAGGAAGAGAGGTTCAACAGGGCAAGATATGTATATTTCCTGTCGCGAATGGAACCAGAGCGGGCACGCCCGCAGAAACAAAAGGAAGCGTATGAACAGTTTTCGCGAAAAATGTACAAATGGGCAGATGATCAACAGGATTGCAGGGAAGTCATCACGGCAATCTATCTGTATATTTATCTGAACAGGGAGAAGGAGGAAGAAAGATGATATTGACAGATGACAGTTATGATATCCTGGCAGAACAGACAATCAATGAATTGTTGCAGATAAGGGATAAAAGAGGCAGAGAGATACCGATTGTAACAACTTCCAAGATAAGAAACCTATTGGCAATGACGGCAGATATTTATAATGATGTGATGCACATAAAGGGAGAAAAACTTCCTGCGGATATAACGGGGCGTATCCGGTATCTGAAGATCCGATTTGTCTATGAAGCGGGACGTGAACCAGGAGTTAAGAATCTGGTTGAAAAAGGAAGAATACTGGAATGTCTGGATGAGATTAAAGACAGTAAGCAGCAGTTTATACTGTTCAGCAGATATGTGGAAGCACTGGTGGCATTCCGGAAATTTAAAGGAAAAAGAGATGAGTAGGGAGGAAAAAATATGATTACAAAAGTGAGAATATCAGGGAAGATAGAAGTCCTTACCGGAATGCACATTGGAGGATCCAGCGCGTTTTCTGCGATTGGTGCAGTTGATTCTCCGGTAGTCAGAGATGTACGCAGCAGACTGCCCATGATACCAGGAAGCAGCCTGAAAGGGAAGATGAGGGCATTGCTGGCAAAAAAATACAATACAGCGGTAGTTGAACCAGATAATGATGCGCCGTGCCTGATAGATCTTTTCGGAAGTGCAAAAAAGGAAAATATAAGGTGCAGCCGGATTTTATTCTCAGATATGATCATGTCAAACTGGGATGAATTAAAACAACAGGGGTTGACGAGCAGTACAGAAGTGAAATTTGAAAATAGTATTAAGAGGACGACAGCTGTTGCGAATCCAAGGCAGATTGAGCGTGTAATAAGAGGGGCGGAATTTCCATTGGATCTTATCTATGAGATGGACACGGAAGAAAAGATGAAAATGGATTTCGAAATTATAAGAGACGGCCTCAGATTGTTAGAATACGATTATCTCGGCGGAAATGGTTCAAGGGGATATGGTAAAGTCAGATTTAAAGAATTAGAATTGGAGGTATTGATTGGAGATATTTCGGAGGAGATACTAAATGAGTGCCAGGGTTTGTTAAATGAGGTGTAAAAATGAATTATTCTATCTATAAATTGGAATTTACATCAGGGGTTCATTTTGGAAAAGGAATGTTAAACGACAGTGATTATGTGTTTCGGGCGGATGCATTGTTCTCAGCAATGTATATAGAAGCTTTGAAATATGGGACAGCAAAGAGATTTTACGAAAGTGTGAAGACCGGGGGCCTGAGGATTTCGGATGCCCTTCCCTGTGTAAGAGACCAGTATATGATTCCGAAACCAATGCGGTATATAGAATCGGCGAAGCATGGTGACTCTGAGGAAAAGAAGAAGTATAAGAAATTAAAGTATCTTCCGGTGGAGCGTCTGGAGGAATTTCTTGACGGCAGAATGAGTCTGGAACAAGATCCAATGAAGGATTTGGGGATATTTCAGCAGCGTATGATGGCGGCGGTACGTAAGGTAGGAGATGCACAGCCATTTCATGTGGGGATATTTCATTTTAATCCGGGAAATGGTCTGTATGTAATTGTATCCTATGCAGAGGAAGAAGAGAAGAGACTGGCAGAAGAACTTTTGGAGGCTGTTTCATATTCTGGAATAGGCGGAGAGAAGTCAAGAGGTTTAGGAAGATTTGAGTTAAGGAAAGCAGGAAAGAAAACAGAGGTTTTACTGAAATATCTGGAAAAATCGTCAGATGGTAAATTGCTTCTGTCAACGGCGCTTCCAAGAGATGAAGAACTGGAAAAGTCATTGGAGGGTGCAACGTATCTGCTGGAAAAGAGATCAGGATTTGTCTCGTCCGATAAATATGCAGATGAACAACGTAAAAAGAAAGATATGTATGTATTTATGGCGGGATCTTATTTTGTAAATTGCTTTGATGGAGATATATATGATGTGTCGGAGGGCGGAAGTCATCCTGTTTATCGTTATGCAAAGCCCATGTTTATGGGGGTGTGAAAATGGACGAATTTATAAAAAGATATAAGATTAAGATAAGAGCGCTGTCTCCGATTCATGTAGGAAATGGAGAGAAGATTGGTAAGAAAGAATATATTAATCTTCTCTGGGATCATAAAGTCATAATTCCAGATCTGATAAAGATGTATACAGACATCTGTAAAGCTGGTTTGGAAAAGGAATACATAAAATATATGTTAAATGAGCAGACAGATCTCGGAATATGGCTGAAGAAGCATGGTTTTCAGAAGAAGGATTATCAGCGTTGGAAAAGATATGAGCTGGATTCGGGAGATGCACTTTCAGGTTCGCCTGTAGGAAGACAAGTAAGAACCAAAGAAATCATGTGTATAACAAAAGACGCATATGGTCTGCCTTTCATACCAGGAAGCAGCCTGAAGGGGATGATCAGAACTGCGTTGTTAGCCTATGAGATTAAGCAAAATCCGGAGAAGTACAGGGAAGTGTGCACAAGTATTAAGAACAATGTAAGACAATTTGCGAAAAGGGATCAATGCTTGTCGAGAGAGACTTCCGATTTGGAAACTATGGCGTTTCATACATTAGGGCGTGATGAGAAGAAAAAAGGAAATGCAGTGAACTCTTGCCTGTCTGGGTTGATTGTCAGTGACAGCAAACCTATTTCTTTAAAGAGCCTGACTTTGAGCCAAAAAATAGATTATACACTTGATGGAAAGGAAAAGCCACTGCCGATTTTGAAAGAAGCTTTGATTCCAGATACGGAGATTAGCTTTGAGATTTCTATCGACAGGACGCAATGCAAATATACGATAGATATTATCCTCGATGCATTAGAAGACTTCCAGCAAAACATGTATAGAAATTTTTATTCCCGTTTTCGAAGAGGCTCGGAGGAAAAAGGCATAGTGTGGCTCGGAGGCGGGTGTGGTTTCTTATCAAAAACAATTATCTATCCCGTTTTCAAAAATGACGCCGTGAGAATAACAGATGCAATTTTCAAGAATACATTAGGCAAGAATTATAGTATACATAAGCATAATAAAGATATTTCTTTAAGAGCAGCCCCGCATGTATGTAAATGTACTTATTATGACGGACGTTTGTATGATATGGGAATGGGAAAAATAGAAGCCGTATCAATTTGATTTAGTAGTGTAGATACTGAAAGAAGAATAATTTTGCCCCGCAGTCAGTAAATACAATGAAAATCATGTGTTTGTGGTGTATATCTGGGTAAAGTTAAATAGAATCCAGGTTTTACCCCGCAAACGCATGAGAAGAGCTAGAATTTGTAAGGGTTGCGGAAGGTAGTATTTGGAAAATAGATACCCCGAGAGGGGACGGAAACAATACCGACTTACACAACCATTATTAAATCTAAACTTTTATTTGGAAAATAGATACCCCGAGAGGGGACGGAAACTTGTTTGGTTACTTCAATACCAGATGGCATATAATCACCTATTTGGAAAATAGATACCCCGAGAGGGGACGGAAACTGTTATACATTTCTTTATCCTCCTTTATACGTTCCGTATTTGGAAAATAGATACCCCGAGAGGGGACGGAAACATTGTTATTCAGTTTTTATGATTCTTTATTGTCATTTATTTGGAAAATAGATACCCCGAGAGGGGACGGAAACCGGAAGCATTAAAGAGGGACAACTTT
>CAJTRO010000039.1:0-209 GCA_910579015.1 uncultured Dorea sp. | reverse complement strand
CTGAAAAATAATATGCTTATTTGGAAAATAGATACCCCGAGAGGGGACGGAAACTATCATTAGGCGTATTATAATACACCCTGATCGCATCATTTGGAAAATAGATACCCCGAGAGGGGACGGAAACATGTCTACCATCATCCAATCAAATTTTGTCATTTATTTGGAAAATAGATACCCCGAGAGGGGACGGAAACAATAATGAAGAA
>CAJTRO010000038.1:23965-32265 GCA_910579015.1 uncultured Dorea sp. | reverse complement strand
GTCTTCAGCAGATAGGGATCCAGTATACGACGGCGGGGAAGGCGGGATTCATTACGGCGTTTTATATCGTGATCGTCCCGGTGCTTGGGATATTCCTTGGAAAAAGGATTGGATGGAAGGTATGGCTCGCGGTGGCGGCGGCTCTTGCGGGGCTCTATTTTCTCTGTATTACGGATAAGTTCACTGTAGGGAAGGGGGATGTCCTGATATTCGTGTGTGCGGTCGTATTTTCCGTGCATATCCTTGTGATAGATCATTTCTCGCCGAGAGTGGACGGGGTGAAGATGTCCTGTATCCAGTTTCTGGTGTGCGGGATCATGTCTCTGCCGTTCATGTTCGCGTTAGAGACGCCGAAGGCGGGGGCGATGCTTGAGGGATGGATGCCTCTTCTGTATGCGGGCGTGCTGTCCTGCGGGGTGGCGTATACGTTGCAGATCATAGGGCAGAAGAATGTGAATCCGGCGGTGGCGTCCCTGATCTTAAGCCTTGAGTCCTGCTTCTCGGTACTGGCGGGATGGGCGGTTCTGGGAGAAAGATTGTCCGTGAGAGAAACGGCCGGGTGTGTGCTGATGTTTACGGCGATCATACTGGCACAGATGCCGGATGGAAGAGAGAATGGAAAGGAGAAGGACAGATGAGATTTGTGATTCAGAGGGTTATGGAAAGTGATGTTAAGGTAGACGGGGAGGTTCTCGGCCGGATCGGCAGGGGCTTCATGGTCTTGATCGGCGTGTGTGATTCCGACACGAAGGAGATCGCGGATAAGATGGTCAGGAAGATGCTTGGACTTCGTATCTTCGAGGACGAGCAGGGCAAGACGAATCTGTCTCTTGAGACCGTTGGCGGGGAACTGCTCCTGATCTCGCAGTTTACCCTGTATGCGAACTGCAAGAAGGGGAACCGGCCAAGCTTTATAGAGGCGGGGGCGCCGGATATGGCTGAGGAGATGTACGAGTATATTATTGAGAAATGTAAGGAACAGGTTCCGGTGGTAGAGCGGGGACGGTTCGGCGCAGATATGAAGGTCAGCCTGGTCAATGACGGGCCGTTTACGATCATTCTGGATTCGGATACGCTGTAACAGAAGTTTGAGATCCGCCTTTCGGTCTGAACGGGGATGCAGGAGAGTATTTCTGCAAAGCCGCTCTGGGAGGCGGATTTCTTCACGGAAACAGGTCTTTAATCTTAAATAGTTCTGTTATCTAATTAAATATCTATAAATTTCCCAATAACAATTCATAAAATAGCGGAATAACATTGACACTTATGGTAAAAATATCTAATATAATCGTTAGATATCTAATTAATATTGCGTTTGACAGTACGGAAGGAGGAATGGATTATGAAAAATATAGAGGATGCGTCTGTATTTATCGTGCTTCATCAACTGCTCCATCTAAGCAAGTATCAGGCGATGAAAGGGATGGAGACGCTTGGGCTTAAGCCTGGTCAGGCGGGAATTCTCTTTATATTAAATTGTGAGGGAGAGCTCTCTCAGCGCAGTCTGGCCGATAAGATGGGGATCAGACCGCCATCCATGACGGTCGCCCTGCGGAAGTTAGAGGAGCGGGGATATATCAGTAAGGAACAGGATGCAAAGGACCAGCGGATCACCCGTATCCGGCTTTCCGAGAAGGGAAAGGAATGTATCGGAGAGTTGGAGAAGATCATGTCTGATATGGAAGGGATCCTGTATCAGGGGATCACGCCGGAAGAGATGATGCTGTTTCGGAGGCTGATCCTGGAGATGAGAGAGAATCTGCTGGGATCCAGAGAGTTTAAGGGGATGGATTTCGAGACGATCATAGAGAAGACGAAAGTGCCGATGCGGCATGAATTTTAAAAAATTATTCTATACTGAGAAAGGAAAGGTGAGATATGCGGAAATTATTCAAATTCTTAAAACCGCATGGCGGCGCGGTTCTGGCGATCCTGTGCGTGCTGATCGTGCAGGCTTATTGCGACCTGTCCCTGCCGGCTTATACTTCGGATATCGTCAATATAGGTATCCAGCAGAAAGGGATTGAGGAGAAGCTCCCCTATGAGACAGCAGAAGAGGATCTGGAGCAGCTGTTACTGTTTGTTCCGGCAGATAAGCAGGAAACGGTGAGGGATGCTTATGAAGAAAGCAAGGATACTTATGAGTATGACGGAACGGTCATGAGATTAAAGAGCGATATCAGGAATGACAAAGAACGGTGTCAGGAGCTTTTCGATATCCTTGGACGGCCGATGCTTCTGTGCGCCGGATCCAATCTGGGAAGTGAATCTGTGGTGGAGATGGAAACACAGATGAAGAAGCTCTCTTCTGTGCCGGAGACCATGGTAGAGCAGTCGGCGGCAGTATATATAGAGAACACATATAAGAAGCTGGGAATTGATATAGACCAGAAGGAAACCGGTTATATCCTTGAAACGGGCGCGAAGATGCTTGCCCTTGCGGCGCTTGGGATGATCGCAAGTATCCTTGTCGGTCTTCTTTCCTCCCGGGTGGGGGCGCATGTGGGACAGGGGCTCAGAAGAGATGTGTTCCGCAAGGTTGTGGGATTCTCAAGCGGAGAGTTCGATAAGTTCTCCACGGCGTCGCTGATCACAAGGAGTACCAACGATATCCAGCAGATACAGCTTCTGACGGTCATGATCCTGCGTATGGTGCTGTATGCGCCGATCCTTGCGGCGGGCGGGATCTTCAAGGTGCTGCGTACCAATGTGGATATGCTGTGGATCATTGCCCTTGCGGTCTTACTGATCATCCTGGTAGTCGCGGTGCTGTTTGCCGCTGTGATGCCGAAATTCCGTGTGGTACAGAACCTGGTGGACCGCCTGAATCTGGTCAGCCGTGAGATCTTGACCGGTCTTCCGGTCATCCGCGCTTTCAGTACGGAGAAATACGAGGAGAAGAGGTTTGATAAGGCAAACCAGGATCTGACGCGTACCAATCTGTTCGTGAACCGGGCGATGACCTTCATGATGCCGGTGATGATGCTGATCATGAACGGCGCCGCGGTGCTGATCGTATGGGTTGGCGGGCACAGTATCAATGACGGGACCATGCAGGTCGGCGATATGATGGCATTTATCCAGTATACCATGCAGATCATCATGTCGTTCCTTATGATCTGTATGATATCTGTCATGCTGCCAAGGGCCGCCGTATCTGCCGAGCGTGTGGATGAGATACTGACAAGCGATACGCTGATACACGATCCCGAGGCTCCGCTTGCGTTAAGGAAAGACGGGAAGGGAGAGGTCGTGTTTGACCATGTATCCTTCCGGTATCCGGGAGCGGAGGAAAATGTATTGGAGGATATTTCATTTACGGCAAGACCGGGGCAGACGACGGCATTCATCGGAAGCACGGGAAGCGGGAAATCAACACTGGTCAATCTGATCCCGAGATTCTATGATGTAACGGCGGGAAAGATCATGATTGACGGCACGGATATCCGCAGTATCACACAGCATGAGCTGAGGGAGCGTCTGGGCTATGTACCCCAGAAGGGCGTCCTGTTCTCCGGCGATATCAAGTCGAATATCCTGTACGGCAATCCGGACGGCAGTGATGAGGAGATGAAGGAGGCGGCAGGGATTGCCCAGGCGTCGGAGTTCATCGAAGAGAAGAAGGAGCAGTATGAAAGCCCGATCGCCCAGGGCGGTTCCAATGTGTCCGGCGGGCAGAAGCAGAGGCTGTCTATCGCGCATAAGGAGCTGTTGAGAAATTGCGAGGAATATTACCAGATTGCGTCGTCTCAGTTGTCAGAAAAGGAACTGGAGCAGGACATGAAGGAGGTGGGCTGATATGGCGAGACAGGGTATGAGGCACGGAGGTCCGATGGGACACGGCCCCGGGATGCCGGGGGAGAAGGCCAAGGACTTTAAAGGGACGATGAAGAAATTAATGTCGTATCTCAGTGAGTTTAAGGCGGCGATTTTCTTCGTTGTGCTGTTCGCGGTCGGGAGCACGGTGTTCAATATAGCGGGGCCTAAGATTCTTGGAAAGGCGACGACGGAGCTGTTCAACGGCCTGATAGGAAAGGTGTCGGGTGGAGCCGGGATTGATTTCGGCAGGATTGGGCGTATCCTGGTATTTCTGCTGGGACTGTATGTATGCAGCGCGCTGTTTTCATTTATCCAGGGGTATCTCATGACGGGCGTATCACAGAAAATGACTTATCGTATGCGCAGGGAGATCTCGGAGAAGATACAGCGTCTGCCGATGGATTATTTTGATAAGATTTCCCACGGCGAGATCCTCTCAAGGATCACCAACGACGTGGATACGCTGAGCCAGAGCCTGAACCAGAGTGCGACGCAGATGATCACCTCGGCGGCGTCCATCATCGGCGTGCTGGTCATGATGCTGAGTATCAGCCCGCTTATGACGCTGATCGCACTTCTGATCCTTCCGGTATCCGTGGGATTTATCTCGGCCATTGTGAAGCGTTCCCAGAAGTATTTTAAGGATCAGCAGGAATATCTGGGGCATGTGAACGGACAGGTGGAAGAGGTGTACGGCGGACACAATATTGTTAAGGCGTTCAATAAAGAAGCGGATGTGATCGCGGAATTTGACAGGGACAACGATATCCTGTGTGAATCGGCGTGGAAATCCCAGTTTCTGTCCGGAATGATGATGCCGATCATGCAGTTTGTAGGAAATCTCGGCTATGTGGCGGTAGTGATCCTTGGCGGGTATCTGGCGATGAAGAAGACGATTGAGGTCGGAGATATCCAGTCGTTTATCCAGTATGTGCGTAACTTTACCCAGCCGATCCAGCAGGCGGCGCAGGTGGCGAATATGCTTCAATCCACGGCGGCGGCTTCGGAGCGTGTATTCGAATTCCTGGATGAAAAGGAGGAGGACCAGACGGTGCCGGACGCTGTTTCTATAGAAGGACTGGAAGGCCGTGTAGAATTCGACCATGTACGTTTTGGGTACAATCCACAGCATACGATCATCCATGATTTCAGCGCACAGGTGGAACCGGGGCAGAAGATCGCCATCGTCGGGCCTACAGGCGCGGGAAAGACGACCATGGTCAAGCTTCTGATGCGTTTCTATGATGTCAACAGTGGTGCGATCAAGGTAGACGGACACGATATCAGGGACTTTAACCGGAGCGAGTTAAGAGAGATGTTCGGGATGGTATTGCAGGATACCTGGCTGTTCCAGGGAAGTATCGAGGATAATATCCGTTACGGGAAACTTAACGCGTCGCGCGAAGAGGTGGAGGAGGCGGCGAAGGCGGCCTATGTGCACCGGTTTGTGCAGACGCTTCCGGGCGGATACGGTATGGAGCTTAATGAGGAGGCAGGCAATGTGTCGCAGGGGCAGAAACAGCTTCTTACCATTGCCCGGGCGATCCTGGCAGATCCGAAGATCCTGATTCTGGACGAGGCGACCAGCTCGGTTGATACGCGCACGGAGGTGCGGATCCAGAAAGCGATGGATAATCTGATGAAGGGAAGGACCAGCTTCATTATCGCGCACCGGCTGTCTACGATCCGGGACGCGGATCTGATCCTGGTCATGAAGGACGGAGATATCATCGAGCAGGGAAATCATGAAGAATTGCTGGCTCAGGACGGATTCTACGCAGAACTGTATAATTCACAGTTTGAGAGGAGTGCGTAGGAGAGGAACAGGAAAGGCGGAAGAGACGTGCTGTCGGTGCGCGCCTCTTCCGCCTGAACCATTCAGAGCTGTTTCTAAAGGATGGAACTTATTTCATGGAGCCGCCGCTTAAGACAGACTTCACATGATCGATCTCCTGCTGGGAAGCCTTTGCCGCCGGAACATAATAGCTCTTCTCGCGGGCAACCTGATAAAGCTTTTCCTGAGACATCTCACACTCGTTTCTCATCTGCTTTAAGCACTGCTTCAATTCTTTGTTCTCTGTCTGCGGGATCATCTCGCCAAAACGGGTTAGTTCGCCATTGACGCCGGTGAGGGCGTCGCTTACCATTGTCTTCTCATCTAACATGTCTGCTTTCCTCCTATAAGAATTTCATTAGGTCCTGCTTGTTCTTCATTGCGGAATCTGCGGCATCCTGGAAAAGTTTCTTTACTTCGGGATCCTGTGCCTGGGATGCGTAATCTTGCAATTTACAGTGGCAGGTAGTGTAACCTCCGATCAGGTGACGCAGGTTCTGTAAGTCGAGTACGGATAATTCGGCCATGTCTGTTTCCTCCTTTTTTGTAAATATAACTGGTCACATCTGTGACTTTTTGTGGGAGCTTGAACGCCGTGTAATGTCTGCACGGCGATTGCTTCGGGAATATTATGTCCGTGGTTTTGAGGAAATATACTGTATATTTTTTGCGTTTTTTGATTTTTCAATAAATGTAAGAAAGAGTTCCTGCATGGATGCGGAGGATTCCGTCATACATTCCGGATGCCATTGGACGCCGATCACGAACGGAAGAGTATCTGATTCGATCGCTTCTATGATACCGTCGGAGGCTGTGGCGGAAGTCTTGAGATTCTTACCCAATTCACGAATGCATTGGTGGTGGAAACTGTTTACCATCTCGTGTTCTCCGATAATATTATATAGTATGCTATTCTTTTGCACAGTAATCTCGTGGCTGGGATCCGACCGTTTCAGGGACAACTGCATGTGGTTTAGCGACGCGGGCCAGCGCATGGAGATATCCTGATAGATGGTGCCGCCAAGGGCGATGTTGAGAATCTGCATCCCCCGGCAGACGGCAAGGATCGGGAGCTTCAGTGGCAGCACATATTTCATCAGGGAGAGGTGGAAGCGGTCTGTGAGAAGGTCTGTGCGGCCGCGGTCGGTCATCAACTCCTCTCCGAACAGAAGAGGCGTTACATCGTCTCCGCCGCAGAAGAGGAATCCGTCGCACTGCCTTCCGTAATAGGTATATGCATCTTCGTTCGATGTGCAGGGGAGGATGATAGGAATCCCCTCTGCTCTTTCAACAGCCCGCAGGTAGGTCTGGGGCATGAACTGCCGTTGGTCCGCCGTACCGCAGGATATAACGCCGATGATTGGTTTCATAAAAAGCCTCCTTTTGTAACCGAAACTGTTTTATTTTGCCGATAAAGGTGTACATTTTACCTGGGAAAATATATACTTACTGTAGAAGTTATGAAACGGAGGCAGAAGATATGAAACTGATTGACATGCATTGTGATACTTTATGGAAACTGATGGATATGGAAAAGGACGGCGATCTGATGGAGAACCATTGCAGCGTCAGCATTCCTTTTATGAAGGAGGCGGGGACGAAGGCACAGTTTTTCGCGTGTTTTACCTGTCTTAAGGATTTTGAGGACGCAGACGGATATGAGGGATGCTATGGGCGTGTGCAGGACATGATCGCATGTCTTAAGCGCCAGACGGAGAGATTCCCGGACCATATCAGACTTGCACGAGCTTATCAGGAAGTTGAGGAGAATAGCAGAGAGGGAAAGATTTCTGCGGTCCTTACAGTGGAGGAGGGCGGTGTCTTATGTGACCGGATAAACCGTCTGGATGCATTGTATGAGAATGGTATCCGTCTGATGACGCTTATGTGGAATTATGAGAACTGTATAGGATATCCCAACAGCAGAGAGGCGGATAAGATGAGCCGGGGATTGAAACCTTTCGGGATCGAAGTAGTCAGGCGGATGGATGAGCTTGGCATGATCGTCGATGTCTCCCATGCCTCGGACGGAACGTTCTTTGATGTTCTCAAGTATTCAAAGAAACCGGTCGTGGCTTCCCATTCCAACTGCCGTGCACTCTGTGAACATCCAAGAAACCTGACGGATGAGATGATCAGGAAGCTTGCAAAGACCGGAGGTGTTGCCGGGTTGAACTTCTACGGGGCGTTCCTTGGTACGGGAAAGGAGAATGAAGCGGATACGGCACGGGAAGACTCTACGGTTGATGCCATGACGGCGCATATTTTGCATATGATCCGGGTTGGCGGAACCGGATTTCCGGCAATCGGGACGGATTTTGACGGATTTGACGCAGAAGGAGTGCTGGAGATTCCGGATGTCTCTAAGATGGAACGGCTGTGGAGCGCTCTTAAGAAAGCCGGGGTATCGGAGGATCAGCTGGATCTGATCTGGGGCGGTAATGCAGAGCGGGTGATGCGGGAGGTCTGGGGATAGAGCTCCTATAGAACGGCGGATGGGGGCGTGTGCAGCCACGAAATTGAATATGGGGGCAGTTCACTGAAAATCCATTGACAAGTCGTGAAATGTTTATTACAATTTAAATGAAATTCGGCAAAATAATAAAGTGCCGAAAATTATTTAAATAATTATCACGAATTTGGATAT
>CAJTRO010000038.1:645-23955 GCA_910579015.1 uncultured Dorea sp. | reverse complement strand
CTGGAATTGAGGTGAGAGAGATGACAAAGACGGCACAGATTTCCAATGACCAAATGATTTTTTCAGTTCAAGAGCTGAAAGATAAAGGTTTTTCGTATTATAAAATCAATCAGATGGTTGACCGGGGGCTCCTGATAAAACTGAATAAAAAATATTATGAAAATGCAAATTTTAATGGTGAGGGATCAGATTTCTACTATGTTTATGCATTTGTACCAGATGGAGTGGTTTGTCTGCTAAGTGCAGCCACGTATTATAATCTGTCTACGTATCGCCTAGACGCCATTGATGTAGCAATTCCAAGAAAAGCAAAGGTATCAACATTACCGGATTGGCCGGAACTGAATGTATGCTATTTTACAGATGACCGATTTGATGTTGGTATCGAGACCGTAGAGGATGGAAATAACAGATTTCGTATTTATGATATCGAGAAAACTGTTGTTGATATCGTTTTCTACAGGGAAAAAATAGGAATTGAAGAAACCAAAGAAGTCCTTACAACCTATCTGCATCGGAGGGACCGTAATCTGAATAGGCTGATCAGATATGCGGAGATGCTTAAATGTGGAGAGGTGATGAAAAAGTATCTAGAGGTGCTGGTATGATAAATGCTATATCCGTAAAGGACAGATTAAAGAAACAGGCGATAGAAGATGGAAAGACTATGCAGGATAAGTTGGTCACATTAGTAATAGGGATCCTACAGAAGTTAAGAAGCTGGAAGGTAATCCTGGCAAGAGAAAATTGAAATAAGAAAGAGGGCGCCGCAAAATCATCTGATTTGATGGTTTTGCAACGCCCTCGCTTTGTATACGTAAAGATTTAGTAAGAATGTACTTTAATTGTTTACTTTGACAGTTCCCCAGTCTCCTGCATCTTCATTGCGCGCACCTTAAGCGGCAGTCCAAACAGATTGATGAATCCGTCGGCGTCGTGATGATCATACAGATCGCCGGTGGTGAAGCTTGCAAGTGACTCGCTGTACAGTGAATAAGGAGAGGTTGTGCCGGCCTTGATGATATTTCCCTTATAGAGCTTGAACTTCACTTCGCCGGTTACATATCTCTGCGTGCTTTCAATGAATGCCTGAACAGCCTCGCGCAGCGGAGTGAACCATTTTCCCTCATAAACGATCTGGGACAGCTTGTTGCCCATCTCTTCCTTCACCTCATATGTGGCTCGGTCTAATACCAGCTCCTCTAACTGCTGATGCGCCTCATAGAGGATGGTTCCGCCGGGTGTCTCATATACTCCGCGGGACTTCATGCCGACAACACGGTTCTCGACGATATCGCAGATACCGATCCCGTGCTTTCCGCCAAGCTCATTTAACTTACGGATAATGTCGGATACCTTCATCTCTACTCCGTTAACGCTCTTTGGAACTCCCTTCTCGAACGTCATGGTAACGTACTCTGCTTCATCCGGTGCATTCTCAGGAGATACGCCCAGTACGAGCAGGTGATCGTAATTCGGCTCAACAGACGGATCCTCCAGCTCCAGGCCTTCATGGCTGATATGCCACAGGTTCCGGTCGCGGCTGTAGCTGTGACTTGCGTCAAATGGAAGGTCAATGCCGTGCTTCTTGCAATATTCAATCTCTTCCTCACGGGAATTCATGGTCCATACGTCGGTCATACGCCATGGAGCGATGATCTTGAGGTCCGGAGCGAGCGCCTTGATGCCAAGCTCGAAACGGATCTGGTCATTTCCTTTGCCGGTTGCGCCGTGGCAGATCGCTGATGCGCCTTCCTTCCTGGCAACCTCAACCAGTGTCTTTGCAATTGCCGGACGTGCCATAGAGGTTCCAAGCAGGTACTTATTCTCATATACGGCGTGTGCCTGGACACAGGGAACGATATAGTTATCACAGAAATCATCTATGATATCTTCAATATATAACTTGGATGCGCCGGATAACTTGGCTCTCTCTTCCAATCCGTCCAGTTCTTCTCCCTGTCCGCAGTTAATGCAGCAGCAGATTACTTCATAATCAAAATTCTCCTTAAGCCACGGAATGATGGCTGTGGTATCAAGACCGCCGGAATACGCCAATACAACTTTCTCTTTCATGTAAATGTCCTCCTAATTCTGAACATGGTGTGTTCTATATCAATGATATTGCGCTCATATGCAAGGAATACTATAACGCATTTTTTATAAATATGCAAGAATAAATTATATAAAACTAAAAATATACATTACATGCACAAAAAATACATGAATTATACGGTATTTGCATGAAACATGCATGAAAGCCGGAATAAGAAGTATCAGGAAAGGCTGTTTTCGGGGTTGACATATATCGATAGTCTATATATACTATAGATAGTCGATATATTAAAATGTCTGTTAAGAAAGGGGAGGTCATATATGGCGATTGATAAGAGTCTGGTCTCGGGCAGTACCTCTATGCTGATTCTGAGGCTTCTGGAAGAGAAGGATATGTATGGATACGAGATGATAGAGCGGCTTCGCAGTAAGTCGGGGAATGTCTTCGAGTTAAAGGCAGGAACCCTCTACCCTCTGCTTCACGGGATGGAGGCAAAGGGATTCCTTGATTCCTTTGAGCAGGAAGAAGCGGGAAAGGTGCGCAAGTATTATTGCGTTACCAGAGAAGGCCGCAGGATCCTTGAGGAGAAGAAGGAAGAGTGGAAGACATATGCGCAGGCAGTGACGGACGTGCTGAGTATGGGAGGTGCACTATGAGCTATAGAAAGAAGGAAGAGTACCTTAAGGTCCTTGAAGAGCAGATCCGCTGTAAGAAGGCCAGGAGCCAGGTGGTGGAGGAGATCAGAGGGCATATGGAAGAGCAGGAAGCGTTCTATCTTAGCGAAGGACTGACGCAGGAAGAGGCGGAGGAAGAGACGGTGAAAGAGATGGGTGATCCCGTGGAAGCCGGGGCGGCTCTGGATCTGGTGCACCGGCCGAGGATGACCTGGGGATTCATCGGCCTGACAGGCGCTTTATATATTGCAGGATTTGCAGTACTGAAATTGTTACAGCAGAATTTTTCAGGGACGGATTTTATTACCGGCGATTATGTGAAATGGCTTGTGATCGGACTGGTAATTCTGATAGGGGTATGCTATGTGGATTACAGCCAGATCGGATATTGGGCAAAGGAATTTACGGCGGGGCTGTTTATCCTGTTACTGTTGGGAAAGGTTTTTTGCGGCGTGCAGGTGAATGGTTCGATGCAGTGGATCCTTCTTCCGGTATTGGGAGTGTCTGTAAATATGCGCCTGCTGTGTTTTCTCTTTGTACCGTTGTATGGAGCGGTCTTGTACCATTATCAGGGGCAGGGATACAAGGCCATAGGCAAGGGTGTGCTGTGGATGTTCCCGGCGCTGTTTATTGCCATAAGGATGCCAAGTGTGTTTACTTCGTTGGAGTTGTTCCTGATATTCCTGATCATTCTGTCATTTGCCGTCTGGCAGGGATGGTTTGCGGTATCCAAAGTCCGTGTATTGGGAACGCTGTGGGGAGGAACGGCACTTCTTATGGGGGCGGTATTTTTGAGAGTTTTCCTTTTCGGGGCAGACTATCACCGACAGCGGTTACAGGTAATTCTGGGGCAGGAGGAGTCGTATTACAGAAGTACCCTTCGTAAGATCTATTCAGGATGTCAGATGTTCGGCAGCGGAGAGGGCGTGCAGTCGGTCGAGGGGATCAGAGCGCTTGAAGGGATGGAGTTCGGGCTGGTATATATCACGGCTTATTTTGGAATAGTCGTGGCAGCCGCTATCATGTGTGTGTTGATCGGCCTGGTGTTCTATTTTATAGGAATGTCGGCCGGACAGAAGAACCGGATGGGAATGATGATGGGAATCGGATGCTGTTCGGTATTTCTGGTACAGATACTGTTCTATGTATTGGGAAATGTGGGGATTCTGCCGTTTGCAAATATGTATTGTCCATTCCTGACTTATGGAGGGACAGGGATTCTTGTGACGAATGTCCTTCTGGGGATTCTGATCAGTATATACAGGTATCAGGATGTGCCGCTTGAGATGAAGAAGAGGCGGTTCAAGTTGGAACTGTCGATGAAGCGCGTGTATTGACGGCTTGTGCAGAAGCAATACAGTTACACAGCCGCAGATAAAGTATGAAAGGAACGAAATGAAAAAAACACTTGCATATTATACATATTAGATGTATAATTATGCAAGTGTTTTTATTTGCTGTACATAGAGCAGAAGATCTTGAGGAGCCGCAGTGCGGTATGATATTTTCATTATTGACGGTAATTGCAGATAAAATCCGGGGCGATTCGTGCAAGGTTACACTGGACAATCGCTGTGATATAGTTTATATTGACTTGAGGATACTCTTTGAAAAACGGATACGAAAGGAAACGGAATAGATGATAAAGGCAGGAATAATCGGGGCGACCGGCTATGCCGGCGGTGAGCTGGTGCGGATTCTGACAGGACACAAGGATGTTGAGATCGTATGGTACGGTTCCAGAAGTTATATTGATAAGCAGTATGCAGATGTATATCAGAATATGTTTCAGATTGTGGATGCAGAATGCATGGATGATAATATGGAAGAACTGGCCGCGCAGGCGGACGTGATCTTTACGGCAACACCCCAGGGCTTCTGCGCATCCATGATGACGGAGGAGATCCTGGAAAAGACGAAGATCGTGGATCTTAGCGCCGACTACCGGATCAAGGATGTGGCAGTTTATGAGAAATGGTACGGGATAGAGCACAAGAGCCCGCAGTTTATTGAGGAAGCGGTCTATGGGCTCTGTGAGGTGAACCGTGAGGATATAAAGAAGGCGAGGCTGGTTGCGAATCCGGGATGCTATACGACGTGCTCGATACTGACAGCCTATCCGTTGGCGAAGGAAGGGCTGATCGATATGAGCACCCTGATCGTGGACGCCAAGTCGGGAACATCAGGAGCCGGGCGCGGTGCGAAGGTTTCGAATCTTTACTGTGAGGTCAACGAGAACATCAAAGCATACGGCGTGGCTTCGCACAGACATACGCCGGAGATTGAAGAACAGCTCGGGTATGCCGCGAAGGAAGAGGTGGTGATTAATTTCACCCCGCATCTGGTCCCCATGAACAGGGGGATCCTGGTGACAGAGTATGCGTCCTTAAAAGAGAAGGTCACGTATGATGAGGTGAAGGCTGTCTATGACAGATATTATAAGGATGAGAGATTTGTCCGTGTTCTGAATGAGGGCATCTGCCCGGAGACCAAATGGGTGGAGGGAAGCAATTTTGTGGATATTAATTTCAAGATCGATCCCAGGACGAACCGTATCATCATGATGGGCGCAATAGACAATCTGGTCAAAGGAGCGGCCGGCCAGGCGGTGCAGAATATGAATCTGATGTTCGGCCTTGCGGAGGAGGAAGGGCTCAGATTGGTCCCGATGTTCCCCTAAAGCAATTACCACATAGATTATGGGAGGTGTCTTATGATTCGAACGATGACGATGGAGGATTATGACGGAGTATATGAGCTCTGGACGAAGATACGGGGCTTTGGTCTTAGAAGCGTGGATGATTCCAGAGAGGGTGTGGCAAGATTTCTGAGACGGAATCCGACGACCAGTGTCGTTGCTGTCGAGGATGGCCGTGTGGTGGGAAGTATCCTGTGCGGTCACGACGGAAGAAGGGGCTGTCTGTACCACGTGTGTGTGGATGAGGAGTACCGGAGGCAGGGAATTGGCAAGGCCATGGTGGTGAAGGCCATGGAAGAGCTCAAAAAGGAGCAGATCAATAAGGTATGCCTGATCGCATTTACAAGAAATGATATCGGAAATGCATTCTGGAATACCATAGGCTGGACGAAGAGGCTGGACCTTAACTATTATGATTTTGTGCTGAATGAGAAGAACATAACGGCATTCAACCAACAATAAGCAGGCGGAATGATTTTCATTACATACTTAAATAGAGAAGGGAGAAATATGAGATGGAGATAATCAAAGGCGGCGTGACCGCGGCGAAGGGATACGAGGCGTCGTCGACGGCGGCCGGGATCAAGTACCAGGACAGGACGGATATGGCGATGGTGTACAGCCGGGTTCCATGTGTGGCGGCAGGGACATTTACCACCAATGTGGTGAAGGCGGCTCCGGTAAAATGGGACCAGCAGGTGGTGGCAGGCGGTGCAAAGGCTCAGGCAGTGATCGTGAATTCCGGCATCGCCAATGCATGTACAGGAGCAGAAGGGTTTGGATATTGTGAGGACACGGCGCAGGCGGCGGCAGAAGCGCTTGGGATCTCCAAAGACGGCGTGTTGATAGGTTCTACGGGCGTGATCGGCAGGCAGATCCCGATCGACAAGCTGACAGCCGGGATCAGGGTGCTTGCAAAAGAGAAGAATGATACCTTAGAGAACGGTACGGCGGCGGCGAAAGCGATCATGACGACGGATACCTGTGAGAAGGAGCTGGCGGTAACGTTCGATGCAGGCGGAAAGACGGTGACGTTAGGCGGTATGGCCAAGGGCTCCGGCATGATCCATCCGAATATGTGTACGATGCTGTCCTTTATCACGACGGATGCGGTGATCTCAAAGGAGGCGCTTCAGAAGGCGCTTAGCGAAGATGTACAGGATACCTATAATATGATATCCGTGGACGGCGACACGTCTACGAATGATACGGTGATCCTGCTGGCGAACGGCCTGGCAGAGAATCCTGAGATTACAGAGGGAAGCGGGGATTACGAGAGCTTTAAGGAGGCGCTTCACACGGTCAATGAGTATCTGGCGAAGAAGATCGCAGGAGACGGAGAAGGGGCGACGGCTCTGTTCGAGGTCCGGGCAGAGGGCTGTGAGAGTGTACAGCAGGCGAAGACGCTGGCGAAGTCGATCGTATGCTCAAATCTGACGAAGACGGCGATCGCCGGACATGATGCCAACTGGGGCAGGATCCTTTGCGCTATGGGCTATTCCGGCGCGCAGTTTGATCCGGAGAAGGTGGATCTGTTCTTTGAGAGTAAGGCCGGAAGGATCCAGATCATCGAGAACGGTACGGCGGTGGATTACAGTGAGGCGGAAGCGACGAAGATACTGTCCGAGCCGGAGGTCACAGCCATTGCAGATGTCAAGATGGGAGATCAGACAGCTGTTGCCTGGGGATGCGACCTGACACACGGGTACATTGAGATCAACGCAGATTATAGGAGTTAGACAAGTATGAATCAGTCAATGCAGAAATATCTGGACAAGGCGGAGGTACTGATAGAAGCGCTTCCTTATATCCAGAGATTTAACCGGAAGATCATTGTGGTAAAATATGGCGGAAGCGCCATGGTAGATGAGCAGTTAAAGGAGCAGGTCATCCAGGACGTTACACTTCTGAAGCTGGTTGGATTTAAGCCGATCATTGTCCACGGAGGCGGCAAGGAGATCAGCAAATGGGTTGGAAAGGTCGGCATGGAGCCGGAATTTATCAATGGACTGCGGGTAACGGATGAAGCGACCATGGAGCTTGCGGAGATGGTGCTCGGCAAGGTGAACAAGGGGCTTGTACAGCTGGTGGAAAGCCTGGGAGTGCGCGCCATCGGAATCAGCGGGAAAGACGGCGCCCTGCTTAAGGTGGATAAGAAATATGCGGACGGCGCGGATATCGGTTTTGTCGGAGAGGTCAGAGAAGTGAATGCAGATATCCTGTACGATCTGCTGGAGAAGGATTTCCTGCCGGTCGTATGCCCGGTGGGAATGGATGATGATTACTGTACATATAATATCAACGCGGACGATGCGGCCTGTGCGATCGCGAGGGCGGTACATGCAGAGAAGCTTGCATTCCTGACAGATATTGAAGGCGTTTATAAGGATCCCAAGGATCCTTCCACCCTGATATCTGAGCTTCGGGTATCAGAGGGGAAGGCTCTGATGGAGGAAGGCTATATCGGAGGCGGTATGCTGCCGAAGCTTCAAAACTGTATCGACGCAATAGAGAACGGGGTATCCAGAGTGCATATACTGGATGGAAGGATCCCGCACTGCCTGCTGCTTGAGATATTTACGAACAAGGGTATCGGTACGGCAATGCTCAATGACAGTGAGGCGAAGTTCTATCACGGAGAATAGAAACGGAGAGCAGACAGAGAGCAGAAACGGAGAACAGACACGGAAAACAGATATTCAAGAGAAACTTTATTGTGGAGAAAAGAAATGAATCAGTATATAGAAGAAACGAAAAAAGGACTCGTCCATACATATAACCGTTTCCCTGTTGTCTTCGAAAAGGGAGAGGGTGTATACCTCTATGATACGGATGGGAAGAAATATCTGGACTTCGCTGCGGGTATCGCAGTGTGCGGGCTTGGCTATGGAAACCAGGAACTGAACCAGGTGTTGAAGGATCAGATCGACCGTCTGACACATACTTCGAACCTGTACTATAATACGACCTGCGGTGAAGCGGCAAAAGCGCTTAGGCGCATTACCGGAATGGACCGGGTGTTTTTCACCAACAGCGGTACGGAGGCGGTAGAGGGCGCCTTGAAGTCGGCAAGAAAATATGCATTTAAGAAGAAAACGGGAAGGTATGAATTCATAGCGATGGAGAATTCCTTCCATGGGCGGAGCATCGGCGCGGTGTCTGTGACGGGAAGTGAAGCATACCGGACACCTTTTGAACCCATGCTTCCGGGCGTGAAGTTTGCGAAATTCAACGATCTTGACAGTGTGAAGGAACAGATCACGGATAAGACCTGCGCGATCATCTTAGAGCCCCTTCAGGGAGAGGGCGGGATCAACCAGGCGTCACAGGAATTTATGGAGGGTATCAGGAAGCTGTGTGATGAAGAAGGTATTCTGATGATCTGCGATGAGATACAGTGCGGTATGGGACGGACAGGTTCTATGTTCGCATGGCAGTCTTATGGTGTGAAGCCGGATATCATGGCGATGGCGAAGGCGATCGGAAGCGGGCTTCCGGTGGGTGCGTTTGCCATGACGGAAGAAACGGCCGGATATTCTCTCGAGCCGGGGGATCACGGATCGACCTATGGGGGCAATCCCCTTGCCTGCGCGGCGGTGGCAAAGACGGTGGAGATCTTTGAGCGGGAAAATATCGCAGAGCATGTGCAAAGGATCGGGGCTTATCTTGCAGAGAAGCTTGACGGGCTTGTGGCTGAAAGTGATGTGGCGGCAGAACGCAGAGGAACCGGACTGATACAGGGCATCAGGCTGACGAAGCCGGCAGGCGGGGCAATAAGCCGGGCGTTAGAGGAAGGTCTTGTAGTCATCAGCGCAAGGGATAATGTGATCCGCCTTGTTCCGCCGTTGATCATAGAAGAAGAGCATGTGGATGAGATGATCGATATATTAAGACGTGTGCTTCGGGATGTTGAAGAATGTTAGATAATATATAAAATAATATAATAAAAGACCAGTCATTGGACATACTATAGTATAGGAAAACATTTTCCAGATGAGGAGGTATGTTCAATGATTGGCTTTTTTATTGCGCTTTTATCAGGAGCGCTTATGAGCGTACAGGGAGTGTTCAATACACAGGTGACGAAGACTACCGGGATGTGGGTAAGTAACGCGTGGGTGCAGCTTACCGCGTTTGCCGTCTGTCTGGCGGCATGGCTTATCGCCGGACGCGACAACGTGATGACACTGGCAAAGGTAGAGCCGAAATATGTGCTTCTTGGAGGCGTGATCGGCGCCGGGATCACGCTGACAGTCATCAAGAGCATGGAACAGCTTGGCCCGGCAAAGGCGGCGCTTCTTATTGTAATAGCCCAGTTGATCGTTGCATATGTTATAGAGCTTATGGGGCTTTTTGGGGTGGAGAAGGAGCCGCTTGAGTGGAGAAAGGTAATCGGTATGGGAATTGCGCTGATTGGAGTTGCAATTTTTCAATGGAAATAGTACAATGGATATTGAACATGTAGTGGCATCAGCCATTGCATGGGGCATATATGGGGTATTTACAGTTTCGACAGACTGTAAAGGAGTTTTATATGTGCGATCAGATGCAAGAGAAGCTTCATGCTGTACGGGTGATTCTCGCAGTGCTTTCCGTGGTGATATCTGCCGTGGTTTCCGGCTGTGCCGGAGGGCAGGAAAGAGATGGAGGAGAGCTCGTGGAAGTAACTGAAGAAAAAGTAACTGAAGATAAGCCGAAGGAAGAAGCCAAAGAAACTAAAGAAGCTGGAGACTCTGGAGCGGAATGCGGAAAGATAAGAGAAAGTGTGCCGGAAGAGACGGGGACTATCTATGTACATGTCTGTGGTGAAGTGGCCAGCCCGGGAGTATATGAACTCCCGGCAGGAAGCAGGCTGTACGAAGCGGTTGCGGCCGCAGGCGGTCTTCTTGACAGCGCGGCGGGAGAACGGCTGAATCAGGCCGCAGAAGCCGGTGACGGACAGCAGATTTATGTGCCGTCAAGGGAGGAAGCCGCCCTTGGTTTAACAGATGCTCCGGCCAGCTTGGGCAACATGCCGGAGGGCATGGCAGAGGATGGAAGGATCAGCCTGAATACGGCGTCGAAGGAACAATTGATGACACTGAGCGGTATCGGTGAGGCGAAGGCTGCGTCGATTATCAGTTACAGGGAAGAGCACGGCGGTTTCCAGCGGATTGAAGAACTGATGGAAGTCGAAGGGATTAAGGAAGGCGTATTTAATAAAGTCAAAGACCAGATCAAGATATAACCTGGTGATTAGTGTTGAGGGAGAGCGTAGATGAGCAGAAGGGTATTGGTTGTTGATGACGAGAAGTTAATCGTGAAGGGAATCCGTTTCAGCCTGGAACAGGACGGTATGAAGGTCGACTGTGCATACGACGGGGAAGAGGCGCTTAAGCTGGCGAAAGAGAATGCTTATGACATGATTCTTCTGGATATCATGCTGCCAAAGCATGACGGATTTGAAGTGTGCCAGCAGATCCGGGAGTTTTCGGATGTACCGGTGGTGATGCTGACGGCCAGGAACGATGATATGGATAAGATCCTTGGACTGGAATACGGAGCGGATGATTACATAACGAAGCCATTCAATATCCTGGAAGTGAAGGCGCGCATCAAGGCGATCATGCGGCGCACCGGCAAGAGAAACCAGAGCCAGGTGAACGACAAGATGATCGTTAAGGGCAGTATGAGGATCGACTGTGAGAGCCGGCGCGTCGTCATAGACGAGAAGGAGGTGAACCTGACTGCGAAGGAATTCGACCTCTTAGAGCTGCTTGCCATGAATCCGAACAAGGTCTACAGCCGGGAGAATCTGCTGAACATCGTATGGGGATATGAGTATCCCGGAGATGCCAGAACGGTGGATGTACATATCCGGCGGTTGAGGGAAAAGATAGAGACGAATCCGAGCGATCCGAAATACGTCTATACAAAATGGGGAGTTGGTTATTATTTCAGGGGTTAGGAAGTATCTGAAATGGAATATTCTTAAGAGTCTCCGAGTACGGATCATCCTGCTGGTCATTCTGGCAGGATTGATCCCGGTACTCATCCTGCGGGGAGTGATCTTAAGCAGTTATGAGAAGAGTACGGTTGAGGTGAGGACCGCGGAGATACAGAATCAGTGTACAATTCTTTGCAACCAGTTGAGTGATGCGAATTACCTGACTGGCGAGACGTCTGACGTGATGAGATCAGAACTGGTCCAGATGTCCAATATCTATAACGGACGTGTTCTGGTGATAGATCAAGATTTCCGCATACAGGAAGATACATATGATATGGATGTGGGCAAGACCATTGTATCCGAGGATGTGATCCGGTGCTTTGCTGGAAGGGGCACCAGTAATTATGATGCAAGAAATAAGTATATTGAAGTCACATCGCCTATCTACAACAGAGGTACAGAGGGGATTACCGGCGTCATGCTCATCAGCGTGTCGACGGATATGATCATTGACAGCGTGGACGTGATCAGTGATAAACTTATGGTCATGTGCCTGACGATTGGGATGGTGATCATTATTCTGGCGATTTTTGCCGGATTTGTTATGGTCAGGCCCTTTCAGAGGATTACACAGTCTATCGCGGCAGTGACGGAAGGATATGAGGACGATTATCTGCATGAGAATGTTTACACGGAGACCATGCTGATCTCGGATGCATTCAATAAGATGCTGGGCAGGATGAAGATATTGGATGATTCCAGGAATGAGTTTGTGTCAAATGTGTCTCATGAGCTGAAGACGCCGCTTACGTCTATGAAGGTACTGGCGGATTCATTGCTGATCCAGGAGGATGTGCCCGCAGAATTGTATAAGGAGTTCATGGGGGATCTCTCTGAGGAGATCGAGAGAGAGAACAAGATCATCAATGATCTGCTGTCGCTGGTCAAGATGGACAAGACGGCCAATACGCTGAATATCAAGTCTGAGAATATGAACGTATTGATAGAGAAGATATTGAAGCGTCTCCGGCCGATTGCCGCAACCCGCAATATTGAGGTGGTGTTTGAGAGCTTCCGTCCTGTGACCGCAGAGGTGGACGAGGTTAAGCTGTCTCTGGCAATCTCTAATCTTGTGGAGAATGCGATCAAGTATAATAAAGAGGCCGGATGGATTCATGTGTCCCTCAACGCGGATCATAAGAACTGCTATATCGAGGTCGCGGATTCGGGAATCGGGATTCCGGAAGAAGCGGTAGAGCATGTGTTTGAGAGATTCTACCGCGTGGACAAGTCCCATTCCAGGGAGATCGGCGGAACCGGACTTGGGCTGTCTATTGCCAGAAGTGCGGTCGTTATGCACAGAGGAGCGATCAGGGTGTATAGTCAGGCAGGGGCGGGGACGACCTTTACGGTACGTATTCCGCTGACGTATGTATCATGATCGATGCAGGGGATAGATAGGAGGATTATAATTGATGCTTGGGGTGATATAGGGGAAGCATAATTGATGCCTGAGCAGGTAGTGGTGTTTTGATTGAGGACTGTGCTGATATGGTAGAATCAGAATTGAGGGTAGAGTAGATAGTAGAATCAGGGTAGTTTGACTGGTGTTGTGCTGATCGGAGGTGTGCAAGGTATGGCACAGAACAGAAAATTGCATAGTATACTATATATTTTCCTGGTGAGTATATGCTTCGGGCTTCTGGCAGGATGCAGTAAGGGGAAGGAGCCGGGGAAGAACGATACGTTTGTCTATTATGTGAATACGGACGGTACGGCGCTTGTAAAGGAAGCGTATAAGTTTGAAAAAGACCGTACCGAAGAGGCCGTCAAGGATGTTCTAGGCAGAATGGGAAAGGAGCCGGACTCGATTGATTATAAGAGTGTATTTCAGAAGGGTGTCCGGGTGGTAGACTGGAATCTGACTGACGATGCGATACTGGACATCCATTTTAACGAAGAATACGGCCGTCTTAAGCCTGCCGAGGAGCTTCTGTTAAGAGCCGCGGTTGTGCAGACGCTTGCACAGATCAGAGGGATTGAATATATGGATTTCTTTGTGGGAGATGCACCTCTGACGGACAGTGCAGGAGAGGCGATCGGATATATGAGTGCGGAAGATTTTCTCCAATACAGAGGATCGTCCCTGCACCTTTATCAGCTTGGGAAGGTTAAACTGTATTTTTCCAACGGAGAAGGGAATCGGCTGGTGCAAGAGGAGGTAAGCGTCCGCTATAGCAACAATATGTCAATAGAACGACTGATTGTAGAGCAGTTGATCAAAGGCCCCTCTATCAATGGAATGATTCCGGTTCTGCCGCCGGAAACGAAGGTGATCGGTGTGTCTGTGAAGGATACGGTGTGTTATGTGAATCTGGGCGAAGAATTTTTAAACAATACGTTCGCCGGAGATCCGAAGATTACCATCTATGCCATTGTGAATTCTATTATTGACGGAGGGACATGCAGTCAGGTCCAGATATCGGTGAACGGCGAGTCTAACATAGAATATATGGGAAGCATTGATTTGAGTAAGCCGTTATCCAGAGATCTGGATCTTGTAGAGGAGAGTGGAAAATGAGGAACAGGCCATTGCTTAGTCTGTGCCTGGTTATAGTGGCGGCGGTTGTACTGTCTGTATTATACGGCGGGGAGAAGTTCGTGCGGGAGCTTCGCCCCTCTCCGCTTGAAGAGAATGTGCCTTTAGGAGGTTCTGTAACGATTCGCGGGCAGATATACCGTTTGGAGGCGAAATCAGATTACCAGGTATTATATCTTTGTAACAATTCTATTCGATATCAGGAACATACATTTCAAGAATCTAAAATAATCTTATATACAGATTCCGAAGAACAGTTTCATATGGGAAATATCGTGGAGGCCGGCGGTGAGGTGTCTTTTTTTCAGAATGCGCGGAATCCGGGAAATTTTGATCAGAAACGGTATTATCAGATCCAGGATATCCACGGCATGGCGTGGGGAGAGGAAATCAGTATTGCCGACAGAGGTGTCTGGAAATGGAGAGACCGGCTTGCAAGATTTCGCAGGAACTGGGCGGCGGCCCTGACAGACGCCATGGGAGCGGAAGACGGGACGGTTATGAGTGCGATGATACTGGGGGAGAAAAGCGGGATGGATCAGGAGGTAAAGATGCTTTACCAGGCGAATGGGATTGGGCATATATTGGCTATCTCGGGGCTGCATCTTTCTTTTGTGGGGATTGGGATGTATAAGATCTTGAGGAGATTTACCGGGTCTTATCCGATTGGCGGGGCGTTTGGTATTTTGTTTTTGGTGTTGTATATTCTTATGATCGGGTTTACCGTGTCGGCGGTGCGGGCGCTTACGATGTTTCTCTTCAGGGTGGGTGCGGATATGGCGGGACGGCATTATGATGCGCCGACGGCATTTTCCGTGTCGGCGGTTGTTGTGTTAGTATGGCGCCCCCTTAGTCTGTATGACGGCGGGTTCTGGCTGTCTTTTGGGGCGGTGTTGGCGGTTCTTGCGGTGGTGCCGGCTCTGCAGGATATATCCATAACTCATCCTGCAATCGAGCAGCAAAGGTGCAGGAAAACGAATATACAAAGTTTTCACAAACAGAGTACAGATAGAATCACATTAGCTGTATATCTAAAAACAATCTGGGGATATATATGGCAAGGGATTTTGAAGGGACTTACGGCGAGTATCGGTGTTAATCTGATAATTCTCCCAATTTTGCTCTATTATTTCTTTGAATTTCCAATTTACTCTTTGGTTTTAAACCTATTTGTGATACCGCTGATGTCTGTGCTTTTGTTCATGGGAATGGCAGGGAGCCTGTTTTCTGTCGGTTTCCTTCCATTGTCTGGCATATGCTTTTGGATATGCGGCGGGATTCTGCGGTTATATAAGATAAGCTGTAATCTGGCGCTAACTCTTCCGGGAGCGCGGTTTGTGGCGGGAAAGCCTAAGATGTGGCAGATTGCGGTATATTATGGGATATTGGTAATCGTTCTGTTGCTTTTGAGAGAAAAGCTAAGGCTGATGGAGCATGTGGATTCTTCCCCAAAGCAGGCAGGCTGCGGATCAGGAGTGGGCATGCAAAAATATGCGGTCAGCAAGTCAGATATAAGTATGCAAAAACATGTGAAAAGGCTTAGAAGATTTGCGCTTACGCTTGGGATGGCAGGTATTATTGTCCTGACGCACCGATGGGGAGAGCAGGGAAAGCTGACGACGGTGGTTTTAGATGTAGGACAGGGAGATGGGATTTTTATGAGAGGCCCGGAGGGCGGTACCTATCTGGTGGACGGAGGCAGCAGTGATGTGAAAAAAGCAGGGCAGTACAGGATAGAACCGTTTCTAAAATCCCAGGGCGTCGGGGTGCTTGACTATGTGCTGATATCCCACGGTGATAGTGATCATATAAGCGGTGTGGAGGAGCTAATTGAGAGACAGGATACAGGGGTAAAGATTGGGACATTGGTGCTGCCGGTGCAGGAAGTATGGGATGAGGCATTGGAGGGGCTGGCAGAAAAAGCGAAGGATTATGAAATTCGCGTAGTTGTGATAAAACCGGGGCAGAGTATTAAGGAAGGGAATATGGCGGTTACATGCATACAGCCGGGAAATCCGGGAGCGGAGGCAGAGAATAAGGAATTTGAGGGACGAGATGCAGAAGAAGGATACGAACCGGGGAATGCAGCATCTATGGTATTGGCAGTTAAGTCCGGAGAGTTTGATATGCTGTTGACCGGAGATGTGGAGGGAGGAGGAGAAGAACAGCTTACAAAGCAGTTGGAAGAACAATATCGGGATTGCACATGGGAAATCCTAAAAGTGGCGCATCATGGTTCGAAGAATTCATCATCTGAGGAGTTTCTGCGACAGGTTAAGCCTGCGTATGCGTTTATTTCAGCGGGGCGGGAAAACCGGTATGGGCATCCGCATCAGGAAACGATAGAAAAGCTTACGGATGCAGGGAGCAAAATATATTCAACACAGGAAAATGGGGCGCTTATAGTGGAGGTTGAAGACGGGGAAACAATGAAAGTTGGAAAATAGAAGCAAATAAGAAGCAGATAAGAGAGGGAAGGTTTCTATGGAAATACTGCCGCTTAGTTGCTATAATGTAGTTAATCATCTAAGGCAGGGAATGGCTTAAGAAAAATGGAAGGGGCGTGGAAAGTGATGGAGATGCGAAAGAAGAAACTTCCGATAGGGATTGAAAATTTTGAGAAATTACGTTTAGAGGATTTTTTCTATATTGATAAAACAGGACTCATCAAGGAACTCCTTAACAACTGGGGAGAGGTGAATCTATTCACTCGGCCACGGAGATTTGGGAAAACGCTTAATATGAGTATGTTGGAACATTTTTTCTCACTGAATGGAGATAAGGGCATTTTTGACGGACTGGAAATTTCAAAAGAAACGGCACTCTGTGAGGAACATATGGGGAAATATCCGGTTATTTCCATTTCCCTGAAGGGGATTGATGCATTTAACTTTGAGATAGCATATCAGATGGCAGTCCGGGTTATTATAGAAGCGGCGGCAAAGTTCTATTTTCTTTTAGACAGTGAAAAGTTGAATGATCATGACAAAGCAGAGTATCAAAAGCTTTTGAATGATACTATGAATGAAGGCATGTTTGGGAGTAGCCTGAAACTGCTTTCGGGAATGTTGGAGAAACATTATGATACAAAAGTAATTCTGCTGATTGATGAATATGATGTTCCGCTAGCAAAAGCCCATGCAAATGGATACTATGACCAGATGATCTCTTTGATCCGCAGCCTGCTGGGGGAAGCGCTTAAAACAAACAACAGCCTGAAATTAGCGGTGTTGACAGGATGCCTTCGGATTTCAAAGGAGAGTATCTTTTCTGGGCTTAATAATTTGAAGGTACGTTCTGTTACGGATGTACGGTTTGATGAGTATTTTGGATTTACAGATACGGAAGTGAAGACGCTCTTAGGGTATTATGGATATCCAGATAGTTATGATATAGCGAAGAAATGGTATGACGGATACCACTTTGGCAATGTAGATGTATATTGTCCATGGGATGTATTAAATTATTGTGATTCGTTATTGGATGATAAGGAAGCGCAGCCGGAGAATTACTGGATCAATACCAGCAGCAATGATGCGGTGAAGCGGTTTATTCAGGAATCGGCAAATGCTACGACTAAACGGGAGATTGAGCGTCTGGTAGCAGGTGAAGTCATTATGAAAGAAATTCATCAGGAGCTCACATATTCGGAGATTTACCAGACGATAGACAATATCTGGAGCCTGCTCTTTACCACCGGTTATCTGACCCAGCGGGGAAAAGCAGAGGGAAGGCAGATGAAGCTGGCAATCCCTAATATGGAGATTCGGGATATTTTTGTGACGCAGATCATGGAATTCTTTAAGGAGAATGTCCGGGAAGACGGGGATACACTGAACCATTTCTGTGATGCCCTGCAGAATGAAGATACAGAAAATGTAGAAAAGATTTTCACAGAGTATTTAAGAAGGACAATCAGTATTCGGGATACAGCCGTAAGAACAGAGATGAAAGAAAATTTCTATCATGGTATCTTACTTGGAATCTTAGGAGTGAAAACCCGTTGGGGCATTTCCTCCAACTGCGAAATGGGGGAAGGCTATGCGGATATCCTTGCGGAACCGGATACCGGAGATATGGGGATTATTATAGAAGTAAAATATGCACATGACGGAGATTTGGACGCTGCTTGTAAAGAAGCATTAAAACAGATCGAGCATACCAGATATGAGGATGACCTTTTTAACGATGGAGTGGAGAATATTCTGAAATACGGGATTGCCTGCTATAAAAAACGATGCAGGGTTATGCTCGCAGAAAAATAATAAATCAGATAAAAATGAGAGCCTTGAAGCGAGTATGTTTCAGGGCTTTTTTCATTCTATATGAAAAAGAGTCGATAGCATTTCAAGGATTCTGTCTATGTAAAGTTTGAAAAGGAACAAGTGAAGAACGATTTATAAAACGAGGAGTAGAGTACTTGTGCCTGCAAAATATATATGATGTACGGGAGATAGAGGATGGTCTGGTTGACTCGTATATGTTATGGCTTCAGGAACAAGGGATTCAGGATTGGTACTATGTCAAGAAAAAGTACAAGTTAAAAGTGAACTTTTCTTCCTCGACTTTTTGCTGTTATAGTGGTATAATATATATAAGAATAGGTGCAATACACCTATACTTTGAGAACAGGAAAAACATGATGTTTGAAAGGAGGATATTATGCCAAAAACAGGGAAAACATACCCCGATTGGGTACAGGAGTATCGAGCCAGGGGGACCACAGTCAAGAAAAAAGGAGAGAAGTATTACCTATATAAGCGGACATCAAGGCGGGTTCCTGGCAAGAAATATCCCCAGCCTGTAGATACTTATATCGGAGTGATTACTCCAGAGGGTGTCCTGAAATCAAATAAGAAGAAAGTAACGTTGACAGAAGCAACTGTAAAAGAGTTTGGCTTTTCCAGAGCGGTCGAGATCCTATGTCCCCAAAGCTGGAAAGAACCGCTGGGAAAAGCCTGGCAGGAAGTTCTGGATTTCATCATCCTAAAGGAGTCGGCAGAATCTTATATAGCCGCCGAACGTGGGACGGTGGAGATACTGGATCCCCATATACAGTATGGCGCACAGAAAGGTTCCCTGATACGCCGGATGCAAAAAGAATCCGGTGCCGATATGAAAGACTTAAAACATCTGTCAACAATATACCTGATTTATATGGATGGGAATAAAATTGTCTCCAAAATATCTGATGAGCAGCAGGAAATCCTGAGGCGGTTCCATATTAATCTGGAGGTTGATTAAAGCGGTATTCCTAGTCAGACCATTGGCAGAGTATTTGGGGGAAATGCCGGACCCACGGTGTGCCCGGAAACATAAGCATAGCCATGTGGAGATCCTGTTGCTCATAGTCCTGGGGTTTCTGGCAGGAAAAACCTCCCTGCGGCGTATTGTAAAATGGGCAAAAAGGAATCGGAAAAAACTGGAAAAGCACCTGGCTTTGAAAAATGGGATTCCTTCGCTTTCCACATTTTCCCGGATTGCCTGTAGAATCGATGAAGAACTGCTGTCCCTGGTATTTACGGATTGGATAGGAAATATTTTAAGTACAAAAGGGATCCATATCGTGATTGACGGGAAGGCACTAAGGGCAGCGGCAGAAAAGATAAAGGATAAGAAAGCCCCATATATTTTAAATGCCCTGGATGCTGCAACCAATCTGGTGATTGCACAGATTCCAATCCCAGAGAAAACAAATGAGATGACGGCGATACCAAAGCTGTTGGAACTCCTTGATATAACAGGGAGCACAGTAACCATAGATGCGATTGGGGCGACTGAAGCTATACTGAGTATGATAGATGAGAAAAATGGGTATTTCGTACAGCAGATAAAAAAGAACTGTCCGGCAACCTATCAGGAGATCCAGGATATTTTCAGGGAACTTGAAAAAGAGGCAGACCAGGAAAAGTTTGGAAATAAAAATGAAGGGCACTATAGTGAGTACAGCAGTTGTGAAAAGAATAGGGAACGTGTGGAATATCGAGAAGTGAAATGTTACACAAACGATGACGCGATTGGAAAGATACGGAAGGAACTGCCGTTTATATGCAGCATTGCTTCCAGCTATCAGGTGAGGATACCAAAAGAGATTGATGCAGAAGGGAACGATGTGACTCCGGATAAGGAAACCTTCTTAAAGCAAGGAAGCAGGAAGTGCCCAAAACCAACAGAGGGGGATGAGCTTACAGATCAAATACAAAAAGTTGGTCTGGTATCGAATCATAATCTGACGGCGGAAGAATTCGCAAGATATAAAAGAGACCACTGGCGAATTGAGAACTGCCTGCATTATGTCCTGGATGAGGACTTCCAGGAAGATAAGAGTACAGCAAGAAAATCCAAGAATGTTTTTATTAAGGGTTTGTCAAGAAAAGGATATTTTGTGGCAAGTAGTGGAAATGTGACGGATGAAATCATCAGAGATTATATCAAAAACCAGGATTTGCAGGAGAAAAACAAATCAGATAACTTCGAGATTGGATAAAATTAAAGTACAAAAACATAAAGAAGAGCACGGACAACTTCAGGCTGCTTTAGCAGCAAATCGAACCTACCGGCTTTAGCCGGTAGTGGTTCAGTTTAAATCGATTCAGCCATTCTCTTTTGATCAATGCATGAAAGGATTCAATACAGGCATTATCCCATGGATACGCTTTTTCGAATAACTTCTCTTCATCCCGGCTGTTGCTTCTACATACTCCCTGCACACATACTGGATTCCCCGGTCTGTATGCAGAATCAATGGTTTCTCCACATTCTTCCTTTGTATTGACGCAGTGTTGACTGCATATGTTCTGCTAATTCCGCAAAAGACTCGTATTTCCCACTTTAAATGGCAATTTATTCTAACTGGTTTCTATAAAATGTGATAAAATATTATTATGTAAGGTCGTTATACACAGTTGAAAGGAAACGTATATAATGGGAAAACAGAAGACAAAATTAGGAGCAAGAATTTTATCCAAAGAAGAAATGAATGCCATTCTTCCAAATGCGGAATCTATTGATGATCAGATTGAGGTGTTTCGAGAGAGCCTGCCATGCGGGAGCCAAAAACAGGGTGATAAACAGTTTGAAACAGAGCAGAAAACAAACAATATCGGGATTATAGGACGCAGAGGCGCAGGTAAAACTTCGATTTTGAAAACATTTTATTATAAATTGAAAAACGAAAATGCTGAAGATGATAGAAAATCCGGGGATATTATATTGCCAATTATTGTTCCAGAGAATATGTCTTCCGGGACTATGCTAATGGATACAATTTTAGGACGCCTGAAATCCATAGTGGAAGAGAAAATGAAAGAAGAAAAAAAGAAAAAATATTTAGGAGACTGTATTTACTCCGAAAAAGATTCATTGGAAGTGCTGTATAACGAGCTTGTGAAGCAGTACTGCTATATCAAGAAAGACTATCGGGACATTCTGATTCAGCAGTTTACTACAGAGCAGAATTATGTGGACAAGACAAAAAAAGTTTTTAGTTCAGATTCCGAGTTTATTACCATGTTTAATCAGTTTGTGACGAAACTACTTCAGGATAAGAAGAATGAGAGTTCCATGATGTTTTTATTTATTGATGATGTTGACTTGAGTACAAACAAATGTATGGACATTGTGAGGACGCTTCTTGTTTATCTGTCAAATCCGAGAATTGTTACGTTTATCTCAGGAGATATTCAAACATTTGAAGAGGAACTGACGTTGGAATTTTTGCGGCAGGAGGATGCGCTGAGAGAAGATACATTTCGAGAGAATTATTATTCTGTCAATAATAATTCAGAAAGCAGTTTGTTGGAAAGAAAAAAGCAGCTTGCTTATGAATATCTGAAGAAGATTATACCTCCTGCATACCGCAGAGCGATTCGGTATTGGGATTTAGATGAGAGAGGGAATTATAAAATTAGTGGAAATGAGGGCGATGAACAGAAAAGCATTGTAGAATTATTGATGGAAGTAACAAAAGAGAAACTGGGAGGAATGTATTTTGTATACAAAGAAGATGATAAAACGGAAAATATGAGACTTGCTTTCCATATGTTTGACGACACTTCCCGGGGGTTGAATAATGTTTATAACGTATTGCAGGAAATATATGATTTACAGAAGAAAGAAGAGAATATGACAGAAGCGGAAAAAGAGCTTCTCCACTGGCGTTTGATAGAGACGATGATAGATTCCAAACCGTTATACGCAAAATACAAATCAGATTTACTTAGATACGTCATTGTACTGGGGCAGGGGAGGATAAAGGTTGATTTTGCAAATGCCTATCAGTTGTTATATAGAGAAACGGAGGAGATAGAGACAGAAAATAAAGAATCTATGAAGAGTGTGGAGCGATTTGCCGTTTACTATCTGATAGATTTTGCAGCGAAATTGTTTTCTAAGAAAACTTATGATAATGAAGACAAGAGTAAATATAGTGAGTTAAAAGACAGGATTATACAGGAATATCTTCAGAGCGAAGAGGTAGATGGTAAGATTCCGGTAGAATGGGCTCCGCTTGAATTTTTGAAAATAGAGAAGACAATAGAGAACAAAGATTCTGTTAGCTGGATTTTGATAAATATTTTGAAAAAGTGCGATTTTATTTTTGTTTTGCATATTATCCGATGCCTTGGGAGGGCGGAGATATATGCTATATTGGGAAAAAAATATAGTTATTCAGATAAAGAAAATACCTATAAGACAGCGTATGCATTATCAAGAGCAGTTCAGGCTGTTAATGAATCTGAGGATGGAATCCAAGATTATTTGGCAGATTTATATATTCAGATGCCGGAAGTGATGTTGAATCTACTTAATAAGCTGTCATTAGATCCATGGGTTGTTTATGGGAGATGGTTTGTAAATGCTGCCTATATAGAAGACGGCATACGGTTCATGAGAATAGGAAAGAATCTGGCAGAAGAGAGTTTTATGAATGTAGAGAATTATATGAATGAAGGCAGTGAATTAGAAGCACATTTGAAATATTTATTGTGGGCGGAATACGAAAATGAAAAAGAACGTTACTGGATTTACTATGAGAGAAAATTAAGGGAAAGACATGATATAAAAATGCAATTTAGTTTTGATTCCCAAGAAAATATTCTGACAGGATTAACAAAAACAATTATGAATCAGATGAAGGAATTAAATGCTGTGGACAAGTATGAAGTGAAGTCGTTAAAATCAGTTAATTATAATAACTTCTTTGCGGAAAAAGATTGGAGATGGAAGAAGAGAAAACCGGTTTTAGAGGAAATTGATGAACAAGAGCTGTGGGATACAACTTATGCAAAAGAAAAAATTCAACCTTTTCTAGAAAGAAAGAGACATGATATTTTACTTAAAATGTGCTCTGGA
>CAJTRO010000038.1:0-629 GCA_910579015.1 uncultured Dorea sp. | reverse complement strand
TGATTTTTAATGCTACTCATTTTTTTGAATCAGATAAAGAAGGGGCATATGCTGAATTGAAAAATTGCTATAAAGGCTCGTCTGGTACAGCGCTTGTATATGGTATAGAGTCTAAGGTGAGGCGGGTGATGGCTCTGTCGGTAAAGGATGACAAATCAGAGCAAATTAAATTCCGGAATGGGCAGTTTTATTTGAGTCTTGAGCAGGTGCTTATTATACAATGTATATTAGAAGAATTTTTGTATTTTCATAATAGGGTTGTATATGGAAAAAAAGAAGTTAGAAAACTTTTAATGGAAGTGAAAGAATTGCCGTTAGTGCTTCATACGACTGAATGGAATGAGATTAATTCAGAATTGGAAAGAAGGGAAAATGACTTTTTTAAGGGAAATACAGATTACCTAAAGAATAAGGATGTGGAAAAATTTGAAGATAGTGATATAAATTTAGTACGGGAAATGTATTATGAGTCAAATACAGAAAGAGCAATCATACAAAAATGGATAAAAGAATGCATGGGTAAAATTGGAGAAGATAACGAAATGTATATAAAATATCTGGTTCAAAAAGCTCAGATAAAGGAGAAGAAAATAGAAGTGAAGAAAAGGCTGGAAGAAGAAGGAAAACAA
>CAJTRO010000037.1:22984-33320 GCA_910579015.1 uncultured Dorea sp. | reverse complement strand
ATATTGACATAATATTTTAATTGTGCTTATAATAGATAAGCATTATTTGCCGACAGTTCATTTGTACCATCCTGTCGTAAAACAAAACTAGGGCTTTTTATATTTTTATAGTTTATTTTATTATACTATATAAAAATAAAAGCACACTCGGTACGTTTAGAGTGAGTTTTTTTTATTTGCTTATTTTTAAAGAAAGGGACTATAAATTATGTATGTGTTACAGGCAGAACAAAGTTTTGATGCGGCACATTTTCTTAAAGACTATAAAGGAAAGTGCAGTAATATACATGGACATCGCTGGCGGGTAGTTGTTTCTATTAGTTCAGAAAAGCTTTCTACTGAACAGCAAACAAAAGGTATGATAATCGATTTTAGTGATTTAAAAAAGGCATTAAAAAATATTTGTGATTATTTTGACCATACATTTATTTATGAAGAAAATTCATTAAAACCTGAAACAGTAACAGCATTACAAGCTGAAAATTTCCATTTGATTGCTGTACCATTTAGACCAACAGCTGAAAATTTTGCTCGCTTTATCTATGAAGAACTGAAAAAAGAAAAATATACTGTATGTCATGTTGAGGTATATGAAACACCTAATAATTGTGCCATTTATGAGGAGTAATGATCTATGAACGTAGTAGAAAAATTTGTAAGCATAAACGGAGAAAGCAGACGTGCAGGGGAATTAGCTGTATTTATAAGATTTAAAAGCTGTAATTTGCATTGTTGTTATTGTGATACAAAATGGGCAAATGAAAAAGGCTGTGAATTTGAGGAACTCACCATTGAAGAAATCGTATCTTACATTATTTCTACTAATGTAAAAAATGTAACGTTAACAGGCGGAGAGCCTTTATTACAGCCGGAAATGGGCAGTCTTTTAAAAGCATTAGCAGAACATCCGGAAATAAGAGTTGAAATAGAAACTAATGGAAGTATATCAATAGAGCCTTTTTGTAATGATTATAGACCAAGTTTTACTATGGATTACAAATTACCTGAAAGCGGTTCTGAAAATGATATGTGTTTAGAAAATTTCTGCCTTTTAAAAAATACAGATACAGTTAAATTTGTTTGCAGCAGTATTGATGATTTGGAGAAAGCCGAATATATTATCGAAAAATATAATTTAACAAACGTATGCGCCGTATATATTAGTCCTGTATTTGGTAAAATCGAACCGGCTGATATGGTAAGTTATATGATTGAAAATAATTTGAATGATATAAAATTACAGATACAAATGCATAAAGTTATTTGGGATCCTAATTTGAGAGGGGTATAATAATATGATCGATGAAAAAGCTATTGAAGAACATATACGCGGTATATTAGCCGCTTTAGGGGATGACACAGAACGTGAAGGTTTAATTGATACACCTAAGCGTGTAGCTAAAATGTATACGGAAATATTTGCAGGAATGCAATATACTAATCATGACATTGCGGAAATGTTCGGTAAAGTATTTGATGAAGAACGTGTTTCCGGTAATAATGTAGTAGTTATGAAAGACATTGACCTTTTTTCATATTGTGAGCATCATTTAGCATTGATGTATGATATGAAGGCAGCTGTTGCATATATTCCAAAAGGAAAAGTCATAGGGTTGTCAAAAATTGCGCGTATTTGCGATATGGTTGGGCGTCGGTTACAGTTACAAGAGCGTATAGGCTGTGATATTGCCGATATAATTTCAGAAATCACAGGAACTGAAGATATTGCTGTAATTTTAGAAGGTTATCATAGTTGTGTAACTACAAGAGGAATACAAAAAACAAATACTAAAACAGTTACTGTTGAAAGACGTGGAAAATTCTTGGAAGATGCGGCATTACAATTATATTTAAGGTAAGGAGGAGCTTAATGAAAGTATTAGTATTATCAAGCGGTGGTATTGATTCTACAACAGTACTAGGAATGGCTGTTAATAAATATGGAAAAGAAAATGTAATTTCACTTTCTATTTCTTATGGGCAAAAGCATAATAAAGAATTGATCGCTGCTAATGAAGTTGCAAAATATTACGGTGTTGAACAGTTATTTTTGGATTTAGCAAAAATATTTGAATATAGCAATTGCTCTTTATTACAACAATCAACAGAAGAAATTCCAGAAGAAAGTTATTCGGAACAGATTAAAAAAACAGAGGGCAAAACTCCTGTAAGTACATATGTGCCATTCCGTAATGGTTTGTTTTTATCTGCTGCTGCCAGTATTGCATTAAGTAAAGATTGCAGTATTATTTATTATGGAGCACATACTGATGATGCTGCCGGAAGTGCTTACCCTGATTGTTCTCCTATGTTCAATAAAGCTATGAACGATGCTATTTGGGAGGGCTCAGGAAAACAATTACACATTGAGGCGCCTTTTGTAAATAAAACCAAAGCGGATATTGTAAAAATTGGTCTGGAATTAAAAGTTCCTTATCAGCTTACCTGGTCTTGCTATGAAGGACAAGATAAGCCTTGTGGCAAATGTGGAACTTGTATTGATAGAGCTGTTGCTTTTGCGAAAAATAACGCTGTTGATCCTGTGTAGAAAAGAAGGTCTCGTAAAACAAACTAAAGGAGAAGAACATGAAAAAAACAAACACAGCTTATCTAAGCCAGGCAGCCATGATCGCTGCCATCTACGTGGTGCTCACATATGTATTTGCACCGTTTTCTTTCGGAGAGATCCAGGTAAGGATCGCAGAAGCGCTTACCATCCTTCCGGCATTCACCCCCGCCGCCGTTCCCGGCCTGTTCATCGGCTGTCTGATCGGCAATATCTTAGGCGGGGCCATCCTTCCAGACATAATATTCGGGAGTATCGCCACCCTGATCGGGGCCTTCTGTACTTATCAGCTGCGCACTTATAACCCATTGCTTGCGCCTCTTCCGCCGGCCCTTGCGAACACAGTGATTGTTCCGTTCGTACTGCGGTTTGGCTATGGCGCCGCCCTTCCGATCCCGTTCATGATGTTTACCGTAGGCATCGGCGAAGTTCTTTCCTGCGGGATACTCGGAATGATACTTTACTGCGCACTCAACAAATATAAGAATATCATCTTTGTCCCTGCCAGAAGATCCTAGATCTCTGCCGGGATACCCTTTAGCAGGTACAATGAAAGGGCATCTGGAAGTCCACACTTTCCGATGCCCTTTTTTATCACAAACTATCCAATATACGTATACCCGCTTCCGGACGTCATCTGTTCCAGTTCTCCAACCGGCACCGTCTTTCGCTCTGCGCTGTCCACATTGATATATATAGCGCTTTTCTCTGTATAGCCCACCAGTATAACCGCATTCTGGGCATTCAGCATTCCGATCACAGGAATATCCCTGTCAAGAAGATACTTAAGCTCATCCACCGAACATCCGGTCAGATTCAGACACCTCTCGTTGTTCAGATCCTTCACAATATCCGTCGGAGCCTCGCCCTGCCGCAGCCTGTCCACCATATTCTGGATCAGATCATCCTTGCCTGTTATCAGATGCTGCCGGCTTCTGTTGCCCTTCTCCCAGATATATGACTGCCTTGCATCCACAACATTTCCGCCGTATTCTTCCGCCTTCCTTATAGCTTCCCCGGCATGTTCGAAGATCCCTGCAAGTTCTCCGTATCCATACACATAATATTGTTCTCCCCGGTCAAGTTCGTCAAAATTAAGCGTCTCCGGATCTTCGAACAATATCTGTTTCGGTTTCAGCACCTTGGGCTGTCTATCCGAGATCCCGTCATTATAAGCAAGCCTCACCTGTGTTTCCTTCAAATCTGTCACATATGACTCCACGGATATATTGCATTCTTCCTTCCCGCCGTTGTTCGTGATATAATCCGGCGCCACACTGCTGTAAGTCTCGCCTTCTTTTACCACCCGGTTAAGCGTGACCATCGTCTCGTCAAACAGAACGCTCAGAACGTAGACGCCTTCTGCCTGGTAGGTCTTCACAATCTTGCTTTTTTTGTTCTGGATCTCAACCTTATACATCGGCACCGCCGCTTCTCCTGATACCGTTCTTCCTGTATCAGCCTTCTTGGCAACTCCATAGACAAAATCATCCTTTATAAATCCGAGCGGCCGGATGCATTCATCTTCCCCGCATTCCACCGTCCGCTCCTCCCCGGTCTCAAAATCCATCACCACGATCCTCGACGCCGAATCCAGATCATCCCCGTCCTGCCATGCCGCCAGGCGTCCGTCTCCGGAAATCACATACTGCCCCTTCTTAAGCTTCTTCGCAAGCTCCTTGCTTTTGTTGCTCTTGGTATCGTATTCATACAGCATACCGCCCGGCATCACATACAGCTTGTTCCGCCCCGTACTGTGGTAGATCATGCTGCTCAGTTCATGAATCGCATTTCCATAGGATCTGTTACTGGAAATAAACACCTTCTCCTCTACGGAATTCTTCTTTACATCATAGTAATAGACCGCCGCTCCGACCTCTCCTTCATGTGCCCCCCTGCTCATATAACCGCATACGGCAAAGGTAACACCGTCCTCTTTGTCTACTGCCAGAAGCTTTATCTTATGATGCGGCACCATGTTCCGCACATCGGTGTTCTCCACATCCGCAAAACTAAAGACCAGCGCCATCTCATCCGTCTTCTTATTATAATTCCACAGCTCGTTTGCCACGACGAAAGACACCGCGTTTCCTTCATCATTGACCAGATAAGGGACATCCTCCGGAGCGATACCAAGCACCACGCCCGCCCCGCCAAGAACATGCTTCGTGACATCAAACACCTGCTCCATAGTCCGGTCATAATCAAGAAGATACGTTTTCTGAGCCTCCGCCGCATGGGTTACCCGGAAGAACTCCCTGACCTGGTATTCATCCGTATCATTCTCTTCTCCCCTGCACCTCACACGATAATCCAGGAGCACAGACACAGAGCCGTCATTGATCTCCTTGATGCTCCACCGTTCCCCCTTCTCAACCATCGGCTCAAGCTCTCCCCAGGATACATGGTCATAATCCGAATGGATCGTCACGTGCTGCAATGTCGTATTATCCGACTCGGGGCCCGGCTCAAGCACCGTTCCAATTCCCGCGCCCTCCGCTTTGCCCATGGCATTCACATGGAAATCCCGGATATAATCCAGACACTGTGCAAGCTCCGCATTCACAGCATCCGTAATCCTGGTGTAGAAGTACACGGACCTGTCGTTTCCGGTATCCAGCACAATCTCTAAGATCTGCTCCACTCCGGTGATGCTCACACCGTTCAGATCCACCGTAAAATTCTCTCCCGTCCAGTCAAGCTTCCCTTCCTTAAGCTTCTCCCTGCCGTCCGGCGTATAGACTGAATAGACCGCTTTGCTGATCTTATTGTCATAGGCATAGATCATCCCCTCCACCCGGCCGCCGCTTACAGGTGTGATCGTGTCTCTCATGGTCGATATATCCATCACTCTGGCATATCCGCTAAGTATATTGACAGAATACCCGTTATAAGAAAATGATATCTGCGGATATGTAGCCGAACCCATATCCGCAGTCATATTATCATTGCCCTTATTCGTGTAATAGCTGAATCCGATCATTGCAGCGATAAATACCAGAACCAAAATTGCCGTATCTTTTAATCTTCTCTTCCAGCTCATCTATCGTTCCCTTCCCGCTCGAGTAACTTTCCCGGCAGATTCTCTCCTCTGACGGCAAGACCGCCGTCCCATCCTTTCTCCTCAAGCAGCCTCCCAAGCGTCGGCGATACATGCAGATACTCCTCGCAGCGCCGAAGCGCTTCCTGATTCTCTCTTCTCTTACCGCTTCTGACCGCCCGGATCAGAATATTCTTCGGCGTATGCTCCATGTCTATAAATTCAAGGATCTGGGTGTCATACCCCTCCTGCTCCAGATACTGCGCTCTTAAGGCATCCGTGATAAGCGCCGCCATGCGCTCTCTGATCAGCCCGTATCCCAGAACAGGCCCAAGCACCTCACAGTCAATCTGGCCATTCAGCTCATGCTGACAGCAGGGCACCGACAGGATCACCTTCGCCCCCCATCCCACAGCCTTGGAAAGCGCATAGTCTGTCGCCGTATCACAGGCATGGAGCGTGACCACCATATCCACCCGGGTACATCCCTCATAATCAGCAATATTGCCCTCCAGAAACGTCAGCTTCTCATAGCCATACTTTCTGCTTAATTCATTACAGTTACGGATGACCTCCTTCTTTAGGTCCAGGCCGATCACCCTGATATCATACTGCTTAAGCTCATGAAGATAATAATACACAGCAAAAGTCAGATAAGACTTTCCACATCCAAAATCCAGGATCGTAAGCTCTCTGTCCCTGTCAAGCTCCGGCAGGATATCTTCTATGAATTCCAGAAAACGGTTAATCTGGCGGAATTTGTCAGACCGGGAACGCACAACCTTCCCTTCCTCCGTCATAACGCCGAGATCCTGAAGAAACGGAACCGGGATTCCCTCCTTTAGAATATAATTCTTCTTACGGTCATGACTTCTGTCAACCTCCCTGCAATCCGTCTGGCGAGCCTTCTTCTTCACCGTAACCTTTCCTTTTTTGCTCACCAGCACCGTATACAGATATCTGGTCGTCGTAAGCTGCATCTGGCGCATATTCTCCAAATAACCAAGCAAAATCTCACACGCCTCCCCGGAAGGCGCATTCCTGTGAAATGCCTGGTTATTGCAGAATGTCTCTATCTGGAACACAAGCTGTTCCTTCTTAAGTAAAGGCCGCACCCGTACCTTTGTTACCTTGTCCTTATCCCTTGGATTGCTAAGAACTGCCGAAATAAATTCTATATTTAGATTATCCTGTAATAATTCTCTTAATTCATTCATAATACCATTATTGTAATGTTTTTTCGGCACGAGTGCAAGCCATTTTAAAGATTGCCCTAAAATATAAAAAATCTGCTATAACGATTTCTGCGGAAATGTGATCGTAACCCGGAACAGATCGCCGTCCAGATACAGCTCAAACCGCCCGCCCTGCATCTCTGTAAGTGTCTTTGCGATAGAAAGTCCAAGTCCGCTTCCCTCTGTTCCTCTGGATATATCCCCTCTGATAAACCGTTCCGTCAGCTCCTCTGCCGGGATATTAAGCGGCTGGTCCGAGATATTCTTCAGGCTGAATACCGCTGAATGCTCCGCCGTATAGAGATCTGCATAGACTCTTGTTCTCTTCATCGCATATTTCGCCGCATTGTTATAGATGTTCGCAAGAATCCTCCACAACTGCCTGCCGTCCACATGGATGATCACATCCTCTTCCGGAAGCATCATAACCTCTGTCAGCTCCTGTGCCTTGAACTTCTCTTCGAACTCTCCGCTGGTCTGCTGTATCATCTCCACAAAATTAATATCCATATATTCGAGGGTGATATTTCCCGAGCTTACTTTGGATGCCTCCACCACATCCTCCGTCAGCGTCTTGAGGCGCTGCGACTTCTCCTCTAACACCTCGATATATCTTCGAATCTTCGGATCTTCAAAATCCTCCTGCTTCAAGAGACTTACATAATTAATAATAGAAGTCAGCGGCGTCTTGATGTCATGGGATACATTCGTGATCAGATCCGTCTTAAGCCGCTCGCTCTTCACACTCTCTGCCAGCGCCGCGTCAAGTCCCTGTCCGATCGAATTGATCTTCTCCGCGATACTCCTCTGTTCCTCGCCCATTCCGTAGAGCGGTATCTTATAATCCACCTCGCCTCCTGCAATCTTCTCAACTCCGGTATCAATCCGCTGTCTTCCGACCGCCAGTCTGATCAGATACACGAATATGACAGCCTCTCCTGCAAACATCAACAGCATCGCCGCACTGCTGCCGCTTCGCAATACCGCAAACCAGTGGACGGCCACGAAGACGCCGAACACCAGGACCGCCCTCCAGACTGCGTGCAGACTGCCCGAAACCATTCTCATGAAGCTTATCATGCTTCTCAGGATACTGTTCTTCCACAGCGTACCCGCCTTTATCCGCCTCACCAGACTCAGATATCCGGCGAGGAACATCGCGCAGGTATATACTGCCGCGGATCCGTTGATCACTACTGCTCTCAGCAAGTTTCTATATATCAGGCTGGCCTCATAATAAGACAAATCCGCTTCCACCATCCGGATATCATTGTTCCCTATCGCCAGTACAACCATAGGGACCGCCCACAAGACAATCACGATGAACGCCGCCGGCTCCGTCTTCCATCCATCAAACCAGTTAAGATGTAACTGCTCATCCAGATTGCTCCGTCCCGCCACAACCGTCAGCCAGATCAGGATCACGACAAACAGGACAGCCGACAGAATCCCCAGGGCACACATCCCGTATGCGGCCGGCATATATTTCTCATACGTATGTGCTTCCGTATAGAACACGTCCTTGACCGGGTACTCTGTATCCAGGCCGACTACATATACAAACTTCCCGATCTCTCCATTGCCGTATCTTACCTCGTCCCTCCATTCCTTTGCAGAAATATCCTTAATGTTGGACTCAAAGCCCTTAAGCTCAGGTCTTACAATCGCATATTTCCCCATCTTTCTGAACTGTTCCAGGTTCTCCTCAAGCTTCGAATAATCCTCAAATTCTCTCCGGTTTGTATACACCTGCCCCGTCTGCATATCAGCATACAGGTATGCAAAATTCGTCTCTCCTTCCTGATAGCTTCCGTCCACATGCTTATAAAGAAGAATCTCATTCCCCAGCGCATAGAGAGTATTCGTCAACATATCATATATATCATTCAGACGTCCGTTCCATACGGGATTGTCGTTGGCCACCTGCATGATACTCCCTGCGCCGATCGGAGGATACTTCTCTTCTATCCAGCTGCCGTCATAACTCCAGCAGTCAATATAGACGACCTTCCCCTCTATATCCTGGAGGCCCTTGAACGGCGTATCGGCCACATTCTCGAAGCTTCCGTCCCGCAGCTCCGCCAGGATATCATCTTCGGATACTCCTGAATCATCTGTCACGATCACAAACCGCAGTTCCCCGCCGTCGATCATCTTCTTAAATTCACTGTAGTAATAATAATGGTAAGTGTCGTCAGATTTTTTGCATACGATGATGTTATCCTGGATCTCTTTTGCTTTCAGATAAGGATCATATCCCTCTTTGATCCAGTTCTCTCCCCATTCACAGAGATCTCCCAGTCTGTATGCCAGTCCGTTAAAGTCCCCTTCAAAATCCTCCATTCCCTCCTGATATCTCTGGATATCTATGATCTTATCCGGATCATAGGTGCCGTCTGTTTCAAACGTCTTACTCCGCCTGATCCCCTGTAACACTTCCATGCTTATATTCATCATGTCCCCGCGGAAACGGGCTGTCTCTTCATACTCCCTGGCCATGCTTCCTGCAATCACCTCATCCCACAACACCGGATAAGCCGACAGCCACAGGCAGCTTACGACCACAGCGGCCAACAGCACATGCTCCAGAACAATCAGGATCCCCTTCGTAAGCATTGCCTTATACCATTGACGCTTCATATATACCCCTTTCTATAGTTTTTCCACCTTATAACCAACTCCCCACACCACCTTGAGATACCGCGGCTCCTTTGGATTGATCTCTATCTTCTCACGGATATGCCTGATATGGACAGCCACCGTATTGTCCACACCGATTGCATCTTCGTTCCAGATATTCTCATAGATCTGGTCTATGGAAAAAACCTTTCCCTGATTCTTCATTAATAATAACAAAATATTATATTCGATCGGCGTAAGCCTGACCGGCTCTCCGTCGACCGTCACCTCCTTGAGATCGTCATTGATCGCAAGGCCGCCCGCCTCATATACCGCCTGGCTGGTATGATCTGCCGTACTGCCAAGCTGGGTGTACCTGCGCAGCTGGGACTTAACCCTTGCCACAAGTTCCAGCGGATTGAAGGGCTTCGTCACATAATCATCCGCCCCCACGTTAAGCCCCAGTATCTTGTCCGCATCCTCTGACTTGGCGGACAGGATAATGATCGGCATATTATTCTCTTCCCGTATCTTAAGGGTGGCTCTGATCCCGTCCAGCTTCGGCATCATCACATCGATCACCAGAAGATCTACCTTCTGTGTCTTCAGGACTTTCAGTGCCTCCTCTCCGTCATACGCCTTCAATACCTGATATCCCTCCTGAGTCAGGTAAATGTCTATCGCTTCTACTATCTCTCTGTCATCGTCACATACTAATATTTTTGACATATTCATCACCTCCCTTATACTATACAAGATTATCAATTATTTTTTAAGAGCTATTTACTTAATTTCTTAAGATATTATGAAAATTTGTTCTTTCTACTAAATGTCGGAAAATGTCGAAAAATGTCACTTTGTGCCGAAAAATTACTG
>CAJTRO010000037.1:0-22974 GCA_910579015.1 uncultured Dorea sp. | reverse complement strand
GTATTTGTCACATTTTATTCGCCCCTCAATATTTTCGCTATAATGGCTGTGTAGCATGCTTTTTGTTTCTCAAAACTGTAAGGCAATCGAGGATTTACCATGTTGAAAACGGATATTGAACTTTTAATTCGGTCACTTGGCATTGGTGCCACCTACCGTGGATACCGTTATCTGAGTTACGGGCTTCAGTTATGTCTGGAAAATGAAGATTACCTACTCTCTGTCAGCAAATTGTTATACCCACAGATCGCAGAGCATTATTACACAACGAGCTGTAGTGTTGAGAGGGATATCCGTACTGTTATCAAGGTGTGTTGGGAACGAGAAGACCAAAAGCTGTTGCAGGATATAGCATTAAGGCCGCTATGTAACAAGCCTGCTTCCGGTGAGTTCTTCGACATTCTCACTGCGCATTTGAAACATAAATCAATATCTCCATCTTCGATTTAATGTTTCAATTATCTTTTATACTTGTATCCAGATAGCTGGTCATTGACCACTATCTTCCCTCAACCAGGCAACGCATCAATGGGGATAGGTAGATGGTGCGGAGCTTTACTCTCATTCCTTTAGATTTTTAACGGCGGCGAACCCCGCGGGCCTTACGGTTTGCGGGGGTTCGTTGTTTCTATCTTTTCAATTTGTCCATATATCAGCGCAAAAAACGCCGTCAGATTCTCTCTGACAGCGTTTCCATAACCCAGAAACTATATATCGAACATTTTTCTTGTACTTTCCACTTCTTTCATATTGCATCCAAGTTCCTCTGCAATCTGTTCATTTGTAAAATCAGGACGGCTTCTTACCAACTGGAAAATCTTCCCAGATAAGATCAATCCTTCCTGTCTTCCTTCCCGTCTTCCTTCCTGTCTTCCTTCCTGTCTTCCTTCTTGCCTTCCCTCTTCCAATAATAATTCTGCAACCTGCGTCATACGTACAACCTCCTTAATATATTTTGCTGTTTCAGCGTCAATAATCTTATCAGCAAACACCAAAATCCCGGATAATACAAATGTCTTTTCCTCTTTATCCACAATCCTCTTTGCCAACTCAACTGCTTCTTTTACCGCCTGCTTTTTCTTCTCTTTTCCCTTATATGTCAAAGGTAAAATAATTAATTTCATCAGTTCATCATCTGACAGCGGAAGCCCCTGCGCTAATTTCTCCCTGATCTCTTCCTGGACAGCTTCAGAATCTATTTTGCGGAGAAATGCCTGCTCCATCTTTAAAGTAAGACAGCCTGCCGAAAATTCTTCAGGCGCTTTCTCCACATCCGCCGTATATATGACAATCATACGGATCTGCTTCGGCCTCTCTTCCTTTTTATATCTTTCTAAAATACGCACAATATAATTAAGGTATTTTAAATGATTCTCCCATTTAACATCACTTTCATAATCTATAATTGCAATCGAATCATCTTCCAAGAGGAACAGATTGTCAATCCTCATTTCATTGACCTGGATCTGCGGAAGATTCGTTGGCAGAATCTGTTTGATCTTAGGCACATCAATCCCATAAACCTTCAAAGATTTATCTTTAAAATTCTCTGCTAAGATCTTAGACAGAACATCCTTATTATGATATGTAATCTCACTCTTATTGTTGCTCATATGCCTTTTAATATCCTTTCCCTTCCATATTTTTTTCAGGATATTTCTTTTTCTTTTATACTATCATACATCCATTGGGGATTCAATTAAACATTTTGATCTTGACCGTTTTACAGCGCCAATATATGCAGTTCTCTGTCTATCTCCTGATCCGTCGTGCAGACCGCAATCTTCATATTACTCTCCCCTCCGGCGTATTCCTGGTAAATGTAATCCTCCATATACTCCGCGGGCTTCCTCACCAGCACAGGCCCCTGTTCCTCCCATCCGATCTCGAAGGAATCAAGCGCCAGCGCCATCCCCTGACGCGTCGCCTTCATGAAGCTCTCTTTCAGCACCCAGTACCGGTAGAACAGCTGCGCCCTGTCCTCCTCTTTCTCCCTCATAATATGCTCATACTCCCGCGGGCAGAAGAACCTTCGCGCCACCGCCTCCCGGAATGCCCCGGCCTTCTCAAGATCGCATCCTACCTTCACGCCAGGCCTGTCGCTGAACGCACAGAGAACACAGCTCCCGGAATGCGACAGATTGTACACTGCGTCCCCGGGCAGACCGTACATCTCCTTCACCCGGCTCCAGAGGCTCCATACTCCCGCGCTCTGTGCCCTGCCGTTCTTCATCCGCATCCTGTCCGCCTTCTCTCTGCGCCATCCGGGCAGCCGCTCGTAATACTTCTGATAGGTTTCTTCTATTAATAATGGTGTGATATCAGCCAACCATGCTCTGACCATCCCTTCTCCCCTCCTGTACGATCATTCATCCTTTTTCTGTTACGATAACATATTATCATTGTGGCGTTTTTTCCGATATATGTCAAGTAACCGAAAAATCAAAAAAATGATTGACAAGATCCCCCTCTTGTTGTAGTATAAAATTTAGTTTCGCACTTTAAACAGCTAAAATTTCACAGTATGAATACTGTGAGGCTGTATTCTATATCTGGAGGATTGCTGATTATGATTATCGTATTAAAACCACGTTCCACCCATGAAGACCTGTCCCGTGTAGAACAGATGATCAAAAGACGGGGACTGGATACACATATCGTAGAAGGCTCTGACATGACCATCATCGGCTGTATCGGAGACACCACACGGATTGATTCCAAGCTTTTCGAAGTAGACCAGGCCGTTGAGAAAGTCATGCACGTCCAGGAGCCCTATAAGCTGGTGAACCGTGCATTCCACCCGGAAGATTCCATCATCGACGTGTCCGGCGTCAAGGTCGGCGGTACTAACCTTGCAATGATCGCAGGTCCCTGCTCGGTAGAATCCTTCGAACAGGTTCTTGAGATTGCCCGGGCGGTCAAAGCAAGCGGCGCCAACTTTTTAAGAGGCGGTGCATTCAAGCCCAGAACCAGCCCTTATTCTTTCCAGGGGCTGGGCTTAGAGGGACTTGATATCCTGTGCGCCGTCAGGAAAGAGACCGGCCTTCCTATCGTAACAGAATTAATGTCTCCGGATTATCTGGACGTCTTCAACGAGAAGGTGGACCTGATCCAGATCGGCGCACGCAACATGCAGAATTTCGACCTCTTAAAGCAGTTAGGACAGTTAGACCGTCCGATCCTTCTCAAGAGGGGACTGAACGCGACTTATGAGGAATGGATCATGTCCGCAGAGTACATCATGGCTTCCGGCAATGAGAATGTCATCCTCTGCGAGCGCGGAGTCCGTACCTTTGAATCCTATACAAGAAACACTCTGGATCTCCAGAGCATCCCGGTTGTACGCAAGCTCACCCATCTGCCGATCATCGTGGATCCAAGCCATGCGGGGGGCAAATGGTGGCTGGCAGGGCCGATGGCGAAGGCTTCTATCGCCGCCGGCGCAGACGGTCTTATGATCGAAGTACACAATAACCCGGAATGTGCCTTGTGTGACGGCGCACAGTCGCTGAAACCGGATAAGTACAATACACTGATCCAGGAGATCGCTCAGATTGCAAAGGTACTTGGGAAAAATATCTAAGAATGCATCCGAACATAATATCAACACATTGGAGAGACTTATGAAATTATATGTAGATCTGGGAAAAGACAGCTATCCCATTTATATTGAAAACGGCATATTGTCCCGCGCAGGAGCGTATATCCAGGAAGTATTTTCCGGAAAGCGGATCATGATCATCTCGGATGACAATGTTTATCCAAAGTACGGACACCAGCTTACCGGCCAGTTATCCGAACAGTTTGAATGCCATCATCTTGTGCTCCCCCACGGTGAGGAGACGAAGAGTTTTCAGACGCTTCCGTATGTCTATGCCGCCCTGCTTGAGGCAAAGATTTCCCGGAGCGACCTGATCATCGCGCTGGGAGGCGGCGTGATCGGCGATCTGGCCGGTTTTGCCGCCGCGAGTTACTTAAGAGGCGTGAAGCTGATCCAGATACCGACCTCCCTTCTGGCACAGGTGGATTCCTCCGTCGGCGGCAAGGTTGCGGTGGATCTTCCTCAGGGCAAGAATCTGGTGGGCGCATTTTTCCAGCCGAAGCTGGTGCTGATAGATCCGCTGGTGTTACACACACTGGACCGGCGGTTTATCAATGACGGCATGGGAGAGGTCATCAAGTACGGCTGTATTAAGGATGCCGGGCTGTTCCATACCCTGGAATCCCACGGCTCATTCGATGAACTTAAGGATGAACTCCCCGCCATCATCTGCCGTTGTGTAGATATCAAGCGTGAGGTCGTGGAGCATGACCAGTTTGACACTGGCGAACGGATGCTCCTGAACTTCGGCCATACCCTCGGCCATACCATAGAACAATATTATCATTATGAAAGAGAGAGCCACGGGGAAGCTGTCGCGATCGGCATGTACCAGATCACGCGTCTCGCAGAGAAGCAGGCGTTGACGGCTGTCAATACCTCCGGACGCATTCTTAACCTTCTTAAGACTTACGGACTGCCTTTCGAATGCGGACTCCCTCTGCATGATCTGACGGATGCCGTCCGCGTGGATAAGAAGAACCTTAATAACAGACTGAACCTGATCCTGCTGCACGACATCGGGACAAGCTGCATCCATCCTGCATCCATAGAATTTTTCAACCAGTATGGCAGTGAAATGGTATAAGATAAGGAGGAATATCCTATGAAATTAAACGGTAAAATCGCAATCATAACCGGGGCCGGAAAAGGCATCGGCCGGGAGGCCGCACTGGCCATCGCCGCGGAAGGCGCAACGGTCGCGGCCGTTGCGAGAACCCAGAGTAATCTGGATGAGACAGTGAGAATGATCCGGGATAAGGGCGGATGCGCCATTTCTCTTTCCCATGATCTTACCGTCGGCTCTGAAGTTCAGGCGATGGTCGATACAGTGATCGAAACATATGGCAGGATTGATATCCTGATCAACAATGCCGGCGGTTATCCGTCAGAGATTTATAAGAACATTGAACACCAGGCGATCAAGCTCTGGGAATGGTCGGAAAACCAGTGGGATCAGATCATCAAGACGAATCTCAGGATTCCATTTCTCTGCATGAACAAGATTCTTCCGATCATGATACAGCAGAGAAGCGGTAAAGTGGTCAGCGTATCCTCCCGGATGGGACGGATCGCCTCACAGATGGGTGCATACGCAGTCGCCAAGGGCGGTATTATCACCATGACCAAGACCGCCGCCATACAGACACAGGAATACGGCATACAGGTGAACGCCGTATCTCCGGGGATCGTAGACACTCCGGGCCAGCGGGTATATAACCACTCTGTAGGGCAGGACGACATATCTATGGGAAGTGCGGCTGATGTGGCACAGGCTATCCTGTATCTGCTGTGCGACGCTCCCAAGGCTATGAACGGACAGTCTATAGACCTGTTTACGACCGTATGATCTATTAATTATGACGACGTTGTGATATACTTACCCCTTTGATGCCCCCTGCAATGCAGCAGGCAGGGGGCATCCTGCCGGGACTTCAAATTTCGTTTTCTATTTGTTAACAATTAGTTTGCATTTTTATCACACTTTTATCACAGTTTATGCTTATACTGTAATTGTTCGATAGATACATCGGACAAACAAAATTCTTTTTCATAACTTTTTCCTCAGGACTGCACTCCTCCCAATATGCAGTCCTTTTAAATTGTCTTTTTTCCGGTTGCACAGGACGGGCATACTTGCTATACTATCAGCAGCGTAAAGAGGAGGAGTTAAACGAAACATATGGTTGAATATGAAATTGACAAAGTAAGCTTCCGGCTTAAGACACACCACGATCTAACCTGGATCAAAAAATATGGAACTGTATTCTCAGTCATTGACGAAACAGGTTCCGGATGTATATCCTTTGGCATTGCAGACGGAGCAGATAAGTATTTTGTTAAGATCGCAGGTGTAGATACTGTAGACGCAGAGATTTCACCGGCAGAATCTGTGGAAACCTTAAAAAATGCAGTGCAGATGTACCAGATCCTAAAGCATCCGAATCTGGTAGAATTACTGGAACACTATGCATATCAGGACTATTATGCCGCAGTATTCAGATGGGTTGAGGGCGGATGCCTCTTTGACTATTGGAATTTTGAAAAATATGAAAAGAACCCTGACATCCTAAGCCCTGCCGCAAGGTTTCGACAGCTTCCAAACGAACAGAAGCTGTCAGCGGTAGAAAATATTTTTTCTTTCCTGGAACATGTTGCCACGAATCATTATACGGCGGTGGACTTTTATGACGGAAGTCTGATCTATGATTTTGAGACGGATCGAATCACAATCTGTGATATTGATCTGTTCCGAAGCCAGCCTGCCGTCAACGACATCGGTGAGGAGTATTGGGGAACAAAGAGGCTGAAAGCGCCGGAGGAATATATGCTTGGAAGCGTAGTCGACGAAATTACAAACGTATTCACGCTTGGAGCGATGATCTTCGATTTCTTCGGCACATTTACATCCGAGGAGATCGGGCTCAGATATACGGATAACCGCTTCCTGCCCTGTCCCATAGAAAGATGGTGCTTAGGAAAAGAAGCATATTTTGCCGTGTCAAAGGCTGTCGAGCATGACCGGAAGAAACGGTATCGGACAATCTCAGAATTCCATAAAAGTTTCCAGCTGGCTGTAACTGCCAGATAGGCAAAAAGGTATCCAGACAAACAGGGGGCTGTCGGATTCCGGCATCCCCCTGTTCTGGTATCTTCTCTTTATTTCCCCGGCTGTCCGTAGTACGCATTGGCGCCGTGTTTCCGGTAGTAATGCTTATCCTGAAGCTCCTTTGGCGCCGGCTGGTTCTGCGGATTGATCATCTCACAGCGCGCCGCCATCTTCGCAACCTCCTCCAATACGACCGCATTGTGCACAGCCTCTTTGGCATCCTTTCCCCAGGTAAACGGTCCGTGGTTCTTGCACAATACTGCCGGCACCGCAACGTAATCCAACTTACGCGCCGCAAATTCATCCGCGATCAGCACGCCTGTATTCTTCTCATACCCCTCGTCAATCTCTTCCTTCGTAAGATTCCTCACACAGGGAACTTCTCCGTAGATGTAGTCCGCATGGGTTGTTCCATAGCATGGAATCCCTCTTCCCGCCTGCGCCCAGCTGGTCGCCCAGGAGGAGTGGGTATGCACGATACCGCCGACATCCGGGAAACGGTTGTACAGTACCACATGGGTGGCTGTATCAGAAGACGGATTGAACTCACCTTCTACCTTATTTCCATCCAGATCTACCACTACCATGTCTTCCGGTTTCAGCTTATCATACTCCACGCCGCTTGGCTTGATCACGAACAGCCCGCTTGCGCGGTCAATCCCGCTTACATTTCCCCAGGTAAATGTAACCAGGCCGTACTTCGGCAGCTGCATATTTGCTTCATAGACTTCCTTCTTCAATTGCTCCAGCATAATTCCAACTCCTCCTGCATATATAACGCCCGATCCGTTTTAAATCAGGCTTCTAATGGCTTCCTTCTCAATCGCCACGCCCTTCTTATATCTCTCGATAAACACCTCGTACCCTTCTACATCCCTCGCATCCGGCTCCATACGGCTTCCCGCATTGCCTTCGAATACCTTATCCGCCAGATAATCCTTAAGGCTCTCTCCATCGGCTTTATTCAGCATATAAGCGGCCAGAAGCGCCATTCCCCAGGGGCCTCCCTCGCCCGCCGTCTCCATGACAGATACCGGTGCGTTGATGGCCGCGGCAAGGATCCTCTGCCCTACGCCCTTCGTCTTGAACAAACCGCCGTGCCCCAGGATAGAGTCGATTGCCACGTCCTCTTCCTTCAGAAGCAGATCCATGCCCGCCTTGATAGCCCCAAGCGCGGTAAACAGATTGACACGCATGAAGTTCGCCAGATTAAACCTGCTCTCCGGCGAGCGGACAAACAGCGGACGCCCTTCATCCACGCCGGTAATGAATTCTCCGGAAAGGTAACCATAGGACAACAGCCCTCCGCAGTCTGCATCCCCCTCCAGCGCCTTGTTATAAAGCGTTCCAAACAACTTGTTCATATCCACTTCGATCCCAAAGCTCTCAGCAAATTCTCTGAAAATGCCTACCCATGCATTCAGGTCCGAAGTGCAGTTGTTGGCATGTACCATGGCAACCAGACTGCCGTCCGGCGTAGTCACAAGATCAATCTCCGGATATACCTTCTTCAATTCCTTCTCAAGAACGATCATGGCAAATACGCTGGTTCCGGCGGACACGTTACCGGTACGCTGCGCGACACTGTTGGTCGCCGCCATACCCGTTCCGGCATCCCCCTCCGGCGGGCACAGCAAAATACCAGCCTCAAGGCTGCCGCTCTCATCCAGAAGACGCGCACCCTCCTCTGTCAGGGTTCCGGCTGTCTCTCCCGCCGTCATGACCTTAGGCATAATGTCTCTTAATTTCCACGGATAATTCCTGTCAGCTGTCAGCTCGTCGAACTTTTGGATCATCTCCTCGTTGAAATCCTTCTTCTCTATGTCGATCGGGAACATTCCGGACGCATCGCCGATACCAAGCGCCTTTTCCCCCGTCAGTTTCCAGTGGATATATCCGGAAAGCGTTGTGAAATACGCCACATCCTTCACATGATCTTCTCCATTCAGGACAGCCTGATAAAGATGCGCAATACTCCACCTAAGCGGGATATTATACTGAAACAGCTCTGTCAGCTTCTCTGCCGCCGGACCGGTAGTTGAATTCCTCCAGGTACGGAACGGAACCAGAAGCTCTCCGTCCTTGTCAAAAGCCATATAGCCGTGCATCATCGCACTGAAGCCGATGGAGCCGATCTTCTTAAGCGTAACGCCATACCTGGCCTTCACATCCGCCGCCAGATTCTTATAGCTGTCACGCAAGCCTGACCAGATATCATCCAGAGAATAGGTCCAGTTCCCGTTCTCGAGACGGTTCTCCCACTCATGGTCACCTGACGCAATCGGCGCATGGTCTTCGCCGATCAGCACCGCCTTGATCCTGGTTGAACCCAGTTCAATACCAAGGACAGCCCTGCCGCTCTCAATTACTTCCTTTACATTGCTCATACTATCTCTCCTCCTTCTGAAATGCCGTAAACTGCACCTGACGCCGCGTCCGCCCGGCAATCATTACGGCATCCCGCTTACTTACGGTATACGGCGCTATTCCACAGCAGTTCATTCCTGAACTGGCGGATCGTCGTATCTCTGTCGATATAGACAGCCTCGATACCCATACATGCCGCCCAGTCGCCCATCTGTTCGGAAGTCAGGTCATAAGAGAATGCTGTGTGGTGTGCGCCGCCTGCGAGGATCCATGCCTCCGCCCCTGTCTGAAGATTCGGCTGCGGCGTCCAGAATGCGGTTGCAACCGGAAGCTTCGGCATGGGCTTCTCCACCTTCTTACAATCCACATCATTGATGATCAGACGGAATCTGTCCCCAAGGTCAATAAGAGACGTTGCAATCGCCGGACCTGTCTTGGATGTGAATACAAGTCTTGCCGGATCCTCTCTGTCTCCCATAGAAAGAGGCTGTTCCTTGATGCTGATCTTTCCCTCTGCGACGGACGGACATACCTCAAGCATATGCGCCTGCAAGATCCCTTCCTTTCCCGGCACCAGATTATACGTGTAATCTTCCATGAATGAAGTTCCCTTCGCATCCTTCATGCCCTGTGTCATGATCTTCATGAGACGCACCATAGCGGCCGTCTTCCAGTCGCCCTCACCAGCGAATCCGTACCCCTTCTCCATCAGTCTCTGGATCGCCAGGCCCGGTAACTGCCTCAGGCTTCCAAGATCCCCGAAATGCGTCACGATCGCCTGATAGTTCTTCGCCTCTAAGAATCTCTCGAATCCGATCTCAATCCCGGCCTGTACCGCCACATGCTCTCTGAACTCCTTCTCATCTCTTCCTTCCAGCAGTATCTCATACTTATCATAATATTCTTCAACCAGCGCGTCAATATCTCCTTTGGAAACAGACTCTACTTCTGCCGCGATCTCATTGACCGGATATGCGTCGATCTCCCATCCGAACTTGATCTGCGCCTCTACCTTATCCCCCTCGGTAACGGCCACATTCCTCATATTATCCGCAATCCTCATGACGCGGATATGGCTGCTCTCGATCACGCCGACAGCCGTGCGCATCCATGAACCAATCTTCTTCTGGATGTCCGCATCCTCCCAGTATCCCATAATGACCTTACGCTCCATGCCAAGACGGCTGAAAATGTGGCCGTATTCCCGGTCTCCGTGTGCCGCCTGGTTCTCATTCATGAAATCCATGTCGATGGTGTCATACGGAATCTCGCGGTTAAACTGTGTGTGGAAATGAAGAAGCGGCTTTCTGTATTCCTGCAACCCCAGGATCCATGACTTCGCCGGTGAGAACGTATGCATCCAGGTGATCACTCCCGCGCAGTTCTCATCCGTATTCGCCTCATTCAATGTCTTCCTGATCAGTTCGTTCGTAATCAGCGTCGGTTTCCATACCACCTCATACGGAAGGTTCCCGGACGCGTTCAGCGCCTCCACGATCTTCTGTGAATGCTCTGCCACATGTGCCAGACACACATCCCCATATAAATCCTGCGAACCTGTGCAGAACCAGAACTGGTAATTCTTTGATTTTAACATATTGATTTCCTCTCTTTCTTGAAAATGGATCTGAATTGATTATCTGCTTATATTATAAAGAAATGAATGACCTTTTCACAAGTGCATAACTCTGCTGATTTGATGAAAAAGTTACCTAATCCGACTTTAAAACGATTACTTTTTATTAAACTAATTAAAAATGAATCTTGCATTCTAAAATTACATATGCTATAATGCCCTCAGATAAAAAGAACAAAGATTCCACAGTAACACAAAGAACGAATCCCCGAATGTATCGCTAGTACATTCGGGGATTCTTCCTCTTTTACGGTGAGGTCTTCCGTCTGGGCCGGCTACCGTTTACCAATCGCCGTCCAACCACTTGATGATGCAGTGACACACTACACCAGCCGTGACAGCGACATAAAAAGAACATAGAATTTCCACACTAACACCCCCTTCCTGTCCCGGTATAGGGGCGGTAACATATTTATTATACCCGGCTCGGCAAATAGCGACAATACATAAGCCTTCGACAACTTTCGACAGCCATGATCCCTCAAAAGCCTACATCTGTCCCCGCTTCCGGTACTTCGCCGGTGTCATGCCGTATTTTTCCTGAAATATCTTATAGAAATATCCTTTGTTATGATATCCGGCCATCTCACTGATTTCTTCTATACTCCTGTCCGACGCCGTAAGCATATGCTCCGCGCGTTCAAGCCGGATCTGCTGGACATAGGCCGAGTACGTAAGTCCGGTCTTGCTCTTTATGAGCCGGTTAAAATAATCCTCCTGAAAATGAAATTCCCTGACAAGCTCCTGGATCGTAACCGTGGCATAATGGCTCCTGATATAATCCGAGATCTCTTCAAATATGATCCAGTTCATGGTCTTACGCTCCTCCTTCGAGAGCGAGAATTCATATCTGGCGCTGATGATCCGAAAGATCCGAAGCAGAAGCCCCTTACAGATATAAGAAGAACCCACCTCTCTGTCATGCAGTTCCTTCAACAGAAGACAGAGACAGTACTCAAGCTCTGCCGCCGCGCCAGTGTCAGATCCCGCGCGAAAATGCAGATACTGTTGCAGATCCTTCCGCTTCAACAGGGCGGACTGCAAAAATGAAATGATCTTCTGCGTGGTGACATTCTCATCCATGATCTCCGCGAACATATCGTTGGCAATCCCCAGGAACAGGATTGCCGCAGGCTCATCCAGCAGATAATCCTGATGCAGGCAGTTCTTGTCGATCAGGCACAGTTCTCCCCTCCCAAACACAATATCCCGTCCCAGGATCCTCTGGCGGAATTTCCCCTCCACCACATACGCCAGTTCAATATAATCATGTGTATGAAGCTGTGTCTTCTCCCCCGGCAGATAATCAAGCCAATAGCAGAATGGCTGAGGCGCAGGACAGAGAGCCGCATGTACCGTCCGGGCGGACGGGCTCTTCACCTCATCCTTGCATACAGCTCCTTCTCTGGGCTTCCCTTCATCCTGCGGACTGTTCCCGATCGTCCAGCACAGGGCAAAGATCCGCTCCCGCTGTAAGAGCGGATAAGTCTTAACCTCCGGGGATGCCTTCGAATACTCCGGACACACCAGCCGGGAGCCAAGCCTGTGCCCCGAAGGAAGGGGACTGGTTTCAGTTGTGGTAATATACGTGCATAACTCGGATAACGTCAATTCATATTCTCCTTCCCCGCCGGCATACCGCCTGATGATATTCCGGCGCCGGCCTTTCACGGGCACAGATTTCATCCATACAGAAAACCGCCTGATTCTCAGACGGCTCCTGTTATCTTCCGGCAGCTTCAGATATTTTCAGTATACATAAAAAAGTCGGGAAACACAACCGGAAGACTGAACTATTACCGATCACTATTCACTGAACCGTATCCGCTCAATCAGCGAATTCTTCCTCACAGACCTGGATATCCCCGCCGTCAGCACAATCTGCACCACCAGCAGTACCACCGTCACCGTCACAGCCGTCGTCACCGGATAGTGATAATTCGAGATATTAAACATCCCGTTCCTTTTCGCATACAGAAATACCGGATATCCGACAAGGCTTCCAAGCCCCACTGAGATCACCAGCGTACCGGCTGTATAGAACAGTCCTTCCAGCTGGAGCATCTTCATAAGCTGTGAATCCGACATCCCGATCGCCTGCATCATCCCCAGCTCCTTCTTCCGTACATGCACGCTGTTGATCATAGTGTTGATCAGGTTCATCACACTGATCACGCCCAGGATACCAAGGAACGCATAACACACCCCTCTTGTTATTCCCAGTGCTGCTTTCCACTCCTCATACGCGGCTTTCCAGGTCCGCATCTCCACTCTTTCGGACGATCTCACGATTTCATCAAGCTTCTGCTCAAGCGTCTCGTCATAATCCTTATCAGCAATCACATGGAAATAGTTGTCGGAATTATACTCGCTCATCCGGTCCACAGCCTCCTTCGCCATGATCAGATAATTATAATTTGAAAAACCGCTCCCGTACTCCCCTATTGCCGCAATCTCAACCTCCTTTTCAAACGTCCGGCTGCCGTCGCTGATCGTCAGGTTCAGCTTATCTCCCGTCTTAAGCTCCGGATGCCAGTGCAGAAGCGCGCTGTCAACAATCACCTTGTCTCCTGATTTTAATTCCTCGTAGGTCACCCCTCCTTCTGTGATGCCCCGCTCAAGCTCTTTCGCATACTCCTTCGGAACACCATTGACCGCCTGATACTCCTCTTCTGAAAATGTGCCTCCGGCTATCCTGAGAACAGAAAATGCATCTACCCTCTCCACGCCGGAAAGCTCCTCTATCTGCCGTCTCAGCGTCTCGTTCAGCGGATTATCCTTCTGGATCTCAGACCATCTCCTTTCCGGATGCTCCTTATTATTCTCTTCTATGACAGGTGAAATCTCATACTGCCCCACAAGAGTATTGTCGGCGCTCTCCCGCGGATCGGCACAGGACAGGACGGTGGCTGTCACCATCAGGAATATTCCCGTAGCCGCCATGGAGAGGATCGTGACTGCACTCTTCTTTTTATTCTCCGTAAGATTTCTTACAGTCAGACGTCCAACAGACAGGAATTCATACCCCTTCCGCCTGCTCCTTCGCTTCTTTCCCGCAGTCTGCATACGCATCGCTTCCACCTCAGAGACTTTTGACGCCAGATGCATCGGTCTGACAAGCGAAAAATACACCGTACATAACGTCACTGCACACGCGAGCAGATATACCCACCAGCAATACAGATCCACCCCGCCACTCTCCAAAATATCCATTGCCGTCTCTACGAATTGTTCATTCGATTCGGAAACTGCGTATCTAAAGAACCATTTCATCGTTCCCCAGGATATGAACGTACCAATCAGAAGTCCGGCCGGGATCGTAAACAAGGCAACACATAATCCCTCCCGCAGAACAATCTGCCTGATCTGGCGCTTTGTGCCCCCGATGGCTTTCATCCGGCCAAACTCCTGTACCCTCTGATTCATAGATACATAATAAATACTGTATATCGTGATCACCCCTGCCAGTACAACGACAGCCATGATCATGATGATCGCCGGAACCATGACCGGATCCACATAATTTGCCATCAGATACTCGTGATTAATATTCATCTCCTTTTCCGGAATATCAAACTGCTGTGCAATATTCTTGATCCTGTCTTCAATCTCATCCGTGGCAGTCAGCCCCTCATCAGCAATCTGAAACAGGAAGCGGTATGCGACCTCACTTTCCGGGACCTCATTTTTCAAAAATGATTCTGATATCAGCGACGTATACATTCTCTTCTCATAGTTTGCCTCGCTGTCTTCAAGAAAACCGCAGATCCGAAACTCCTTCTGCTGTGTCAGGTCAAGCTCTCCACCCCTGAAAATCTGATAAGGAACGGTGATCGTATCTCCGATATCACCCTCTTGCCCAAGCTCCTTAAGAATCCCCTGCGATACTACAATCTCGTCCTCCCGCGCGGGAAACGTTCCCGCCAAAAGCTCCATCTTATACAATTGCGTACCGGTTTCATCTATATATATCATACCAACGGAAGCGTCATCAAGACTCATATATCCCGCGTCGCTTCGAAGGCCGTACCTTAATATGTCATGGTGCACCGCCATCTTGCGTACCGTCTCCTCGTCCACATTCCTGTAAAGGGCGTGCCATGCCGGATACAGTCTGTCTGTCACCGCAAACTGGAGCTTTATCATCCCTCTTCCCACCAAAGGGACCACCAGCAGCAGCATGGTCGTCAGGATGACCGCAATCCCGATCAGGATATTCCTGCTCTTATAGTATTTCATATTATTAAATGCGATTCTCGTTGTCATCTTCATCAGTCGCTCACCACCTTACCGTCCGCGACCTCGATCACACGGTCCGCCATCTGCGCGATCATCTCGTCGTGTGTGATCATGACCAGAGTCTGTCCAAACTCTTTCACACAGTTCTTCAGCAGGCTCATCACTTCCAGTTCTGTCTGTGAATCCAGATTCCCTGTAGGCTCATCTGCCAGGATGATCGCCGGACGTGTCACCAGCGCCCTGGCGATCGCCGTCCTCTGCTTCTGCCCTCCCGACAGCGCATCCGGCATGGTCTCTTCCTTATCCGTAAGGCCAATCTTCTCGAGCACCTCCCTGACATCCTGCCGTTTCACCTTCCGGTTATCAAGCCCCAGGGGCAGCACGATATTCTCCCACACATTCAGCGAGGGGATCAGGTTGTAATCCTGGAAAATGAACCCGATCTTCTTCCTTCGAAATTCTGCCAGCCTCTCATCCTTAAGAGCAAAGATATCCTTTCCCTCTATCCACACCTTCCCTTCATCCGGCCGGTCCAGCCCGCCGATCAGATGCAGAAGCGTTGACTTGCCGGAACCCGAACGTCCAACGATCGCCGTGAACTTTCCCCTCTCTATCTGAAGGCATGTATGGTCCACCGCCCGGACCAGGTTCTCCCCCGCACCATAATATTTCACCAGATCCTCTACCACCAGTATCTCACCGCTGTCCATCTTCATATAGTTACCTCCATTTCATGAATGCTATGCTATAACTATAATGCTCCACCCTTACAATTTCCTTACACGGACCATAACAATTTTGTAAGGATAACTTAACATGGCAGCGTAATCCTGAAAATGGTTCCTCCCTTCTTCTGCTTCGCGGAAATGGTCCCGCCCTGGCGTTCCAGTATCATCCTTGCAAGATACAGCCCCACTCCCACACCGTCTTTTTCTATCTTCGCGGCATCACTTCCCCGATAGAACCTCTGGTAGATCTTCGTTAATTCTTCCTTGCGTATCCCGATCCCCTGATCCTCGATCTCAACCAGAACATTCCTTACCAGAGGCTTCATACGTACCGTAACAACCGTATCCTCCCGGGAATACTTCACCGCATTGTCAAGTATGTTGACCATCGCCTCCTCCGTCCATTTCACATCATGGCTGACCGTCAGATCCTCCTCTATCTCTGCCTGTATCTCAATATCCTTATTCCTTGCTTTCATATAAACCTGTCCGACCGCCCCGGCTATAGTCTTCTTAAGGCTCGCCGGGACAGGGCTGATCTGTATCAAATGCGCCTCAAGACGGGACAGATTGACCAGCTCGCAAAGAAGGGTTTCAAGCTTCTCGATCTCCCGCCCCTCCTGCCGGACAAACTCACTCTTCTCTTCAGACGTCAGCCCGGCTTCTGCCACAAGCTCATGGCACATCCGAAGAGAGGCAAGCGACGTCTTAAGCTGATGGGAAATGTCTGTGATCAGAGTCTTCGTATTCTTCTCATCCACCTTAAGCCTCTTCTTAAGTCCCTCAAAATACCCGCCAAGCTCGCGTAAGGATTCCCACACCTTCATCCACTCTTCCAAATACTCTTTTGAATACGTCTCATAGTCCGGAATCGCTCCAAATCCGCCCTCCCGGAATTCCACCAGACACTCATACAATTCCTGGAGACGACACCTCTCAGCCGACACCTTTTTCCAATCCAGATATCCCGCTGTTACAATCCAGGCTGTCCCGGCGGCTATCCCCGCTCCCCAGAATATCCACAGTCCGCCCGCCGATTTCATATCGCTCATATCATACCCATACTTATCCTCCAGCATCTGAATGATACGGGCACTCTCCTTCTTGTCCGGGAAGCCTTCCTCCTGTACGCCTTTTTCTCCCGTCAGGCGAAGCTCCTGCCTCTCCCACACGTCAATGATCCCCGCTTCCAGCTCCGGATACTCTGTCATAAGGGCGATCATCTTCCTTTGTCCCCCGGCGATCGTATATCTTGCCGCCATGAACATGAACAAAGAAAACAACACAAAATAAATCAAATAAACGACAAGATACCTTTTTACTTTCTTATTACTGCTCCACTCCATATATATCCCAGTCCCCTTACATTAGAGATCTCTCCCGTCCCAAGCTTACTCCTGAGCCTGCTGATATTGACCGTCACCGTATTATCATCCACAAACTGTCCGTCCACATCCCAGATATGTTCCAGGATATTCTCCTTCGACACAATCCTTCCTGCATTCTCCCAGAGATACACGAGAAGCTGCATTTCCTTCTTGCTAAGGGCAATCTCCTCCCCTTCCTTATACACCTTCATCTCCCGGCAGTTCACCTCGATGTCCCCGGATACCATGACACTTTTGTATTCCTTCGTGCTGTCAATCCTCCTCATAAGCGCATTTACCTTGGATACCAGCACCATCAGAGAAAATGGCTTGGTGATATAATCGTCGGCCCCTGTCTCGTATCCATTGACCATATCAATCTCCGAATCCAGCGCTGTCAGGTAGATAAAATAGGTTCCGCTGATTCCGGCGGTCTCCCTGACCTGTTTCCCCAGTTCTAGGCCGCTCCCGTCCGGGAGTGTAATGTCGCAGATGATGAGCGCGTATCTGTCCTTTTTAAGGCACTCCTTCGCCTCGGCCAGTGTAAATGCACTGCTGACACAATATCCGGCCCTTTGCAGCGTAAGCGTTATGCCTCGGTTCAGGCTCTCATCGTCCTCTAATAATAGTATTTTCTGCATAGCCTCAGTTTCCATAAGTCCCGCCTCCAGTTCCTTTCCTTATATACTCTTCTAAGCAAAGCCCCTTCTCATACATCTCTGCCGCCGCTTCCACCCCGACATAGCGGTAATGCCAGACTTCCTCTGCAACGCCGGTAATCTCCGTCTTATCTCCTGGATACCGGAAAATAAAACCATATTTGTAACTGTTTTCCATGAGCCACGAATATACGTCATAAGACACTCCGTTTATATCCACCGCGAAACCAAGCTGGTGCTCGCTGTATCCCGGTACGGCAACCCACTGCTCTGCCAGTTTTCTTGCTTCGCCTGCACTGTACCCTTCCTTTTCATACTCTGCAATCTTATCATCGTAAAGCTTCTGCTGTGTATCTGCCGTCCGCCAGCCTGACACCACTCGCGGCATTTGATACCAGTTCTCTGCTTTCGCATCCTCTAACATACACATTAACGAATCGTAAATCCGTTCATCCACATATTCACCGCCTGGTACTTTTACCAGTTTCGGCTTGTAATCTTTCGGAATGGGATTCTGTCTGTTCACCAGTGTCAAATACCAGGGCACATCCGAATCCGCAGTCTGCCGTCCCTTCTCCTTTATCCCGGGATCTGAGTTGTTATTATCTTTATGATCCGTCTGCACCAGGGTTACAGGTATTCCCTCCGCTGATCTTCTGTCTTTGAAACCGGCCTGAAGAGCAGATCCGGCGGCAATAACCGCAAATAATAAAATAACAGCTGTGACGCCTAAAATCCATACTTTCTTTCCCCGTCCGCGTCTACGGCCGCGATGAACACTCTTCCTGCATTTACCCGGAACATATCTTTTCGTCATAATAAAATCCCCTTTCTGTCAAATCATAAAACTGCCTCCAGCCAGTATCTATTGTACCGGAAAAAGGCCCGTCGGACTTTAATATGAGATTGTTTAATTCCTAAGAAAATCCTAAGTGTGCTGACCGTATTATATCCAGCGAAACTCCACAGAATATCCGCTCATCTGCAAGGCGTATTTTCGACGGCACGGCAGTGACTACGGCTGGAAACCCCGACACGGCAGATGATCGGAGGTCCGGCTGAATATAATACGGTCCTAGCGGCAGGGCAGGCAGACTGTAAATGTAACCGTATTATCCCCGCTGTCAGCTCTGATGGAACCTCCATGCAGGATGACTATCTCCTTTGCGATCGCCAGTCCCAGCCCCGTACCGCCTGTATCCGAAATACGTGCCTTGTCTAAGCGGTAAAATTTATCAAAAAGCGAAGACAAATTTTCATCCGAAATGTGATTTCCCTTATTCTGGAAGGAAATAGTAACCTCTTCATCTCTTTCACTGGCTGAAATGACGATTTCCGTACCGGAATAACTGTATGCAGCCGCATTTCTCAAAATGTTGCTGAACACTCTTACTATTTTATCAGGATCGGCATAGATCGTAAGATCCTCATCGACATCCAACACAACCGAATTTCCACGAAGTGCAAATACAGGAGAAAGTTCATCAGACAGCTGTACCAGCATATAACAGAGATCCACCGTCTCTTTTGACAGCCTGATCTGCTTCGAATTAAAACGGGTAATCTCAAAAAATTCGTTTATCATCTCCTCCAGCCGGTAAGCCTTATCCAGTGCTATGTGAACATTTTGGGCACGCCTGTCAACAGGCATATCCGGTTCTTCTTCCAGAAGATTCAGATATCCTATCACCGATGTGAGCGGAGTGCGGATGTCATGGGCAAGATACATCACCAATTCATCTTTCCTCTGTTCTGCAAACGCTGTCTCCTGCTTTTGCTTCTCTAACGTCTGCTTCACCGCATTCAGTTTACATTCAAAAGGCAGCATTTCCGCCGACAGACGTATCTGTCTTACGTCTTCTGCAAGCAAGGCATCAATCCCCTGATTGATCTCTCCGAAATAACGCGTGATCCAGCGGAATAAACGCCAGAGCAACACAACGAAAACAAAGAGGATCGCCACAGCAAAAAATATCTCTTTCCAGCTTCTAAAATATTCATGGTATATGAGGAATGCCTGCTCATGCTTAATCCCCATAAAATATTCTAAAAACCAGACGATCAAGTCCCCTCCCCTTCGTTTCCACAAGAACAGATATAGAAGGATCACTGCCGCAACAGAGATACCGGCATTTGCACAAAACCTCTGCATAATTTTCATCTGAAATTCTGTATATTCACCACTCTTATTATCCATCAATTTTATAACCTACTCCCCATATGGTTTTGATATACTTAGGTTTACTTAAAGTATCATTCATCTTTTCACGCAGATGACGTATGTGAACTGTGATCGTATTATTGGATTTACTGTAATATTCATCCTTCCAGATTTTATGGAACAGATCTTCCGCACTGATCACACATCCTTTATTCTCCAGCAGAATGCGCAAGATAGAAAATTCTGTAGGCGTCAATATAAGCGGTTTATCATTCAGAAAACATTCATGTGTGTTTAATTTCATTACTAACCCTGAGTGATGAAGCGTATCCTTTTCTTTTTCCGCTTCGTCAGAATATACCGGGTTATACTTTTTGTACCTGCGAAGCTGGGATTTTACCCTTGCCACCAATTCGAGCGGGCGGAAAGGCTTCGTGACATAATCATCTGCCCCAAGCGTAAGTCCTGTGATTTTATCCGTTTCTTCATCTTTTGCTGTCAGCATAATGATCGGATACGTATGCTCTTCCCGAATCTTCCGGCACAGTGTGAATCCATCTGTCTCCGGCAGCATGACGTCCAAAACAGCAAGGTCAAGATCCGTTGTTTCTATGCACTCCAGGGCTTCCTTTGCAGAATAAAATTTGAAGACAGTATAGTTTTCGTTGCTCAGATAAACTTCTATCAAATCCGCAATTTCAGCTTCGTCGTCAACGACGAGAATTTTATCAGACATAAGATCCTTCCTTTCTTTTTACAAGATATCCCCTCAACATCCATTTTCAAACATATATTTATGGTCAGCTTCTTTGCGCCTGACAAGATAACACCATGCCATTCTATGAATTCTCCTGCATATAAGCGCAGTCTGTGGAATTATCCGGCATCATCATTCTACTAAAAGAACACGCAATTTCATTAAACCATCTCTCTACCGTCTTACAGATCACCGTTTTCGTGCCTTAATGATAACTGCATTGTTGATCAGTCTCGCCAGGGCGGCAGAGTAATATTTCCCTTCTCGGAAAATATCGGCTTCCTCTGGATCATAAGATGATTCCTCTATTATACGCTCGACTAGAAAACCGTGATCAGCAAGACAATTCAGGTAGGTTGACAACTTCCAGTTATGCAGACGCAGACTGGCATTTTTCTTCATACAGTCGATCACTCTCTCATCCACATAAGAACGGTCGAAAACAAAGCGGCCATCCACAGAATCTATGCACTGCATCAGTGGATTGTCCCATGAAAAGATGAGCCGTCCGCCCGGTTTGAGATATTCTCTGATAAGCCCAATTGTCTTGTCCAGGTCTGCCGTCCACCCCAATCCATAAATGGAAAATACAAGATCAAAATGACAATGCGAAATACCCGGATCTATTTCCATCGGTGAAACGAATAATTTCCCCTTGCACTTTGAATCTGCCAGCAGTTTCTCAGCTTTAGCGATGCGTTCGGCAGAAACATCCAATCCCCATAATTCTCCTGCCCCCTGCTCTTTCATCCATGCCAAGGACTCACCGCACCCACAGCAGATTTCCAGCACCGCCTTGCCCCGCACGTCACCAAGTAAATGCAATTGATCCTCCGTGGGCGTGTAGGGACCGTAATCCGGCAAAAAGGTCCCCCTCCAATCGCTCTTGGTAATCTCCGTCCAGCCTTGATTATTGACCTCCAGCTGCTCTGCTGCCTTCCTTGGCAGTTCCTGCGTATCTTGAACGCCTTTAAATAAGCTGTCGATAGAAACACCAAAATAGTCTGCCAGTCCCGGCAGCAGAAACAAATCCGGGTTCGCCTTACCCGTTTCCCATTTACTCACTGCCTGTGCAGATACGCCTAATGATTCTGCCAGCTCTGCCTGTCCGACACCATGTCGATGACGCAGTTGTTGAATCACATTCCCGATATTTGAACTCATATATACTCCTCTTTTCTTGATCTTTGGAAGCTTCCTGAATCTATCATAGCAAATATTGACATTGTATACAAACGATTAATTTTCAATGTTATGCAACCAGTGGTTGGGTTCTCTGCACCCGTTTGACGCTTCAGAGTGTTCCGCCGTCATTAAGGATACGGCATATTTTTACAGCCCCATACCTTTGTTTGGAGTCCGCATATGCCCGTCTCACCTCCCGGCCAAATTTTTCATACTCTTTCTGCCTGTTTGAAGGTACGCAAACCAGAGCTTTGTAATAAGTGTTCCTTGGAAATTTCAAGGCACTGCAAAGCCGGGTTACAGTGTAGGTATTTATATTATGCTGGATAAAAGAGACAATCTCAGCTATTGTTCTATTGCGAATATGGCGGCCGCCTTTTTAGTATTTCACTCTCAATCTTAAGGCGCTGGATTTCTTTCTGCAGAGCCTTATACTCCTTAAGAGTAACCGTCTCATCTTCTGATACTTTCATGGGAGAAGCTGTTTTACACAGTTGCTGAGCGTGCTCCGATTTACGCCATATTCACATTCCAGTTGTAGATACGAGGTTCCTCCGGCGTAGAAGGTTGGTACAACCGTAAAAGAATACACAGTGCTATTGGTTACATAAACCCCTCAACAAAAGGATGATCAAGAACTTAAAAAAGCAGCATAATCTTTCAACTTTTTTGTCTAAAGTATTGACGTAAGTCCAGTATTACAACCCATCGTCAGGGACATTTACATCCGAAGATCCGCATCTGGGACGCAGACAGAGCCACTGTCTAGGAACAGGTATGCGTATACGCAGAATAACCTGGTGAATTATTTGTCTCCCCAGATCCTACAGTTGATTCTCTTCACTAGCTGGTTGGAGTCATTATACTTATACTTGACAGTCTGGACACTGTCCTCCACCCGCTCATAGGCGGTACAATTTACCGCTTTGTCATATATATAATTCTTTTTCATAAAAGTTTATTACCCAAAAACTTACGAAAGCAAATATAATCTCCGACTTTATCATCTTAACATTTTTCAGACCCTCCTCTTCTTTTAAATAACTTTTGCCTTCCTTAATTTATCCCATTCTTCTGTACTAATTTTTACCATTACTATCCCAACAAACTTTTTATTAGAATCAAACAAAATATAATTATTACTATTAATTTCATATCCCATAAT
>CAJTRO010000036.1 GCA_910579015.1 uncultured Dorea sp. | reverse complement strand
GATAAAATACATTTATATTTACTAAATATTCATAATAGTTTATACATTTCAAAAAACAGACATATCAATAAAACTTCTTTTTATCCTCAGGAAATCCAAGTAAAATTTTACTTTCATATTCAACCTGCCGGCATTTGGGACACAAAAAAGAGACAGGCAGATCAACTCGTGAACTCACTGAGTTTCTCTAACCTGTCTCTGTTATGATTCCGGCATCAAATTATCCAATGCCGTACTGATTCATTTTCCTGTGCGTTTGTTTTGGCAGACATGCATTTTTAAACCACAGCCTCTATCAATACCTTTTCCCTGATCTTCAATTCCTTAACCCCAATCTCCTTCTTTTTGTTAAAATTAAAGCTAAGCATATACCCTCGATCCAAATGATAGTAATCAAGATACTCCAACAGCTGTTCCTCTCCCCTCTCATGATACGCACTGCCTCTCCATATCTTGAGTTCGATCACAAACTGCTCTCCCTGGTAATCCACGATCACATCAGTACGTTCCATATTCCGAGTCTGGGATTCTATATAATAATTTCCCACGCCATTGATAACAGGCCGCAGATACAGCAGGAAATACCTGCGTCCATCTTCCTCCAAAAATGACTGCTGCCGTTCTCCGTAAATCTCCTCAAAGTGGGTAACAAATTTTTCCAGAACCAGTCTCATATCCAACCGTCCGTCTCGTATGAACTGATTCTTTTCCCGTAAAGCCTCATCGTAAATACGCTCTTTCTGCATAGCCGGCGACGCCAGAAACAAGTTATATAACAGTGTTTCAAATATCCGGTTCGCTATCACGATCTGATGATTCACCTTCTTGACAAAACCAAACATCAATGCCGTTTCAACCGAGCGGACGCCCACAACATAAGGAATCTCCTTTCCACAAAGCAGCAGTCCGCGAAGCATTGCGTCCAGTTCCGGATAATCTTCAAGTTTGTTGAATAATGACTCAAACAGTGTATTCTGTTCTGACAACAGAATCCTCACTGCCATCAGTACGCCCTCTTTCGTCCACTTTTTGCCCACAGTCGGCTGGCCGCATTCACAATCCGCTGACACACGTTCATCGATCAACTTGCAGATATAGGAAACCAGAAACGGATATCCTGATGTATAATCATATATAAGTCCTGCAATCTCCTCACAGTTCATGCCCGTTCTGTGATCCGCCTCATACTGCATTAACATTCCTTCTATATCAGCCGCTGAAAAACTCATATCCACCTGAAAATCTACAGCTATATTCCACGGACTATTCCATTTGTGTTCCTCATCTGTCCGAATCTTACGCTTTATATTCTTGATGTCATAGACACCGGCAAGCACCACCGAATAAAAGGCCGCTTTTACATCCCTATTGATATAATATCCTCTAAGCTGAGCCAGAAAATCAAGAAAAACCTGATTGTTACTCGCACTGTCAACCTCGTCAATAAACAATACGACTGGTTTTTCAGCAGACCGGCAGATCTCACTTAGATATTCAAACAACTCAAGCAATTCAATCTCGCTTTTCTGCTCCCTTAATGCCTCTTTCAGAGAAGAAACTGCCTGTCCAAATGCTCCTGAAGCCGTCAGCTTCTCTAACTCCTTTAACAAAATATTTCCAAATGCCAGCGAAAATATATTCTCATTCCTGAACTTAGATGCACCCAGCATCTGAAAATCCAGGCTTATCACCGTGTATTCATCTTTCAGAAACTCAGCCAGCACTCTTAACGTGGTTGTCTTCCCATATTGCCGGGCACGGTTAATCGTAAAATAACTGCCCTGATCCACCATTTTCTTGATCTCATCCAGCCTGCTCCTGATATCCACCATGTAGTGCAGCATAGGTTTGCAATCCGCACTGATATTAAAAATCCTTCCCAAAAATGAACTCCTCCTTCTTGCTCCCCGGTGTATGCCCATACCTTTGCTCTTACACTACATCTTACCGCTTTCTTCTCCTTCTGTCTACATCAGCATAAGAGTAACCTAGATGATTTTCATACCTGTGCTTATATCACTTTTCCCGTCTCTCCCTTATTCGGTAAATAACGGCGTGGAGTAATATCTGTCGCCCGTATCCGGCAGAAGCGCCACGATCACCTTCCCTTTGTTCTCCGGCCTCTTCGCCAGCTCAATTGCACCGTGAAGCGCCGCCCCTGAGGAAATCCCCGCCAGGATCCCCTCCTTTTTCGCAAGAAGCTTCGCCGCGGCATATGCATCCTCACTTCTGGCCTTGAATATCTCGTCGTATATCTCCGTATTCAGTATATCCGGGACAAATCCGGCGCCAATACCCTGAATCCCGTGCGCGCCCGCTCTTCCTTCTGACAATACGGGAGAATCCGCAGGCTCCAGCGCCACCACCTTTATCCCGGGGTTCTGCTCCTTTAAGTATTCGCCGATCCCGGTGATCGTACCGCCGGTTCCAACGCCCGCGATAAAGATATCCACCTTTCCATCCGTATCCCGGAAGATCTCAGGCCCCGTCGTTGCACGGTGGACTGCCGGATTGGCAGGATTGACAAACTGCCCCGGAATGAAACTGCCCGGGATCTCCTCTGCCAGCTCTTCTGCCTTCCTGATCGCGCCCTCCATCCCCAGGGCGCCTTCTGTCAGGACCAACTCTGCTCCGTATGCTTTCAGAATATTCCTCCGCTCTACGCTCATCGTATCCGGCATAGTAAGGATCAGCCGGTATCCCTTCACGGCCGCTATGGACGCAAGGCCGATGCCGGTATTCCCGGAGGTGGGCTCAATGATCACCGCCCCCTCCCTCAGGATCCCCCGCGCTTCTGCATCCTCAATCATAGCCTTTGCAACCCGGTCCTTCGTACTTCCCGCCGGGTTCAGATACTCAAGCTTGACCAGCACAGTCGCGCCAAGCCCCAGCTCCTTTTCGATATTTTTCACCTCGATCAGAGGTGTATTTCCAATCAGGTCCAATATACCCTTCCCATAATCTGCCATATCTATACTCCTTTCTTCCTCTTCCCGGCTTCTTATTCCCGCACTCCTCTATGCCCGCACGACGAAGCGCACCGCCTAACTCTCCGTCAGACCTCTCGGCATCTTTCCGATCCGCGCCCTGCGGCCGTACTTCCTTGCCGCGTAGATGAATGCCTCCACATTCGCTTTAGGAGTTCCGATCGGAAGCTGACATCCCGTGTTCAGGATATAGCCCGCCGGATTGTCCGCACATTTCTCAAGACACTCTTTACAGGAAGCGATCACCTCGTCTATCGTCCCTTCCTTCATCACATCCACTGGCGGCACATTTCCCGCAATCCGCATCCGGCTGCCCACCGCCGCCTTCGCCTCCGCAAGATCCTCACAGTTATCAATACTGAATGAAAATAATCCTGCATCCGCCAGATCACTCCAAATCGGACTGGTCTTCCCGCAGATATGCGCGCCCGGCCTTGATCCCATGATCTTCTCCGTCCCGTCGATCAGCTTCTTGATATATGGAAGCGAATACTCGTCAAACTGTTTCTTGCTGATAACGTCCATACAAGTCACCGGATCGGAGAAATTCGTTCCGACCGGCCCGAATTCATGACAGAACGCCTCGAACCATTTCAGGGAACACTCCACCGTCAGCTCCAACAGCTTATGAAGCATCTCGGGATTCTTCCTGGTATCCTTAAGCACCATCTCCACCGGACGCACCGCTATCGCCGTGGAAATCGGTCCCGCGACACTGGTCGTCATGCTGACGTCCGGGAATCTGTCCTTCAGACGCTTGGCGCTCTCAAGAATCGGCGCAAGCACCGGGTTTTTATAAGGATCCGTTACTTCCAGCCTGTCAAAATCCGCGTAATCCTTCAGCACATGCTCTTCCACATAGTCAATCCCATGCTCCGGTGCACGAAGCTTCGAGCCAAGCGCGCCGCCTATAGTCTTTAATCCCAGTCCCACATTAAAGCTGTCCAGCCCGAATTCATCTCTCCTCCTGCGGATCACCTCGCTCTTTACCTCGAAATCTCTGGCAAACTGCGTGGTGGTGAACCCGAAGATATCCGCCATCGCCGGATCCGGCGCCTGCAAAGTATAAGGGATATAATCTACCTCTTCCCCCGCGTTATAAGCCTTCATCCTCTCCGCGGCCGTCATCTCATCCTTCTGTTCACTCATCAATCTCTTTAACTCATTATATTCCATATCGGTCCATTCCTCCTGACAGTCCACTTAAAAAGCCCTAAACGAATACGTTACTCTGGGAAAATCATGCTCTCTGCAAATATCCGTTCATAATTCTCCGTCTCTGCAAGCTCCATATATTCCATCTCCTCAGCGAGCGCTTCTACCTCCCGCTTCACCTTCCCGGACATCAGAGTCATATAAGCGCCTGTCTTTGACGAATTGCCAACGTAGACTAATTTCCCTTCCACCTCTCTCGGCAAGATTCCGGTTCCGGTCAGGGAATCTGCCGGAAGATGCGCTCCAAACTGCCCCGCGATCATCACCTTATCAAGATCTTCCATCCCGATCCCAGCCTTCGCAAGCAGAGCCCTGAATCCCGACAGGATCGCCCCTTTCGCAAGCTGTACCTGACGCACGTCTCCCTGCGTGACCAGAAGCTTTGGCTCCTTGCAGAGAATAAATTCCCGTTTCGTTCCGTTAAGGCCAAGCATCGGATAACGATAATCCTGCTTATCCAGCTTCTCCTTCTTCACAAATACACCGCTCTTCTTCACTATCCCTGTACGCAGAAGCTCCTTCACCACGGCCAGGATACCACTGCCGCACAGACCGGCCGGATCCTGTCCTCCGATCACATCAAGCCTGATCCCCTGCTCCGTGATCCTCACGTCTTCTATCGCACCCTCCGCCGCCCGCATTCCGGAGCTGATATTCATCCCCTCAAGGGCCGGCCCTGCCGCACAGGAACAGCACAGAAGCCGTCCTCTGCTCGCCAGTACGATCTCACCGTTGGTCCCGATATCAATGAAGAGTACATTTCCCTTCTCCTTCTGAAGCTCACATACATAAGTCCCCGCCACGATATCCGCCCCGATATAGGCCGACACCTGGGGCAGACAGTAAAGTCGTGCATCCTCTGCCGCTTCTATGCCGATATCCCCCGCCAGAAGTTCCTTTGCCTCCGTGAATTCCGGCTTATAGGGAGACTTCCCGATAGACCTTGCATCAACCCCCAGGAGCATGTGCATCATGGTACAGTTGGCCGCCACGTCAATCTCGCGGATCTCTCCCCTCTCTACGCCTGCTTCCTCACAGGTCTCTTTGATCATGCCGTTTACGGAACTCACGATCGCCTGCTGAAGCTCTCTGATCCCGCGATCAGGGTGCTCATACTCATAAGTGATCCTCGTCAGCACATCCAGTCCATAGCGTTTCTGTGCGTTGATCATGGACGCATTGGCAAGCTCAGCTCCCGTCTTAAGATCTATCAGCGCCGTGACTACTGTCGTAGTGCCGATGTCAATGATAACCCCGTAACCGCCGTCAAAACTGTCTCTTTCAAATTCCGGCATATAGCCCTTCGTCAGCACCTCATGCTTCCTCTCCTTTGAAATCAGTTCAATCTCTGCATCCCCTGTGACTTCCGTCATACAGGACAGGCGGATCCCCTCTGCCGTCTCCTCCGGCTTAAGAAGCCGTTCTTCCGAAGGCGTCATCCCTGATACCTTGCCGGAACACACTCTTACCTTGCATTTCCCGCAGATCCCCTTGCCGTTGCACGGATTATCTACAAACACACCTGCTCCCAGCAAGACTTCCAGCAGATTCTCTCCTTCCCGGCATTCAATCACTCTCTTAGTCTGCTTAATCCTAATCTCTGCCATATGGCATTTATGCCTCCTGTATTTACTGATCCTGTCCTCTGCGGCATTCTTCCTCTTCAGTCAAGCCCGCCAGGATTGCCTGCACATTCCCAAGGGGCGACTTCATCCCGAGCCCGCACGCCGGAGAAATGATGTCCGAACCGCTCTTCACACAGCTTCTTGTCAGCATCTTCACCCGTTCGGGATCTCCGAATTCCAGCGCGTAGGTACTTACATTACCCATCAGAACTCTGTCCTTAAGGTGCTCCCGCGCCTCCTTCATCGGTACGATGGAATCGAAGCTTAAAGCGCTGCTCTTCACTTCATTCACTTCCTTGTATACCGGACTCATCTGCCCGCAGATATGTACGATCGTTCCCATCTTCTCCTCCTGCAAAGCATCCAGAAGGCGGTTGATATAGGTCACGGCAAATTCTTTAAAATACTTCGGCCCCAGTATCTCACCTGTCCCGCTGGGATCCGAGACCGCGATCAGGTCGGCGCCCGCCTCGATCTGCGCCCGGCCAAAAGCTATCAGCTGTTCCGTGATAAATTCCATATATCTGTGGGCTTCCTGATTCTTCTTCCGTAATTCCTTATAGAATGTAACCGGCTCCATCACAGAGCCCGCCGTGCTGATCGGCCCCGTCAGATTACCGACGATAGGCACGTCCGCTGTCTCCTTCTTCAGGATACGGATCGCGTCCAGGACCACCTTCGCACGCCCCGCGGCCAGATCCACCGGCTTAAGCTTCGAAACCTCGCTTACCGAGTCGATCACATATCCCGTCACATGGGGTTCATACACATTGGTTCCCATATCGACCTTTGCGCCCATCTCCTCCGCCTCAACGGTCATGCAGAAGGGAACTCCGTAATTCTCAAAACACCCTTCCTCATATACCGCTTTCGCAAGCTTTGCCATCTGTCTTGCGTCTGTGTGCGCCTCCGGCATATAGACTTTCACCCGGTCCATCAACTCGGAAGTTACCATGTTCATCATTCCGCCGGGACAGATGCAGGCGGGCCTGTCCGCCTGCCGCCCCTCTAATATCATTTTTAATCTTTCCTTTGGTGTCAGCATCTTTCACTCCTGTTATATATTCAGTAACCTTTTCGCAAGCTTTACTGCCTCCACGGCATTCTGGGAATAACCGTCCGCCCCGATCTTATCCGCATATTTCTGGGAAATAGGACCGCCTCCGATCATCACCTTCACCTTGTCGCGGATCCCCGCCTCGTCAAGCAGACGGATCACCGTCTCCATGCCGCCCATGGTGGTCGTCATCAGTGTGGACAGACATACGAAAGCCGCGTTCTCCTCCTTCGCTGTCTCTACAAATCTCGCAAGCGGAACATCCCTTCCAAGGTCTATCATATTGAAGCCCGCCGTCTCTAACATGATCTTCACCAGATTCTTGCCGATATCATGAGTATCGCCTTCCACAACTCCGATGACGCCCGTCACCTTGTCGTCCCCCGATACCTCCGGCAGATGCGGGCGGAGGATATCAAGCCCCGCATACATCGCGTCCGAACACAGAAGCACGTCCGTTACAAAATACTCCTCCGCCTCATACAGCTCACTGGCGCGGTTCATCCCGTCCACCAGACCTTCCATGATCCCGTCGAACGCCAGATACCCCGCGTCCAGATACTCCTGTGCCGCTTCAGCGACATCATCCTCCTCCATCTCCACAACTCCGTCTGAAAGACGCTTCAATAATTCTTCTTTTGAACTCATCTCAAATCCCTCCAAATATTTTATTCCAGAACAACTTCTTTAAATACCGCATTCTCCAATTGGTATCCCACGTTCTTGATACACATCTGTCCGGCCAATTTCGCCTTCCCCGTCATCTCTATACATGCCTCTCCATATGCCATCGCCCCGGACAGCATCATATCCCGGAATCTCGCCCTCCCCGTTCCGAGCAGGGCAAACGTCGTCTTTGGGCACAGCAGGATCATCGTCTTGTCATCGGCCAGAGCCTCTGCCTTCTTCAAAAATTCATAGGTAAAGTCCTCCACCACCTGTTCCGCCATCTTCGGCCCCAGGATATTCAGCCCGCCGGAAGAATCCGCATAGCTTATAAGGTCAGCCCCGTACTGCTTCGCTTCCTCCATAAATCTCAAGATCTCATCACCCAGTTTCCAGAAAACCTCTTTCATCAGCTCCGGTTTCTTTCTCATCCCCTTGAACACATGCTTCGCGTCAATCAGCACATTCAGTATGGTGAACGGCCCCGACACCTGCATCACCACATGCTCTCCTTCTTCCCGAAGCGCCTTGCACGCCAGAAGGACTTCATGGATCCTCCCTTTGGAGAAATCAATCCCTGGCAGGTCAAGAAGCTCCTCCGGCGCCGTACAGATATACTCCTTCGCCCTCGGACCGGCAAGCTCATTCCCATAATTGATGATACCGCCCATCGCCTCTGCCTCTACCGTATGGCAGAAGGGCAGTTCACAGAAGGCCGCCTTGTCGTGCTCCTTAAGCGCCTTAGACAGCGCCGCTATCGTCTCATGGTGCAGATATGCGTCCGGGAACGTAAGCCCAAGCCCTTTTGTCACTTCCCCGCTGATCCCTGCCGAATTGTCATAGGTACATTGAAAATCCTTAATCTCCGCCAATGTTATCCCTCCTCCTGAACTATCAAAATAATATCTTCTCGGCATCCTTCGCCGCTCTTACCGCCGCCATCACATTCTCATCCGGAGTCGGCGGCGCCACGTCACAGTCACCGCTTAAGATGAACCGCCCGTCTTTTGCGCCGTCCATGCACTCCTGATAAGCGAACTTGTACACATCCTCTTCGGTGCCCTCCATCAGCACAGAACAGCAGGGAATATTCCCCATCAAAGACACCTGATCCCCGTATTGGTCCTTGACCTTCTTCGTCTGTGTGTCCGAGATATGCCATGCGTCTGCCGACTCTTTTAACACAAGGTCGAACCTGTCGTCATAAAGTCCGCAGGTATGGAGCACGATCTTTGCGCCAAGCTCCTTAATCCTCTTATTCGCCCGGATATTACTCTCGGAAATACATGCCTCATAGGACTTTCTGGAAATGCAGTAACCGCCGAAATTGGGCATCGGGAACCACAGAAAATCAAAGCCCGCGTCAATCATGACTTTACAGGATTCCACCACCGCATCCTCCACATGCCGGCACAGCGCCCGGAACAATTCCCGGTTCTTGATCATCGCTTTAAAGGCAGGCTTGGCCCCCATCAGGGTAAATGCCACTGCCGCAGGCACATGAAGGATCACATAGACCGGCTCATCCGGCTCTTTTTCGCGCATAAGCTCAAGCGTCTTGATCAGGTTCTTAAGCATCCCGCACTCTTTTGCGTCGTAAGGGCGCAGCTTCTCAATATCCTCCATAGAGTGTACCACATCCTCGCCGTCTCCCGATACTCTGCCCTCGCTGTTCTTAAGGTGCCCGCCCATCATAGCCGCAATCCCGCCGTAGACTCCGACGCACAGCCCGTCATACCCAAGCTTCTGTCTCGTACCGACCATGCATTCGGTCATCTTCACCGGATCCGCCATGGCCTCTGGTATGGTATAGCCATATCTTACGATCGGAAGAGAAAATGCGTTCATGATCACAGGAATCCTGTCGGCTCCCCTTCCTTCTAATATCGCTTTCACCGCTTCTCGTTTACCCATCATAACACATGTCCTCCTATGCCGCCACAATAATCTTCTTCGCGAATGCAACCGCTTCTATCGCACTCTTCGTATAACCGTCCGCTCCGATCCTCTCGGCAAACGCAGGCGATACCGGCGCACCTCCTACCATTATCTTCACCTTATCCCGAAGTCCTTCCTCCTTCAGGCGCTCAATCACCGCTCCCATGCCGGGCATGGTGGTTGTCATCAGCGAAGACATACATAAGATGTCCACATCATTCTCCCTTACGTAATCCACAAACCGTTCCACCGGAACATCCCTTCCCAGGTCATATACGTCAAAGCCCCCTGTCTCCAGCATGATCCGCACAAGGTTCTTTCCGATATCATGGGTATCTCCTTCCACTACGCCGATCGCAACCCTGCCGATGCTGGTATGCTCTGATTCGGGAAGGTACTTCTGAAATTCCTCGATCCCGGCATACATCGCATCCGAACACACGATCAGCTCAGGGACAAAGTATTCGCCTTCCTCGTATAACTCGCTTGCCCGCTTCATCCCGTCGACGAGACCGCCAAGCATACCCTCCTGCGGATCGTAAACGCATTCTATGTACTCCCTGACAACATCAACTACCTCCTCATCCTCCATCTCAAACACACAGTCCGACAGCTTTTTGAGTAATTCTTCTTTTGATTTCATTCTTCTTTCCTTTCTCTCTTTTATTTTCCTAACCCGGATAAACCAGACTTAGCCGTAGTCAGCCATTCTCCCGCCAAAATGTTGACGTATTGCTTCTTCTCTGAGCCGGCATCCAATTATGATCATCTTACATTCCAACTCTGCATCGTCTTCTTCCAACAGATCCAATCTCATCGAAGCGGGCGTAAATTCCACATGCACCTTCCTGCCCCCTCCGGTTTCGACAATTCCCTTCGCTCTCAGCACTTTGCCGAATACACCGCTCTTCAGCATGTCCAAGCTCTCTTCTAATCGGCTCTGATCAACTTCTCCTGGATCCAGAATGGCTATACTCGAGAAAACCTTATCGGCTGGAACTGTCTCTATGCTTATCTCCTCCGGATCGTCCTCGTAATCTGCCGTCATATCCATAAGCGCCTTCAGCGCTTCCAGATCCATCTGCCTGAAATCCCCTTCATACACCAGTGCGTCCGGATTCACCCTGCGGATTCCCGCAATCTGACGGATTCTCTCCTCCTTAGATAATTGTTCCAGATTGCTCAGCAACAGCAATCTGGCATGTTGGATCTGATCCAGATAAAAGGCTCCGAATCCGTCTATGTAATCTTCAAACAGCGACAGATCCACCACCGCGATCAGCTTCGTGATCCGCAGGTCGATCCCTTCCTTTTCCCTCGCCCTGTTACATGCCCTGACAATATCTGAGAGCCTCCCTACTCCCGACGGCTCTATCACAATCCGGTCCGGACGAAACTCCTCCCATATCTCCCTGATCCCCTTGCGGAAATCAAGCGCCAGACTGCAACAGATACATCCTGCAAAGAGCTCCTTTACCGGGATATCTTCCCCGATCAGATCTCCATCAAGTCCCACATCCCCAAATTCATTCTCTATCACAACAGTCCGTCCTGCCAGTGTCGGCAGATATTGCTTCAAAAATGTCGTCTTCCCGGCTCCTAAGAAGCCGGAGACTATCTGAATCTCCATACTGTAAATACCTCCTGCATATCCTGTCATCTATATCCGTTCCTCAACCTGCATCTACCTTCTGTCCACACTCTTCTGCCGTCTTACAGTACGTCCGAAAGCCCTCGTGGAAGACGCCCTTTCTTCGCTCCCCGCCCATACTTTCTCGCCGCATAGATAAATGCATACAGATTCTCTCTTGGAACTCCCGGCGGGACCTGGCATCCGGCGGCCAGAGAATATCCCATCGGACTGTCGCTTCCCTTTTTCAGACAATCTATTACCGACGCAATTACATCATCAATCGTGCCGTACTTTAAAACTTCTACCGGCGGAACATTCCCTGATATGCTCATCCTGCCTCCCACACAACGCTTGACCTCTTCAAGGTCTTCACTGTTATCTACGCTAAGTGAGGTAAATCCTAATTCAATCAAATCCTCCCAGATTCCCTTCGTCTTTCCACAGATATGTGTAGTCGGCATCCTCCCCGTGATCTCTTTGATACCTTCCACTAAATCCTTCAGATGCGGTTTCTCAAATTCCAGAAACTGCTTCCTGCTAAGTACGCTCAATGAAGCGGAAGGCTCCGCAATATTCACCGGCAATACGCCGAACTCCTCTGTAACTGCACGAATCCAGCTTAGATTACACTGCACGCAGAAATCCAGTAATCTGTGCAGATTCTCTTTCTGCTTTACACTATCTCTCAAGAGCAGATCCAGCCTCCGGATAGACGTAGCCGTCGTCATCGGACCCGCCACATTATTTCCCGCTCCCCACCGCGGGAATCTCTCCTTCGACTTCCGGAAGGTATCCATGATCTCCGCCAGATTCGGACACCCGGCAGGTTTAATGACCTCCATATCATCCAACTGCGCATAATCAGTCAGCACATGCTCCGTCACAAACCCCAGTCCATTCTCCGGATATTGCATCTTAGAGCCAAGCGCCTCTCCCACAGACTGAAGTCCCAACCCAATCCCTATGGCTGCATTTCCGAATTCCTCATGCATCTTTTCCATGATATCAAAACGGATCTCCATCGAATCGCGATACTGCTTAAGCGTGTACCCATACAGATCGGCAGTCGTATCCGATCCGACAAGCCTGAACGGAATATGATCTACCTCCTCTCCCCTGATGTACCCCATCATCCGCTCCATGACCGTCATCTCTTCCTTCAATCCTTCAAGTTCCTTTCGAATCTCCTCATACGTCATAAATCTCACCTCTTTCTGACCTTTCATCTTACGAAGCTGTCTTTTTACTGTCTCGACACGACATGTCTTTGTCTGCTTTACCACTATAAAAATGCATACAAAAAGGCGCGGAAAAGACAGCGTAATCACTGTCCCTTCCCCACCGAAAGGATCATCTTATATATAGCAGGTCTCCTGACTTAATTTCATCCTCCAATCCCGCCTTCCCTTTTTAATTGTGCGAATATCCTGCTAAATGCACCTTATGTTTCATCAGATTATGCATATTTCTCACAAAATACAGGTGGCTGTTGGGATTCTTGTCCATCATACAGTAGAGGGGGCTGTCCCGGATTCCCACCGGGTTCCCTTTTCAATGCTTGTGCATCACTATATATATTACTGTATCTATCCTATCACAGATACTGCGCTTAGCCCAATTGATATTTCCAATGTATATATAGGTATTTTCTATCATTAAATCTATTCCTTTTTTTCACAGTTGCGCTTTCATCCAGACATGTATAGAATGATATAAAACAGCCCAAAAGAAGAATCCCCCGCTCTCGGAATATATCCGCCGCAGGCGGATATACTTAGCTGCCGTCGATCTGCAAAACCGAGACGAAAAAATCATTGAGATCAGTATGAAATATGGGTACTCTTCCCCAATCGGTTATGTATAATTTCATATTTACTTTCCGACTGCCTGATTCATCCAAAGTCAGGAAATCCTATGACAAGCCGCTCTATGCCCCTCTTCTATCTCCCGAAGCTTCGGCGCTTCCTTCCTGCACTGCTCCGTCACATGCGGGCAGCGGCTGCAGAACGCACAGCCGGTAAAATCTTTTGTCCGCACCGGCTGTTCGCCTGTCAGAGCCGAAAAGTCTCTCTTCCGGATAGATATATCCGGCGCAGCAGCAAACAAAGCCTGTGTATATGGATGCCTTGGATTCTCAAACAGCCGTTCCGTATCCGTTTCTTCCACCAAGGTTCCAAGATACATCACCCCAACCCGGTCAGAAATAAACCGTACAACCCCAATATCATGCGAGATAAAGAGCAGACTGATGTGGAGCTCTTTCTTCAGATCCATCAGCATATTCAAGATCTGCGCCTGAATGGATACATCCAGGGCTGAAACCGGCTCATCACACACGATCAGCTTCGGTTCAATGATCAGCGCCCCCGCAATTCCCAGACGCTGCACCTGTCCGCCGGACAATTCATGCGGATACCGGAAATAATGCTCCTCTGACAATCCTACCTTGCCAAGCGTTGCGATCACCTTCTCTCTCCGCTTTGCAGAATCCTCTATACCATGGATCTTCAATGTTTCCTCCAGGATATCGCCAATCCTCTTTCGCGGATTCAGCGCTGACAGAGTATCCTGAAATACCATCTGCAGATCTCCTCTTAATGGTCGGAATTCACGCTCACTTAATCCGCACAATTCTTTCCCATCATAGAGTATCGAACCGCTGTCAGCCTTATTCAGTCCCACGATCGCCCGCCCGGTCGTTGATTTTCCGCATCCGGATTCACCTACAAGACCGTATGTTTCTCCTTCTTTGATATAGAATGACATATCGTCTACGGCACACATCTCCCCTTTCGGTGCAAAAAACTTACCCATATTCCCGTAGATCGGATAGGTCTTCTTCAAATTCTTTACTTCCAGCAAATGTGTATCCATAACTTACGCCTCCTTCTGATCCCTGCCATCCGCATATCTCCAGCATTTCACCAGATGTCCGGGTTCTGCCTCCACAAGCGGCGGCTGTTCTTTTTCGCATCTTTCATCCCTGTCCTCACATCTGGTACAGAAATGACATCCCTGCGGTATCTTTGAGAGCGGCGGCACTGTTCCGGATATCACCGGCAGACTCTTCCCTCTCTCTACCTGCAGATGTGGAATACATGCCAAAAGACCTCTCGTATAAGGATGCAGGGGATTCTCAAATAATCTCTCTGTCGACGCACTCTCCACAACCTGCCCAAGATACATTACCTTGACACTGTGGCACAACTGGGCTACCGCTCCCATATCATGCGTAATAAACAGTACTGACATCCCCAGTTTATCATTCAGATCCCGGATCAGATGCAGGATCTGTTCCTGGATCGTCACATCCAGAGCCGTCGTCGGCTCATCCGCTATCAAAAGTTTCGGCTCACAAGCTAACGCCATGGCGATCATCACTCTCTGCTGCATACCGCCGGACAATTCATAAGGATATTTCCGGATACAGTTTTCCGGATTGGGAATTCCTGTCATCTTCAACATCTGTACTACCCGTTCCCTCGCCTCCTGCTTTGTCATGCTCTTATGAAGCATCAATATCTCACTAAGCTGCATCCCCACCGTATGCACCGGGCTTAATGAATTAAGCGGATCCTGGAAAATAATAGAAATCTGCTCGCCTCTGATGCCGCGCATCTGATCCAAAGGTTTTTTCAGAAGATTCTCTCCTTCAAACAGGATCTCCCCCTCATACTTCACTGCCGTATCATGATCCCTCAGTCTTAAGATAGACTGCGACATTACACTTTTACCGGAACCAGATTCTCCAACCACTCCTGTAATCTCTCCCGGGCGAATGCTTAAGTTCACACCATCCACCGCGGGAAGCCATTTCTTATGAACCGGAAATAAAACCCGAAGATCCTGGATCTCCAACAACGGCGCCTTCTTATTCTTCTCTATCATTACTTCTTCGCACCTCCCTTTGTCCGTGGATCCATGAAATCTCTCAGTCCGTCACCCAGAAGGTTCAGGCTCAACACACAGATCACCACTGCCGCACCCGGACAGATCATGGTCCACGGCGCTTTCGAGAATACCAGCTTACTCGCCTGAAGCATATTTCCCCAGCTTGCAGCAGGCGCCGGGACTCCTGCCCCTAAGAAACTCAAGGAAGCTTCCGAGATGATCGCCTGTGCAAATATAAATGACGCCTGTACTGTCAATGGTGAAACCACACCCGGAAGGATCAATTTCCATAATATGCGAAAATGACTGAATCCCTGTACTCTCGCAGCTTCCACATAAGGCTGTTCCCGAACTACCATAGCGCTTGCCCGGACTGTCCTTGCAACACTCGGCGTATATACGATCGTAAGCGCCACGACCACGTTCCAGCTTGAAGTACCAAGCGCGGCGATCAGTGCGATCGCCAGAAGGATCCCCGGGATGGCGATCAGCCCGTCACAGATTCTCATGAGGATATGATCCAATATCTTAAAATAACTGGCATAGATACCAAGTATCACCCCAAGGATGCAGGAAAATACCGCCACACATCCACCGACCCACAGAGAAACCCTGGCTCCGTACATCAGACGCACAAACAGATCCCTTCCAAATTCATCCGTTCCCAGAATATGTTCTCCGCTTGGCGGTTTCAGCCTGTCCACAACTATCATGGCATTCGGATCGGCATTACTAAGCGCCGGAACAAGAACCGCCGACATCAGAATGATCACAAATCCCACAAACCCGATGATCAGTCCCGGACTGGCAAGAAGGCGTTCTTTCCTCAACTGACGCTGCTCCCTGAAAATCGCCTCGCTGACTGCGGAAGTATTTTTATGTAATAAACGCATCTCTCCACCTCCTACTTACGTCCAGGCTGAAGCCTTGGATCAACAAACCCATACATAATATCCACGAGCAGATTCACAAGGACATACAAAAGTGTCACAAACAATACCACACCCTGGATCACAAATACATCTCTCCGATTAATGGAACCGATCGTCAGCATACCGATCCCTGGTATATTAAACAATGTTTCCGTCACGATCGTTCCCGTGATCAGGCTTCCAAAAGACTGTCCAACTGCCGTCAGGATCGCAGGCGCCGCATTCTTAAGCGCGTATCTTAACACCACCTTGGCTTCCTTGAGTCCCTTTGCCCGGGCTGTCCGGATATAATTCTTATATAAAGTTTCCAGAAGTGAGGAACGCGTCATTCTCGTAATATATGCCGCCTGTACAATTCCGAGGGACAGAGCCGGTACGAACAGATATTTCAGATGCTCGCCAAGCCCCTCCGTAAGACTTGCATACCCGGCAACCGGAAACCACTGGTGATAAACGCCAAAGAACAGCATAAGGAACATACTAAGCAGAAATCCCGGCAGCGCAGCTCCCAAGAGAGATACGGACACCGCCGCCACGTCAAGCACAGTCCCTCTCCGGTACGCCGCTATAATTCCCAGCGGAACCGACAGCGCCAATGCAATAAGCTGTGCCAGAATTGCAAGGCTTAGTGTCGGCTTAAAATATTCTGCGATCGCATCCAATACAGACTGATGCAGGAAGTAAGATTCCCCCCAGTCTCCCCGGAATATTCCTGCAAACCAATCCGCATATTGGACAAAAAACGGACGGTTAAATCCAAGTTCCGTATTCAGCGCTTCGATCTGCTCCGGAGTCGCTTCCATACCCAGAAGCGCTGTCGCCGGTCCGCCCGGGATCAGATATACTACCAGAAAAACCACACAGGACACTACAAACAACACCGGTATCAAAGATAAGATCCGTTTTCCTATGTAAGATAACATATACTGTACTCCTTCCTTTGTATTTCATATATTCAGCCAAAAAGGGCGGACTGCTTACGCACTCCGCCGTAATATCAGTAATTATTTTGATACACTGGCTCCCCAATAGGTGTTGAATCTCAGATAATTAACTCCCTCCACACCTTCATTCATCGCGGTTACACCCGTATAATGCCCAAGAACAGTAGCGGCGCCGTACTCATACAAAAATGTCTGAAGATCTTCCCATGCCTTTGCCGCCTCTTCATCAGACGCCGCCTGACGGATCGCCTTAATCCCTTCGGTTACCTCCGGTGCATCCAAACCTGCCCAACCGCTGTCTAATACAGATAATTGAATCGGAAGCATGTTGTAGCTGTTACTGGTAATATACATACTGAACTGCTTCGGATCTGCACGGTGCTCCATAAATGTACTGAAATCATATGTCTCAACTTCTGCATTGAAACCTTCCTGCTTTAGCTGTTCCTGTACTACCAGGGTTGCATTGTACATCTCTGCATAATCTTCTGTCGTCACAAGTACCAGCGGTTCATTATTGTAGCCCGCTTCTTTCATCAGCTTCTTAGCTTTGTCTGCGTCTTTCTGATTGTAATACTCGGAGCCCGCATCCGTTCCCCACTGAGCGTCTGTCGGAACACACCATCCGGCGTTCAATTCATATAATTCCTCATTGCCATAACTTGCCATAAGGATATCCTCACAATTCAACGCCGCAAGAATTGCCTGCCGCATATTCTCATTCGCCATGATACCTTCTGTTGTATTCAAAAACAGGTTCAGCGTACCGCCTCTCTCAGCGGTCACCTTCACACCTGCCTCCTGCGATAGTTCCTCATAATTATCAAGCGGGATTTCTTCTGCCACGTCATATTGACCATTTTTTACACCTGCGATACGTGTGGAAGTATCTGTAACTACATCAAAGTAAATCACATCGCTGACTCCCGTCTTATCTCCGGCAAGGCCGCTCGCAGCCCCCTCTGACGGCTGATAATCTTCATTCCTCTCAAGCTTTACATATTGATCCTGCTTCCACTCTCCAACCTTGTAAGGACCTGTTCCGATATACTCATCTATGCCTTCCGGCGTAGCCTTGTCCACTACTTCTACCGGATAAATGGCTGCAAACTGAATCGGACTTGCAAGAATCATGATAATATCCGAAGAAGCTTCATTGACAGTCAGCGAAACCGTATAGTCATCTACCTTATCAAATACAGAACCGCCGATCAGTGTATTCGCCTTTGCCGAAACTTCAAGCCAGCGGTTCATAGATGCAACTACATCATCTGCCGTCATCTCTTCTCCGTTGTGGAACTTCACGCCCTCACGAAGTTTGATCGTATACACCATTCCGTCTTCACTTACTTCATAGGACTCTGCCAGAACCGGTGTCGGCTCATAATCCTGATTCATCGCAAATAATGACTCATATACATGGATTCCGATTCCGCCTACAATATTCGAATTGACTGACGGCGGATCCAATGCCGGCGGATTTGCTGCAAGTGCGACATGAAGCTCCGATGCGGCTGAACTTTCTCCTCCTGCTTCTTTTGAATCCTTTGTTTCTCCCGATCCAGAGCCTGAACTTCCGCATCCTGCAAGCAAGAGTGCGGAACACATACTTGCCGCCACAATACGTGACCACATTTTTTTCTTCATAACTACTATTCCTCCCTTAAATATTCTGTTTATATTTTAACGTAGGTTCAAAACCGTGTCCAATTGATATGTTTAATAAAAAAAAATACTTATTTGTGATACAAATATCAAATCATTATAAACCATTACTATGGAATAATTAGAAACTGAAAAAGATCTGCGCGAAAAGCTAAATGGTGCTGATCCATATGAATGGGCACGGCAGTTCCCTGAATGAGCAACGGCTTTTTAATGGCGGTTATCTTTTTCTCCAACAATTATACCATTGCCTGGGCCTTTCTAAAATCTGTTCTGATATTTCCAGTAAATACAAATTTACTTATGACTTGGACAGTGTTCTTTCCAGGCTCATTTATGGCAGAATGTTGTATCCTTCTTCCAAATTGAGTACATTTGAAGAATCCGACAGATTCCTTGAACCACCGGATTTTCAGTTGCAGTGACAGGCGTAACTGCTGACGGAGAGACAGCCGAAAAAGAAGTCTATGAACTTGACCAGGGTGTCATTGGGATATGACTTCACTATGGATAAGGAACACTATCAAAAATGCAGATACATGGCTTTTATGCCGGCTGTAACGGAAGAAAACACACCTTACATCATAAAATTTCTGTCACCCCTCTTGGCAGGCACCCTTTCCTGGCCCCTCTTCCGTAAATCGCGGCCGCGTTCATGAATGCGGTCATATTGTCCTTCGAAGTGCCCACCGGAGTGGTACATCCGGGACACAGATTATAACCACAGGGATTGTCCGCCGCCTGCTCGATACAGGTCCGTACATTTTCAGCAATCTCTTCTGCCGTTCCGTCCCGAAGCACCTCCACAGGTATCACATTCCCGCTGACTGCCACCCTGTCTCCGTAAGCCTCTTTTAATTCTTTAAGGCTCTCGCAGTTATCTACCCAGAAGCTGCTGACACCGGCGTCCACCACCTCTTTCCAGCGGTCCTTCGTATTCCCGCAGATATGGATAGACACAGCGCCCTGGAATTCGTTCAGCCTGTCTACCGTCTGCTTAAGGTAAGGAATGAAGAATTCATTAAACTGCTTCTTGCTCAGAAGATTCCGCGCCGCCATCGGTTCCGATAATCCAAAACCAATCCCAAGCTTCCGGTTCAGATCCCTGCAACACTTCACAATGCAGTCTGTGCTGTATTGGAGCAGGCGGTGAGCGCCCTCTTTATTCTTCACGGTTGCCTTAAGGAAAGTCTCGGTCCCGATCAGGCTCGCGGCCGTCGTAAGCGGTCCTGCAAGCCCGCTTCCCACGATCCTCTCATTGCCGAATCGTTCCAGCAGACGTTCAAATGCCTCCGTGATGATCGGGAAACGCCCGTCCTTTTCCACATTCACCAGTTCCATGTTCTCAACATCATCAAATGATTCCAGCGCCGGCTTGATGATGTAAGCCACATTCTTTTTTGGATATTCAAGTTTTGTGCCCAGAGCTTCTACCAGCGTCCTAAGCCCCAGTCCCATCCCCATGTTGTCTGCCTGAAAATCATCTGCCAGCGCCGTCTCGACCTCTACCATCGCATCGGCTGAGAAATAATAATCACAGATATCTATCCCGTACATGGGCGGCGCCGTCTCGCCCGCACTCAGGGAAGTCGGTATCCGGTCCACTTCCTCTCCTCTGGCATAAGAAAGTATCCGCTCTTTCGGCGTCATATCCAATCTGATCAATTCCACGATCTTCTCCATCCTTTCTTCTTAAAATAATCATATAATAAATTCATGTGCCGGTCTAATGCAGACAGTACACCAGGATACAGCCGGTTAACATAACAGCATCATCAGAGGCACCGTGATGATCGATATGATCGTCGACATTGCAAACAGCTCTGAGGCATACACGGCATCCTTGCCGTAACGCAGTGCAAAGAGGCTTCCTGTCACGCCGACCGGACAGGACGTTGCCAGTACCATCACCGTCTTCACTTCATCTCCCACAGGCGCCAGACGAAACAGTCCGATAAGCGCCGCCGGCATCACGACCAATTTCACAAAGCTTAGCCAATACAGGCGGAATTTCATAAAGGTATGCCGAAGATCCGCCTGTGCTATGTTGATCCCTGCAACCATCATCGCCATCGGCGTATTCATAGCCGCAATCATCTCCATCGGATCACTTATAATAGCCGGAAGCTGTATCTGCGCCAGGAAACAGACGATTCCCAGGACAATCGCCAGGATCGTCGGTGATGTGAATACATTCTTTAAGGATTTTACATCTTTCTTTCCCGACATCACAATGATCCCATGCGACCATAACAGGAAATTGGCGGCCGCCACATATGCCGTCATATAGAATACCCCGTCCGTCCCCCAGATTCCCTGCGCCATCGGGATACCGATAAAACCGCAGTTCGAGTACATCATGGCAATATGCTCGACCGCCGCATAATCCTTATCCTGCCTGTACACCACACATTTGCAGATCAGCCATATCACAGCGAAGGATACCAGAGATAAGACGACCGACACGCCAAGCCCAGATAACAGCTCCTCTGAAAATTCTTTCTGGAAAGATATAAATAATAAAACCGGTGTGAAAAGTGTCAGCACCAGCTCAGATAGTTTCTTATTCACCGCCTCGTCTACGATTCCCGCCCTGTAACTGAACACACCTGTCAATGCAAGGATTGCCATAACAAGTGTCTTATATAATGTAATCCCGGCTAACTCCATGTAAAGCCTCCTTCTTCCTGCACATCTTCACAACGAAGCGTTCTTCATATTTCCGGCTTCTCCGCCAAGCAAAAAGGCAGGCAACAAGTGTCTGCCTTTTTCTAATTATTTCCAGCTTGGAATCATCGTGCCGTCTTTTTCTTCCTCAAAATATTCCGCCAGCTCATCACACTGTACCAGCTCCGCCAGCGCTTTTGCCCACTCTGCATCTTTATCTTCGCCTCTTACAACAAAACCTACCGCATAGTCTTCGCCGTCAGGAGCCGAACACAGATAGCCTTCTGCCGATAAGCCTGCATTTACCATATGTGCCGCCGCAAGGCAGATCGCATCCGCATCACTTAATGACTGTGGAAGCACGGACATCTCGGCTTCTATAAATTTGAAGTCGTGCGGATTCTCTTTCACATCATACATCGTCGGAATCTCTACAGAATCATCTAACTTGATCAGTTCCTCTGCCTGAAGCATGTTTAATGCACGCGCCTGATTGGTCGCATCATTACACAGGCCGATCGTCGCGCCGTCCGGGAGCTTATCAACGGAGTCGTATTTGTCAGAAAACATTGCAAATAATGGATATGCGGTCTTAGGTTCGACCATCACAAAATCCGTCTCATTCTCGGCATTGTATGTCTCAAGATACGGACCATGCTGATACCAGTTCACATCAATGCTTCCTTCTCCTAATGCAACGTTTGGCTGAACGCTGTCGTCAAATACACTCTCTTCTACCTTGTATCCGGCCTCTTCAATCTTCGCCCGTACAACCTCCAGCTGATCGATACCATCAGAACGGATGCCTATCTTGATCGTATCCTTATTATCCGCACTTTCTTCTTCCCCGGAGCCAGCCTTTTTTGTATCCGTTCCGTCAGAACCATTGCCTTCACCGCCGGATGCGCCGCAGCCGGTCAGCATGACTCCCACCATACTCATAATAAGAAGCGTACTTACTAATCTTTTTTTCATAATGACCTCCTGAAATATGTATTTTGATTATTTATCTAAAAATGAGTACATTGCTCATTTTTATCCTGATCACTTTAACTTCTTATATATCCAATCGCCAAAATACTGGATGATCGCGACCAAAATAACCAGAACCGCACAGATCGAGTACATGATCTGCTGATTAAAATTCTGATATCCATACGTAAGAGCCACAGAACCAAGTCCTCCCGCCCCTACGGCTCCTGCCATGGCGGTAGCTCCAAGCAGGTTGATGATCGCCAGACACAGCCCGGAAATAATAGACGGCACAGCCTCCTTCAACATGACTTTGAACACGATCTGTCTTTTAGACGCTCCAAACGACTGAGCCGCTTCTATCAGGGCCGGATCCACCTCTTTAAAGCTATTCTGGAAAATACGCGCCATAAAAGGCGTAACCGCGACTGTCAGCGGAACGATCGCCGCCTGATCCCCGATGGAACTGCCTACGATCAATCTGGTAAACGGAATGATCGAGATCATCAAAATAATAAACGGAAACGACCGTATCATATTTACAAAAAAATCTAATATCCGATTCACAACCACATTCTCGCACAGTCCGCCTTTTTCTGTAATAATGAGGATCACTCCCAGAAAAAAGCCCAAAATTGTTGAAATAATTCCGGAAATGACAAGCATTTTCAGCGTGTCAAAAAAAGCCGGAATAATGATCATCTGACATATCTGTAGAAAAGTGTAATTCTTTAATGTCATCCTTCTGTCTCCTTTATGCTTCGGTTTTATCTACATTCTTGATCTCGCGCCAGGTAAACTTTTGCTCATCCAGATACCGTGTAACCTGTTCAAGATGCGCATCATCTACATTGATCACGAAGATACCCATACTGTCATTCTGGTATTCCTGTATCTTGCCGTCCAGAATCGGGAACACATAATCCAGCTCTTTTGACATCCTCCCGAAAAGCTCTCCGTCTCGGATGTCATTCACCATATGGGCGATCTGTATATTATGCCCGCAGGCCGGCAGATGGATCTCCTCTTCTCCCAGAAGCCTTCGCAGTGACAATGGCTGTCTGATGAAGATATCTCTCACCGTACCCTCGTCTGCGATCCGTCCCTGCTCCAGGATACATGCCTTATTGCAGGCTTTTCGCACGACCTCCATCTGATGTGTCACGATTACAATGGTAATGCCGATCTTCTGGTTGATCTCAAGCAAAAGCTCCAGGATAGAATTCGTCGTCTTCGGATCCAGGGCAGAAGTCGCCTCGTCACAGAGCAGGATCTTCGGCTCCATGGTAAGCGCCCGCGCGATCGCCACCCTCTGCTTCTGGCCTCCGCTCAGATTCCTCGGCCTTGCGTTCATCTTATCCGTCAGACCTACAAGCTCCAGCAATTCCTTTACCTTCTTGTCCGTCTCTTCCTTTGGATATTTCCAACACTGCATGGGAAGCGCAATATTCTGATACACCGTCTCCCTCTCCAGAAGGGAAAAATGCTGGAATATCATACCCACGCGTCTGCGGAATTCTCTAAGCTCCTTATCCTTTAAGTCCTTGATCTCACATCCGTCTACCGTAAGGCTTCCGCCCTGATACGAAGTCAGTCCGTTGATACACCTGAGCAGTGTCGATTTGCCTGCTCCGCTCCGCCCTACCAGCGCATAGATATCTCCGTCTTCAATTGTCAGATTGATATCCTCGAGGACGCTGCTTTTGTCATCCTCCCATATTTTCTTCAGGTTTTTTATCTCGATCAATTTTTCTCCTCCTCGTAAAATCCGCTTTTCATATTCTAATAAAAAATTCCCATGATTTCATCATCTACAATTCCAATATTTTCTTTGCTCGTTGTGCACCGCGCACAATGAATTAGATGATATCTATAATTCAATTTTATATATTTATTTTTTCTATAAATATGCATACAAAAAAAGCGGGCGCCCCCGCTTTTTCAAGATGGATTTATTAAGCTTTTCCCTTTTTACACTTGTTGTGTCTCAAGCATCTCAACAAATGCCGACATCCTCGTATTCAACTGACCGATATCGCCCTGCGAATAATCCGTAACCACGTCAATATATGGTATATGCTTCTCCTCGCTGACAAAGTTACGCACGCTGACAGACTCCATATGAACAGAATGACAACCCGACAGAATCATCTCCACAACACCGTCCACCCGGAACTCATCGATCATCCTTCCCAGCAGTTCAATCCGGTTATCATTCGGCGTCATGATTGCGCATCCGATGTAGAAATACTTCCTTGCGATCGCTCCGTAGATATCCGGATCCTCCTCATCCACTAACTTATCAATTACCTTTGCACCAGTGCAGTTCTCGAACGCAACCACTACGCCGCCGTTATCCTCTATAGCTCTCACGATCTTTACAGAATCCCCTCCGATCGGACAGCCCGTGATCAGTATCCTCGGCTTCCCTTTCCTGCCAGGAGCCGGTCTGTATCCGTCAAGGATCCGGTTCGTCAGAAGGTTAATATCCTCAGCGGCCTGATCCGTATCCAGCCGGTACTTGCTTCCGTACAGGACATTAAGCAAATCCATCCCCTTAATGGGAACCGGATTAAGCTTCATGACCTCATAGAGCCTCTTTAATGCCTTTCTCCTGCCGTTCTCCTGTCTGATGGCTCGCCTTACATCCTCATCCGTGATGACAACCTGGAACTTCTCTTCCATGTAGTCCTTCAATCGTATGATCTCTTCCCGCCACAGTCTAAGCCCCTTCTCGGACTGGATATTCGGAAGCTCCATGATGAAGACGTCTTTAAATTCCGCCATCATCTCGTACATCTTCTTCTTGCCGTCGCAGGTAGTCTCACCGACTACGAGGTCTGAAAAATGAAAATACGGACACCTGTCTGAAATGGCATAACCATAGCTGGACTTGATCAGCGGACATACATTCTTAGGAAGTATGGACTCCGCAATCTGCACCGTCTCCTCCGACGACGAACATAAGCCAATCGGAACCGCTCCCATCGCCACGGCTATCTCTCTTGGAAAATACGAACAATACGCCCCGATAACCGGAATATGCTGATCCTTGCATTCCTTCACGCGCAAAAACGACTCTTTCCTCTGTTCTGCAAATTCTTCAAATATCTCCGGCAGTTCTTTAATGATATTCATAAGCGCTCTCCCCTTATCCTAACACCCTAATTCTACCACACTCCCTCTCATAAAGACAATTGTTCTTAGTACAAACATATAACTTTTCATTAGGCAGAGTGCACAACCGCCCTGCTGTCTGTCATGTCCCCCTATCAACCTGTGATCTTGAACACGCACTGCATCACGCGGACCTGACAGACGCAGGCTATGGATGCGGTATTATTTTTCCTCATCCTGCAAGATTATGCTGAGCAGCAGCCGGTGCGATACCGCTGGGGCATTGATATCAACGCCCAGAATCTCATTGATCTTTCCAAGCCGGTAGATCATTGTATTTCGGTGAATGAATAACTTCTTCGATGTCATGCTGACATTATTTCCATTCAAAAGATACTCTCTTAAAGTATTATAGAAACAGGTTCCCTTCATCTGGTCTTCCCTTTTCAGTTCGTTAAGCTCTCTCTCCAGATATCTGGCCTTCCCTATATACGGCAGTGCACAGGAACATACAATCTGGATATAATAGTCGTATTCCCGATAAATCCTTCTCTCCGGATCCGAAGCCTGCCCGATTTCCAGCGCCCTGGTCACCATGAAGTGCTTCTTTTCAACCAGGCCGATATCCTCAAAGACTTCACTTACCCCGCAGAAGAAGTCATATGTACCGCAGATCCCCTCCAGAACGGGCGCGATCCTTTTCTCCGCCTCGTTTGCATGTACACCGGAAAATAGTACATATATCCTGCCTTCTTTGATATAGATAAAGGAATCGGAATACTCATCCGCAATGCTGTTGGCCGTCTTTTGCAGCCGGATCATGTTATAATCTCCCATCTCCAGTACCGCCACGATAAAACCGGGAAGCACATAGGTATCATACATAGACCGTATCTCTCTGATCTTAAGACCGTCTTCCCCTTCTTCCTCAAAGAGACTTCTGGCGATCATACGCCGGAGAGTCGACGCATGATAATATATCCTCTGCCCATAACGCTCCATCAAAAGTCCCAATGCCTGACACAGGATATCGTTCACCTGGCAGAGAGACTGCCCGGTGAGCCGTTCGTTCTCTTCATCTGCCGAAGTCTTCATGATACTGAAGCCTTCCGTATTTCCCTTGACTACAATCCGATTGACGGCGCTTTTCTGCTCTTCCTCTTCTATCAAAAGGGACGCTTCCAGGGCCTCCTCTTTCTGTGTCTCGATATAATGCGCTATAAGGCCGAGAAGTGTCTCGCTCTGCTTTTTGCAGACTGACGGCTCCATATCCCAGTTTTCATCGGAGGAAGACAGAATCTTTCCTCCGATATCCACCACCACGATTCTGGTATCCGTATAGGCCGCAATATCACATACCATCTTCTCGATCGTTCCCTCGTTCCCCAACATCTCGAATACTTTTTTGTAACAGACATTTATGTCGAACTTTTCCCTCATGTACATATGCCCTCATTTCTGCAACATTATTCTTGTCACATCGACGCATTTTCACATACTACTTTTTATTATATTAGCCGGGAAAATCTCTGTCCAATTGTAAATGCCGATAATCATATTTACTTATAGTTATTATCAATTCTCCTCCCCGGCCATATCAAACATTACCTGCATATTCTCGTCAGGCGTCCCTTCCATGACCGAACATCCGGTACTCAGCACAAAATTACGGAACCCCCGGCATTTGCCAAGGACTTCTCCGACCTCTTCCTCAACCTCCTCCTTTGTCCCGAAACGAAGCGTAGACGGGTTCACATTTCCCATGATCACCACATCCTCATCTACCATGCGTATGCACTCGCCGATATCCGTGCACGAATCAATACTCAGAAGCTGCGCCCCTGTCCTGACAAGATACGGCGTATGCTTCAATGTCCTTCCACAGACATGAAGAAGCCCCGGCACCTCTGCCGCCTGGTAGATCTTCTGTATATACTGTCCGGAGAACCTCCAGCTGTTTTTGGGTGAAAGCAGGGATGCAAGAGGCTCCGCAATCCAGAAGAATTGCCCGCCCTCTTCCGTCTCCCTTCTTGCAAGGTCTTCCATAAATCCCGCCGCATATGCTGTAAAACGCTCTACAAGCTTTGGATTTCCTGCCAGAAGACGCAGCATATTCTCTGCGCCAAGAATACCGGACACTACTGTCAGCGGTCCAAAGCATCCTCCGCCGCACAAGCCCTCCTTATGCTCTGCCTTCATCTGCCGGAGATGTTCCGTCTCCTGCTCAAACGATGTATAGTCAAATTCATTCCTGTGTATCAATGCATCCAGTTCTTCCTCCGTCTGCATCTGCCCTTCTCTTACAATCGTCAGATGTTCGGACACATTCTCAAGTTCGAACCCCAATGCCCGGGCCATATTAAGATGTCCCAGGCACAGAAAATGAAATACCTGTGCACCGCCCCATATGGGACTAACCTGCGTCGTTTCAAATTGTGTGATGTAATCAATAATCTCTCTTCCCATAGTTCCCCTTTCCTCCTGCGGACAGACAGCGCTCCTACTTCCCTGTATCCCGGAACACATAACTGTTCATCATAGCCCGCTGTCCGAAATAGTACACAATGAGCACCGGTATGGTCACGATAAATGCCCCTGCCATGAGAGTCGGCATGATGCTGCTGGTATGCCCGTAGGATTTATTCAGCGCCGTCAGCCCGATAGAGATAGTGTAGTTCTCTCTATTTGTGATATAGATCAGCTGGTTAAAGAAATCTCCCCACACACCGATAAACGTATTCAGGATCATCACAACATACACCGGCTTCGCCATCGGGACTACGATCTTCAGCAATGTTTTCATTTCTCCGCATCCGTCAATCCTTGCCGCATCCATCAGTGACTTCGGAACCGTAAGGAAATACTGGCGCAGGAAGAAAATATAGTACGCATTTCCAAAAAAAGACGGCAGCCATAAAGGCAGTAACGTCCCGTACATCCCAAGCTTCGTGTAGAGAATGAACTGTGGAAAGAACGTCACCGTAGCCGGCAGGATCATCGTTAACAGCACGATAAAGAATATCTTGTTCTTATGCCGGTATCTTCCGAATGCGAATCCATACGCCACAAGCGAACAGGATAACACCGTACCCGCCACATTCAACAGACACAGCTTCACCGTACTAAAGACATACTGCTCAAAATGATACTGGGTAAACAAAGCGCTGTAATTCTCTATCCTGAACTTGTCTGTGAACCATTCCATCGGCCGGACAAATACCCTGTTCGGATCCTTCAATGATGTAATGATCATCCAGTAGAAGGGAACCGCGATCAGTATACCAAACAAGATGATACACAGATACCGGAACACCAGCGTAATCTTTTCTCTTGTCCTCATGCCAGCTTTCCTCCTTCTTCTGATTCATAGTACACAACCTTCCCCGAGACCTTCAGTACAACCAGAGACAACAGCATGACTGCGATAAAGAACAGCCACGCCATGGCGCAGGCTTTCCCCATTTTCTTATAAACAACACCATTCTGATACAGATAATATGCATAGAAGAGCGTCGCATGATTTGGTCCTCCGGAGGTCATGATATACGCCTGGGAAAACGTCTGCAATGTTGCGATCAGGGATGTCAGGAATGTAAACAATATGATCGGGCTCATCGACGGGATCGTTATATGAAACAGTTTCTTCCAGAATCTTGCCCCGTCCAGTGTTGCCGCTTCATACAGATCCTTAGGGACGGCCTGAAGCCCCGCCAGGTACATGATGATACCGCCTCCGATCCCCCAGATACTCATAATGACCAGCGCCGGCATAACCCATTGGGGATCTGACAGCCATCTGGGGCCTTCTATTCCGAATTTCGTCAGCACATCATTCAGCAGTCCGTATTTGGAATTGAAGATCCACTGCCACAGGATTGCCACTACTACCGCCGACAATACCGCCGGAATATAATAAAGCGTGCGGAAGAAAGCCATGAACCTGCCTTCCATATTGAGCAGTATCGCCGTCATCAGTGACAGAAACACATTCAGCGGTACTGTGATCAGTGTATACACCCCTGTCACCTGGAGCGATTTGTAAAATAACGGATCCTGAAACAAACCCGCATAGTTTGCCATTCCGACAAAGGATTCCTTCGTCAGTACATCCCAGTCTGTGAAGCTGTAATAAAGCGACATTCCCATAGGAATCAGTATAAAAAGCAGGAATCCTATGATCCACGGACTGATAAACAAGAAAAATTTTACCGTATCTTTTTTCCTTTTCATCTTCATACCTTTCTCTGAACAATTAATCCAAACCACACAAAAACGCTCCGGGCAAAACGGCGTCTGCCCGAAGCTTATCCTGCTGATTGTTTATTTTTCTGCCAGTTTCTCTTCAAGCCCCGCCTGGATCTCTTCCAGAGCCTCCTCTACAGTCACGTCGCCATTGTACAGTTTATCGATTGCAGGCTGCCATACCATATCCATCGTCTCTGTCCAATTCGGCAGCTTTGCATCCACATTCACAGCATTATCAAGAGACGTTACACGGAGAATATGGTTATCCGGCGCGCCTTCCATATTGATGACCGCATCTGAGCTTGCAACATCCTTGTCCACAGTCGTGATCAGACCTGTGGAAGCCAGGATCTCCTGTCCTTCCTTCTCCTGCATAAAGGATGCCAGTGCCCAGGCCGCTTCCGGATACTTCGTCGTCTTTGGAATACAATAACCAGCCATCAAAGATACATAGTGTGAATTCCGAGCCTCCATGGGAAGCGCCGCAAGCCCCATGTTAAAATCAACTCCGGAGCGGTATACACACTGGTATACGCCGTCAACATCCATTGCGATCTGCCCTCCGTCAAAACCTCCGGTAACCACCTCTGAGCCCTCCGCATCCGGAGCATATCCATACTTGAAGATAAGATCGTGCCACATCTGCAATGCCTGTGCATTCTCCTTACTGTTGACTTTAACCTCTGTCGGATTGTTCACATCATCATACATCTCTCCGCCAAAGGCCGCCATATAAGCTTCCAGCTGTTCACGGCCCGAACACGGGCTGATCGCATACTGATCGGTCTCGCCGTCTCCGTCTTTGTCAATCGTAAGCTTCTCACATGCCGCGAGGAAATCATCCCAGGTCCACTCCTCGGTAGGATATTCAACCTTCGCTTCATCGAACAGATCCTTATTATAGAACAACAGGAACGTATCTGCTCCATTGACCGTAGAGATATATTTCCCGTCATATGTAAACGCATCATAAATATTCGTTGCATACACATCTTCATTGAAGAAGTCTTTGTTATTTTCGAAATAAGGCGTCAGGTCAAGAAGCAGATCCTGGCTTGCCCACTTCTGAAAATATCTCGGATGTCCGTAGATAACGTCCGGCGCTTCTCCTGCGAGTATCATGGTCTCTACTTTCGTCAGATAATCGTCATTGATCGGTTCAAAATCAACCTTTACGTTCGGATATTTTTTCGCAAATGCGTCCAGAACTGCCTGATCGCATTCAAGCTCCGCATCGCTCCCCCATGCCGTGAAGGTAATCTCTCCTTCTACCTCTTGGGGATCGAGTGTTCCTGCCGTCTTTTCATCTACCTTGGGCGTCTCTTCTTTGGGTGCATCCGAAGAATTACCGCAGCCTGTCAATGCAAGTCCCGCAGCCATCGACAAGCACAAAAAGGCTGCTGTCAGTTTCCTTTTCATATGTTGTGTTCCTCCTTAAACAGATAAATAAATTACCTCCATCATTTTAATAACGGCCGGACAGACAGTCAACACATACACTTAAGCATTGAAAATTATAATTCTCCCGCAAAGATCTATTCGTTATTTTTATACATCTAATATATCTGCTCTAACTGCGGAATGCTGTGCTCCAGTTCATCCCGCAGCATATCTCTGATCCGGCTCAACTTCTCTGAGGCTTCAATCTTTTTAGGATCGTATATCAGATAGAAGGGCTTTTGCAGAATATCCCTGCATCGGATTGCATGGATCCGTCCCTGTCTCAACGGTTCTGCTATAACCGTATTACTGATAAACGCAATCCCCAGATTACGTTCTACCATCCGCAGGACAATGCGGTAATTGGCACATCGCGCGGCCGTCCTGATTCTATGCAGGGATACTCCCAGCGTCTTACTGATGGAATCGGTCCACAGATAATCACTTCCTTCTCCAAAGTCAAACCGGATATATCTGTCATGTAACAGGCAGTCCTGAAACTCTGCCCTGCTCATATTCTTATACGAAGATATATTAGGAGTAATCAGGAGGATTTCCTCTACAAAAGCCAGATCGCATGTCAATTCCGGATTGTTTGTTTTATAACTGCTTATTCCAAAATCAGCCTTTCCTTCCTTTACTATCTCCGCAATTCTCTCATCCTCTCTGTCTACCAGTCTGCAAACTATCTTATGATCCCTGTTCTGTTCTGCATACCGGATCATAAACTCTGTAAACTGGCAGTCCGTCTGTAAGCCGGGAGCAACGATATCGATTACTGTCTTCTCATTCTCAGCACCATGTTTTACCTTGTACTCACATTCTTCTTCAAGCAGAATCATACGCTTTGCATATTCGAGAAATACTGTCCCCTTCTCCGTAAGCTCTACCTTCTTCGAGCTTCTTGATATCAGCTGTACTCCCATTTCATCTTCTAACATCTTTAAATGATTGCTGATCGTCGGCTGTGAAATATATCTTTCTCTGGCAGATACCGAGAAACTCCCTGTTTTCGCAATACTGACAAAAGATTTCATCTGTTCAAAATTCATAATATCCTCATTTCCATATAACTCCCCAAAATATTATAAATATAAACTTTACAAATAAGCAAATCGATTTTTAACATATCTATATAGATATGCTCTATAGATCTTTCACCTGATTTTCACCGATATCACAGATATCCGTTATCTTTCTCCCTTCGTCAACCGATATATTATACAAAACATAAGCACCATACAAGACATCAGAAAGTCAGAAAGGAGGATATTCATGAAAGTTCCTGTAAGAAACCAGTCAATTGACACACGACGCCCTATATACAACACCCTTTCTTCAAAAAATACCTCTCAAGCCAGAGACAAAGAAGAGGATTGCAATACAGTCGGCAGAGATACCAGAGAAACAACAGACCAGTCTCTGATATCAGATACCCTGCTGATCAACAAGAAAGAAGACCTTTCGTCCGAAGAACGTATTAAGGACACCGGCGCCGGCGGCCTCAATATATCCTGCTCCATACCGGACGACACTACCGGACAGCTTGCCGCTATGCTGGCAAGAGCAGAGACCAAGATGGATGTACAGCAGGTCTCCTCCAAAGCAGTCCGGGCGCTGAGCGCTCTTAAGATGGCTTCGGTATTCGCCGAGGGTGACGACGCAAAGAAGGTTACTCAGAGAATCCGCCGGATGGAGAAACTGATCAACCGCATTTCAAAGAAGCAGCAGCACCTGAATAAAGAAGAGGTACTTGAAATGCAGAGAAAGTCAGCCGAAAGTCGAAAGGAAATGAAGCGTGCCAGGGAGCTTGAGAGCGAACTCAGCAACAAACGGACCAAACGGCGCAGGGATGAGCGGAATTATGCGTCAAAGGAGCTTGCCAGGGATGAGAAAGAGGCTTCTCAGGAGATGATTGCCAATATGGCTGGCGCCGTTTCTTCTGCGGCCGCATCCGCGCCCGGACCGGATCTGCCGGCCATGGCCGATCTCGGGGCTGCTGCCGCGGATATTTCTGTGGCGGAGGGCGCAAGTCTGGATATAACGGTCTGATAACAGTAAAATGATTTACGGAGGTTCGAAATGACAGAACAGGAAAAAATGAAAAAAGGCTATCTCTGGGGCGATGATGAAGAAAACATGGCTTTGCAGGCGCATACGAAAGGTATCGTGAATAAGTTTAACAGCCTGCCGCCGGAGGATATGGAGGGACGCGCGGCGCTCCTTAAGGATATCTTCGGCAGTGTAGGAGACAAAGTATGGATCGTCCCCCCGCTTACAGCCGCAGTCGGAAAATACGTGTCAATTGGAGACGGTACATATGCTAATATGAACCTGACTTTGATTGACGACTGGAAAATAACCATAGGGAAAAATGTCCTTATAGGCCCCAATGTGACGCTGAGTACAACAGGACATCCCATTCATCCAGCGCATCGCGCAGACGGTATGTACTCCTTCCCTATTACGATTGGAGATAATGTGTGGCTCGGGGCAAATGTAATTGTCCTGCCGGGAGTTACTATCGGGGAAAATTCCGTAATAGGAGCAGGCTCTGTCGTAACCAAGGACATACCTGCAAATGTAGTCGCATTCGGAAGTCCATGCAGAGTATACAGAGAAATCAACGAGCGGGATGAAGAATATTACTTTAAAGACAGGCGCTTTGACGAACAGCCGGATTTGAAGTAACAGGAAACCAGGCGCTTTGCCGGCCTTGAAAGCCAAAAGCAAAGTCCTGGTTTAGTCTGATAAAATCGTCAAACAAAGTAGTATCCGTCGGTTCAAACATCATCCATTTTCCGTCATGATAAGTTTGAGTCTCATCATAAATCCTTTGGACAATCATATTGTATGTAATCAGGCCGGGAAAATCAACTACAGATTATTCAAACTACAGAACCTGCCACTGGCGGCTTCCTCCGTATGCTATGGCAAGTAAAAATTCCGGTCGAGGATTAACCTTGGCCGGAATTTTTCTTTTGCAGACCTGCGCTCATAGAAAGCAGCGCAGTCAAACACATGCATTTTGTTCTGATGATGATATTTCCCTGTAATATGGCTTCAGAATGATGTCTGCCTTTTCCAGAAAATCCTTTCCGCCCGTACATTGCAAATTCTTTAGGAAGATATTAAATCTTGATACAGGAAGTTTATATTCTTTCCTTTTTGAGTTCTTCATATGCAATACGTTCTCTGGTAAATCCCTGACCATTCACCTCGTTAATCTGATTAATGGTAAGAAACGCAAACGGATCTGTTTCACAGACCATCTCTTTCAAAGCAAATAGTTTGTGTCTTGGAATCACACACATAACTCCTTTTTGTTCTTCACCGCTATATCCCGTCTGTATGTGAAAAAGCGTCACTCCGGCTTCTATGTCTTGCAATATTTTTTCCTGAATCTTTTTATACTCTCTTGAAATAATCATCACCTGCATAGAGACCTTTCCATTCGGAACAACTTTATCAATCACAACCGTTGCCAGAAGAGTCAGTATAATCCCATAAAGTATTTGCTCCATATCAGAGAAAGAAGCCTGTATGCCTAAAACCACAAAATCTACCATATACACCGTGACGCCGACTGAAAGGGAAGTTTTTTTGTTTGCTATTAGGGCAATAATATCCGTTCCCCCCGTCGATCCTCCGACCCTTACCACAATCCCCATGCTAACGCCTACAAGAAGTCCTCCAAAAATGGCAGACAACAGTATATTGTCTGTCATAGTTGTGATTCCTGGAATTTTCTGTAACAGTTCAAGAAATAAGGGATAGATAAATGTACTCAATAGAGTTTTCTTTACGAATCCTTTTCCCAGAATAAACCATGCTATGATAAGCAATAT
>CAJTRO010000035.1:18987-36181 GCA_910579015.1 uncultured Dorea sp. | reverse complement strand
TTTCAATATCATATTGTTGTTTTTTACTTTGAATAAACAGCATCATTTCTTGAAAGAAGATACACACAATACTGATTCATACTGATACCTTCCCTTTTGGAATGCTCTGCCAATAGGCGATGTAAGCTGCGAGGTAATCTCAATTTAAACTGACCAGAATAATCTTCCAAGTTGTCTGGTTCATTAATCTTAATCCCCTCTTCAAGTGCGGCTTCAATCCATTCCCTCTTAGCATCTGCTGCATTTACCACCGCTTTCTCTACTGTTTCACCACAAGTAATACATCCCGGCAGATCAGGGTAAGAAACCACAAAACCACCTTCATCCTTATCCTCCACAATCTCCATTCGATAAGACATTGCCATATAGTCATTCAATGTTTTCATCGTTTCTTTCCTCACTTTCTACGATCTGTTTCACCATCTCAACATAAACTTTCTTAATTGGCTCATGCTTTGGTATCGTAATTGGTTTGCACCCTTTTTCCTAAATGTATAGTGGCTGCTTCCACTTCTTGGGGCATTCATCTCATATCCATAGCTCTCTAACACCTTACGCAATTCATCAAACCGAATATCTTTTGATAAAGTGCAAATACGTGTTAGTAGTTTATCCCACTTTGACATTCTGAATACCCCCTATCTATATTATATATGGTGTCGTATTTGGTGTCAATCATTTTGTATATAATTTTCTGACAACAAAAAATTCTGCTAATAAACCTAAATAAAATAATATCAAATAAGGCAGGCCATCCATAGACTACCTGCCATACCTAATAACCTATATCAAATTTTTATTATTCCCACTCAATCGTCCCGCACGGCTTCGGAGTAAGGTCATAAAGCACACGATTTACCCCCGCAACCTCATGCGTGATCCGCTCTGTAATATGCTCCAAAAGTTCAAACGGCACGTTCTCCACCGCAGCTGTCATGGCATCCACCGTATTCACCGCCCGGAGAATAACCGGATACGCAAAGGTCCGGGCACCGTCTGACACACCGACAGAACGGAAATCCGGTACAGCCGTAAAATACTGCCATACTTTTCCTTCCAGCCCGTTCTTCGCAAATTCTTCACGGAGGATTGCATCTGACTCACGGACAATCTCAAGACGTTCACGCGTGATCGCCCCAAGACAGCGCACACCAAGCCCCGGTCCCGGGAACGGCTGACGATAAACCATGCCGTCCGGCAGGCCAAGCGCCTTCCCTACCACACGTACTTCATCCTTATATAAGAACTTCAAAGGCTCGACCAGTTCAAACTGAAGATCCTCCGGGAGACCGCCTACGTTATGATGCGCCTTCACTCCGTCGCTCTCAATGATATCCGGATAGATGGTTCCCTGCGCCAGGAATTCAATCCCTTCCTGCTTACGTGCTTCCTCTTCGAATACACGGATAAATTCTGCACCAATGATCTTACGCTTCTTCTCCGGCTCCGCCACATCCGCAAGCTTGTCAAGAAAACGGTCCACCGCATCCACATAGATCAGGTTCGCATCCATCTGGTTACGGAACACCTCCACCACCTGCTCCGGCTCACCCTTGCGCAGCAGGCCGTGATTCACATGTACACAAACAAGCTGTTTTCCAACTGCCTTGATCAGAAGAGCCGCAACCACGGAGGAATCGACCCCTCCCGAAAGTGCAAGCAGAACCTTCTTGTCCTTCACCTGTGCCTGTATCTGCTCCACCTGTTCCGCGATAAATGCGTCTGCCAGTTCTGCCGTTGTGATACGCTCCATACTGTCCGGTCTTTTGTTGTTCTCCATAACATACCTCCGAATTCATTCTGTAATTGTGATTAATCAGATAACTGTCTACATATTAGCAAATACGACTTCATTCGTCAATCATTTCATCTTTCGGAGCTTCTATAATTTTGCAGCGCTTCCACCTCCCCCCGCTTCGGCATACCTGCCTGGGCCCCGCACTTCTGCACAGATAAGCCGGCAGCCGCATTGGCAAATCTAAGAGCCTCCTCCTCGTCCATATGCTCCGTCAGTCCCGCACAGAACGCACCGTTCAGGGTATCTCCGGCTCCGGTCGTATCCCTTACCCTGACTTCCATGGCAGGAACGGTAAGAAGCCCTTTTTCTCTATGATACATGACGACGCCCTTCTCCCCCTGGGTAACGATCAGCTTTCCTGCATATTTTTTCAGCAGTTTTTGAAGATCGTCAGCTTCCGCTCCCCAGATGACGCGGACCTCATGCTCATTTGGTGTTATATAAGTGATCAGATCTATCAGTTCCTCCTTAAGACCTCTGGCAGGCGCCGGATTCCACACGATAATCTTCCCATGCCTGCTGCCTAACCGGATCGTATGTTCTACCGTCTCTTGGGGGATCTCATTCTGCAAGACGATAATGTCCGCAGCCAGGATCCTCTCTTTATTCGCCTCAATATACTCAATATCCACAGCATCATTTGCTCCGGCAATGATCACAATCGTATTATCGCTTTCACCCACCGTTATGACCGCCTGACCTGTGGGGACTCCCTTTATGATCCGTATGCTCCCTGTATCCACACCGGCGCCGGCCAGACTGTCTATCAGTCCGCTTCCCGCGGCATCATCGCCGACGCATCCGAACATCACCGTCTCGGCCCCAAGCCTTGCCATAGCCACAGCCTGGTTCGCTCCTTTTCCGCCCGGCTGATATTCAATGGTACTCCCTTTGATGGTTTCTCCTTTTCGCGGAATCCTGTCGGCATGGACAAGCATGTCCATATTCATGCTTCCTATCACAGCTATCTTCATATGCTTCTCTTCTCCTGTCTCATTGCTTCTGTAAGCTCCCCGCAGAACAGAATATCTCCCGGAAGCTTAAGCCCCTCTGCTATCTGGGCGATCTGGGGCTTTTTGATCCGGGCTTCGCCGACCGTTTTGGAATCCCAGAAGATCTCCCTGGCAGTCCCGTCTGCGATGATATTCTTGTGTGCCATCGCAACGACTCTCGGAAAATTTCTCGTCACAAAATCCATATCATGGGTGATGGCGATCACTCCCGTTCCTTCACGGCTTAACTCCCTGATCATTCGTTCCAGCGTCTCATTTCCACGCTTATCCTGCCCCGCGGTAGGCTCGTCCAGAATCAGATATTTGGGCTCTATCGCTATTATAGCAGCAATTGCCACAAATTTCCTTATTGCATACGGAATATCGAGAGGATTCATTTTCAGATAACCGCCGATCCCCGTAAGCTCAACCGCCCTGCCGCATCTCCTTGTGATCTCTTCCTCAGACAGCTTAAGATAGCGCGGCATGTACTCAATCTCCGCTAACGCCGTACTGTTGAATATCTGATCGTCCGGATTCTGAAACACATAGCCCACTGTACGCGAAAGCTGAGCGCAGCTTCTTTCCCTGGTATTGATCCCGTCCACCAGAACGTCTCCGCACGTAGGTTTATTCAGGCCGTTCATCAGCTTGACCGCCGTCGTCTTTCCCGCGCCGTTCTGCCCCACGATCGCAAGCGTCTCACCGTCCCGGATAACGAGATCGAGGTGCTCGTTCGCCACATATCCGTTGGGATATGCAAAAGATACGTCCTTAAACTCAATTGCCATCCGTCTGCCTCCTCTCAACCGCATATTGGACTGCCTGCTCTGTCGTGATCGGAATCCGGGAAAGGGGCATCCCTTCCGCCGCCATCTCATGCCCCCAGATTGCCGCCTCCGGAATCTGTGCATCGTATTTCAGAAGCTCCATCCTCGACAGGATATCCTGCGTCTCGCCGGAACACACGATCTTCCCCTCCTTCATCACGATGATCTCATCACAATACTCCGCGATCATATCGATCTTATGCTCAACCAGGATGATCGTCTTCCCCGCTTCTTTAAGATTCCGAATGATCTCGAATACATTCTCCGTTCCCTGCGGATCCAGCTGGCTGGTCGGTTCATCAATCACAAGCATCTCGTTGTCCATCACTATGATCGAGGCAAACGCCACTCTCTGGCGCTGTCCGCCCGACAATTCGTTGGGGTTCTTCTCCATCAGCTCTTCTATCCCAAGGAAATGACAGACTTCCTCCACCTTCCGGATAATCTCTTCCTTCTCCACCCCCAGATTCTCAAGTCCCATGGCCACTTCCTCAAACACCGTGCTCTTAATCCCGCTCATCTGGTTAAATGGATTCTGGAACACATACCCGATCCTCACAGCCAGCTCTTCTGCATTATGCTCCTTGATATCCATTCCGAATACCCGGGCTTCTCCTTCTAACTCTCCATGGTAGAAATGCGGGACCAGTCCCCGGATCAGATTGCACAGCGTCGTCTTTCCGCCCCCGTTCTCACCGATCAATCCATAGAACCGCCCTTCCACAAACCGAAAGCTGACGTCCCTGAGGGCATACTCATCTGCCAGCGGATATTTATAATTCACATTCTTCAATTCTACTGCCGTCATCTTCTCTCTCCTTATCCCTATATCAGCGCAGTACCAGCTTATACACTACAAGCAGTACAAAGCAGATATCCGCCGCGGCCGTCAATATCTTCTCCCAGGCGGGAGCCGGCCTTAATTCACGCAGGAAGGTGTGTTTACATTTTACGGAAAATGCCCTTGCATCCATGGCGATAGATTTCTCCTCCGTACCGGATATCGCCCCTAATACCAGCGGTCCGAGTATCGGGAAAAATGCCCGGATCCGGTTCATCACGCTTCCTTCTGTCTCAATTCCTCTTGCCTTCTGGGACTCCATGATCAGCTCCGCATTCTTCCTCAGATCAATGATCGTCTGAAAGGATGCCAGTACAATATAAGAGACTTCATGGGACATCCCTTTCTGTTCCAGAACATACATCAGATCCCGCATCTCGGTCGTAACAAAGAACAGAATGACCGCTCCTGAAAACCCCAGAAGATAGGACGCCGTATTCAGTCCATTGACCAGCGCTTCCTCCGTAACCGGCAGGATACCAAACAAGGTAAAGAGCACGGTCGTTCCCTCCACGGAAAACTGCCGAATGACCAGGGTAAAGAACCCGAAGATCAGCACGATCACGCTGAACGGTTTCAGGAACTTCACACCCCGGTTAACAGCAAACGCAAGGACGCAAAGCAGGATGCTTAAGGTAAATCCATACCTCCAATCGTTGATCAGCATACTGGAAAAGCCAAGCACGAACAATATATTCAGCTTCGATAACGGATTGAAGGCCAGAAACCAGTTGTCAAACTGCTGATATCTGCGGAATGAATCGATAAAAGAACTTCCTTCATTTCTCATATAATCTCCCCCTGTCCATCCCTTCTATCTCTTAATATACGTATCTCCAAGCTTAAGCTTCACAAGGAACCTGTCCGGCATACTCCGAAGCACAAAGTAAACCGCCAGAACAGCAAGGAACTTATCGGCTACGTCCATACAGATTGCGGCAACCATCTCCGCCATGAATTTGGGTAATCCCACAACCGTATGGAGCGGGATCGCAAACAATGCGGTGGTATCTGTCGCAAAGTTAAATCCAAACAGGATCCAGGTGATGCAGGAATTCAGTATTCCCCCTATCAACGCAAACAGAAATGATGCGAGTATCGCTTTCCATAAGGTACAGAATACTTTCTTTTTCGACAGATATGCCGCCAGCACACCGTAGATGGCGCTGATCACGCCGTACCATACATACGTGGGATATGTTATGGAATTAATGGTATTTGAAATAACGCCGACCACCGCACCCGGAAGTCCTCCGCAGAGCGCGCCGACTACTATGGTCCCGATCGCGTCCAGATACACCGGCAGTTTCAGGAGCATTGCAATCTGCGCTCCGATAAAATTCAACGCCACACCAATTGGTATCAAAAATACTGATAATTTATCCATTTTCTTCATAATCATTTTCTCCAAAAATATATTATTATTTTGTCAGTTTCTTCACCAGATCGTCCAGAAGGCTGTCTCTGTTAATGTAATACACATAACGGTAGAAATGTCCGCTTTTACTGCCGGAATATCTGTCATCATATTCCGGAACAGGCGCATACGCTATCCTGTCGCTCATCAGGTCTCCTCCCATCAGCCATCCGACAGCCGTTACATCCCAGATCGGACGGCTCCAGGTCCTCACACATCCACATGCCTCGGCTTCCTTCTCTGTCACATCCACAAGATAATCACACAATTCGTTCTGCCCCTTCAGATAAGCCTCAAGCTCCGGTCCGCTGACTGTAAACGAGGAAACCACCCCCATACAGGGGAGCTGTACAAGCGGCACTCTGCACCCATATACAATCCTTGCACCTGCGATATCCTGGTACATATTAAATTCCTTATTATTGGGCCAGTCAAGCTCATTCCCGCCAAGCCATACTATTACGATCCGGTCTATGATCTCCGGATTCAAAAGAATCGCCGACGCCACATTCGTGATAGCGGCAATCGCCACCACATACAGGGGATGCTTTGGCGAATACTCCATGGCGCGTCTGGCAAGATCCTTTGCCGCGTCGGAAATTACCGGCGTCTTCTCATCAGGAAGATAGGACGTGGATCCCTTAAACACACGGTCATACATATCTTCTCTTCCCATCAGTCTTAAGACCTTCCGGATCTCATGCCAGCTCTTCTCCATCCCGTCGGCAGGCCCCGTGGACTTAGTGGCGGTAAAGGGGGCCGCATAGACTGCCTTCACCCGGATCTTCTCTTCCGATCTCAGCATGTATGCCAGCGCATACTGATCGTCTATCTCATTATACGTGTCCGTATCCAGCACCGCGTCCACGATCCCCTCCGGCTTCTTAAGCCGGTCAAGCAGCCATATATTCCTCCTTAAGACGTCTGTCTCATCCCCTCCGGGACATGTAAAATCCTGCCATTCCTTCTTCATCTCTTCATTCGTCATAGTGTATTATCCTCCTTCGTTTACTCTTGCATACTTTGAATAGATCTCATCCTCGTAGACATCCACCGTTTTCCTGTCCGGCAGCGCCGGCTGTACCCCGTATCTGGTCACGCTGAGCCCAGACGCATAGATTGCAAATCCAATGGCCTGTTCGACGGATCTCCCCTCGCTTAGATAGACTGCCAGCGCACTGATGAAGGAATCTGCCCCTCCGGTCGTATCCACCGCTTCAAACCCCGCCCCCTCAAAATACATGGATGTCTCCTTATTCCGAAAGTAACAGCCCTTCGCCCCCAGTGTGACGATCACGTTGTCTATCCCCCTCTTAAGGAGTATCTCCGCCTTTTCCTCCGTACTTTCCCCCTCCGGAACAAAAATATCCAGTTCGCGCTCATTGGGAACAAAGTAGGCAATATATGGAAGCAGCTCCTCCTTGATCCTCTCCACCGCCGAGGGCTTCAAGATGACCGCCGTGTCATTCCGCTTGCAGAATTTAATGGTGTATTCTGCAATGTCTCCGGGGATCTCCAGAGACAGCAGGCAGTAACGCGCGCTCTGAAACAGGTATTTGTGCCTGTTTATATGGGAAATACTCAGGTTGCGGTTCGCGCCGGTATATACCACAATGGTGCTTTCGCCGGTCTGTTCCACGTTGATATAAGCCTTTCCGCTTGGAAGCTGTGTATCAAACAGGACTCCCTCCATGTGTACATGGTTCTCAACCAGCCCTGCATAGAGCTGTTTCCCGTCCAGATCGTTTCCCAGACAGCCGATCATATAGACCTGGCCGCCAAGCTTTCCCACTCCGACGGCCTGATTGCCGCCCTTACCGCCCGGGAACACGTATACTCTCTGTGCAATCTGTGTCTCTCCGTTGACCGGAATCCTTAAGACCTCGATCGTCACATCCATATTCATGCTCCCCACCACGATGATCTTCTCGCCCTGCTTCGCCTGTGCGGGCTTCGCAACACTGCCCCGTTCCGTCACAGAAGGAGAGAACCGTCTCTTCACTTCGAACTGTTTGTCTTCTTCAATCATCTCGATCAGACATTCCACCGCGGCTCTGCACATCTCTTCAACAGGAAGCTTTACAGTGGTGATAGCATATCCCGACGCTTCGGGCATCTCGTCGTCACCGATGGCGGCAATCGACAATTCGTCCGGGATCACTGTCTGGCTTCTGTCCAGCATCCTGCACACACGGCAGGTAATCTCCTTACTTCCGCAGATGATCGCCGTAACATTTTCACTCAGACACTGGCTGATCCCGTATTTTTCGATATCCTCCATGGAACCGCCCTCATATGTCCAGGACGGAAGTATATGCAGATTATTGCTTTGCATTGCCATCCGGTAACCGTCCAGAATACTGGAATCCCGTTTATGGACCATACATGCGATCTTCTGATGTCCCGCCTTCATAAGATATTCTGCCGCCATCCTTCCCGCTTCCGACAACCGGTAGTAGAAGGTATTTCTCTGGCGGTCGTCAAACTCTTTTGTCTGGCTCAGATATACGGAAGTATGCTCAAACCTGCCTCCCGCGTTCCACTGGCGCGAATCTATCAGAACCCCCGCGGCCTTTCTTCTAAACATCTCTTCCATCCGCCCGCAGACCTCCTGGCCGCTGTCCATATAATTGATGATCAGATTATATCCCTTTTGGCGGACCGCACGCTCTGTACACATGACAATGTTCTCCCGCTCACGGTTATCTCTTCTGATCAGAAGCCCGATCAGATGGTTCTTCAAGCCTTCTTTCTCACGATATTTCAGATAGGGAACGTAGTTTTCCTGTTCAATTGTCTTAAGGACCTTTTTCTTAGTCTCTTCACTGATATCCTTGTCCTTTCCATTCATGACCTTCGAGACCGTAGACGCGGAAACCCCGGCAAGCCTCGCAATATCATTGATGTTCATTGCACCCTCCCTTCTCTCAGAAATACTTTTAGTAAATAGTTTTTGCTTTTTTGAATCGTATCATTTTATGCAATTTAAATCAATATTTTCGATAAACGAAAGTATTTTCCGACATTTTGTACAAATCATGGCGTTTACTAAACATTTTTCGGTTTGAAAAGCATGTGAAATGTGCCGAGGAAATATTTTCCTCTTCACATTCTTACGGTATCTTTTCATAAAAAAAACAGCTATGTGTTTCCACATAGCCATTTACATTCGATCATTCACATGCGTAAGTAATCCCGACAATACGACGCACCTTATCAAGCAATTCCATCACGGCAACACTGTGTATATGAGGCATCTCTTTACACTCTGCGGCTCCCTCCTCTATCGCCCTTTTGCAGGCCTCCACCTCATACTCATAACCGGTGATCTGCTTTGGTATCTCATATTCCTTAAGAAGCCTCCGGTCAAGATCGTAGGCGCAGATCGACTGACAGTTATTGATATTTTCGACGACGATGTATCCCTTATCTCCGTAGATCACGCCTCTGCGGTCTGTGAGCACCTGCATGTTGGAATGCAGGACGGCCATCCTTCCGTCTTTCCATTTCAGGGTGATACTGTTCTGTAGATCCACGCCCTCCTCAGAAAGAACTGCGTCCGCCGATACTTCTTCATAATCATCCCCAAATACCATCAGCGCAAAATTAACGGGATACACACCCAAGTCAAGCAGGGCTCCTCCGCCCAGACTGGACCGGATCAGGCGTTCCTTGTGCTTCACCACATATCCAAGATTCGCCGTCAGAGATGTGACTTCTCCGATTATCCCGCTGTCCACCGCTTCGCGGATCAGGGTTCTTGACGGCATATATCTGGTCCATATTGCTTCGGCCAGCAAAAGCCCCTTCTCCTGTGCCAGCCGCACCATCTCTCGCGCCTGTATGCTGTTAACCATGAATGCTTTCTCGCAGAGCACATTCCTGCCATGTTCAAGGCACAGCTTCACGTGTTCATAGTGATGAGAGTGAGGGGTTGCGACATATACGAGATCCACGGCCAGATCCTCTGCCATCTCCTCATAGCTTCCATACGCCTTTGGGATCTGGTATTGCCCCGCAAAGTCCTCTGCCTTCTCAAGGCTCCTTGAAGCTACGGCGTATAATTCAGTTCCTTCCATACGGCAGATTGTTTTCGCCATCTCGCAGGCGATACCGCCTGCTCCTAATATTCCTACGTTCATACTCGTGATCCTCCTTCTTTCACAGAGTTAACAGACCAGATGCGCAGGCGCTCCCTCCTCATAGAATCGTATCACCTCATTCGCCGCCTCCTGTATCATAGCCTCGGCGGCCTCTCTTGTCGCAGAAGCCACATGGGGGCTCAGGATCAGCCTCGGCTCCAGAAACGGCCTGTAATCCGCAGGCACCGGCTCCAGTTCATGGACATCCAGCCCCGCTCCGGCTATCACCTGATCCCGGAGAGCATCACACAGATCCTCCGTGTTCACGATACCGCCCCGGCTGGTGTTGATCAGGATACATTCCCGCTTCATCATCTCAAGCGTCTCTTTGCATATCATATGCTTTGTGGATGGAAGCAGGGGCAGATGCAGGCTGATGATATCCGAGGTGCTAAAAATCTCTTCAAGCTCTCCAAACTCCACGCCCAGCGCCTCTGCCGCCGCGTCGTCCCAGCATACGTCATAGGCTTTCAGACGGCAGTCAAACGGAGCAAGAAGCCGTGCAAGCTGTCTTGCGATCCCGCCGAAACCAATCAGGCCCGCCGTCTTTCCTCTCAGCTCCCGCACAGGAAGCGGTCCCCATCCGCCATTCCGGATTGCGCAATCATACATCTTTAACTTTCTCTGAAGACATAATATCATGGAAAGCGCCATCTCCGCAACAGCATATGCATTGATCCCGGGCGTATTCGCCACCTGTATCCCCAGCTTTCTGGCGGCATTCACATCCACCCCGTCATATCCTGTTCCGCACCTTATCACTGCCTTAAGCTCTTTACAATTCATAAGTACATTTTTCGTCCACCGTTCACTTCCCGCTATGACAACGGTGCTGTGAGCCGCCTGCCTTATCAAGGCTTCTTCCCCTGTATCCAGCGGATCACCGAAGGAATACTCGATCCGGTTCTTTCTCAACATCCGTTCTGCCTGTGTAAAATACTCCCGTTTGGCATCCGCCATGATCAATACATTTCTCACATTCTCCCTCCGTTCCTGCAACGTTCCTTCTGCACAGCTTCAGCTTGCGGATACTCCGTACACAACAGCCGATAAGGCGGTTCATCCTCCTCAATCTCCGGGAAACGTGCAACTGGTTCATAGAAGCGGTTATCATTCTCGTCATCGTTGCACATGGAGACTTCGCCAAGCAATGCGTATCTACTCCCCTCCTCCAGCCGGATCCCATGATACAGACCGGGATAGAGCGTCAGGCTTTCTCCGGGTGTCAGCCGGATCTCACTGCCGGCGGGCACCTGATAATTTCTCCCGTCCTGACTGACCGTCACAAACGTATCTTCCATCCGGCCGTCTTTTCCGGAATTATACAATTTGATCCGTACATTGCCACCTCCCCGGTTAATGATGTCTTCCATCTTATTCCAGTGGAAATGCTGCGGCGATATCTGTCCCTCCTTAAGGACAAGCAGCTTCTCCGCGTAAACCTTGGTATACTGATCCATTTTGACATTCCCGTTCCGTATCGTGAGCAGGGAAAGTCCCGCCTTATCGAAATCTCCCAGTCCGTAATCGGTGACATCCCATCCCAGCTTATTATCGCGGATCTCATCGTACTCTTCCCCTCGATCCTCCCAGTCCCGGGGAGACCACCTGCAAAATGGCGGTATCTCGAACCCGTGCTCTTTCAGGATCCTCTCCATATACTTTATCTCCGCATTGATCTTTGACCGTTTCATATCATCTGCCTCCTAATCTCTTTGCGCCTGAACTACCCTTTCACCGAGCCGTCTGTAAACCCGCCCGTCAGATTCTTAGACGAGAAGGTATAAACGACCAGAATCGGAATACATGAAATCAAGGATCCTGCCATCAACGGCGCCCATGCAAATATATCATCCACGATCAACTCTGACAGCATCGTCGGAAACGTCTTAAAGGCACTGTCGTTGATCATGATAAGTGAATACAGATACTCATTCCAGCAGAGTGTAAAGCAGAAGATCAGAGTGGACACGATCCCCGGGACCACCAGCGGAAAGAATACCTGAAACATCAGTTTCCACGGACCGCAGCCGTCAATTACCGCGGCTTCCTCTACCTCCTTCGGCACAGTCTTAAAGTATGCGATCAACATCCACATAGCATACGGAATCGTAAATGTCGGATATATGATCCCCAGTCCAAACAGGCTGTTATTGATCCCCAGCTTCACCGCAAGCATATAGAGGGGAATGAACAACATCGTCCTTGGGAGCAGATACGTATATAAGACACATCTGGACATAAAGAAACGGCCTTTCAGATTCGTGCGTGTGATCGCATAAGAGGCAAGCATACTCACGAATATTGTCATAAGCGATACGACAGACGCAATCAGCACACTGTTCCACAATGCTCTTGGAAATCCCGTCTCAAACAACAGTCTTTTATACGCATCCACCCGGATCTCCCTGGGGAAGAATGTAGGAACCTTCTCATAAATCTCTGCGTTGGACTTTAACGACGTATTCAGCATCCAGTAGATCGGGAACAGAGAAAATACGAGAAAAATGATCAATACCAGATATGCAATCCCATCCTCTCTCCGATTGACTGCACTGCGCTTTCTTTCTTTTTTCATCTAGTAATCATCCCCTTTCTTCAGCGTATATCCTGTGATGATGTTCACGATCACAATGATAACAGGAAGGAACATAATGGATGCCGCTACCGCCTTCCCGAAATCCATCTGCAAGATTCCTGCCTGATAGCTGTAGGTGGAAATTACCTGGGTGGAATTAAGCGGGCCTCCCTTTGTCAGCAGCCATATGATCTCAAAGTCATTGAAGGTCCATATGGTCGTGACCAGGGTGGAAAGCATAAGGACATTCTTTATAGACGGGATCGTAATATAGCAAAACCTTGCAAAAGCTCCCGCACCATCCACCGTCGCCGACTCGTACAGATCAGAGGAAATCGTCTGCAAGCCTGACAACACAGATATCCCGATGAAAGGCGCGCCTCTCCATACATTTACCAGCACAATGGCGGACATGGCCATCGCCGGTGTCGATAACCATGCAATCTTCTGATCGACCACGCCGGTTCCCATAAGCATTGCATTTAATACGCCTCCTGTATCGGCAAACATCCATTTCCACACATAGATGGAGACAGTCGTGGGAACGGCCCAGGGGATCAAAAGCAATCCTCTTGCCAGAGACCGCCCGCAGATCTTTGCATTCAGCACGAGCGCCATGGCCATCCCCAGAATAACCTTTAATAATACGGAGATCACCGTATACGTCATCGTATTCTTGATACTTGTAACAAATTTCGGTTCTTTCAGTAATTGGACATAATTCTTAAGACCAATAAAATTCACACTGCTTCCAATCTTCTTGTCGGTAAGACTGATCCCGATCCCATAGAAAAATGGAAAAACCAGAAAGATCAGTACATATATCAGAACCGGTGCAATAAGCAGATACGGAAATATCTTCGTATATGTGATCCTCTTTCCCGGAGCATTTGGCACAGCCATCCTTTCATCCCCTTTCATAAGCCGTATCAGAACTGCTTCATGATGTAAATCTCCCTATTTTGCCGCGTCCAGATATCCCTGAAGCTCTGTCTCAAGCTCTGCCGCCGCATCTTCCGGGGACATTCCGTTAAGCAGGACCTTCTGCATGGTCTTACTGAGTACAAAATCATTGTACGCTTTCGCATCAGCCGCCTTGACTTCCGCCTTTGTACACGGATAGCCATAGCTTCGTCCCAGATAACTCTGAGGAAGAATCGCCTGACCTAGATCTGACTTCCAGTCTTCTGTCGTGAGAGTGGCCTCGAATACCGCGCCAGCCACAGGGAAACCAAGTTCCATATAATTGTTATACCACTCCTCTTCAAAGAAAAATTCTAATAATTCTTTCGCAAGTTCTTTATTCTTTGCCTGGTTAAAGATGGAGAACATGATATAGTTGATATTACTCCATGATTCATGGTCTCCTTTCGGAAGCGCCGCCATGGACGTTACCTTCCCCAAAGTGTCCTTATTCTCATCGTTCTGCGTCGTATTGTACAGAGTAGGCGGATTAAATACGAAGGCGCTCTCTCCTGCAAGATATGAAGTATTATTGCCTGATGCGTCCCACTCAAGAACAGATGGAGGCATATAGCCTGATTCATACATATCCGCCAGATACTTGATCGCATCTACCGTCTCCTTACTGTTGACTACCACATTGCCGTCCTCGTCCCAGCTTCTTGCACCAAAGGAACGGAAGATACATCTTAGCACATCCTCTCCGTCGTCTGCCGTTCCCATACCATTTCCAAATCCGTAACAGTCAAGTCCGGCGTCCTTGATCTTCTTAGATACTTCCCGCAGCTCTTCCCATGTCTTTGGTACTTTTGCGCCTGCCTGGTTAAGATAGTCCGTCCGATAGGTCATGGAATTAATCTGTACGTACAGAGGCAGTGCATATAACGCCCCGTCAAATGTAAAGTTTTCCTTATGGTTCTCCATCAACGCTCCATAGCTGTCCTCTACCTTCTCTACCGTATCAGACAAATCCTCCAGCACGCCCATGTTGGCATAATTGTTATAGGCTGTCACATGGAGAAATGTCAGATCCGGAACATCTCCTGATTCTATGGCCGCATTCCACTTCGCATATCCGTCTGTTCCCGAGATAAATTCCACATCAACCTTATCTACATCATCTCTGGATTCGGCAAATTCATGGCACCTTTCCTCAATCAGCTTGTCCGCTTCTTCTGAAAATGTATTCGGAAGCCACACCTTCAAGGCCGTCTCGTTACTCTCAGACTTGCCGTTCTGATTCTCATCTTCCTTACTTCCACATGCGGCTAATCCCATGATAAGTGCAAACATAATGATAACAGCTGTCAATGACTGTATTCTCTTTTTCATAATCGGTTCTCCTTCCTGTCCGTAATGTTCTCTTACTGGTATTCTTTAAATTTTTCAGCGATCCTGTCAACCTCTGCCTTCTGTGCAGGAGTCGCCGGCTCAGTGTGGTAACAATTGGTCTCCGTACCAATCCCCACAGAAACCAGCGCATATTTCATCATACTGAAATCCGATGGTCCTGCATGATTGATATTCTTTAACTCCAGGATCTTATATTGCAGTTCTACCGTGCGTTTCAGATCTCCTGCCATTGCCGCATTGTAGGCTTCCACAAACAGTCTTGGGAACGATACCGCCAGTCCTGAGATATTTCCCTGTGAACCGAACAGCATACTCGTACAGCATAATTCCTCGCCTCCGCACAGGACAGATATATCCTTGTCTTCAAGCATCTTCAATGTCCTGAGATGATGGTCCAGATTCGGACAGGAATCCTTATACATAACCACCCTCTCATGACAGGCCAGCTCCGCGATCGTTGCCGGAGCAATGTCAATCCCTCCGGTCAGACCGGGCATATTGTAGATGCACAGATTGATATTCGTCCGCTCAAGTATCGCTTCAAAATGCCTTATGATCTCTGATTGCAGGAGATTTGAAGTATAAAATGGAGGAGTTGCCACCGCGGCCTTTGCGCCGATGCTCTCCAGATATCTCATATTTTCGATCACCTGTGCCGTAGAAGGTGCAATCGCTCCGCAGTATACCGGCACTCTCCCGTCCGCGGCCTCAACCGCCAGCTGATTCGCCTCCTTCCATACGTGATAGGCATTATGCACGGACTCGCCGCTTGACGCCATAGGAAAGATTCCATGTACCCCGGCGTCTATCACGTTATCCACCATTTTCCTGTAACTTACTCTATCCAGTCTGTCGTGATCAAGAAGCGGTGTCATCAGCGGTGGTACGATTCCAAAATATTTTTCTCTGTTACTCATTTCTACTGTTTCCTCCTTGTCTGAAACTCTTACTAAACCTTAGTACGGTTCTTTTCCCTTCTTCAGCATCTTAATAATGTCAGCTTCCTCAAACCTGGTCATTCTGCCTACTCCGCCGTGGTATACCCTGCAAGCGGTCTTCGCCACTCTTTCAAGCTCCTCATCCGCGAACTCAAGCGGTGCCAGATCATAGTATGTATTCGGAGCTTTGACAGATTTCAGCCATTCTTTATACCTTTTCACTCCCTCCCTGGCCGCCTTTTGATCGTCAGCTTCTTCCACTCCCATAATATTCCTGGCAAATCTTGAGAACAGATCCGGCCTCTTATCGCACACTGCTTCCATCCATCTAGGCGTCAGCACTCCAAGACATGCCCCGTGATGCGTGTCAAAATATGCACTGAAGCTCTCCTCAATCCCATGGCACGCCATGTCTGCTTCCCCTCTTCCGATCCATGTAAGTCCACTCCCCCATGTCACTACCGCGCCCCACATGATCTCGCCTCTCGCGGTCACATCCTGGGGATTTTCGATCAGCTTTTCTGTATTTCTCATGACGGACAGGATGATTGCTTCTGAGAAGCATGTCTGGAACTCTGATTCCCTGTCGCCGTTAAAGTAGTATTCGAAGGTATGGCTTAAGATGTCCATGATCCCCCAAACGGTAAGTCTGATTGGAACCGTGAGTGTGATCTCCGGATCCATAAATACGTATTTGGCATGTTTTGAATCGAAGAAATATTTCTCTTTCGTCTCTTCGTTGACAGCCACCGAAGAGCGGTTCATCTCCGATCCCGTAGCCGCGATCGTCGGGATCATCACTGTGTCCAATGCCTTCGTCACTTCTATACGTCTGCCCCAGTACAGATCATACGGATCGACATCCATAGCCGCCGCCGCGCTAATCGCCTTGGCACAGTCAATAGCGGAACCAGAGCCAAGCGCGGCCACGCAGTCTGCCTGATTTTTCTTACATACCTCCACACCCTCGCGTATACGATAAAGCTTCGGATTCGCCTCTACATCGTGCATCTCAAAGACCTGGATGCCGTTCTCGGTCAGATTATTCCTGATAAAGTCATAGAGGCCGTTTTCATGAAACGGGCCTTCACTACAGACCAACAGGATCCTTTCATACTTTCCTTTTAGTGTTCTTCCAATCTCGCTTTTTATTCCTGCACCGAATTTTACTTTTACCGGATTGAAATAATTAAAATCTTTCAATATCTTCCCCCTCCTGACTTTTTGTTGTTTTGTCGTTTTTGTTGTTTTGTTTTTCTCATTTTAGCATTTAATTGTTGCTTTGTAAATATTAATCTCGTTTATATTGTTATTTTGTTAATATTCGACATTTATTTAACTT
>CAJTRO010000035.1:0-18977 GCA_910579015.1 uncultured Dorea sp. | reverse complement strand
CCAAGTATCACACGACAATACTTGACATTGGTTTTATTTATGTTTATATTAATAACAGGTTGAATGAAACAGAGGTGGCTTGAATGAAGAAGAATAAAGCAACAACACGCCAAAATGCTATTATTGAAATGCTAAAAACAAAAGAAATGATATTGATAGATGAATTTTGTGATACATTTTCTTGCAGCGCGTCCACAATCCGGAACGATCTGAATCTTCTGGCCGATCAGGGGGCGCTCACCCGGATTTTTGGCGGAGCAAAGCGGAACTCCTTTGATCTGGCGGGCAAGGCAGCCGTGTCAACTTCTGATAAGGATTTTGAAATTGCCAGTTATGTTGTAAAGCATCTGATCGCGCCGCAGTCCACCATTATCCTGGACTATGGCTCGCCCTGCGTTGAGATTGCGCGGCTTCTTGCAAAAGAAAACCGCACTATCTCTGTATTGACATTCTCACTTCCGATCATGGAGATACTCTCAAAGGCTCCCGCCGTGAACCTATATTCCTTTGGCGGGGCTTATGATGCAAAAAGGCAGGCATTTTATGATGATTATCTCAAAGCCCACAGTAATTATCTACATGCGGACCTCTTTTTCATGATCGCCAACAGCGTCAATCCGGACGCCGGATTTACAGTTCCATGTCCGGATTTTCCTATCACAGAACGGACACTGATGGAGATTGCCACAAAGACCATCGCCTTATGTGATTCTGCAAACCTTACAAAGTCCAATTACAGGATCATCTCCGATTTTACGGAGATTAGCACCATGGTCTCAGACAGCTATGCCGATCCGGATGCTGTCATGCGGCTTAGGCAGGCCGGCTTAGACGTATTGATCGCCGACCGCGTGTCTGATGAGTTATAGCGAAGCAAGCATATTCCTGACAGCCTGGTTAATCATCTGCCTGTGGACTGTGCTGTCCGTGTCTTTATCTGGAATTTCTGTCAGTAAAGAATGCGGGATCATTTCGTGAAGATACTCTCCATATGCATATGGATGACAGAGATCGTTTTTGTTCGCCAGGATGACGACCGGTATCCCAAGCTCTCTTAAGGATTTTGCCGAGGCAGCAGGGGTTTTGCCCGGCAGGATCAGGAACTTCTGCCAGTTTTTTACGCTGGCAGTATCCTGAAACGGACTTAAGAACGCGTTTCTCGTATAGGCGGATGCTTTCGCTGCTATCTCCCAGCCTCTGGTCTGGCAGAATGCCTCGATTCCGCCTTCCTTCAATGCCATTCCCAGATCATGATAAGCCTTTTGTACTTCGCAGGACATCGGGCTGTCCGTCCATGCGTTGCGTATCAGCAGCATCTTCCTGACGCGTCCGGGATATCGGAGCGCCACATTCAGGCTCACCGCGGCTCCCATGGAAATCCCCGCAAAATACGCCTGTTCTATCCCCAGATGATCAAGCAGGGCCGCCACATCGTCCCCCATCCGGTCAAAATCCAGACTGTCCCAGTCCGCCCCGCTCCTTCCATGTCCCTGTTGGTTCAGGGCGATCAGCTGCACACCTTCTATCCTCTCATAGACCGCCTCTATCTGCCTGATACTCCCTCCCATCCCATGCAGGAACACAAGCGGTTTTCCTTCCCCTGTTATCTCATACTCCAGCCGAATCCCTTTATTAACGAAATCAGGCATATCTGATCATCTCCTCTAAAAATCTCCGGCTTTTTGGTATCTGCGCTTCAGACAGACCGTGCATGATCAGGGGACCTTTGTAACCATAACGCCTCAAAAGCCTGATATAGAGCCGGTAATCCAGCAGACCTTCTCCTGCCGCGGCAAATTCCATTTTTCTTCCAAAAGAGTTGTTCTCAGAAGCGATATCCTTCGCATGAGCCAGTACGATATCCTTCCCCAGCAGTTCAAAGGCTTCGCCCAGTACCTCCTCCATATCGCCGATCCGTTCCAGACAAAACAGGTTCGCTCCATCCATGATAATCTTCAGATTGGGGCACGCAAATTCATCCAGATATTTTCTTGCTTTCTGCGGTGAATCCACGATATTGGCCGTCTCTGGTTCCACACCCAGGACAACCTGATACTCCTGCGCATATTTTAAGATTGTTTCGGTCGAGCGCATTAGGGTATCCCATGAAGCCTGACTGCTGTTATCTTCATGCCATCTCCATTTGTTCTTTGGATCTCTGGAGCCCGTGCATAAAGAGACGACAGGAATCTCCAGCATACTGGCAATCCGGCACTGCACCCTGAACTGTCCGCATCCCTTAAGTCTTGCTTCCTCATCCGGGTTGACCATGTTAAAGGTTCCCGAAATTGCATCCGGTATTATCCCATATTCTTTTGTCAGCCTTCTTATCTCTTCAAGCTTCTTGTTATCCACCGCATCCGGCAGAGTATCAAGTCCCGCGTTTGACAGGTTGAGCTGGGTATGGCAGATATTATCTGCCTTCATCCTCTGGTATGTGTGCTCCAGTTCAGTAATCTGATATGTCCTTGAGAAAATTCCAATATCCATCTTCCATAGTCCTCCGTCTTTCTGCTGCTTCTTATCCTTCTACAGCCCGCCTTCCACATCTTTCAGCATAACCCAGCGTCCGCCTCTCTGAACCGATTGATACGTTGCGATCAGCGCGCGCATCACCATGATGCCATCGTCTGCCGCCGCACCTGTGCAGGGAGTTCCCTTAAGGATACTGTCTGCGAAGCCTTCCAGCTCCCGCCGGTAGAATTGTCCGTCGTATGCCGCCGGCGTGATTGAAAGATCCGTTGCCTTGTCATAGCATTCTACAATGGAAGAACGGAATTCCCACGGGTTAAAGATCTTTGCATATATGGTTCCGTCCGTCCCGTAGATCTCACAGCCTTCGTGCCACTGCTGCGCTATGGCAACCGTAAGATCCAGTGTCCCGATGGCGCCGCAGGCAAAGTCACAGTCTATCAGCCAGGAATGAACCTTTCCCTTACAGACATACCGCGCGGCTACTCTGTCTATGTCTCCCATGAAGTAAAGAGCCGTGTCAAACAGATGGCTTCCATGCCCTAATAAGTAATAATGGTCCAGCACTTCCTTGGGATTGCCTGACGGTTTCTTCATACCGTCACAGGAATACAAGATTGGCATCACGTTATCTGTCAGCGTATAACGCCCCACGCTGTCACAATACCACCCTTTATAGGTCGTAATCTCTCCCAGCTTCTGCTCTTTAAAGGTCTTCGCATATTGAAGTCCTTCGTCGTACCGCTTCATATGCCCGATCTGAAGCATCAGCCCCTTTTCCTGCGCCATCTCTTTTAGTTCCTGACACTCCTTGATCGACACTCCCATCGGTTTCTCCAGGAACACATGCTTCCCTGCCTGAATCGCCTGCTTCGCACATGGAACATGGAACTGGTCGCCGATGCCGATGATCACGGCGTCGATATCCGGATCCTTTAACATATCGGCAAAATCTGAATATACGCTGTCCGGCTCATAGATTGCGGCCATCTTCGTGCGAAGCTCCTCTGCCACGTCACAGATTGCCTGTAGATGGATATTCCTGGCTTTGCTGCATCCGATCAGATGAGCGGCCTGACAGATGATCCCGCACCCCAGGATCCCTGCTCTGAGGCAGTGCTCTTCCTTCTTTACGTTCGTCCTCATCTCTCCTCCTGTCCCGGCATAATGCCGTGCCTGAAAATCTGGTGTAATCATTTCTTTATTGTAGACTTATATATATTGTAGATTTATATAATCCATATTTCAAGCAGACAAGATGCACGTTTATGCACGTTGTGGAAACGAGACCGCCGTCCTCTAACATATCCTGTTCTGATACCTCATTTGGATCTCCCTGGCAACCGGATGTTCACAGATGATCCTGTCTGCCGCTTCCACCGGACAGATGATATGATTGGATACCTTGTCTAACTTGGAGCAGGAACACATGATATTCACCTCTGCACTGTTATCGATCAGGAGTTTCTTAACCACCGCCTCATTCTCATAGGGATAAGGAATGGAAACGCCCTGTTTCCAGTCTACGCCGTATGCCCCCAGAAAGCACTGGTCAAAATAAAAATCCTTCAATTGCAGAAAGACCGTCTCCCCCACCGTAGTCTGTGCTCCCTTGCTGTAATGGCCGCCAAGAAAGAACACGTCCACATTCGGCCTTTTCCTGAGTTCTTCCGCCGCCGGAAAACTGTTGGTCACTACTCTAAGCTTTATGGAAAGCGGCAGAAGCGACGCGAATAATATATTTGTCGTACCTCCGTCCACCGCGATCAGCGACTCCGGCCGGACATACCTGACTGCCTTGCGGGCGACCAGATATTTCTCATCCTTCTCTATGGTTTTCCGGCCGTCAATGGTCAGCACCGGCCTTTTCACAGGCACCGCACCGCCATATACGCGTCTTAAGATCCCCTGCTCTTCCAGCTCTGTCAGATCGCGCCGGATGGTATCCTTTGAAGCCTGAAACGCAGCCGCAAGATCATTCACATGTATATTGCCGTCTGCATATAACCGGTTAAGTATCTGTTGTTGACGCTCTTCCTTTAACACTTCCATCCCCCTCATACCAATGAAAAATTAATTTCCCGACAAACTACTCCAGATCGGCATGTCTGCCGAACATCGAATCTGATGTCTCTCCCATGCGTTCCATCAGTTCCATGATCATACCGTCATACATCAGGAAAGAGATCTGCTCGAATGCCGAACCCATCGGCTGTATAGATGTGATCTCCATCCCTTTTTTCCTGAGCTTGGGAGAAACTCCCGGCAGAACAACCACCACATCCGCCAGGCGCGCGATCGTAGACTCCTCGTCCATTGTGACCAGCGCAAGGTTCACGCCGTTTCTTTTCGCTTTTTCAGCCATGGCCGCCAGGCTCTCTGTCTCGCCCGATCCTGAACCTATCAGGAGAAGATCCCCTTCTTTCGTATGCGGACTGGATATCTCTCCCACACTGCTGACGGAAAATCCCAGATGCATCAGACGGTTTGTAAATGCCTTTATGGCAACACCGCTTCGTCCTGCTCCCGCCGTAAAAATATGATCCGCATCAAGGAGCATGGCGGACAGACGACTGATTGCATCGTCACTGATATATCTGAGATTATATGTCAGTTCATCTAATATTTTTCCTGTATACTCTTTTACGCTCATTTTCCTCTTCTCCTTTCTTCAGAAATCATACGGCTGGTTACGGCTTATCTGACGTGCCAGCTTCCCGGCCTCCTTCACAGGATCTTTGGCATGTATAATTCCGCTCCCCACGATTACTATCTCTGGTCTGTACTCAAGATAATCCCCTATTGCCGCGGCATTTATTCCACCCGCAACAGCAACCGACGCACATTTTGCACAGGAACGTATTGTCTTTAGATCGTCAAGAGGCGTTCTTCCTGCCGCCTGCTGGTCCACTCCGGTATGTACGGCTATTATGTCAACGCCTAATGCTTCCATCCTCTCAGTCCGTAATCCCAGATCTGAAACACAGATCATGTCCGCCACAACCTTTTTCCCATATTCTCCTGCACATGCCGTCACATCGGCAACCGTGCGGTCGTCTGTCACTGCAAGTACGGTTACATAATCGGCTCCCGCCTCGTATAAGAGCTTCGCTTCGTAACTGCCCGCATCCATGATCTTCCCGTCACACAAAAGTTCCTTATCCGGGAAATGCTTTCGGAAGCTTCTGACCGCCTCCATACCATACTCCATGATAAAAGGTGTTCCCAGCTCCACAATATCTATACTGCTTTGAAGCTTATCTGTTAACCGCAGTGCATCACTCCAGGTGATATCATCTAAGGCAAGCTGTAATTTTGTTTTCATTTCTTCTCCTTTCTAAGCCTTTCAGAATTTCTAAACCTTTGGTTTTAAGTTAAATAGCTATTAAATACAAGTATAAAAACCATATTTCCAAATTAATTACAATTATATTCTTGCATTTTATTGTTGTCAACAGTTGTTTATTGATTTTTATAATCTTTGCAGTATAATAATAGTCACAACCATGAAAATTCCTAAGCTCATCAGGGAGAATCAGATATGAAGAAAAGACTTACAGCCGAAAGAAGGAATGAGATCGCACAGCTTCTGCTGCGCAATGGCAATATGAAAGCCGGAGACTTAGCCAGAAAGTTCGACGTTTCTACGGAGACAATCCGTAAAGACCTCATTTATCTCGAAGAACAGGGAATTGCCCGAAAAAGTTATGGAGGCGCGATTGCCAGCACGGAGCTTGCCGAGCGTCCTGTCGCATTGAAGCAGATGGAACGTATGGATGTCAAGACTGCAATCGCTAACAGGGCAATACAGCTCATTCCTGAAAAGGGAGTCATCATTCTGGATGCAGGAAGCACTACTTATGCCCTTGCGAAACTTCTGACACTCAGAGACGACCTTACAATATTTACGAATTCACTCATAGCATTAAATCTGTTATCCGATTCTTCCAATCAGGTCTTTGCTCTCGGAGGACGTATCCGCGAAAGCAGCAAAGGCACTATAGGCGCCTGGGCAATCCATGCCCTGTGTTCTCTCCATGCGGATATCGCCTTCCTTGGAACCGACGGATTTAAGGATTTGTCCGGACCTTCTTCTGCATCTTATGAAGAATCAGAACTTAAGCAGGTCATGATCGCCCACAGCGAGAAGACCGTTATTCTATGTGACAATACGAAATTATGCACAAATTCCTTATTCCAATTCTGCGGCTGGGATGAAATATACGCATTGATCACGGATAGGCCTAAGACACGGGAATCAGCCAGACTGATCGAGAACATAAATAAAAAGACAAATGTATTTCTCTCTGAATAGAGAAATACATCTGCCTGTCAGAATAAACTTCTGTTCTTCTCGAAAAATTCATAAAAGAACCGTATATTTTCCAATTCATACCACTTTGCTTCTTCCATGCATTCTGAATCCAGATTATAAATCTTCGCTTGCAGGGTTCCAAGCATAAAAGGGGAATGTGTTGCAACAATAAACTGACACCCTAAGAAACGTGCCAGTTTATTGATCTCTTCTGCTAATTTTACCTGATTCTGAGGTGACAATGATACCTCCGGCTCATCCAGCAAGTACAGATTATCCGGTACAAACGCATCTATCAGAATCTGCATGGCTGTCTCTCCATTAGAATACTTCTCCTGCGCAAACTGCAAGATATCCTTCTTTGACCAGAAGCTGTTCTCATGACTGTCAAAAGACTTCTCGGCAGACTGCCTGTCGATCCCCTTCTGCATCATCAGCTCATACACATACCCTCTTTCCAGAGCATCCTCCTGCTGTATCTTCTTGATCTCAAAAAGGATATCCTCGCTCTTCATATAGAGACTGTCTTTGGGAATATGCAGAGCATTGCCAAAGTCGTCTTCACCTGTATCAAATATACATTCACGGACAAACTTGTCAATGTAACCCTGGCCGTAGGCATAGGTCTCGCATCCCCGGGCATTTATCTTCTGGGCAATGATGTTAAGAAGAGTGGATTTGCCGGAGCCGTTGTTGCCGTAGATGATCGTGATCGGGGCAAAAACCAACGGGTATATCTCCTTTGTACGGAAGACATTATACGGGTATATGTTCGGATTCTTTATTCTCTTTTCTGATACGACGAATGTGCTCAAATATACCATTCTTTCACCTCTCATTACTGTTCCGATCAGGTCAGTTCCTGTCCTGACGCAGACTGCCCCCTGTTCTCTTTAGATGAACAGCAAAGATTCTAACGATGTGTCTTTATCAGCGAAAACACACCGGCCGCTAAAAGGAGCGGTACTGCAAGGTAAATCAGTCCGGCAATTACAAGCACGATCAGGATGAACGGAAGAAACAAGACCGTAACCAGAATCTTCGCAAGTCCCCATGACGCCTTGATCGCAAATATAAGCAATTTCCCGAATATAATGAATGTCAGACATGTAAATATTAGTGTAAACATATGAAAATCTCCTCTCAGAATTTAAATATAGTTTACTTGTTTCTCGCTCATTTATCAAGCTATAATTTAAGGATCGGGCTGTAATCATCGCAGATACTGCCCATATATGGATTCCTTATGTATATAATAAAGATATTTTTTCGCTATAGACCAAAAGTGGATTTCGGGATATAATAGTAATAAGGTCATATGCCTCTTGCGAATGGCCTGTATATTTCCCGGCAAGTACGCAAAAGGAGGAGAACCTTGAATACAGAGCTTCGTAATACAGTAAGCGCAGCAGATGCATATGCTCAATATGATGAGACAGCAAAGCAATTACTCAGTAATAAGATTATACTGGCACACATTCTGGTAAAGACTGTTGATGAATTTCAGGGGATGAATCCAAAGGATGTTGTGCCGTATATTGAAGGAAATCCACTTATCAGTGCAGTTCCGGTAGAACCGGGGCTGACTAATTCAGTAACAGAGAAAAACGGCCAGCGGATTGTCGGGCTAAATACAGAGAACTCAGAAATTAACGAAGGGCTTATCCGGTTTGATATCATCTTTTATGTACGGATGAAGGACGGGGTTTCGCAGATCATTATCAATTTGGAAGGTCAGAAAGACGAACCATCTGGCTATCATCTCATGAATCGGGCCGTATTTTATGTGAGCCGTCTTATTTCATCCCAGAAGGAACGGGATTTTGTTAAAACGGATTATAACAACATAAGACGTGTATTTTCCATATGGGTTTGCATGAATATGGATGAGAACAGCATGGATCATGTGCATTTGACAGATGATAAGCTGTTAGGCTCTTACACATGGAAAGGCGGACTTGACCTGATAAATATTGTTTTGATCGGTATATCCAATCAACAGCCGCAACACGATGACAGATATGAACTGCATCGTCTGTTAAGTACGTTATTATCAATGGAATTGTCTGTTAAAGAAAAGTTAGATATCATGGAGATAGAGTATCATATACCAGTTGATGACAGAATAAGAGAGGATGTGAATACCATGTGCAATCTCAGTCAGGGAATATTGGAGAAAGGCAAAGCTATAGGCGAAGCAAAAGGAGAGGCAAAATTTATATTTAAAATGTATGAAAAAGGCTACACCCTGGAACAGATAGCAGATGTGGCAGAAAAAAGCGTCGAAGAAGTCAGATCTGTTATTACAAAAAAGAATCCTGTAGTAGTATAGGATCTGTCAGATAAAGTGTGTAAGTAAGCCGTCTGAAATTCCCGTCAGACGGCTTACTTACCTCTTATCTGCCGCAAGGAAGATTCATTTCCATCAGAATCCCCGTCTCCATTCTCTTCACCGCCAGAAACCCGCCGTGCAGATTCACAATCTCTCTTGCCAGATAAAGGCCGATCCCAAATCCTTCCTGGACAGTGACACGCCTTCCCCGATAGAACCGCTTAAATATCTGATTCTCTTCACCCGTCTCGATACCGATCCCATGATCCCTGACGTGTATTTTCAGGAACATCTCGCCCACTGTCACAGCGACCTTAATCCCGGCGTCCGGCAAGGAATATTTTACAGCGTTATCAAGAATATTATAGACAGCCTCGCCAAGCCAGTTTGGATCATGCGGGCAGACGGCTGTCTCCGGCAGTGTTATCTCAAAGGAAATCCCCTTTAACTCCGCCTGATTCTGTATCTGCCCAAGGGCGTTCCTGAGCGTTCGCAGGATATCCCCTTCTTCCTTCTTAATCTGTATGAAATGATTCTCAAGCCTAGACATCTTGATAAAACTCTCTACAAGAAAATGCAGCTTCTCTTCGCTTTCCTTCACAGCGTCCACATATCTTAACAACAGCTCCTTTGAGCCTGCCTCATCTGCCATCTCATCCTGTAAAAGGCCAAGATAAGTCTCCACATTTGTAAGAGGCGTCCGCATCTGATGGGCAATCTCCGAGATCAGCTTCTGTATCTCATCACGGCTCTTACCAGCCGCCTCGCTTCTCCCCGCCAGAAGCTCCTGTACCCGCACCAGCTGATTCTCAATCTTCGCATACAAGGTATCTTCTCCTGACGCAGACGCCTTGATCTTCTGCTCGTTTAAGATAGTCTCCGTCAGCCCGGCAAGCCTTCCAAGCTCCTGCCTGCGGCTGCCTCTCTGCCGTACATACATCGCGCCTGCGCCAAGCAAGATGCCTGCCAGCGCCGTTAAAGCTTCTACATACATACTATCTGTCCCCAATCCTGTATCCAAGGCCGAACACATTCTTAATATATGCCGGCTGTCCTGCATCTGGTTCAATCTTCTTTCTCAGACGGTTGATCGTCACACTGACCGTATTATCTACCACAAACTGCCCGTCCAATCCCCAGACCTGCTCCAGGATATTTTCCTTCGTGAGCACCTGTCCCTGGTTCTTCATCAGATATTCTAACAGCTGATACTCCTTTGCGGTCAGCCGGATCTCCTGCCCTGCCATAAAGACCTGCTTTCGGGCGGGATATAAGATCAGTTCCCTGTAAGAAAGCCTCTCTGTTCCACCGTTTCGCTTCAACACGGCCTCAATCCGCTTCAATAATACCTTCATGGAAAACGGCTTGACCACATAGTCATCTGCCCCTGTGTCGAATGCGGCCAGCATATCCCTCTCCTCGTCCCTGGCAGTAAGAAAAATGGCAGGGATTTCCCGCCTTCCCCCCAATTCCTGATACAGGCTGATGCCATTGCCGTCGGGAAGCCCGATATCCAGAAGTATAAGCTCCTCCTCATTTCCCATCAGCGCGAGCGCCTCCCGCCTGGTGTGTGCACATACAGTTTCATACCCCGCCTTTCTTAAGGCAAGCGCTATCGCCTGGTTCAATAATCGGTCGTCCTCAATAATCCCTATCTTCATGTCTCACCACCCTCTGCTGTTGCTGATAGTATAACAACTTCACGTACCGGATTCAACCAAAATTCCGCAGCCATTATGATAAACTGTACTAAAATCACAAATTGCATGAATTATATATTGAATTTTGCAAGATACCGTGCCATAATGGTTATAGTCAGATAATTAATTAACAGTGTTTTTTTGAAATGGGGAATTAATATGAAAACAGAAATCCTTCAACAATGTATTAGTATTGTTGAATTTCTTGGAAGCGCTCTTGGCCAGGATTACGAGGTCGTACTGCATGACCTGGACACAGATCCTCCGGCTATTGCCGCTATCACCAACGGCCATATCAGCGGGCGGACTATAGGCAGTCCGGTGACCGACGCCGCACTTCAGATGCTCTCTTCGAGAGCCTATGAAACCAATAATTTTGTCTGCAACTATAAGGGACTTACCGAAGACGGACATATTCTGCGTTCTTCTACTTTGTTCATCAAAGATTCTGCCGGGAAACCGATCGGGCTTCTGTGCATTAATTTTGATGACAGCCGTTTTCAAGAACTACAGGGAACGCTTCTTTCTACCATACATCCCGGAGATTTCCTGGATCCTGAAACAGACCGGATATCTCCACCCATACCCAAAGACGCACCTGCACCTTCAGGCGTAACATTAACGGAAAACTTTCCGGTAGACATATCATCACTGATGCAGAAGATATTTAACGATGCAACCGTATCTCTGCCTACATCCATTGACAGACTGAACCAGTACGAACGCAAAGAAATCATTGAAAGGCTGAATGAACAAGGACTTTTTCAGCTCAAAGGGGCTATCTCCTTTGTTGCCAAGAAATTTTCCTGTTCAACCGCTACCATTTACCGATACCTAAGCGAACTTGGGGACTGACAGATCGCGGCGGCACTGACTGTACAGATTTGGGGACTGACAGATCATAACAACACTGACTTACATGCTTGGGGACTGACAGATCATGAAATACAAAGGACTGACGCATATTACTTGCGCCAGCCCGCTTTTTTGTTCTTCTTTCTTCTTTCATTTAACCGGAACCTTCTATGTCAGGATTCCTCTCACATCTGCAATCACATTGCGGGGACATCTGACCGCACACATGCCGCAGCTTAAGCATATATCTTCCCGGATCACGGCACAATTCTCAACCACCTTTACCGCTTCAGCCGTACAGTTCTTCTCACATATCCCGCATCCGATACAACTGGCCGCACAGACCTCTTTTGCATCCTTCCCTTTATCTTTGTTCGAGCACTTAACCACGATATAATTGGCACATTCATGGATATGAATCACTCCCTTGGGACAGGCTCTGACACACATCCCGCAGGCAATGCACTTCTCCTCATCCACCTGGGCCGTTCCGTTTTCATTCATGGAGACCGCACCGAATTTGCAGACGGCGGCACAATTACCGCAGCCGATACATCCATATGCACATCCGTGCCCGCCCTGCGCCGGACAGCTTCCGTTACACGCCACAACCGCCGCACGGTATGGGAATCTTTTCTTTCCTGCCACAATTATCCCTTCCTTTCATATGGTGTGCCGGTGATCGGAAGGCTGAACCTTCTTTCCCCGTCAAGCCTGTAATATGCATCCGTGATCGCAGGCGCCGTCGGGATAGACGTGATCTCTCCGATACCGATGGCTCCGCCCGCAACTTTAAGTCCCGGCTTGTCAATGACAATTGGCTCGATCTTCGGTATCTCGTGCGCCCGAAACAGCCCCAGAGCCCCGAACATCGAGACCGGCCGGCAGTCCTCGTCGATCGGATACCGCTCCCTGAGCGCGTATCCCATGGACATGACCACTCCGCCTTCAATCTGGCCTTCACAGGATAAAGGATTCACAGCCTTTCCCACATCGTGGGCGGCCACAAGCTTCTCAATCTTTCCGGTCTTTGGATCCAGGATACACATCTGCGTCGCATATCCATATGCCACGTGGGATACCGGATTGGGCACATCAGCCCCAAGAGGATCGGTCTTCGCCAGATATTCACCGTAGAACTCCTGCCCTGCAAGCTCGAAAAGCGTCTTACCGTCTGACTTCGCCTCCATCAGCTTCTTACACGCGCGCAGACAGGCTTCTCCCGTGACCAGAGTCTGTCTGGAACCCGAGGTTGTTCCGGAATCCGGCGCAATCCATGTATTACTGCGCTCATACACGATATCCTCACGAGCAAGGTCCGTATTGCTTACGATCATCTGCACCAGTACAGTTCCAAGTCCCTGGCCGATGCAGGATGCTCCCGTATAGATATGCACCTTCCCGTCCTCTTCTACGACCAGCTTCACACGCCCCCAGTCCAGAATCCCCACGCCAACCCCCGCGTTCTTCATGGCACAGGCAAGTCCTGCCGGTTTCCCTTCCTTACATGCCGTATCGTAAGCCTCCTTCACAGCTTCCAGCGTCTCCACAAGTCCGGTGGATTCATCCACGATCTGGCCGTTTGGAAGCACGCCTCCCGGCCGGATGGCGTTGCGGTAACGGATTTCCCATGGCGAGATCCCGATCTTATCTGCCATCATATTCAGGAGCGTCTCTATCGCAAAACAGGTCTGCGTCACGCCGAATCCGCGGAATGCCCCCGCCGGCGGATTATTGGTATAATACGCTGTTCCCTCTATCTCAAAATTCTCATAGGCATAAGGTCCCGCCGCATGGGTACAGGCCCTCTCAAGCACCGGACCTCCAAGGGACGCAAACGCTCCCGTATCCGACACCGCCTTCGCCTTTACCCCCAGGATCTTCCCATTCTCATCACATCCCATGGTAAAATCCATCACAAAAGGATGCCGTTTCGGATGGATCAACAGTGATTCCGCCCTGGTAAGCCTTACCTTCACCGGACGCCTCGTATGATATGCAAGCAGCGCCGCATGGTGCTGTACCGTCATATCCTCCTTGCCTCCGAAGCCTCCTCCCACCAGCGCATTCTCCGCCTTTACCTTATCCGTCCCCAGCATCAGGCTGCACTCATGGTAAGTACAGTAAGCCGACTGGTCCGTGGAAATGATCTTCACGTCCTCGTCTTCGTCTATATATGCCACGGCGCATTCCGGCTCAAGAAATGCATGTTCCGTCCACGGCGTCTCAAAATGCTGTGTAAGTACATGCCTGGCATTGCGGATTGCCTCATCCGCATTTCCACGGCTTACATGCTTATATGCCTGCACATTGGATTCCTCTTCGTCGAATACGCGGGGGGCGTGAGGGGCCGCCGCTTCTTCTATACTATGTACTGCCGGGAGAACCTCATATTCCACCCTGATCAGCTTCTTCGCCCGTTCCACCGTCTCCATGTCCTCTGCCGCCACCAAGGCAACTGCGTCTCCAAGATAGTGCGTAAGCCCTCCTACAGGGATCATGGTATACTGGTCGTGCTTCAGATGTCCGATCTTATTCTGCCCGGGAATATCTTCGGCGGTCAGCACGGCTGTCACGCCCGGCAGAGGAGAGTACGCCCATGTCATGGCAAGCTTCTTGCTTCCTACGGAAAGCCTTTATCCGTTCCCCAGGGAATCATCGGACTGATGACACGTTTCGGTATGGACGTGGTACTGGCTCACCCGGAAGGATATGAGATCTTCCTGGAGGTAGAAGAAGTGGCCGCTAAGAACGCAGAGAAATCCGGCGGTACATTTACCAAGACAAACAGCATGGCCGAGGCGTTCAAGGATGCGGATATCGTGTATCCAAAGAGCTGGGCTCCGTTTGCCGCCATGGAGAAACGGACAGAGCTTTATGGAAATGGCGATATCGAGGGCATCAATGCTCTGGAAAAGGAACTGCTTGCTCAGAATGCAGAGCACAAGGACTGGGCTTGTACGGAAGAGCTGATGTCTACTACCAAAGACGGAAAGGCGCTCTACCTGCACTGTCTGCCGGCGGATATCACAGGCGTAAGCTGTGAGACCGGCGAGGTTGACGCTTCCGTATTCGACCGCTACAGGACGCCGTTATATAAGGAGGCGAGCTTCAAGCCGTATATCATCGCGGCCATGATCTTCCTGGCAAAATTTGCGGATCCGGCAGACGTTCTTAAGAAGCTTGAGGAAAACAGTAAACCGCGCGTCTTCAAATAGACTTCAACCGCACAGATGGAACTTCAAATCGAAAGAAAGGATTACATAATAATATGGAAAAGAAGAAACGGGTAGTGATCGCTCTTGGCGGAAACGCCCTGGGAAACACCCTTCCGGAACAGATGCAGGCCGTTAAGATTACTGCCAGGGCAATCGTTGACCTGATAGAGGACGGCTGTGAGGTTGTCGTATCCCACGGCAACGGCCCTCAGGTCGGCATGGTGAATAATGCCATGATCGCACTGACGCATGAGGATGAAGACCAGCCCAATACGCCTCTGTCTGTATGCGTCGCCATGAGCCAGGCATATATCGGATATGACTTACAGAATGCACTGCGCGAGGAATTGTTGAACCGTAACATCACCAATGTACCGGTTGCAACCATGATCACCCAGGTACGTGTGGATGAGAATGACGCCGCTTTTACGAATCCTTCCAAGCCGATCGGCAAGTTTGTAGACGCCGTACAGGCAAAGAAGATGGAGGAAAGCTTCCACTATATCATGAAAGAGGACTCCGGACGAGGCTATCGCCGTGTGGTGGCTTCTCCAAAACCGGTGGAGATCATTGAGATCGAGACCATCCGCACGATGGTGAACGCCGGGAACCTGGTGATTGCCGGAGGCGGCGGCGGTATACCTGTGATCAAGCAGGGAAACCATCTAAAAGGCGCCAGCGCTGTGATCGACAAGGATTTTGCAAGCTGTCTGCTCGCTAAGGAATTAGACGCAGATTACCTGATCATCCTTACGGCGGTAGAAAAGGTCGCTCTCAACTTCGGGAAACCGGATGAGAAATGGCTGGGCGATATCTCTGTGGCGGAAGCGAAACAGTATATCAGCGAAGGACATTTTGCACCTGGCTCCATGCTTCCGAAAGTACAGGCCGCGGTCGATTTCGCTTCTTCCAAGGAAGGGCGCACCGCTCTCATCACGCTTCTTGAGAAATCGAGAGATGCTGTAAGGGGAGAGACAGGGACTATGTTCCATGCATAGATCTTCCAGATAAATCTGTATGATGCTTGAACTGCATAGGATTCTTTGGGGATGTAACTGAAATGCGTTTCAGTTACATCCCTGAACAAATCTGCTTATCACAAAACGCCAGCAATAAACAACGCCCTTCATTGCTCTTTCTATGATGGGCTTTTTATTCTGCTAATTATTTCTTTATTCATGGCATTATAAGCATCCCAGTCACTGTTTTTCACACGAATCCCCGTATAAGTAAAGATTTCTTTAATCCTGTTCATAATCTGCTGTGCGGTAAACCCTGTTCTTTTTATAATCGTATCTTCTGTGATGGAAACAATCTCATGAGCCGCCATATTTCGAATCTGTTGTTCTACAAATATCAAATCTTCTGTAAGTTGGGTTAATCTATTATTTTCAGAAAATTCCTTTATTAATGTTTTTAAATGAATAGAGTAAATATTACCATAGTTAAATTTACGATAGAATCCTTGATTTAATTTCTCCAGAATCTCTGTACCCTTTAACTTTTTCTCATCCCACACTCTGGTCTCCAAGACTGTCCCTTGCTCTTTTACCATTACTTTTTTTCTTTTATATATGCTATATTGATCAATATCAATCTTACACTGGCATTTTAAGACCATTTCTAGCAAATCGACGACCAGCGGAGTGATCCCGCGTATAAAGTCAGCATATTCCTGCCGCCAAAGCTTCACCTGTAGATTAAGAGCATATTCAAAACATTTGCGCTTGCCAGCCTCTTTAATCGGTAACAAACTATTAATATCTGTTTCTATGATTTTATCTACAGATTTAAAATCCAGAAGCATACGTGCCTCAGCCATAACAAGCAGTTTATAATAATTCTTCGTATAATGTTCCGGCATTGTCTGAGCAACACTCACAGCGGCTCTGTAATCATAAACTCCTATATGCTTTTTGATAATCTCTTCTTTTTTAATTACTGATAATGTTGGACACTTGATCTCCCTGCATCTGTTTGTAAATGTTGCTTCCTCATTATCTTCGTTTAACTCCCATGCTTCCTCCACATCAAAACCTTTATGAATATGTTCATTCATACGTCTTTCCGGCGTAGTGACCTGTATCATCTTACATGGGAATTCACCTAACGTCTGCAATACCAGCAAACCACTCTTCATCGCTGGCGTTCCTGACGATACATTCAGAATAAGCCTATCCGTATCATCCATTTTTGAAAATATCTGTTCTACAATACTCCGAAAATCCTGATAGAAATAATCAAATTCCTGAACTTCTTTTAACTCTGGACGCTCTATTATCTCATATTCTATTTTCCTGTTTTGCAGCTGTGCCAACTGGTCCAGGCAGTATATGTATCTGTTATCCGTTTGATGATACTGCATCACCTCTGCCGACATGTATAAAACAATCTTTGACGGCCTGTATACTCTAGAAATATGAAGCATAGACCCGTCCCTAAAATTTGCAGAAGAAATCGGATCCGTTCCTCCTACCGGTGAAAAAAGTATAACCTGATTCATTACTTTTACTCCTTATTATATAATAATTATTTCTTCATTCTGTATTGATTCATTTACACCAAACAGACTAACCTCTCCTTGTCCTAAAATCCGATACACACGAACACTGTGTTCTTCGGTACAGATCAGCTTCGGAATCTCTTTTAATAAATCTTTGTATAATTTCATTGAAATCATTGCCTCAAAAGCAGACTTCTGTACACGAAATCCATATCCCTTCATTTTCTTCGCAAATGCAGTTCTCCGTTTATTATTAACATTGGAAACTCATCTGGTAATCCACATAAGATAAATACTTATTCTCTGTCCTAAGCTTTGATTCCAACTTCTTTATATATGATTTAAATCCGTCTTTTGCAAGAAATACTCCTGGCTGTTCAACATTCGTATAAAAATCTTCCTTCTCTAATTCATGTCCATTAAGCATACTCAACGCTGTAGAATCTATCAGCACTGCCCTCCATTCTTCCATAAGATCGCTCGCAAGAGTTGGATGTTTTTCCCGGTCTTTATGCATAATTCCGAAATAAGGATTCAAACCTTTTGCTTCTAATTTCCCATAAATCTCATTTAACATAATTGAATACCCCAGGCTTATCAAAGAGTTAAAAGGATCTAATGGAGGCCTTTTAGTTCGTCCTTTAAATGTAAAATCAGAATCTATTAATTTCCCCAGAACTTTAAAGTAAACCTTTGCAGCAATACCTTCATAACCCATCACCTGTCCAATTGTAACAGCACTATTTTTTATCTTTTCAATTGCATTCTGCATCTCTATAACCGGACGATCAATATCTGCTCCTTTACTTCTGGCATATCTGCGTAATATAACAATCTGATTTCTGATTTTTGCATCAATTATCCGTTTAGAAAAAATAAGTTTAAACTGATCATCCTTCCATATTTCCGCCTGTATACGCTGACGTTGTACATTTACATGTGCCGTAGATATCAGTCTTCCATAATAAGCTCCATATGTCGAATAAAAAATAATATTAACACCTCTTTTTAGACATTCCTCCAAACATTGCGTGGTAATCTGCACTTTCCCAAAAATCTCAATAACTTCTAGCGTTTCTGCTGGTATCGATTTGAGCATACCATCCTTGTACTTTACCTGAAATCTATTATCTGTAATTCCAATAGTTGCTCCTTGTTCAGCAACATATAAATAGCTCACCTTTCATGCTCCTTTCTTTTATTAAAGATACTTTAGAGTACAACACATCCCTCGATTGAAAGTCATACCTAATTGATATTGTTTTACACCCTCTCTTATCGTCTCCTCTTGGGGTTTCTTTTTCCCAAATCATTAACTACATAACCTAACCACACCAACACAAGGGGTTCCGCCCCCTCTCGGGGTTTCTTTTTCTCAAATTTGTTCGTAACTGAGGCCGAATACATAGACTACATAACGTTTCCGTCCCCTCTCGGGGTTTCTATTTTCCAAATCGGACATACGGACACTGAGATTGTAGAGTGTCTGGTTTCCGCCCCCTCTCGGGGTTTCTATTTCTCAAATCAGATATTTCAAGGTTGATTGAGTGGTTGAGAAAGTTTCCGTCCCCTCTCGGGGTTT
>CAJTRO010000034.1:418-39092 GCA_910579015.1 uncultured Dorea sp. | reverse complement strand
ATATATACGTCCTCTGCAAAGAGGAGCATTCCCCAGCTTTGTATATACGACAAAACTGCAATGCAACGAGGAAAACCTCTCAATGACATACCAAAAAGAAAGGGCACGACATACAGGTCGTGTCTTTTCTTTATATCATAAACATCATAGAATATCATATATACCGCTTTTCGACCGCGCCTGATAACCCGGCAAAAAAGAGGCTCTGCACATATTTTCCCCAAATGCAGAGCCTCTTTCTAACCTCTCAATTATAATCCTCACTTTTGCTGTTGGTCTTTCTGGCGCATCTTCAGCTTCAGGAGCGCCATTGCTTTCCTACAGTCGAGCGCGACCATGTTGTTTTCCCCTACCACATTGGTCTCCGTCCCATCTGCGCTCTTATTGATATCTATAATACCATCCAGGTATTCATTCACCACCACGAACTGTGCTACCGTACCGCTGAAATTGAGCCCTGTCACAGGGATTCCCCTTATCCCTAATTGCTCGCATGTGTTCGTGAAGTCCACATCACTGTTACCCCAGCCGTCAGATGAGATGATCACACCGTCAGCCCTCATCGCCTCTGCCCAGACGGCTGAACGTGTTCCCACCAGCATCTTATCCTTATTATCATCCGGCGTCCCTACCAGAAGGATCCCCATCAGGTCAAGATCCGTATCATTCGACACTACATCCAGAAGCGGATCTCTGAAATGATGTAATGACGTCTCCTTTGTTGATGGTCCTATTCCCATATCTTCTACCTCCTTACTGCATAGAGCGGATAATCCCGTCCCGGTATTCATTCGGCGTTACCAGAATCGGCATATTGCCCATATCGATGATCGAGCGCCCGCCTTCTACTCCGGACGGCTCCTCTGCGAAGAAATGTGTATCATACATCGCGCCCTGTCCTGCCACCTGCTTGATGATGAGCACCCTCTTCTTGCCAGGTCTTACAATGTCATGGTATTCGTGCCTCTCCGTACATTTTTCTCCACGGAATTTCTTCAGCTTCTCACGATAGGTCTGGATAAACTTATCACAGGCGCGGTGTGCTGCCGTCGGTCCTGGTCTTTCCTGCCCCATTCCGGCAGTAAGAGTAACGTCAAAGGAAATAATATAGTCATCATCTCCGGGAGTACCTGCGCGGTTCAGATACAGCTGTTCCTTCAGATTCCCTTCAGATGAACCGAATTCATGGCACTGTTTTCCATTCACATCCACACCGGTAAGCATCACATATACTCCAGTGATCGTGTGCGTAATCCCATCCCCAATCTTGCCAAGAACTTTTGTAGAGATCGGTATGATATCCATGATCGTATTCGTCCACCGGTCATGGTCTCCCGGCTTAATAAGCTGAATATCTATCTTATCTATGTATTCCTCCTCAGCCGTAAGTTCGTCAAGCATCTCTTTGCTGACCGTCATCTTACCGTCTACTGTAATATCGTTATGCCCGCCCCATTCTACATCATTCATATGGAATGCCTTGATCACAAGTTTTCTCAGGTCCTTTACTTCATCAGCCACCTTCATCACCTCCGTTAACGCAGCCTGCGTGCAGGCTGATCTCTATACCATGATATAAATATATCATATTTCATAAACTTTTTAAGGACAGATGCATCAAACATCTGCCCTTTGATACCTCGTTATCCTGATAATCTTTCGAATTATATCTGCTTAAACCTTCGCAATATACTCGAATGGTAACGCAACGATCTTTCCAGGCGTCTGAATCTCTACTAACTGCTCCAGTGTTGCCTTTACAATCTGCGTCTGCTGTTCTACATTGTTCGGAGCGCCCGCATTCGCACCCATAGGAACAAGCGGAGCTACCGCACGAGGAGTACCGGTCTGACGAACAACCGGCGGAAGAGCTGCAATAATAATGGTAGGAATTCCAGCCTCTTCAATCGCTCTCTGCACCAATACTGCAGAGCGGTGGCAGGTACCTCAGCCAGCGGTGAGGACTACTGCGTCAACTCCCTCTTCCTTGAACATCTGTGCAATGGCAGGACCAGTCTCGCCCTTGAACTTCTCCTGGTTTCCGCCGCCGCCCATGAATCCGGCGTGTACCGGCGCGCAGGCCTTAATAAAGCCTTCCTTAGCCAGCTCGTGGATTCTGTCAATCGGGAACATGCAGTTGATGTCCTTATTAACGTCACTGTTATCATATCCACCGTGTGATACCATCAATTCGCTGGATGGCATATCATCCGTTACTTTTCTCCAGGTAAAATCACCCGCCAGGTTAAATCTCTCCTGGTCTTTGTGATGAACGCCCGCCGCCGTTGCAAGGGCAATCGTCATATCCTTTAACTCTTTCGTAACAGGAGCCCATACGGACGGTGGAGTAATAGGAACAAAAATCTCAGATTGCATTCCCTTAACTAATGTCAAACTCATTGTTATACCTCCTTATTGTTCTGGTTCTTTTCGCGCATCTCTTTCTGACGCCGCGTATACGTATCCAGGTTACTCACATACTTTTCATTGACTTCAGGCCCGAGCTGCTCTACGAAACTCATGTTCCAAGCAACCTCCTGGCCTACTTTAATGGGATAATCACTAATGAACATACGCATCGGCACTTTCAGATAACCCAGACGGCCCTTCAGATCGATCGCCACAGATCCGTCATGCACCTCTACGATCACGCCCTCCATCCGTATGATCTTATCGCCATATTTCAATTCCGCCATGTTCGTTCACCTGTCTTTAGTCATATTTTTCCTTACGCTTCTGGCTCATTGGCAGAGACTGCTCATTCTCAACCAGCTTCAGTCCTTTTCCTGTCACACTCTCGATTGCTTCTACGTTGGAAGTCTTCACATTCGGATTCCACTTCTTCTCAGCCGCTTTAACATCTTCTCCGCCCATCGCGTTCTTTAGCATCTGCAATGCGCGCACTGCATCTTCCGGACAAAGTGTATTACAAGCAAGAACCTCGTTCTCAATACCTGATTCAGACTTATTATTATCAACCATGTGTGTCATGTATTTATTACCGACTACCAGCGCTCCCTGAACGGCACAGAAGGACATACCGACTACCGGGATTCCTCTCATACCGATCTGCTCGTGGTGGCTTGCAAAGTCGATGTGGTTGTTGCCGAAACCTTCTGTTGTAACGAACGCTCCGTCTACATCAAGCATCTCACAGATCTGTCCCACACGTCTGGATACATAGAACTTCTCCGCATTGATCTGCGGGCTTCCCACGAAGATCACTCCGCAAAGGTCGATCTCTTCATCATGCAGCGCTTCCAGAACCAACGGCTCTCTCCAGTAGTGTCTGGACATCTCCTTTGATGCAGGTCCGATACAGGTGAGCGCATGGATACATCCGTCAAGAACCTCCAATGGAGATACTGCAACCGGAACATTACCAAGGTCAACATTCGGCTTTCCGCCAAGGATACCAACCGGCTCTACCGGAAGGATCAGGTTGTCATGCATAGCTCCCTGTCCCATGATCTCCTTAACGATAACAACTTTCTTCTTGCCAGGTCTTCTATACTGGTCAAACTGCTCTGTATCTACTACGAGAGACTCATCTAACTTCTTCAAGCACTCACGGATCTCCTGTGTAATGAGGTCGCTTGCAGTATGAGCTGCCAGCGGGCCAGGTCTCTCCATGTTCGTACCTTCTTTAACGGTAACCTGTGTCTTGATGAAGATCTCGCCCTTCTCAGGCGCTCCCGGACGTCCCCACATGATGTTCTCGTCGAGATATCCTTCTGAAGAACCGAACTCACCAATCTGAACACCATTCGCATCCGTACCGGTCACCATCATAACAACACCGTCAAGAACTCTGGTAACACCAGATCCAAGTTCATCCTCGCCCTCTTTCGTTGCAATCGGCTGAACGTCCATGATCGTCTCGGAATATGTGTGGTACTGCTCTGGTGTGATAATATCAATCTTCAGGTCATACACTAACTTCTGAGAATCAATACATTCTTTCTCAATACCTTCACGGATATACAGTGTCGTTCCTTCAATCTTAGTCTCCGGTCCTCTCTTTACTTCCGTGATATTAAAGTGCTTTCTCGTCAAGCTTCTAACCAGCTTCGGCTCCTGTTCTGCCGCCGGCGCCGCCACGCCTGCCGCAACTGCCGGTACTGCGCCCGCAGGTGCTGCCGCAGCTGCACTTCCACCGCCAAGAGCTCCAACCGGGATCTCAAGGTCGATATCCTTGCCTTCTCCGATATGGATCTTCAATACTCCGCCTGCCATCGGCGCTGCCGCCGGTGCCGCCGGTACTGCTTCCGGTGCCGGTGCTGCTTCTTCAACTGCTTCCTCAACTGCCGGTGCGCTCGGCGCCTTTGCGCCTTCTACAACATCCGCAGTAAGTGGGCAGAGAGAATCACATGTTTTTGTAAGTTTTGCTCCCAGAACCTCCTCAATGGTAAGGCAGCCATCAAGATTCAATAATCCAGAATCCACCAGATCATCAAAGATCGCCGGATCTTCCAGATTCGCCGGTTCGATTGTAATGCCGCCCTCGGCTCTACAACATAATACCGCTGGATCATGAGCATGAGCTTTCGCTGTTTCAGCTGTGATTGACATATTGTTTTCCCTCCTTGTTTGGTCTTACACATCCCTTGCGGGACACATGAATTATATTACCCGCCACGGCATCTATGGACCTGCCGCCAGGCATACGCATATAGCGCTTATTGTATATATACAGCCGCATACGGCCGGAGTTCTACCTCTCTTCTCCAGGCAAAAGAATCGGGGTGTCAATTGCCCTTACCGCCCGCAGCAGTAATATCAGCATTTCATAAAAACAAGATATTATTTGCCGTTCGGAAGCTGGTCTACCTGCTTCGAAACTCTCAATGTCCTGTAGAGTGCATGGCCGACTGTACGCATCACATGGTCGGTCTGGTGGAATACCTTAAGCCCCATCTTCGGTCCGGAAGCCATAACTGTATTCGAGCAGTCGGAGCAGTTGCCGATAATAATATATTCGCACTTATCCTTCTTGAACTGCATATTATTCTTAACCTGTCCCGGACAGTTACCCGGTCTTAAGCACTTAAGCGGCGCTCCGGGCTTGTTCTCGATCGCCTGCTTACACCTGCACACCGACACCACCTTGCCGTTCATCTTCTCTGCAATCTCACGCATACGCTCTTCGCTCCCGCCGCACGCGCAGACAAGAAGTCCCACGTCGGCTCCATGAAGATCCGGGAAGTCGATCGTGACAAGGATGCCTCCCGTCGTCTTTGTAATCGGCTCATCTAACTCTGTGGACTTGCCCGTGAAGGCTCCTCCCATGATGATCTCGCCGTACTCTCCGTCGATACCGCCCGCTCTCTCGATCAATTCTCCAACGCTTACGCCTACCGGAACGTCCATGAATACATGAGCCGCATTACCGCCGTTGATCTTGCCGCGCACGGTCAGATTCTTCGTAATACACGGCTTCTTCTCATCGACCGCCTCTGCGACCTTAGCCGCCGTCTCGAGATTCACAACGACAGATCTTGCAGCGGACGGAAGCTGCATGGTCGTAAGATTCACGCCCAGACACTCTCTCACTACCGCGCGCTCCTCTCCCATCGGATAGATATCCGGCAGAAGATGGATCGTAATATCGGCTTCATCCGCAATTGCCTTCCGCAATATCCCAACCGCTTTCTCGTTCTTCTTCTTGACCGCAAAAATAGCTTTATCCGCATGTGTGATCTCCATACAATACTTCACACCGCGGACTACCTTATCGCATTGCTCTTCAATCTGTCTGATATTGTGCTCCAAGCCCGGCTCACACTCCGCAGCATTAATCAGGATATAGCTGTGCTCCAGCTTGAAATCAGCCGGAAGCTCCGGATTGATCTCCGGATCAAGCTCTGCCATCTCTGTCTCCGCCAGATTGATGCCAAGCTTAACCCCTGTCGGGAAACCGGCGCCCCCCATACCAACGATACCGGCCTCTTTCACCAGAGCCAGCTTATCGTTCTCGTCAGCCGCTTCGATCGGCACGAACTCATCCTTCTGCTCTTCATCCGGTCTGATGACGATCCTGTCTTCCAGGACCTCTTCAACCACGCCGTACACACTTGAGAAAATGTTCGCGCCAAGACCTGCCGGTACTGCAATCTTCGTGCCTTTTTTCACTTCATCACCGGCTTTAACAATCGCCTGACAAGGTGCACCAACATGCTGACGTAACAAAATCTGTACATTTCCCATCTGTCATCCTTCTCCTTTACATTTATTTGAGTAAATACGCACCTCCTGGTTCGTTTACTTCCAGCCGTAATCTGTAAGCCGTAACAACTATGGGCCTGTCATAGATAAAACCTATAAGTTCTGCACCTGTTACCTGTTTCAATTATATATCGTATCTATATCTACAGCCGATCCGCCTGCCGGTTCGCAGACAGCGGCCGTCATTAAATATTCTTTTTTGGCGAGGGCATGTGGGAATCGAACCCACCCGGGACGCTCTTAACGCCCCACACTAGTTTTGAAGACTAGGAGGCACACCAGTCACCCATCTACCCCCATAAATGTGCTTTAACAATAGCATATATTTCAACTATTTTCAACACTTTTTTTATATTTTTATAATACCAAAAAAACATTGACTTTTCAAGGGTTTTCGGTCATAATGAAAATAAGAAAATTGAACGTCATACTAGAACGCAGTCTATTTGTTAAATCCCTGTCGTTTTCATGGATATTTTCATTTTATTATACAGATTTTCCCATGACGGTCCGATGATATTTTTCCTGTTTTTCTGTCCGTTTTTACCCTGGACGGGGAGCAGGCGGTTCATCAGGCGGACCACAAAACTGCAAAAGACACGACGGGCATTATTGGGGAAATCCCGAAGTGTTTTTGATATATTTATAGATTATCTCTATAAAGATCATCACCAAAATAATCCAGGAGGTACAAGAATTATGGAATTAAAAGCTAATGTCAATTTCAATCGGTTCGAAGCCGCTTTGCAGGTAGTTGACGCTCACACCGTAGGTGAGTTCTGCCGCGTTGTGATCGGCGGTTTCCCGGAGCCCGAAGGAAACACCATGATCGAGAAGAAGAAATGGATGGAGGAGAACTACGACCATGTACGTACCGCGCTTATGTTTGAGCCGCGCGGACATCATGACATGTTCGGCGCTTTTCTGTGCGAACCGGTGAACAAAGAGGCGGACTTCGGCGTTATGTTCATGGACACAGGCGGATATCTGAATATGTGCGGACACTGCACGATCGGCGCTGTGACCGTGGCTGTAGAGGCCGGACTTGTTGAGTCTAAGGAAGGCGACAACGAAGTTGTGCTTGAGGCTCCTGCCGGACTGATCCGCACCAAGGCTGTTGTAAAGGACGGCAAGGTTGAGAGCGTTACGCTGACCAACGTTCCATCCTTCGTTTACAAAGAGCACCAGAAGGTTACCATCGACGGCAGGGAGATTGAATTCACAATCTCCTTCGGCGGAAGCTTCTTCGCACTGGTTGACACCACCAAGCTCGACATCGGCGAGATTAATCCGAAGACTGTTCCGGAGTACACGAAGCTCGGCATGAAGATGCTGGAAGCAATCAACAAAGAGATTCCGATCCAGCACCCGCTTCTTGACATTACATCCGTTGACCTTGTTGAGTTCTACGGACCGACTCCGAATCCTGAGAAGGCCACTATGAGGAACGTCGTTATCTTCGGCGACGCAATGGCAGACCGTTCTCCGTGCGGAACCGGCACAAGCGCGAAGCTTGCCACACTGCATCACTGGGGCGAGATCAAGGTCGGCGAGGAGTTCATCTACGAGAGCTTCATCGGCTCCTTATTTAAGGGCGTGATCAAAGAGACTGCCAAGGTCGGCGATTTCGACGCTGTTATTCCTATGATCACAGGAAGCTGTTATCTGACAGGTGTCGCCACATACCTGATCGATCCGCAGGATCCGTTGAGGTATGGTTTCCAGGTAGGTTAATTGTTGAGGAATATCCAAGGACGAGGCTGTCGTCCGCATGATAAGTTATTATTCGCCGTAATCAGGATTTTCATGCAGATTACGAGAAACATTTATGCGAAAACAAGTAATTATATAAGATTTTGAGTATATTCTTTACATTTTATGCAGATTTATGTTATACTCAATAAGAATAGAAGCGGGTTAAGGGGGATAATCCGCTTCTATTCTTATAACTTCATGTTTTTATGAACGTTATGTCAGAACGAAAGGGATGATGCTAATGCCACGTAAAAGGCGATCAACAAAGAGCCGTATCATTAAGGCCGCATGGAATCTGTTTTACAAGAATGGATATGACAACACTACCGTGGAAGATATTATTGCAGCGTCAAAGACATCTAAGGGAACGTTCTATCATTATTTTAAGGGGAAGGAAGCTCTTCTGAATTCACTCTCCGACCTGTTCGACCAGAAGTACGAAGAACTGGCCGCAACCATCGATCCCGATATGTGTCCATATGATAAACTGCTCTTTCTGAACCATGAGTTGTTTCACATGATCGAGACCAGTGTGGATATCCACCTTCTTGCATTCCTCTATTCTTCACAGCTTACTACCAAGGATAAGAAGTCGCTGTCTGATAACAAGAGGTTCTATTTCAGATGGGTTTCTGAGATTATCAATGACGCACTGGAGAGCGGAGATTTCAACAATACCAGCTCAACCGAAGAATTAATGAACATCTATGCCATGTATGAACGGGCATTGCTCTATGACTGGGCGCTCTTCAAGGGAAAGTTTTCACTTACGAAGCACAGCGACAGACTGCTGCCGCATGTGTTAGACATGTTTGTTAAAGGAGTATAGGTTATGGATGTTACACCTTGAAAGACAGGTATGTTGCCGGGCAGCTTACCTGTCTTTTTATTTTGCACTTTTACCTGTGCAGTTGTAATACTTGTCCGGGAAAACAGCCGCATGTGCGCAGGAAGCCTTCTATACGGCTTACACCATGCACTCATGCATCGCTTCTTCCTCGATCCCGGCCTTGCGCATCATGTCAGTTATCTGCTCCCTGTCCTCAAGGGATGCGCACCACGACAGCCCGCACCCTGCCGAGATCGCTCTCGGAACAGGGATGATGCGCCCGGGAACCTGATATTCCTTACAGGCTTTCTCCATCGCCATCGCATCGGCAGTCGTGTGGAATGTTACAACTAATCTTAATTCTTTCTTTCTCATATCTACTCAATCACCACTTCAAAATATCCGTCTTTCTCACTGGCAGTTGATTTCTTACCATGATCTCTGGCATACTTCTCAACATTCATCTTCTGATGAGGCTCCGTTACCAGGATCCTGACTGCTCCCGACGCACCTTTAAGCGCCTCCGCAGTAAGCATCAACGGCTCCGGACAAGAAAGACCTCTTGCATCTACTTCCTTCATATTATTACCTTCTTTCTCAGAATACTATGTATCGTACCTAATTGCAATCTTTAATTTTATTTTACTTCATCTCTCTTGCTGGTAAATGCAATCACAAAGCACACGATAATGCAGATGATACATGCCGCCTTGCCATGGGGCGGTACGGCTCCTGCCACGATCTCCTGTGTTTCTGCATTCACAGCCGTCCCGCTCGCCGCAAGGCCAAGCGTATGGCTGAGCGCCGCTCCCACAAACATTCCCATAACCGTTACAGCCGAATCTGACGAGCCCTGCCCTGCAAGGATCAGCTGACGAAGGGGACATCCTCCTGCAAGTGTTGCCGCAAAACCAACGGTATACATGCCAAGGATATTCCACAGATGATCGGAATGCGCGATAATCCCCGGGGTATCAAAGCCGAGAACAAAACGGTTCGTTGCAACATTGAACACCAGCATTACCACAAACAATCCCGCGATCACGCTGAACAGATCGAAGTTCTTCATCAGGATAACGTCCCTGATACTTCCCGCAAAGCACATTCTTGACTTCTGGGCAACAGCTCCGAATATCAGTCCGCCCGCCAGTGACGCGGCGATCGGTGCGTGCATACTTCCCGGGCCGGCCTCGCTCGCCTTAAGCAGCGACGGAACCAGCGCCATGATAAGAATCCCCGCCATCATTACCGGAAGCATGGTTCCGCCCACTTTATTCACAGCATGTGCTCTTCCAAGACTGAACCCTTTTCTCAGGGCAAATACCCCTGTTCCCACTCCAAGGATAAATCCAATCAATGCAACCCATGCATTCAGGTCTCCGGCAGACATTCGGATGATCATACGCAGCGGACATCCCAGGAATACAAGGGATCCGATCACAATGATCATCCCCAGGACAAAACGGACCATCGGAGACGATCCTCCCGTAGAACGATACTCTTTTGTTACAACAGAGATAATAAATGCCCCAAGCACCAACCCGATAATCTCCGGTCTTGCATACTGTACCACCTCTGCCTGATGCATTCCCAGTGCGCCCGCCGTATCACGGATAAAACATGCGATACAGAACGCCATATTCGCAGGATTACCCAAAAATGCAAGACATGCCGCTACAAGTCCGCAGATCACACCGGCAAGCGCCAGTTTCTTCTTTGAATCTGATAAATTCATTATTATTCCTCCTCTTTAGCAAGTTCCCGGACGGCCTTTATGGCGGCGTCCACTTCTTCTTCCGTGTTATAATGTGAAAAGCTGAATCTTACAGCCCCTTGCTCTACCGTCCCGAGCGCTTCATGCATAAGCGGTGCACAATGCCCTCCCGCTCTTGTAGAAATACCATATTCTGTAAGAAGTGCATCACTCACTTCCGAAGAATCATAATCACCGATATTCAGCGTCACGACCGCGCATCGCTCTTTCACGCTGAAATCCCCGTATACCGTCACATTCTCGATGTCCCTAACTCCCTCGTAGAAACGCCGCATCAGCTTCTGTTCCTTCGCACGGACCGCATCAATCCCATACTCTTCGAGATATAAAAGAGCGGCATGAAGCCCCGCGATCCCGTGACCGTTCAGAGTTCCCGCCTCCAGCGCAGTCGGCATCTGCACTGGCTGGGTTCTGCTGTATGTCTGCACACCGGTTCCCCCGGCCTTCAGCGGATGGATGGCCACTCCCTCTCTCACATACATTCCGCCCGTCCCCTGAGGCCCCAGCAGACCTTTATGCCCGGTAAAGCACAGGACATCTATCTTCATCTCCTGCACATCAATCGGAAATACACCCGCCGTCTGCGAAGCGTCCACCACGAACAATATCCCTCTCTCCCTTGCAAACTCGCCGATCGGTCTGGGATCCACATAATTCCCCGTCAGGTTCGAGCCGTTCGTACATACGATCATCTTCGTCTTTGGCCTGACCGCATTCTTAATGTCTTCTATATCAAAATTACCCTTCCTGTCACTCTTCACGATCGTAAGGCTTGTCCCTTTCGTCTCCAGATCATAGAGCGGACGCAGCACCGAATTATGCTCCAGCATCGTAGTGATCACATGGTCTCCCGGAGCAAGCAGGCCCCGGATCGCTATATTCAGGCTTTCCGTCGAATTACAGGTGAACACCACCTGTCTGGGATCCGTACCGTTAACCATCCGGCATATCCGCTCTCTCGTATCATAGATAATACGAGATGCGCTAAGCGAAGCATCGTTCACTCCCCTTCCGGCATTCCCCATGGAACTCATCGCCGCCACTACCGCATCAATCACCTCCTGCGGCTTACGCATTGTCGTCGCCGCATTATCCAGATAAATCATCTTCTTTCCTTCCTTTCCTTCCCCAACTAAAACGATCCCGGAGCAAGCTGTCCCGGGACCGTTCCTTACGTCTAGTATATTCCGATTTGTCCATTCCGTCTAATAGAATTCTGTAATAAAACCATTCACTTATAGAAATCTTCTATATACAATCCTTCCATTTACAGACTTCTCTTGATCTGATAAACCTCTTTCACAATCTTTATAAAACGTTCCGCCGAGCTGGATAACTGGTAATTCTTGTTATACACCAGATTAATATCCCTCCCGTTATCAGACTTTGGAATAGGAAATGCAAGTATATATCCGTCTCTCGTCTCATCCTTTGTGGCAAGACGGGACAAGATCGAAACCCCCATTCCCTGCCGGACAGACTTCTTGATCGTCTCCTGATTCTCGATGCTTGCTATAATGTCAAGCTCCGCAGGATTGATGCCCGCCCGCTTAAGCTGTTTCCTCGCTTCCTTGCGCGTGCCGGAGCCTTCCTCTCTCATGATCACATGCTCCCCAAGAAGCCAGTGGATATTCTCCGGCTGTTCCTTCTTAAGTCTCTGGTATCTCTCCGTATTCGGCGTGACGATCACCAGCTCGTCCTTATAAAACGGGATATACTTACAGTGCTTCTTCTCAAGCACCGTCCCCGTAAAGCCCACATCCGCCATATGGTCTATGATCTGTGTCACGACCTTCGTGCTGTCCGTCTCAATGATCTTGATCTGCTCGTCCGGATATTTCTCATTAAAACGAATCAGCACCTTCGGCAGAAGATACTGTGCCGGGATCGTGGACGCCGCAATGGTGATGCACCGCTTCTCCCCCGTATCCTTTGCACAGAAACGCTCTTCTATCTTCTTCTCAAGGTCTACGATCTGTCTGGCATACTTATAAAGCTCCTTCCCGTCATCAGACAGACCGACTTCCTTCGTATTTCTGACAAATAATCTTACGCTCAATTCCTTCTCAAGAGAAGCAATATGCGCGCTGATCGTCGGCTGTGTCAGGTACAATTCCTTCGCCGCCCGCGAAAAGCTCCCGCTCTCCGACACCTGGACGAAGGCTTCTAATTGTTTCAGATTCATTAGTACGCAACCCTTTCACTCTCTGCTCCCATTTTCTTGGTTACCTTAATACTGTCCATATATTCAAGTATCGGTTTCGCACTCTTTCTGCTGGTCTCAAACAAATCTCTGACCTGTGCGATCGTGATCAGCGGATCTTCCTCAAGCTTCTTACGGATCACATCCACCGCGTGTTCCATATATTCACTCAGAGTGTACATATCGTCCGTAACCTTCACAATCTTTTGTTCCTCCAGAAGGATATTCAGGATATCATCCGCGGCCGCCTTATCCGCCCCGCCGAATGCAATCTCAGAATACCGCACAAAGTCATACTTTGCCTTCCTGAAAGAATCCAGAAGTACTCCCGATACTCTGTCATAAACTCCGTCTTTCCTCACTTCAAATCCCGGCGTGCACAGAAATTCATCCACACGCCTCAGGCATCCGGCTTCAATCAGCATCTCAAGGATCTTATCGAATACGTTCGGCTTGATCTTCTTGAAATAGGCCGCCTGTACCTCCGCCTTCTTCATGCCATACCGGTATGGGTACTTCTCCTCATATGCTCTCAGTGTATGTTCTAACGTCTGCTCCGCCGCCCTTCTGCTGTCCGAATGCCACACGAAGGTATCCTTGCGCATGGAAAATACAAACACCAGCCCCTGGCTCTCAAGCGTCTTTACGTCTTCTGCCACCTCGTCCGGTGAAAGCGCCGTAAGCTTCGCCAGCTCCGCCAGCGTGATCAGTGTATCCCCGTGCCCTCTGACATGCATCTCGATCACATCCGCCGTCGAGCCGGATTCCTTTCTTTTCAGTTCTTCTATCACATCCTGTTGGAAACGCCGCTTCACACCCGGATTCGGCTCTAACACAACGCCTCCTCCGATGGTCTCCATCGGCGAGTAGAAACGTACCACGAACTTGTCCCCGCGCCTTACGGCAACCTCTTCCTCAAGCCTGAGCTGTACATAACCGCTCTCTCCCGGCCCGATCTCCTCCTGGTCGAGAAGAACGGCACGGCACAGCACCTCGCTGGTCCCCGTGAAGAAATGAAGGCGCATATGGTTCGTCAGTATTCTCACCGACGAATCCAGGATCTTAAGCTTCACATCCAGAAGATCCGTATTCTTCATACTGTTCTTCGGCGCCAGCACACAGCCTCTCTTGATCTCTCTCTTCTTAACATTGGACAGATTGACCGCCACCCGCTGTCCCGCATAGCACTCTTCCCTGTCCTGGCCGTGCACCTGGATACTGCGGATCTTACACTCCTTTCCGACCGGATACATCTGCAAAGTATCCTCCTTCGAAATGGTCCCGGACACCAGCGTTCCTGTAATGATCGTTCCGAACCCTGACAATGAAAATGCACGGTCAACCGGAAGTCTCGGAATGGTCTTGACATCCTTCGCGACAACCTCGTCGCTGGTCATCTTCTCTATCATATGGATCAGCGCTTCCAGACCTTCGCCGGACGCCGCCGACACCTTAACAACCGGCGCATGTTCAAGAAAGGTTCCGGCCAGTTCTTCCTTAACCTCCTCTTCCACCAGCTCCAGCCACTCCTCGTCGACCAGATCGCACTTGTTCAGAACGATTATACTCTTCTCAATCCCGAGCAGGCTCAGGATATCCACATGCTCCTTCGTCTGAGGCATGATCCCTTCATCCGCCGCGATAACGAGAAGCACCAGATCCATGCCCACCACCCCGGCAACCATGTTGTTGATAAATCTCTCATGTCCCGGAACATCAATGATGCCCACGCGGTCACCGCAGGGCAGGTCAAAATAAGTAAAGCCCAGGTCTATGGTGATCCCTCTTCTCTGCTCCTCCTCCCAGCGGTCCGTATTCCTTCCCGTCAGCGCCTTGATCAGCGTCGTCTTGCCGTGATCAATATGGCCTGCCGTTCCAACGATGATGTTCTTCATATCCTCATACTCCTAGCGTTTATTCTTAATACTGCTCTCTTCCAGTATCTTATGCTGTGTAAACTGCTCTGCGATCACCTTGAAAAAACGGCGCTCTATGGTCCTTACATCCAAGAGGACCGTATCGTTAACCGTCCTCGGGATTACCGGGACCGGAAGATGCCGCATACGTTCTTCTAATTCCGCCACGCTGATCTTCTCCGGGTGGATAGCCGCAGCCATGCTAGGTATCCTCTCAAGAGGGAGGGAACCCCCGCCGATCTGCGATTCACAAGGCGCCAGTTCTATCCTTGCCGGCAGTCCTTCCTCATTAAGAAGCCTGCACAGCTCCTTGGCATCCTGCTCTACATCCTCAAGAGATCTCGTGATCATCCCAAGGACCGGGATATTTCTGACCGCCGTCTCCTCAGATAAATATTCCTGCAATACCATCTCAAGCGCCGCCGCCGTAAACTTATCAATCCGAAGCGCACGCGTCAGCTGGTTCTTCTTCATCATATCTATATACTTCTTCCGGCCGATGATGATGCCTGCCTGAGGGCCGCCTAACAGCTTGTCCCCGCTGAAGCACACCACGTCCGCGCCCTTGGCTATGGATTCCTGAACGGTGGGCTCGTATGTAATGCCGTATCTGCTAAGGTCGATCAGCACACCGCTTCCCAGATCCTCGATCACAGGGATGTTATGCTTCTTCGCAATGGGGATCAGCTCATCAATCCCCACGCTCTGTGTAAAGCCCACAATCCTGTAATTGCTCGTATGGACCTTAAGAAGCGCCTTCGTCTCCTCTGTGACCGCATTCTCATAATCATCATAATGCGTCTTATTGGTCGTGCCCACCTCAACCAGAACGGCGCCGCTTTGCTCCATCACGTCGGGGATCCTGAACTTCCCGCCGATCTCCACAAGCTCTCCGCGGGACACCACCACCTCGCCTCCTTTGGCGAGGGAGCTTAAGATCAGCATCACGGCCGCCGCGTTATTATTCACCGCCATCGCGGCCTCGGCTCCCGTAAGCTTGCACAACAGCTTCTCAAAATGAGAATATCTCTCTCCTCTTCGTCCTGCTTCCAGATTGTATTCCAGATTGGAATATCCGGTCGCGATCGCCGACAGACGCTTCATATGCTCCTGCCCGATCGGCGCCCGCCCAAGGTTCGTATGGAGGATCGTGCCCGTGCCGTTGATCACCATACACATATTCGGCGTATGCATAGCCGCGACCGTCCTCTCAATATTGGGAGCCAGCCGCTTAATCTGAGCCCTGCAAGCCTCTTCCTCCTCACATTCTCCGATAAACCTGCGCAGCTTATCCATCTCCATATGGATCGCTTCCATGACCGTATCCCTGCTGTAACGGCCGATCAGCTCCTGTATTGCTTCATCTTCCAGCAGTACATCCACCTTCGGTATACTGCGGTATAACATATTCTTATTCATATTCCTTTTATTCCTTTAAATATACTAAAATAACCGGATCAGCCTGTCGCTCTTGTCTGCGACCTTCCCGATCACAGACACAGCTGTATCCATGCCCGCATTCTTAAAATCTGAAAGCATGTCTGAAAGATATTCTGGTGATACGCTGATCAACAGTCCGCCGGAGGTCTGTGGATCATACAGAAGATCAAGGTAGTGCTCTTCTACCGCTCCTGTCTCCACCTTTCCGATGGAATATCCCCGGTTCTTATAGGCTCCTGCCGGAACCAGTCCCATCTTTGCGTAATCAACCGCATCCGCAAAGTATGCGACGTCTTTTACACGGATCTCAAATGTCACTTCACTGGCTGACGCCATCTCCACACAATGTCCGAGAAGCCCGAATCCGGTAATATCCGTACATGCGGATACATCATACTTCTCCACCACCTGTTTTCCCTTCTTATTCAGGGAAGCCATGACAATCTGCGCTTCCCGGATCGCGGAGGCCGATGCCATCTCTGCCTTTATCGCAGTGTTCACCACTCCGCTTCCGATCTGCTTCGTAAGTACCAGGACATCTCCCGGCCTGCAGCCATAATTCTTAAATATCTTATCAGGGTGTACGAACCCGGATACACACAACCCGTACTTCGGCTCATCGTCCTGTACGGAGTGCCCTCCGACCAGTACCGCTCCTGCTTCTTTCACCTTCATCGCGCCACCCGCCAGGATGTCGCCCAATATCGCCGGATCCAGACAATTCGGGAATCCGACTATGTTAAGTGCCACTGCCGGCTCTCCTCCCATCGCCCATACATCGCTCAGGGAATTAGCCGCCGCTATCTGTCCAAACATATAAGGATCATCTACGATCGGAGTAAAGAAATCGACTGTCTGGATCATAGCAATCTCGTCAGTGACCTTATAGATCGCCGCGTCATCGGATGTTTCAATACCTACTATTAAATTGTCGTCGTGGAACTGTGGCAGCTTGCTCAGTACCTGAGCAAGGGTCTCCGGACCAATCTTAGCCGCTCAGCCCGCCGTCTTGCTTAATTGCGTTAATCTGACATCTGATTTCATTTCTCAAAATCCTCCTGCTTATCTTCGGTACGTCAACCCGCTGTTCTTCCGATACCGGTATATACCTGCATCAGTACGCGGATGTACCGTCTTAATCATACATTCAAAAAAACGGACTCCTGTAACCACACCGCCGTCTGCATCCGCAGGCAGCGATGTCCCGGAACATGCAGACAATTACGCGTTCTGCACCTTCCTACAGGAATCCGTCTGTCACAATATCCTGTGCACTATGGTCTGATGATCTTTCCTGCCCCCGCCATCGTCTCAACAATACTGTACATATTCGTCACTGAACCCACCGCCAGCTTATCCTTCAGACCGTAATAATCCAGGCAGGTTCCGCAGGTCATGATCTCTACACCCTGAGCCTCCAGAGATCTCAGGTCATCCAGAGAGTCTGAGCCTTCCGCCGTAAGTGTCGCGCCGCCGTTATAGAACAGCATAGTCTTAGGCAGCGTGTCTAACTGTGTGACTGCAAAGATGAATCCCTTTATTAATACTTTGCCCAGTTCGTCATTTCCTATACCCATCCGGTCAGAAGAAACGACAACCACTGTGTTGCCTCTTGCATCCGGCGCGCATACCGCTTCCTCTGATGCGTCTTCCGCCACAGCGCCTTCCATCTGGATCGTGATCTTGAATTCAGCGTCGCCGACTTTCTCGGAAGAGACTTGTCCTCCTGCGCCTGACGCCATCTTTGTTACATTCTGCACGGCGATCTCGTTATCCACCAGAACCTCAATTGTCTCTGGTCCCGTGAGCGCCTGTATTGCCTTTTTGGTCTTTACGACCGGGATCGGGCAATTATCTCCCATTGCGTTGACTGTAACCATGATTCTTTCCACCTTTCTTTGCCGGCCCCTTAAAAGTCTTACCTTCAACACTTATAGACATATTCTATCACTGTTTGTCGAAAAGGTAAACCGGTAATTGATATATTATAAAATAGTCTGGGAGAAAATCCCAAACTTTTTATATCCACTCTATATTCATGCTCTGTTCATTCTCAGCTTCTGCATCCGCTTTACAGCCATGCCGCCCGTAAGTTCATACTGCTCTTAATATCTATGACATGATACTCCTGGTCCGCATAATAGGCTGGTCTCATCTGCCCCTTCTTAAAAACAGCAAGAAATTCCTGCATGGTATGTACCTCTTCGGGAAAATATGTCGCGCAGACGCCTACTTTCTTCGGCACATGGCAGTCACTGGAGCCCAATGTAAACAGATCTAATTCCAGTGCATATTCTGCCGCCCTCCTGCACGCCTCAGCCGATGTGCTTCCATTGAGCACTTCCAGACCGTCAAGCCCATGCACTGTGCGAAGGTTCTCCTCAAGACCGCGGTTATTGCTGCGGAACGGATGAGCCGCGAAGCATACCCCGCCCTGGGCCTTTACCAGGTCGATAAATTCCTGGGCCGGGATCCTTTCTCTTGGATAATCCTCAATCCCAAATGCCACGATATCCCCTTGCAGGGAGAAGAACTCAATCCCCACGAAAACCGGAAAGCCTGTCCGTTCCGTATATTCTGCCGCATAGTCCTTAAGTCCCATGCTGTCATGGTCGGTGATACAGATTCCTCCCAGCCCTTTTTGTCTGGCTATGCTTACCATCTCATCCAGCTTAAGAAAGCTGTCTTTTGAATATGTCATTTCATGCATGTGGGTGTCTATAAACATATCTTCTCTCCTATTCCCGTTTACTTCTATTATATAAATCATTGGCTCAGGTATCAAATAGAGTTTCATAATATATCGTCTTATATATTCACATCATCTATATACAGGGCTGACAAAGCTTTCCATATCTCAAACGGGGCTGTTGCGATATAACAGTTGTTTCGCAACAGCCCCGCAGAGCGTATATTTATTTATAACTTTCCTTTATCTTGATCAGATATTCTCCTCTTCCGATATCTCTGCCGATTCTCTTTCCTCCAGCTCCGCCGTGATCTGCGGGAATTCTTTATCTAATCTATAGACCAGCAGGATTACCGCCGCCGCGCCCCAGATGATCAACGGACCATATTTGTAGATATTTTCGATCATATGAACGGCTGACTCCGGCTGTGTCATGCTCCCCGTCGTGGAGCTTATATAACCGCTGTAGGTCAAAAGTCCTGTCATGATCGCACTGGTAATTCCGGTGCCGACTTTGAACCCAAGGCTTGCTCCGCCGAATATCAGACTCTCCTGCCGGTATCCGTTCTTCCAGTATCCATATTCCACAACGTCTCCCATCATCCCAAATATCGTTGCAGACAGCTGCGACACGCCGAACGACCGGATAAGCGTAACGGCAAAAAACCAGTAGAAGCTGTATGGATTCAAGAATACCGCCAGGTGCGATACGATCGCCAGTATGCTTCCGGCCAATGTGACATTTCGTTTTCCCCAGCGTTTGATCAGCGCAGGGCAGGCCATAGCGCCCAGGATCATGATAACCGTCTCAAGAAAATATAAGACACTGTACATCCATGAATCATTTCCAAATATATATTTACAATAATAGGGCAGATCCGTACCGACCACAGTCTGATGTATGACCTGAATAGACCACAGTCCCAATACACACCAGAAATACTTGTTCGTCACCAGCCCTTTGATGCTCTGTCCGACAGGTATCTTCTCATTGGCTTCTTTTTTCTGGATTTTTACTGTTTCTTCACACTTGAGGAAACAGTATAGCAAAAGAAGCATTGCGATAACTACCCAGATACACATCGTCTTAATCCACGCGGACTGATCGTCGCCGAATAATTTAACCAACGGCATGGTCGCTGTCACCGAGATGATCCTTCCCACCGGTGATAAGATCATCCTGAAAACAGAGAGCATATCCTGCTGGTAGGAATCTCTGGTCATCATGGTTGAGAGCGAGCCATACGGAACATTTATCGCCGTATAGATCACGGTCGTAGTCAGATTATATGTAACGAATATATAGATACCCTTCAAAAAATCCGTCGTATGGGGCACCGTATACATCAGCACTGCCGCGATCCCATAGGGGACCATCATCCATAACAACCATGGTCTTGATTTGCCCCAGCGGGACTTCGTTCTGTCAACGACAAACCCCATTATCAGGTCGGAGCTTCCGTCAAAAACCCTTGATACCAGCATGACGATCCCGACCGTAATCGGCGATATCCCGGCATAGTCGGTATAAAATAATGTCAGCAGTGAAGAGATCATCCCATACACTATGTTACATGCGGTATCTCCGCATCCATAAGCAATCCTTGTGCCGACAGATATTCTATCCGCCGCAGCTTCCTTTTTCATAACTTAACGCCTCCTTTACCGGACAAAACGCAATGTACAGCACGCTCCGCCCCGAATCCCGCATACGGATTAACAATGTTCCATGATCGCCTGCACAGCCTGCTTCGTACCCGCCGACGGGAACAGCTCATACCCGACCAATCCGCGGTATCCGCAGTCTTCCAGATGGTGGATGACCTTCTTATAGTTAATCTCCCCGGTTCCCGGCTCATGGCGTCCCGGTGCGTCTGCAACATGGATATGCCCGAACTGATCCCCATAGTTACTGATCGTATCACAGATACACCCTTCATTGATCTGCATATGATATACATCATACAATAATTTCAGGCGGGGCGAACCGATCAGACGGCAGATCTCGGCTCCTGTCTGTGTATATTTCAGGAAATTCCCCACATGGTCCGTCGTGACATTCAGCGCCTCTAAGTTCAGGTTGATTCCCTCCTGCTCAGCCAGCCTTGCACATGCCAGCAGAGTATCATACATGGAGCAAAGCTTCACGGTATCAGAGAGCTCATTGTAAGCGTTCACTACCACGCCGCCTTCTCCAAGCGCATTGGAATGAATCGTGACACTTCCGGCATTAACCGCCCTGGCCGCCTCGATGGATCTCTTAAGCTCTTCCAGATACTTCGTCTTATGCCCGGGATCCACCAGAGAATAATCTGCGTCCCCGTTAAATCCGCTGATCTTGATCCCCGCATCCTCGGCCGCCTCCCGCGTCTCTTTCAGGTCGCGGATCCTCCAGTCCCAGAATTCCACTGCGGCGAATCCATCATTTTTCGCCGCCCGGAATCTCTCTTTCCACTCCAGTTCCGTATATAATGTATCGATACATGCGCATTTTCCCAGACTCATCTTATTCTACCTCCGCAATCTTCACTGGTCTTCCTTCTCTGGCTGATCTGGTTGCCGCAGCCGCCATAAGTACCGGATATAACCCATCCATGCCTGTTACCGGCGTCTCCTTGTTATTCACTACCGCGTCTGCAAACGCCTGTATCTCAGATACAAACGCACCCGTATACCGGTCCCACATTACCGAATAAGTATTTGCACAGCTTGTATTCTCGGCATCAGAGACAATTACCGTATTCGGGATGTCATTCTCATTGCGGACACAGCCCTTAGATCCGAATACCTCTACCCTCTGATCATATCCATAGACTGCCTTACGGCTGTTATCGATCATTCCGATCGCCCCGCCTGCGAATTTCAGAGTAACGACCGCCGTATCCACATCACCGGCATTGCCAATCTCCGGATCTACAAGGACAGAACCTACGGCGTTCACTTCCACAACCTCGTCGCCGGCGAGGAAACGCGCCATATCAAAATCATGTATCATCATATCATAGAAAATTCCGCCGGATACCTTCACATAATCGATGCACGGCGGTTCCGGATCCCTGGAACTGATTTTTATCATGTGCACATCGCCGATCTTACCGGAACGGACCACATCATACACGCCTCTGTGGTTATGGTCAAACCGTCTGCAAAATCCGATCTGAAGCTTGACATCCGCCTCTTTTGCAGCATCAATAGCCTCATGAACCTTTTTCAGATCATAATCTACAGGCTTCTCGCAGAATATGTGTTTTCCTGCCTTCGCCGCTTCAATGATATACTTCGAATGCGTGTCTGTAGACGAGCAGATGATCACCGCCTCGATCTCCTTATCCTGGAGAATTTCCTCCGCATCTTTTGTTACTTTTGTAACACCACATCTCCTGACAAATTCTTCCGTCTCTTCATTCATAAATGGATCTGCCACGGTCTTGATCTCAACCTCCGGTACATACATAGATATATTTTTAATATGTACCTTTCCAATTCTCCCTGCTCCGATCACTCCTGCTTTCATGTTGTTCTCCTCACTTTCTGTTTGTTGTTTTTGCAACACTTATGTGCTTTTGTAACATTATTGTACCTCTGCAAATATATATTGTCAACTCCTCTTTTTATCTTTGTTGCAATTGCACAGTTTAGGGGATCCAAATTTATGCACTATTACTTTCACACATAAATGTTTCAATTGCACAAAGCGCCGTCCTGTGATAAACTATTGTGGAGATTTAAGGTAAGGAATCGAGGAAAAGATAATGAAGAAACGTCCAACAATACAGGCTGTTGCCGACAGGGCCGGCGTATCCCGCGGCACCGTGGACCGTGTGCTGAACAATCGCGCGAATGTCAGCGACAAAGTATATGAGAAGGTTATCAACGCATTAGAGGAGACCGGATATCTCTCCCTTAAGGAGATACATCTACAGAACCTGCAAAAAAAAGCGTCCGAGCCTGATACGCGGCTTGGTATGCTCCTGCCTAACTGGACAGGGCATTTCAAGTCCGAGATCCTGCGCGGTATTGAGGCCGCGCGCCGGGAGTTAGAAGACCTCAATGTCGAGATCTTTGTTGAAGAATGCCAGACAGACGTCCCGCAGGAGGCGCTCAAGCTGCTTGAGCGTATGCTTGAGAAGGGCGCTCAGGGCATCGCGCTGTGCGCTCCCGACGTACCCGCCGTCACAGAGCGTATACTTGAATTGAACCGCCGTAAATTCCCTGTCATCACCTTTAATTCAGACCTCCCAAAATGCCAGAAGCTCTGTTTCGTCGGCCAGGATTACCGCCAAAGCGGACGGATCGCGGCTGAACTGATCTGCAAATGCATCCCCAGGGACGGCCATGTGCTGGCAGTGATCGGAAATCATGAATTCGAGGGACACCGCACCCGGCTGAACGGCTTTCAGGAACGCTTTGCAGAATTAGATTTTTCCGGATCACAGCTGGATGTCATCGAATCCTATAATGATTACCAGATCACCTACCGCAAGGTTCTGGATTATCTCAGGGAGCATCCGAGGCTTCATGCCGTCTATATGGCAAACCGAAGCGTATCCGGGTGCACGGAAGCCATAAAAGAGGCAGGCCGCAAAGGTGACGTGCGCGTGATCTGCCACGATCTTGCCCAGAGTACGAAGCTCCTGCTCAAGGATGGAAGCATTGATTTTACAATCACACACGATCTCTTCCGCCAGGGCTACCTGCCGCTTATACTGCTCCGCGGCTATCTCAAGAAGAACCAGCTGCCGGATCCCAGAGAGAGCCAGCCGCAGATCTCCATCATCTGTTCACAGAACATCTGATATGACTGCGATGGAGCAATTGTACCTCTTTTATAAAAGGATAGAAAAAAGGAGCCGCCTACTTCCCGGCGGCTCCTGATATCGCCACACGGTTCGTATGGCTTCTTTCATTTCTATTCGTACTGATCCTTAACTCTTCTTGTTCTCTTAAGCAATCCAGGATTGCTTCATTCAGCGACAGCATCTTCTCGTCCAGCGACGATACCATCTCCGCACATTCTCTTAACTCCCGGCTGATATATTCCGGGGCATTTCCTTCGAATTTGTAGTAAATCTTATGCTCAAGGCTTGCCCAGAAATCCATGGCAATGGTCCGAATCTGTATCTCTACTTTTGTATCTACCACACTGTCCGACAGAAAGATCGGTACGGATACCAGCATATGATAACTCTTATAGCCGCTTGCTTTCGGGTGCCTGATGTAATCCTTGATCGATAAAACCTTAAGATCACTCTGGTTCCCGATCATCTCTGCCAATCGGTATATATCGGATGTAAAGGAACAGATCAGCCTTACGCCGGCAATATCATTGACATACTTGACCATATTCTCAATTGAAATCTCGTAACCGTTCTTTCTTAACTTCTTAACTATACTTTCTGGTGTCTTGACCCGCGTCTTGATATGCTCAATAGGATTATACTTATGTACATGCTGAAATTCATCATTCAATATATCCAGCTTCGTCCCGATCTCTTTTAATGCCGAATTGTACAGGAACATGATGGTCTTCCAGCTATCCACATCTTCATAATTCTTTATCGCATTCTCCATATAGTATCTCTCCTCTCATATCGAAGAGTTAATTCGTACTGTCTATTATTATACCATACGCGGCGGTGTATGTCATGGAGTTCACAATAATTTAAGAAAGAGAATATTAAAACTCAATCCCTTCTCTTGCTGATCTTCCCAGGTCAAACTGGTGCTTGACCTTCTTCACCTCTGTGGCGTAATCCGCAATCTCAAGCACGCTGTCCGTGACCTGATGCCCGGTCATTACAATCTCAAGCCCCCTTGGTTTATGCTGTATGAACCCGATCAGCTTCTCTTCACTTAAGACATCCAGCTGAAGCGCGCACAAAGCTTCGTCCAGGACCAGCATATCGAATCCCCCGCAGAACTTCACGATCTCATCCAGAGCCTTATTGTTGTAATGACGGATCTCGGCCCTCTCATCCCGGTTCATCTTGCTTACAAACTTCACCGGCTCCCTTCCCTGAAGACAGGTGACATTAGAAAGAGACTCCAGGATCTTACGCTCATTCGACGAATTATCCTTAAGGAACTGAAAAAAAAGCACCTTAAGTCCATATCCTGCCGCCCGCACCGCAAGCCCTACTGCCGCCGTTGTCTTTCCCTTGCCGTCTCCATAGTATACGTGTATCCTTCCAGTACCTGTCATAATCTACTCCCCGCTTTCTTCGTTTATGCATTGAATAACATTATAGCCTCTTTGCAGGAAATTGTATAGAGGAATTTCTGCTTTACATGATGGATAAAAACGGATATACTTTTAATTAATTTGCCGGCATCCAGGTAAAATAAGTTTATGAAAGCGAGGTACCGCCATGTTTCGATTATGGGGAAAAGAATTCAAAGATAACAGAATGGTCCGGGATACCGTCATCTGTGATGATACCGACGATACCCGGACGCATAAGGTTTTTCATGCGCTTGACGCGATATGTTATGAATTTGACCTGAGCAAACCTATCTGGCTTGACGCCGCCATTGAGGAATTCAAACGGCATGACAAGGTTCGGTTTACCCAGGACAATTTTGTAGATTCTATTGACTTCGATTATCTCGAGATACATGTCATAGAAGAATGATCCTGCTGCACAGCTATTCAGCTATTCGTTACGTATGGCCGCCAGCGGGCTGAGCTTCATGGCCCGCAGCGCCGGAAAATATCCTGCCACGACACCAACAAGCATCGCGAATCCCATAGAAAGCAGTACCAGCCATAACGGGATGTAGGAGATATTGCCGTCGAATCCCATGGCCGCCCCGTGGCCGGTCAGGAAATTGATGACGGCCGACATCAGGAAGCTTAACACATTCCCGATCATGCCTCCGAGCAGTCCGATGAACGCCGCTTCGAGCAGGAACATCTGCTTGATGTTCTTAAGGCTGCACCCCAGCACCTTGATCACGCCGATCTCCTTCGTCCGCTCATAGATAGACATCATCATCGTATTGGCGATTCCGATCGCCGCCACAAAGAGAGATACTGCGCCGATACCGCCGAGCACTGCCTGAATGATAGCAAACTGGCTCTTCATGGTCTCCAGGTATTCTGCATTCGTCTCAACATTATATCCCATCTCGCGGATCCTTGCCGATACCTCATTGACATTATCAATATCATCAACATTCACCTGCGCGTAGGAATAGTAGAATTCCTTGTAGGGCTTTCCAGATTTTGTGGAAGGCTGTCCCGGAATAACCTTTCCTGCGAATTCCTTCTTAAGCACATTCCGAAGCGTATCCAGATCACAGTAAATATTGTAATAATTGGCGCTGTAATTCTCCGGTCCGCCCTCCACGATCCCGCAGCCCTTCACCACATGCTTCTTTACCGTCTTTGACTGGGCCTGGCCGCCTCCCATCTCACCTGTATCTCCGAACTCCATACCGCTGCCCATGCTGTTATAATAGCCGTCCTGGTCGAGGATCATAAAGATGGAATCATTCACGAAATCAATATCCGGCACCTCTCCGGTATCGTAATAACCGCCCCCGCCCCCCTTGTCATAGAACATTGTCGATACTCCATTCCCGAATACCAATTCCAGATTCCCGCTGTTCGGCGTCGGTAGAGTACCCTCGCCCAGCGGAATGTTCTTGGCTTTGAGAGCCTCCGGAGACATGGCAACCAGACTTCCGCTGCCTTCATAATTCCCTTTCAGCATGATCACCCACATCTCGTATACCGGCGACGCGAGCGTTACATGTTCAATCTGGGAAAGATCGCTGACCGTCTGGTCGCTGATGTATTTCTGTGATTCTTCCTCCTCCCCGGATGAAGAATAATAAGACATGGATTCGCCTGCTCCCTGCCCCCTCACTGTGATGCTTGTAAGACCGCCGGACTGTTCTACCTCCCGGTACAGAGACTCCTGAAGCCCAAGTCCCAGAGAGATCATGACCACGATGGAAGCTGTACCAATGATCACACCAAGGACGGTCAGAAAAGTCCGAAGCTTCCGCCTCTTTAAATTACTACCGCTCATCCTCAGAAGGTCTATCCAGCTCATCCAGTAATTCCTCCTCTTCATTCAGTCTCTGTCTCTTTCTTCTCTTCTTGATGACAACTACAATGATGATGATCACTAAAACCACTGCCGCGGCCGCTCCGGCCAGAACGACCGGGAAACCGCTCTCTTCCTCGATCATCTCCATATCTGTCATCATCATATCCGTTTCCATGGATTCCATAACGGTCAGTTGCAGATCCTTCGTTACTGTGGAAACTGTTCCCGCCTCATCCTCATAGCTGACTGTCATAGTCACCTTGGCCGGGCCTTCTGTCGCCTGCGCTCCTTCTAACATGGCGTCAATGGATGCGCTCGTACCGGATTCAACATTTCCAAGGAAGACCTCTTCCTTCTCAATACAGGTTCCCTCGAAGGCTGCCTTCACATTGTAGAGCTTGATCCTCCCCAGATTATAAAGGTTACACATTACATTGGCCTCATCGCCCACAGAAATACTGTCCGGACTGATCTCAAAATCACTGAATTCGAATCTCGCATCCTGCTTTACCGGTATGGAAAGGCTTGACGCCGCATCCACAGAACCTCCGTCCTTATCCTCATACTTCATGCTCAGTTCCACACTGTAAGGCTTCTGCAAAAGATCCGCCTTGGCATTCAGCTGGATGGAAATATCCGCCGTCCCGTTTGCCTTGATCCCGTCCAGATAGATGGAGCTGGAGCCTGAGGACGGAAGGAATGCAGGCGCTGTGGTCTGCTCGTCGGTCCCCTCTGACGGGGAACTCAAGTCAAACAGCATATTGCTGACCTTAGAGGACTTCGAGGTATTTCTCAGATGGATCGTCAGTGTGAAATTACTCCCCGCACGCACTTCTGCCGGATCCGTGGAAAATCCCGTCACGATAACCCTTGGGACAGACACAGCACCGCCCGATTCAGAGCCTCCGCCTGACACACCGCCGTTGCTGAATCCGCCGGCATCCGAAGATATAAGATCCATGCCGTCTCCAATGGACGGGCTGTCGATATCCGGAGCCTGCGGCGGGATATTGTCCTTAGGCGGCTCGGGCTTCTCTTCCGGCTTGGCTGTTGTGTTCACATAAAAGCGCTGGGACACCGGCTGTACGGTATCGCTTGTGACATAAAACTGAATCGTATGCCTCGCCGTCGTCACATCTTCTCTCTGGACGAACTCGAATTCCACTGGAGCATACCCGCCTGCCGGAATCTCCTCTATGGTTCTTTCATAGCTCTGATATTCCGTCTTGAACGGCCACTCGTCGTTCGTATCCCCCATCATCGGCGCTATCACAACATTTGCCAATGAATCACCCGAATTATTATGTATCGTAAGCTTCCACACCTTCGCTTCTCCCGCCTTGAAGGTCGGCACCCTGTTCTCCTCCGACTTCACTATAATTGCTCCCGCGGCTCGGGACGCACTCCCGTTCTCGGCCGATACCGGTGCTTCACTCGTGATCCCGGACGCATCTTCCGCCATGATCTTTACCGGCCCCGCCATCGTCGTAAGCAGTGCCGCCATACATACTCCTGTCAGAAATCTCTTTAAATTTCTCATTATCTCAGTCCTCCTGCAATGCTTTCTTCCGGTTATCTTCAATCTTAAGAATCTTCCCGTCCCGGATATGAAAGACTCTGTCTGCATAGGTTGCCAGATGTGCGTCATGCGTCACCATCACCAGCGTCTTATGCTGTTCCCTGACTACCTGCTGCATCAGCCTCATGACTTCCTCCGAAGTATGAGAATCCAGATTACCCGTAGGCTCATCCGCAAAAATGATCTTCGGATCCACTACAAGGGCCCTTGCAACGCCAACCCTCTGCTGCTGCCCTCCGGACATCTGGTTCGGAAGGTGCTTCTTATGCTTCTTAAGCTTCACCAGCTCCAGCATCTTATCAGCCTTACGCAGCCGCACGTCCCTTGGAACGCCCCGGAAGCTTAACGGCAATGCCACATTCTCCAGCGCATTCATGGTCCCAAGAAGATGGAAGGACTGGAATATAAATCCTACCCGCTCCCGCCTGAACCGCACCAGCTGTTCCTCCGTCAGATTCTCAATGTGCTGTCCTGCGATCACCACACTGCCCTTCGTTGGTTTCTCCAGGCCGGCCAGCATATTCAAAAGTGTAGACTTACCTGAACCCGAAGTCCCTACGATCGCGCAGAATTCACCTTCGTATATCTCGAATCCCACTCCGTCAAGAGCCCTCACACGCTCATCGCCCACACGATACAGCTTATAAAGGTCTTTTACTTCTATTACTTTATCCATAAGCTTGCTCCTCCTGTATTTGCCAGATATTCCTGTTAAAAAAAATATCTTTTTTCATTATAGTATATAAATCCAAACACTTTCAGTAGAAATTATGAATAATTTCTTAATTTTCTTAACAATTTATTTAACAGCCACTGCGGAAGACTGCCAGAAACGCTTCCGCCTGCCGGCAAAATTACCTTTAAAACTCTGTGTTACGGTTCTGCCACGAAAAAAAGTGCCCCAGGCGCTTTTCTTGCCCGGAACACTTATTATTCATCTGTCACAGGTTATCCCTGCATATTATTTGTGATACATCTTCATATAATCTCCATGGGCGTCGATCAGCTCGTCGCACATCTTTACAATGTCATCGATCGAAAGCTCTGCGGCTGTGTGCGGATCCAGCATCGCCGCATGGTAGATATCCTCACGCCTGCGGGTATGCGCGGCTTCGATCGTCAGAAGCTGTGCGTTGATGTTGGTCATATTCATGGCTGCAAGCTGAAGCGGCAAAGCGCCTACATGGCATGGATTCACACCATTGGCATCAACCATACACGGAACCTCCACACAGGCTTCTGCCGGAAGATTGTCGATCAGACCATGGTTCAGTACATTTCCGCCAATCTTGTATGGAACGTTCGTCATCATTGCTTCCATAATATAGGAGGCGTATTCACGACTGCGCTCATGCGTGATCTGGCCGTTATCCAATATCTTGTTCCGCTCCTCTTCCCACTCTGCAATCTGCTTGATACAGCGTCTCGGATACTCGTCTAACGGGATGTTGAACTGGTCAATCAGCTCCGGATAACGGGACTTGATGAAAAATGGATTATACTCTGCATTATGCTCGCTGGACTCGGTGCAATAATAGCCCAGATGCTTTATGTATTCGAAACGAACCATGTCGTCATGCTTCTCTTCTGCGTTCTTCCTGGCCGCGCGCCGGCGGATCTCCGGATACAGGTCGTTGCCGTCCTTATCGCGAATGTCAAGAAGCCATGCCATATGATTGATTCCCGCAATGGTCTCGATACGTCCTTCCAGCTTGTCTTTCATATCCAGCTTTTCTAAGAGAGTGCTTGTGCAGACCTGTACGCTGTGGCACAGACCTACCGTCTTCACGTTGGTGTAACGCTGCATATAGCCGGAAAGGATCGCCATCGGATTGGTATAATTCAACAGCCATGCATCCGGACAGACCTCTTCCATATCCCTCGCAAATTCTTCCATTACCGGAATGGTACGGAGCCCGCGCATGATCCCGCCGATACCAAGGGTATCTGCGATCGTCTGCTTCAAACCGTACTTCTTGGGAATCTCAAAGTCTGTGATCGTACATGGATCGTATCCGCCCACCTGGATCGCATTTACAACAAATGTTGCATCCTTCAATGCCGCCTTACGGTTCTCCACGCCCAGATAAGCCGTAATACGGGCACGCCCCTGATTGGTATTCTCGTTGATGGCCCTGATGATGATCTCTGAATCCTTCAATCGTTCTGCATTGATATCGTACAACGCGATCTCGCTGCCGCACAGCACCTGACTTCCCATGCTGTCCCCAAGCACGTTCCTTGCAAAAATGGTACTGCCTGCACCCATAAAAGTAATTTTCGCCATGTCTTTACGCCTCCATTCAATGTTCTCTTTTCGTCTGCTCTTTTCATGCATCTTCTGAATATATCTGATGATACAAAGATTATATTTTATCGTTTGCAAAAATGCTATACTATATGTTGTCAGTAATTGTAAAAATGTTGTATAATAGTCCCACAGGATCTGCGGGATATATTACTGGAAGGAGGTATGCGGCATATGCCAAAGCAGAATGACCACACGCTGAAGCCTCTGGCTGTCTATTTCTATGGAAGAGAAAAATGTGCGTCCGGCCACAGCTATGGCCCGGGCATCCGCCCGCATTATCTCATCCATGTCGTACTGAAAGGGAAGGGTATCTTCCGCCAGAATGACAGGGACTATGCGCTGTCAGCAGGGGATGCGTTTCTGATCCGGCCGATGGAGACTACCTATTATGAAGCGGATACCCTGGATCCGTGGGAATATATGTGGATCGGCTTTGACGGAACAGAAGTAACAGCAATCCTGGGGGAGACTTATTTTGACAAGTCTCCGGTCTGTTATACCGTAAAGGACATCGAATGGATGACCGGCATCTACGAGCAGATCAGCAGACGGATGCGCGAATACTACACACAGACTGACCGGAGCGCTCTGACTGCCTGCGGAGTTCTGCTTGAGCTTCTGGGAATGATGGGATCTCATCCGGTCAAGAGCAAGAAGGACCTCACGCAGATTTATCTGGAGATGGCAAAGGAATATATGAAGAATAATTACAGCTACGACATCCATATCTCGGATATCGCTGTCTTCATCGGGATCGACAGGACCTATCTGTACCGCATCTTCATGGACCAGGAGCAGATTTCTCCCAAAGGATATCTGCAACAGCTGAGAATACGGGCCGCCAGCAATATGCTCCGCTCCACAGAGCATTCTGTTACGGAGATCGCCTATTCCTGCGGTTTCAAGGATGCGTCGGCCTTCTGCCGCCAGTTTAGGGGACTTACCGGGATGACGCCCAGCGCATTCAGGAGGTTTTCGGCGCTTGAGGAGGCCGACGCCGTTCCATCAGGCAGATAATCCGGAATAATTACTGTTCACACCCTATGGGTGCTCCAGTAACAGTATCCAGCCCATTTTAAGCCGCCTTTGGCGAGGGGCTGGATATATCGCTGTCATTACTTTCTTGGCCGGACACCTTGCAGCGCAGTGCAAGGTGCCGTGTGAATAGTAATTCGGAATATTCTTATATTTTTATCCAATATGCTTATTGCTTTTCATAATATAATGCAATATGATAATAATTAATAAATAACACATCAGTTTCTTAGGAACTGACAAGAAGGAGGAGCTAATTTATGGCAAATATCTTAATCACCGGCGGAGCCGGCTACATTGGCAGTCACACAGCTTTGGAGCTTCTGAACCAGGGATATCAGGTAACTGTTTATGATAACCTTTCCAATTCTTCACAGGAATCCTTAAAGAGGGTGGAGGAACTCACGGGAAAGAAGATCGCCTTCTATGAGGGTGATGTCTGCGACGCCGATGCACTTCGCGCAATGTTTACAAAGGAATCCATCGATGCTGTGATCCACTGTGCCGCGCTGAAGGCTGTGGGCGAATCTGTTCAGAAGCCTCTGGAATATTACCAGAATAATATTACCGGAACGCTTACACTGATGGATGTAATGCGTAATGCGAATGTGAAGAGGATCGTATTCAGTTCTTCCGCAACGGTATACGGAAGTCCTGAGGTGATGCCGATCACAGAGGACTGCCCCAAGGGACAGTGCACCAACCCTTATGGATGGACCAAATCCATGATGGAGCAGATCATGACTGACTTACAGAAGTCCGATCCGGAATGGAACGTTATCCTGCTCCGCTATTTTAACCCGGTAGGCGCGCACAAGAGCGGACGTATCGGAGAAGATCCAAAGGGTATCCCGAACAACCTGATGCCGTACATTTCTCAGGTTGCCGTAGGGAAGCTTGAGAAGCTCGGCGTATTCGGCGACGACTATGATACCCCGGACGGAACCGGTGTACGTGATTATATCCATGTTGTCGACCTTGCTGTCGGACATGTGAAAGCAATCGACCATATCCTGACCAATCCTGGTCTTGACGTTATCAACCTTGGTACAGGCGTTGGATATTCCGTCCTTGACATGGTGAAGGCATTCGGCAAGGCGTGCGGCAAGGAGATCCCTTATGAGGTCAAGCCAAGACGTGCCGGCGACATCGCCATGTGTTACGCAGATCCTGCGAAGGCCGCGAATGTACTTGGCTGGAAGGCTGAGCGCGGACTTGATGAGATGTGCGAGGACACCTGGAGATGGCAGTCACAGAATCCAAACGGTTACCGTTAATATATCATATCGCAAGCCTTCCTTCCGCCAATCCGGGGCGTGATCTGCAAAAGCCCCGCCGGAGACAGGCTTAAGCGGCACAAGATCCTTAAAAAGATTCCGCAGTATACTTTATCGGCTGCTCCGGAATCTTTTTTATTGATTTTATCTGGAAAATGTTCTAGAATGATACTACTTCAATGCAAGATAAAACATCATATGTATTCAAAGGAGGAACAGCCATGATCAGCAAAGAGTTTCATGCATCAAGGCGGGAGTTATATGCCGGCCTGTTAGAGGATGGTTCTGTCGGTTTCATCTTCTCCGGCAGGGAACGGGAGGACCGTGGTGACTTGATGCATCATTTTGTCCCGTATGCCAATTTCTATTATCTTACCGGATTCACACAGCCAAAGGCCGTGCTGATGATCACCAAAGCAGACGGAAAGGTCCGGGAGGATCTGTTTATCGACCATCCGGACGAGAAGGCAAAGAGATGGCTGGGATTGTTCTACACCAAAGAAAGCGTCAGCGAAGAGACCGGTATTGAGAATGTACAGTATCTTGAGAAATTCGAGGAATCTCTGCCTTTCTTCAGATCTCCGGACCGTGTACGCCGCGTTTATATTGATATCGCCAACTGGGAAGGACATTTCTCACATAATGAAGCACAGAGATTTGCCGCCCGCGTAAGGGAATTTGATCCGACACTTGAGATGCACAATACCTTCCGTCCACTGTCGCTGATCCGTCAGGTGAAAACCAAAGAGGAGATCACACTGCACCGCCGGGCATGTGACATCACAGCCAAGGGCGTGGAGAACATTCTGACGCATCTGCATCCGGACATGTATGAGTATGAGATCGAGGCACATTTTGACTATACCCTGCGGTCAATGAACGCCCGCCATGCATTTCCCACGATCGCCGCTTCCGGGATCAATGCCTGCTGTATGCACTATGAGGAAAACAACCGCAGGATGCAGGACGGCGAGATGATCCTCTTCGACCTGGGCGCCGAATGTGGATATTATGCCGCGGACGTAAGCAGGACATTTCCTGTGAACGGGAAATTCACCGGGTTGCAGCGGGAGCTCTATAATATTGTGCTGGCAGGTCTTGACGCCGCCATCAAGGCCTCAAGGCCGGGACAGCCCAAAAACGAGCTTCAGGAACTGAGTAAGTCCGTGATGGCAGATGAACTGGTGCGTCTTGGGTATATGGAGAAGCCGGAGGATATTTCCAGATATTATTTCCACGGATCCGGCCACTACATCGGCCTCTATGCCCATGATGTAGGAGATGATAACGCCCGCCTTGAGGAGGATATGATGTTTACGCTGGAGCCGGGGCTCTATTTTGACGACCTGAAGCTTGGGATCAGGATTGAAGATACCCTGCTCGTGACAAAGAACGGCTGTGAGGTACTGTCTGGAAAGATCCCAAAGACGGTAGAAGAGATTGAAGCGTTCATGGCGTGCAAACAGCGGGAGATCTGGATGTAAGGATGGTCTGGATGTAAGGATGGTCTGAGGCAGATAACCTTCTGAACATGTTTTGAAAGGAACTATATAATATGTGGATTGCAGATAAATGGAAAGATTATGAGATCATAGATTGCAGTAAGGGCGAGAAGCTGGAACGCTGGGGAGAGTATCTTCTGGTCCGTCCGGATCCCCAGGTGATCTGGGATACTCTGCGTACCGACCGCGGCTGGAAGCACAGGAACGGGCATTATCACCGAAGCCAGAAGGGCGGCGGTGAATGGGAGTTCTTCAATCTCCCCGAGCAGTGGCAGATCCGCTACGGCGGGCTGACCTTTAACCTGAAGCCGTTCAGCTTCAAACATACCGGGCTCTTTCCCGAGCAGGCCGCAAACTGGGACTGGTTCTCTGAGAAAATACGCCAGGCAGGACGTCCGGTGAAGGTACTGAATCTATTCGCATACACCGGCGGAGCTACCCTTGCCGCGGCCGCGGCCGGCGCCAGTGTCACCCACGTGGACGCCTCTAAGGGAATGGTATCGTGGGCGAAGGAAAACGCCTCCTCCTCGGGCCTGTCGGACAAGCCTGTCCGCTGGCTGGTGGATGACTGTGTAAAATTCGTGGAGAGAGAGATCCGCAGAGGCCGGCGTTATGACGCCGTTATCATGGATCCGCCTTCTTACGGCCGTGGTCCCAAGGGTGAGATCTGGAAGATCGAGGACGCCATCCATCCGCTGATCAAGCTGTGTACTCAGCTCCTGTCAGAGGAGCCCCTGTTCTTCCTTGTCAATTCTTACACCACCGGACTTGCTCCTGCGGTGCTTACTTACATGCTTGGCACGGAGCTTAAGAAATATCACGGCACGGTAAATTCCCAGGAGATCGGGCTTCCAGTCACCAGTACCGGGCTGTATCTTCCCTGCGGGGCCTCGGGCCGGTGGGAAGCGGTCTGATATGCGCACGAACGGGACTGCGGGAAATGTTGTTGTATATGCACACATTTCCTGGCAGTCCCGTCTTATATCTCCGGCCAAAACCGACTTTTAACAATCCTTCTGAGGCGGTATTACCGCCCTCTAAAATTCTATCCCGCGTCCCATCGCATCTTTCAGATAGGTAACCACGTCTTCCAGTTTACGGACCATCTCCATCTTCTCTTCCCATTCTTCGCCTTCCATATCCTTATTCACCAAACACTGTTGGATATGCTTTACTTCTTTAATAAGTTCTCCTGTCATTATTGACTACCCCCTTCTCTCTGAATATACTCTTGGAATCTCCGGATACATATCTGTCTGACATCTATTGCTCCTTCATGATCCTGTCTTTCATCTTTCTTTCTAGTATACCACATTTCGACTGTGTTGTGGCATCTATCTGCAAATTCTTCTCACCTGGCGGCATCTTATGATTACCATTCGCACGCCGCTGTTCCGCAAGGTATTTCCGCACAAAATGTACGGAAATCCCAAGTTTTCAGCGCGAAACCGATCTTTTTGCGATTTCTGTACACCGCGAAGCGTGTTACTGTCATGGAGTGAACAGTAATATCTTACAGACTCATAAAATATCTTACAGACTCACAAAATATCCTGTCTCATAGAGAAGCTCTCCACATATTCGCGAAGCATCTCCTCCACCTCGGCCATCTGCTCCTGTGCCGTCGGATTCGAATAAGGGATCCGCCTGACCAGACGCTCTACATAATCATTTTCACGGATAATCTCCATAGACGCCTTATAATTGATATCGAAAAAATATGCCAGATAAGACAGCCAGTAATCCATCCTTGTCCTCCGCATCGAAGACAGGATCGACTCTTTTCTCCGGAACTGTTCCAGTACCTCCTGGCTGATCACGGTCCTTCCAACCTCCTTGGCGGACACACCCAGCATAGTCTCTATCGTATCCTCCAGCTTTACCCGGCAGTTATCCAGCTTATCCGCGTCCCGGATAATCCGCGCGTGCATCAGTGTCCGCTCGTCCGGGATCCCCTCCAGCCGGAAATCACTGTGCCTTGCGATCGCAGTCCGTATCACATCATCCCAGGTATCTTCTTCCACAAAATTCCGTATCATACCTTCTTCAAATAAAATCTGCACGCCAAAGCCTGCGTGATCCATCGTATCCGGCTCAAAGCTGTCAAAGCGCTTAAGCTGTTCAAACCTGCCGATATCATGCAGAAGGCCGATCAACTGCGCTAATTCCTGATCCTCCCGTGAAAGCTTCATCCGCTCTGTGATCTGGCGGCTGCACCGGGTAACGCCGTAAGTATGTACAATCTTCAACCGTACCTTGTCATCTTCCCTGTCATATCCATCCAGATATCTTTCAAATTCCGTTTTTGCATGTTGTAGGTCCATCTTGTCTGTCTCCCTATCTTTTACTCCTGTCTTTTTATACTGAATTTTCATACTGACTTTTTATTTCCTATATACTTTGACTATTTCCGCTTACCTCAGTATAATACTATGAAGGGAAATACCCGTATACATACTCCCTGGATTTCTTTGCAACTGACTGTGTAAAACCAGCCACAGCGGCCGGCACAGGAGAAATTCCGGGCGTACATCGTTTAAATAATGGAGGTATATTATCTTGAATATGAATTTTAATCAACTTGCAATGCTTCAAAAACTAAAAGGATGTATGGACAATTTCCGCATGAATCATCCAAAATTCCCCTTATTCCTGAACGCCATTTCCCAGGATGCCCTCATTGAGGGATCCGTCGTGGAGATCACCGTAACTACCCCTGAGGGGAAAAGCTATTGTTCCAATCTGAAACTCAACCAGACAGATCTGGAGTTCATTGACTGTCTGAAATCCCTTCGTCAGAGCTGATATTCCGATCAGATCAGATTCGGCACACCGGCCTGGCTGACAGCGGGCAGTCCGGCCGGTTTCTTTACTCTACGCCGTTCTTCGCACAAATGTCCTTCAGACAGCATCGATCGCAAAATGGCTTCGTCCTTGCCGTACAGACATCTCTTCCATGATAGACCAGACGATGGCAGAAATCACTGCCTTCTTTTGGCGGAATGATCTTCCAGAGCGCCATCTCCACCTTCTTAGGCTCCTTGATCCCGTCTACAAGCCCCATCCGGTTCGTCAGGCGGATACAATGGGTATCGGTCACAATCGCCGGCTCCCCAAATACGTCTCCCATGATCAGATTCGCACTCTTGCGCCCCACTCCCGGAAGCTTCAAAAGTGCGTTAAAATCCTTTGGTATCTTGCCGTCATAATCTTCCTTGAGCATCTTCATACATGCGCTGATATCTCTTGCCTTACTTTTTCCAAGACCACATGGCCGGACAATCTCCTCGATATCCGCCGGATCGGCCTCTGCAAGTGCGTCTACATCCGGGTATTTCTCATACAGGTCTTCTACCACAACATTCACCCTCGCGTCTGTACACTGTGCGGCCAGGCGGACGCTGACCAACAGCTTCCACGCCTGGTCATAATCCAGGGTACATCCTGCATCCGGGTATTCCTTCTTCAAACGGTCTATGATCTCCAAAACCAGTTTCTCTTTCGTCATGTTCTTCCTCCCTGTCTACATTACATCATCGAACGATATGGCTGATGATTTTATTCAAAAAGATTTATTATTTATTATAGCATCTCCCTTCTGCCTTTCCAACTGTTTATTATTTTCGCTTCTTGTTGTTTCTTAATTGTTATTCATTGTTGTTCATTGTTTTTTATTATTCTCATTGTTTCTTATTATTTCGTAATGATTTTAGCGGTGGGTTTTATAATGGCTTGGAATGGAATTAACCGCTAATTTTGAATTTCTTAATCTCTCTTTAATGAATTTTCGATTTGTTTAAGAGAATGAACATATTTTGGTCACATTTTGCCTGTATACTTAGTGTCAGATAGTTGAAGAACATATCAACTATCTCCCCCCTCACAAAGTAAAGCACTCAGGGATAATATCCCTGGTGCCGCACTTACTCTCATTCCTTTTAGATAACTATAACAACGGCAAGAATCCCACATTCCTCTGGTTTGTGGGATTCTTGCTGTCTCTGGTGATACTAAAATGATATTATTTTCTATCCAAATCCACACTCTCTCGAAACACCCGGATCTCTTCCACGCGATAAGTA
>CAJTRO010000034.1:0-408 GCA_910579015.1 uncultured Dorea sp. | reverse complement strand
AAGTAAGAGGACGGGATCTCTCTGCCCGACCTCTCCGGTCCTTCCTGACAGCATTCCGGATCGCCCTGCCGGCAGTCGGATCGTGATACCCTTCATGGTTTTTCATCGGATCCATCCTAACACCTCCAATTCTACCTCGCTCAAGCCTGTTCGCATGAATGACGCCACGCCTACATGCCGATAGCCTCTGGCAGATATATATTCTTCATAGTATTTGTGGTACTTCCGGGATAGTCCCGGCTCTCTGAGTGTCCGCAAGGCCTTGTGTTCTATCCGGTCTGCTTTGCTGCCATCAATGCCCAAAGCTCCACCGATCTCTCTTAGCGTCTGGCCGTCAATATACCGTCTTCTTATCACTTCCTTAAAATCCCCCGGCAGACGGTCCACTGCTGCCCACAGTTCGCGCTT
>CAJTRO010000033.1:34935-42212 GCA_910579015.1 uncultured Dorea sp. | reverse complement strand
ATTTAAATATTTTCTGATGCTCTTCTATAAATTCATAAGATGGCTGGAAATTGCGATTAATTATTTTTTCCAATTCTTCCATCACACCTCCACATGTTGAAAATGTCTTACCAAAAAAATTGTTGTGATAATCAAAATATCCTTCTCTATACTGGTATTTCCGGTATTTTTCCTCATCAAACTGATAAAAGATTACAGGCTTTTTCATGTATACCATATCAAAGAACACACTTGAATAATCTGTAATCAAAACTGACGATGTTTTTAAAAGTTCCTGGATATCATACTTTTCCCAAGATGCAATTGTTATCTGATCTATCACTTTATCAAATGCATGGAGATGGTTCTGCATGTTTCTATGCAGATAGAAAATGACTTCCAGCTGATATTTCCCAATTAATTCTTCCATCCTTGTACTTTTTAATATCTCAAGCCATTTCCTTAAATATTCCGAAGTTTCAAAATTACTATCCGTATCTTTATGCTTCTTTGAATTGAGATTAAACCAATACCTCCAAGTTGGCATGATCAGCACCCTGGCTGACGCCGCATTTATTTCATGCAATGCATCTTGTCTGGGCATACCAGTCAAACTAATTGTTCCTTTTGGATATCCAAAATACTTTTCTAAATAATCACGCTCAGGTACTGTCGAGACAATAAACTTTTCAATTTTTGAATTTTCTGCATACAACCATCGTAAATTATTGATTATGATTCCATGCTGAAGAAAAATATTTCTTGGCTTAAACCTTCCGCTCAGTTCCATAAATGCGCATACTGCGGAATTTGGTTTGCCTCCCTTCTGCGAACTTATATTATACTCGCATAAAAAATAGGCTATCCAGTGCTGAATGCTTCCATATTCAATTATACTCCCCAAATCCTTTACTTTATTGTAATCTACTGATTTCTTCTTGATGGCATAATAACATTTCTGCTCTTCTTGTTCCTGACACATGTATTTAAAGAAATGATAACCATTATCTCTGGCCTCTTTAGGTTCTTCACAAATCAACCAAGTTCCTCCGTATTTACTTTTAAAGAACGGTTTCAACATGAGTGCAGCTGTCATTGGAAATAATGCAAAATAATCCTGCACCTTTACGTCTCGTATCTTGTCTAGTACATATTTAATACTTATCATTTCCTATACCTCATTACCTTCTGGCAAATTTCCGAAATACCCAGCCCCGAATTCTATTTGGAAGTATAATCTGAACAATATATCTTTTTACAAGATTTCCTATGTATTCCCCATATGAAATCATCCCATGTTTCAACATATAACTTTGAAGAAATTTTTCGCTTTTAAAATATTTCCTGCCTCCTCGACGCTGATACATTTCTTCTCCTACACGAACGTTTACCAAAATTGTCCCTGTATTCGCCATCATACAACCTTTTTGCGCCATGCGGATCCACAACCAATAATCTTCATTCCAAAAAAGATGCTGATAATTGCCGACTTCCAACACAATAGATTTCTTATACATTACCGTCATATGATTAAACGGACATCTTCTTCTTAAATATCCTTTGATATCCTTATCAACCTTCGGCACCATCCTCTTTCCGGCTTTTTCCTTTGGACTTCCGATAAACTCCTGGATATCGCCGCCAACAATATCAATATCCTCATTCTCTACAAAAATACTCAGCTGCTGTTCAAATCGATTGCTGACAGCAATATCATCACTGTCCATTCTTGCAACCAATTCAAAACTACACTCCTGAACCGCGATTTTAAGAGCTGTTCCCAATCCTTTATTTACCGGAAGTTGTATCACTCTAAACAATACTTCTGTTTTGCAAAGCGAATGATACTTATGTATTACCTGATGTATTGAATCTGGCACCGGCCCATCCACAACTAAAACTATTTCACTTGGTCCTACTGTCTGATGTATGATACTGGCAAGAGCAATATCAAACCATTCCGCCTTATCTTTTCCATATACAGACATCGCCACGGAAAATGGCGGAAATTCCTTTCTATCATTACCTTTAGCCTTGTACATTTCAGATTTTATATACGGATTGCTCATGATCTGCTCTCCACTATTTTCCTTGCCATGTTTTTCTTCTCTTGGTACTCAACCTCAGAAACCTTCTCTTTCCTTAACAAATAATCTCCAAAATCTTCCACCGTAGCCATATTACCGCCAGTAATACCTTCTTTCTTGATAAACGCCTTTCCAATCGTAGCCAAAATAATTTTCACATCTTCTAAAAACCCGACTCTTTTTATGTATTTCAAATCCCAGTCCAGTTTAACTTCCCAGTCAATATCATTCCTCCCGTTAATCTGTGCAAGGCCGGATAAGCCTGGTTTGGCTGTATGACGCATCCGCTGTTCGTCTGTCATAAACACCATATCTCTTACAAGCTGAGGTCTTGGGCCAACCACACTCATCGTACCGTTCAGGATATTAAAAGCTTCTGGAAGTTCATCAAGGCTTGTACTTCTAAGCCAGGCTCCAAATCTGGTCAAACGTACACTATCGGGTAATAACTCTTGCGAAACAGGATCTCTCTCTTCCGTCATTGTCCGGAATTTATACATCTTGAAAACAGTCTCCCTGCCATCAACAACCCTGCCCGGGCGATCCTGTGCAAATAGAATCGGACTTCCAAGTTTTATCTTTACTAAGACAGCCACTCCTGCATATAAAGGGAAAAAACATACGATAGCACCCACAGCACAGATGACATCCAAATATCTTTTCACATGCTTCTCATAGAAGCCCATCTTTCTCTCAGGCAGTGTTTTTATCTGACCGCCTACAGAAGTGTCCGCTATTCTGTATATATTTTTTTCATTTCTTTTTTTCATTATATATGCAGCAACATTTATACTAACGGCAATACTACATATAATAATTCCAATCTCTTTCTTACTCAAAACATATTCTCCAGATTGTAAAATCTCATTCGAAACAAGCTCTGATAACATCAATAATTCTGTCCTGTTGGCTAACAGTCATTTTATTGTCACTTGGCAGGCAGATTCCTCTATTGAAAATATCCGCTCCAATATCATGCAGTTTCCCTTCTATATATGCGTTACTCCCTGCCCGCCCATTCCCGTTTTTTATCACAAAAGGGCTAAGCCGGTAAATCGGCTGCATATGCATAGGTTTCCATATCGGACGTCCTTCTGCATTTACAGAATTAATAGCTTCAAGAATCTCCATCGGACAGCTCTTTCCCTCTTCTGCCAAATATAATGCCTCTTGCTCTCCACAAACAGTCTTGCACATTGCCTTCTCATCAATCAAAATACAGCTCAGCCAGTAATTCGGCTCACAATGATCCGGAATCGGATTCATAGATACCGGTAAATCTTTAAGACCAGCCTTATATCGCTCGTAAATTGCCTTTTTCTGCTTTATATGTTCCTTTAGATATGGAAACTGTCCCCTGACCACCCCTGCAATAACATTACTCATTCGATAGTTATATCCAAGTTCCTCATGTTGATACCACGGAGCATTTTCACGACTCTGCGTTGACCATTTTCTTACTTTGTTTGCCGCTTCTAAATCATTTGTCAGAAAACATCCGCCCGAAGAGCCAGTAATAATCTTATTGCCATTGAAGCTAACCATACTATACTTGCCATAAGAGCCCGTCTGCTGTCCCTTGTATGAAGCACCCAAAGATTCTGCCGCATCCTCCACAAGAATCGCATCATTTTCTTTTATTATATTACTGATTTCCTCCATCTTTCCCGGCGTGCCATACAGATGAGCCATGACTACTATTTTTACATCCGGATAAATTTCAAACGCTTTCTTAAGGCTGACCGGATCCATATTCCAACTCTCATACTCTGTATCTATAAACACAGGAATACCGCCTTCATAAACCAACGGGTTCACAGTTGCATCAAATGTCATATCAGAACAGAAGACATACTTCCCTTCCAAAGCTCCGCGGGAGATATCCGGCATACCATACGCGTCAATCCCGGCTAACCTAACAGCAAGGTGTAAAGCTGCGGTGCCGGAAGATAAAGCCACAGCATACTTAACGCCTGCATATTCTGCAACAGATCTTTCCACTTCTTCTATATTTGCTCCGACAGTTGACATCCAATTTGACGAATACGCTTCTGTCATATAGCAAAGTTCCTCTCCATGCATAGTTGGCGATGAAAGCCAGACTTTTGACTTAAACGGTTTGAAATTATGTTTTTCTGGTTTAAACATTTACCTTATTCTCCTTTTCACTTCTTCTGGTATTATGTCCTATCTTCTCGCCACAACCTCAAGCCCCGCCTGTATCGTCTGCTTCCTCCCAAACAACTCCATCTCCAGCCACGCCTTCCTTTTATGCCTGTCAATCCTTCTGATATATCCTTCCATCCCCAGAAGCGGTCCCGACGTCACCCTGACCTGTGAGCCCTCGATGATCCCCTCCGACATGACCGCCACCTGCTCCTTTCCACAGAATTTCCGCAGAAATGTCTGCTCGTCTTCCGAAATCGGCACTATCTCCCGCCCTGTCCCAAGAAGCTTCGTAAGACCGGTAATCATTTTCAGCTTCTTATACAGTTCCTCTGCCTCACCTGTAATCACAAAAACATATCCGGGAAACAGAACCTTTCTCAACGTGGTCCATTTCCCCCGCATACGGCGCTGTTCCTCATAGTACGGAACAAAACAGCCCTCAAGGACGTTCTCATCAATCTGCTTTTCACACTGCTGCCTGATACTCTCTTCTGTACCTGTACGCACCTGTACCACATACCACATAATCATCCCTCCCGAAGCAGACAATAAAACATACACTCAAGGGTATGCTTCGCCACTCCGCCTTCATCCAGGCCGATTCATGGCATCTGTCTATAACATTCCGGCTTTTCAAACGCGGCAAAGCGACGATTTCAAAAACCGGAAATTTTTCACAACATAACGACACCGGCAGTCCTCTAGGCCGGATCTCCATCCATCCGTATCCCGAACAGCACCTCAGCCCGCCTGCAAAACAACGGGATCTCAGCCGTCACATACCGATGTCTCAGCCTCTGCCTGGTAATCCTCCCCACATAAGGCTCCAATGCCCCGACCGCACTTCGCACCTGCCCGTCTTCATCTACCCGGACGGTAGACAGACGCATATCATGCTCCAGTCCCTTTCCACAGACATTTTCCAGAAAATGCAGATCCTTTTGCTCAACCGGTACGATATCTGCCCGGTAACTGCCAGCCAGCTGTGGAAACCTCTTTGCCCTTTCCAGTTCCCGCGCCAGTTCCTCTGGCGATTCCGTGCTGACAAATATATACCCGGGGAACATATCCTTCCGGCTAAGCAGATACCTGCCCTGTGTCCGGAATAACTGTTGTTTTTTGAGAATACGGCACTTCCCCCACAGCTCACGGCTGATCTTCTTTTCCATCAGCTCCACCGCTTCCTGTTCACGCCCTGAATCTGTGCAAAGAACATACCATTTTACAGACGTTCCCTCTTTCATTACTGTATCAGTCAATACAGGCACATCACCTTGTACGCTTATACAGTCAGTCTTTCCACCTGACATATCCATGACAGCACACTCCCCGTTTTTACCTTTCGTAGAGTAAGATACTCTGCGAAAATTACCCGTGATTTTATGGTGCTTTTGAAAGAATATTTTAAGAAAATACGAAAAAACAAAACAAGGCGGATAAAATAATACCTCCTATCACCGTCGATTTCCGCATCTTTTGATGCCAAATCATGTCAGATGTAAATTAGGTATTGAATTATTCGCATTAGATAGTTATAATAGATGTGCTGTTAAAAAAATTTTCGCAGAGTATCTTACTCTACGAAAATTTTTCATTTTTGACTATTTTCCTCCGCTCCATCCAGCGCAATTTCCCCTTGAATCTGCTCGCCAAGGTTCCGCCTTTGAATTAACGAAAAACTCCTCAATGAAGAACAGGCGCACGCTAAACAGGCAATCCACTATCCTCAATGATCGAACATCGGCTCGATATATTCCAGGATAAATTCCATTCTATCCCTGACTCTGGGCCTGAACAGAGAAGCGATTGAAACCACCATGTTTTTCTTCGTGTTGACATATATGACATTTCCGCCGTCTCCCATGGCCGCAAAGCCGTCCTTTTGAATCCACCACAAATATCCATACGGCAGATTGCGGGCTTTCCATCGACTATGCTCCTTTGTACTCTCCTCTATCCATTCTGCCGATACAATCTGCTTACTATTCCATATCCCATGATCTAAATATAACTGTCCTATTTTTGCCATATCCACGGGAGAGAGGGTAAGTCCCCAGCCGGCCGCATTTACCCCCATGGGATCGGCCGCCCAGCCGCTAATATCCACAGCCTGATTAAACGCAAGCTGTTCTTCTTTACTATGAAAAATAATACTCCCTTCAACGACAATCCCCAACGGAGCAAACAAATTTTCCTGAGCAAAATCTAATACGGACTGCCCTGCTGCCTTACCAAGAATACCGGACATAATATCTGGACCGATCAGGGGAGCATATCGAAATTTGCCGGTCTTACCCTTACCGCCCAATAAATCGAGCGAGAATTTTACCCAGTCATCACTCGTAAAATACTTGATATAGGGATTAAATTTATATTTATATGGCGCAGTCATTGTCAGTAAATTCCTCAGGGTAATCGTCTGTATGGTTTTCTCCCTCTTCTTGACTTCATAGTCAGGGAAAAAATCCAACACTTTTTGGTCGAGACTTTTGATGTGACCTTTGTCCAGGGCAATTCCTATTAATATGGAAATAACACTCTTTGTTACTGAATATATATGGATCCGGCTATTGACGTTACATTCATTAAAGTAACTTTTGTACAGTGTCTCACCGTCTTTTAATACAACGATACCCGCAATATTACCATGATCGCGCATTACCGCCTTTTCAAACGTTTCCAGTTTCCCTTGAATCATTTAATTTTTCTCCTTTAAGCGTTCTAAGGATATCCTTAGATAAAGGATAAATCTATTAAAAATCGTTTTCAAGACATATTTTAAAAAATTTTATTTCCCCGAAGGAAGTGAAAATTGTTGACACAAGGATTAATTTGCTGTATCATAACAAAAAAATATATCAAAGGCTATGAAGAGAAGAGTAAGTAGTTAGATATGTTACAGAGAGTCTGATAAGGTGAGAACAGGCACAAAAGGAACTACTGAAAATGGTCTCGGAGCTGCGTACCGAAGCTGTTATGCCAAGGCTGCGACGGGTTCACCCGTTATAGTGATAGACTATCGATGAATCATTTCTCGTCCGT
>CAJTRO010000033.1:0-34925 GCA_910579015.1 uncultured Dorea sp. | reverse complement strand
AAGAAATTTTTCAGAGAGGAGGGCTTTTTTAGTACAAAAATGCAACGAACCAGAAAACATGTTGTAAATGAACAGCAAAAGAAACAAAGTTATCACTACAAAATTGAAAAGAAATGAGGTATGTAAAATGAGACAAATATTGATTGGCGGTGCATGGCCATATGCAAATGGTTCATTGCACATAGGACATATTGCAGGATTATTACCGGGAGATGTATTAGCAAGATATCATAGAGCAATAGGAGACAAAGTATATTTTGTTTCGGGAAGTGATTGTCATGGTACTCCTGTGGCAATCAGAGCAAAACAAGAAAACAAAACACCGCAGGAGGTCAGTGACTTTTATCATAAAGAGTTTGCAGAATGCTTTGAGCGGTTAGGATTTAGTTATGATGCCTATCTTAAAACATCAGCAAATGAGCATAAAGATTTTGTGCGGGAATTTCACAGGAAATTGTACGAAAGTCCATATGTGTACGAAAAAGAAGTTCCGCAGGCTTATTGTGAAAGCTGTAAGACTTTTCTGGCAGATCGTTATGTATTAGGAAAATGCCCTGAATGCGGAAGTGATACCAGAGGCGATCAGTGTGATTCCTGTGGTGCAGTTTTAGAACCTGAAACACTTTTAGAGCCTAAATGTGCTGTATGCAAAAAAGCAATTAGTTTCAAAAACTCTACCCATTTATACATTGGTATTTCAAAGCTGCGATCAGAGTTAGAAGCACTGGTTGAAGATCATCCTGAGTGGCGGAAAAATGCCATTGCATTTACAAAGCGGTATATTAACGAAGGATTAAGAGACAGAGCACTAACCAGAGATTTGGAGTGGGGGATAAGAGTACCTAAGGAGGGATATGAAAACAAAACCATTTATATATGGGCGGAAAATGTATTAGGTTATCTGTCAGCAAGCAGAGTGGCCGCCAGGTGGAATACAAATGCTTTTTCTGAGCTATGGGGCGAAGATGCCTGGCATTATTATGTGCATGGAAAGGATAATATTCCATTCCATACTATTATATTACCAGCACTATTACTGGGAAACGGAGAGGCATGGCATCTGCCAGACCAGATTGTGTCCAGTGAGTATTTAACTTTGGAGGGCAGGAAAATATCTACAAGTCAGAATTATGCGATATGGGTGAAGGATTTATTAGATAATTATGAAGCCGATTCTATTCGATATTTTTTTATTGTAAATGGACCTGAGAAAAAGGATGCAGATTTCTCGTGGAGAGAATATGTTCATAGTCATAACAGCGAATTGCTTGGAGCATATGGAAATTTCGTAAATCGAACATTGGTATTTATAGAAAAATATTGTGACGGCATTGTTCCTTCAGGAAACAATAATATTGAATTGGATGATCAGATAGATCGTCTGTATATCGCTGTAGGAAAGTTTATAGAACGCGGATATTTTAAGGATGCAGTCAATGAGATTTTTGATTTTGTAAGAAATGCGAATAAGTTTTTTGATACAGAAAAGCCCTGGATCACACGAAATACTGATAAAACTGCTTGCAATCATACACTTTATCAATGTGTGCAGATTATAGCGAACTTAGCAGTTCTGCTCTCGCCTTTTTTACCATTTTCTTCGGAAAAAGTATTGAAATGGTTGAATATAAGTAACAACTGGGAAAGGCAGCATGTTGCAAGCGGATATTTGCTCCCGGAGGTTGAAATATTGTTCCAGAGGATTGATAAGAAAGTGATCGAGGAAGAAACAGAAAAGTTAAAGGCTATTTTATAGCTGAAAGGAATTACAGATGAAGGAGCTGCTTTCTACAACAGCTCCTTCCCGCAAATATCCACTGTGATCTTACAGCATCTCGATAAATGCCGCGATCCTGGTATTCAGCTGGCCGATATCCGCCTGAGAATAATCCGTCTCCACATTAATGTATGGAATCCCTTTCTTCTCATTTACAAATCTGCGGATCGCCAGAGTCTCCACATTATATGTATGACATGCCTGAAGCGTCATCTCCACTACGCCGTCCACCTTATACTCATCAATCAGCCGTCCGAGCAGCTCCAGACGGTTCGGATTCGGCGTCATCACGGAACATCCGATATCCAGATAACGCCTTGCAAGCGCGTCGTAAACATCCGGATTCTCCTCGTCAACCAGCTTGTCGATTGACTTTGCTCCGGTACAGTTCTCGTATGTAACTACCACGCCGCCATTCTCTTCCACAGCCTTGATAACCTTCTCCGTCGCGCCTCCAATCGGACATCCGCTGATCAGGATACGCGGCTTCTTATCCAGCATCTTCCCTTCTGCATATTCCTTCTCGATCTTCTCCACCAGCGCGTCAACCTCTGCCGGGATTACCTTTCTGTCGAACTTGAAGGTACTTCCATACAGTACCTTGAACAGATCCTGTCCCGTAATCGGAGCCGGATCGTTTCTCATTACTTCATACAGCCTCTTTAAGGACCGTCTGCCGGCATTGTTGATCTTGACTGCCTCACGGATATCATCCTCTGTGATCGTGACGTCAAACTTCTTCTCCAGATATTCTCTGAAACGGATAATCTCGCTCTTCCACAGCTTCAATGCCTCTTCCCCCTGGGTATTGGGGAGCTCCATCAGGAACACGTCCTTGAATTCTGCCATATATTCGTACATCTTCTTCTTGCCGTCGCAGGTCGTCTCTCCGACAACAACATCTGAGAAATAGAAAAACGGACATTTGTCTGTCTTGGCGAATCCATAGCTTGACTTGATCAGCGGACACAGGTTCTTCGGCAGATCCTTCTCAGCCTCCGCAATCGTCTCGTCGGATGTGGAGCATAAGCCGACCGTCGCAGCTCCCATCGCCATCGCGATCTCCTGAGGGAAATAAGTGCAGTACGCCCCGACTACCGGCACTCCCTGATCCTTTAACTGTTTCACTGACAGGAAGGAATTCTTCCTCTGCTCCGCGAATTCTTCAAATACTTCTGGTAAATCCTTGATAATCTCCATGTGGTTCCTCCTTAGCGTTTCTTATCTTCTTTCATCATACCACTTAAGGAGACGGACATAAAATTGAAAATAATGATAATCCGCTGTATATATAGAATTATTCTATATTGTCCCCGCATAGCGCTTATAATATTCGAATGCAGACGGAACGGGATATTCCTCTCCGATCTCCTCCGCCCTTATAAACAGAAACCCTTTCTCATTGGTCCGTTCCAGCTCATCCACAATGATCTCATATCCCGTCATATGCCATTCGATATGGCTGAATATATGCTTCGCATTCCCAAGAGCCTTCATGCGCACCGGCATCAGCCCGATCCCCTTGCTGTAAGCCACAGCCTCTTCCATGCTCATACTCCCCTGCACATTCGGAAATTCATACAGAGAGGCAAGCAGTCCCTTCGGCGGACGTTTCCGGATGGCAAGCTTCTTCCCGTCCTTAAACAGAAAAACGGTCCTCTCTTCTATCCTTCTTGCCTTGCCCCGGCTCTTTACCGGAATCTCAGAGGCCGTCCCCTGCCTTCTCGCCTCGCAGAAGCACGAAAGCGGACATTCCCCGCACTTAGGTTCCCCGTTCGGCACACAGACGATCGCCCCAAGCTCAATGAGCCCCTGGTTAAAATCAGAGGCCGCATCCTTTGGAATGATCGGCTCGAGCATGTCTTCCACTCTCTTTCGCACACTCTGTTTCGCAATGTCCTCCCTGCTCCCGGTAAGCCTGGAGATAACTCTCAGCACATTGCCGTCCACCGCTGGCTTTGGGAGCCCATATGCGAATGCGCTGATTGCCCCCGCTGTGTAATTGCCGATTCCCTTGAGCGAGAGAATCTCCTCATAAGTATCCGGAAATACTCCGTGGCAGTCGATCATAATCTGCCGCGCCGCCTTCTGCATATTGCGCGCACGGTTGTAATATCCAAGCCCCTCCCACAGCTTCAGAAGCTTGTCTTCTTCTGCCTCCGCCAGATCCTTTACCGTGGGGAGTTCCCGCAGGAAACGCTCATAGTAAGACTTTACAGCCTCCACCCTGGTCTGCTGGAGCATGATCTCCGACACCCATACCCGATAAGCATCCGGCTCCTTCCGCCAGGGAAGTTCTCTCTTATTCGCCCGATACCATTCTACAACCGTCTCTGCCAGATACGTCTCTTCTCCTATCTTATCTTCCATCGTATCCGCGAACGCCACCGGCACTTCGTCTTCTATATGGATATAGTCCTTCCCTGTCTCACAGTCATATGCCAGTATATGGACGCCGGCCTTCGACGCACGAAAGAGAGCTTCTCCAAAAGCCGGATGCGTATCCATATTCGGCGTAAAATACCTGACGCCCTTCATCTGCACCACGAAGAAAACATACGCCTCATAGCCCTCCCTCACGGCCGTCTTAAGTTCCTCCACATGCTTCACCGCACGCTCGCTTGGCGCGTCCGGAAATCTCACCACGCCGTCCTCTTCAAGCGTAACTCCCTTCACTTCGATAAATATCTTCTTGCCGTCCGCCTCCACGTAGAGATCGAACCGCGAACTGCCATAGGTATATTCCGGCCGGATCCTGGTTATCTCCTCAAAAAGATTCCCCTCCCTAAGCCACTCCGCCACAAGCTTATTGGGAATCTGGGAATCCATGTTGACCATGCGTTTTCCCTTTTCCACCGCTATAAGATCCCATCTGGTCTTCCGGGCCGGATTGTCCGTCTCCTGGACATATACGGGTGCGCCCGGCACCAGAAGCTCTGCACACCGCCCGGTATTCTTCACATGGACCGTCTCCTTCTTCCCTTCTATATCTATATATGCGATAAACCGGTTCGGGCGCTCTATGAAGCTTCCCTTTCGTATATTAACATAATGCATCTATCGTTCTTCCTTTCTTCGCATCCGCAAATGCACTCACGCCTGACATTTTATCACAGCCCTTTTAGAATTTCAACCAAGCACCTTTAAACAACATTTTTACATAATTTTAAACCATGCTTCCATTTAACAATATTTTACATAAATATATAAATGTGATATGATACTATGTGATAAAAAGAGGTTTTCGTCATTAAAAAGGAGGTACAACATGTCAATCGTATTTCATGAGAAATCAAAGGTATTCCATCTGTCCAACGGCCAGGTAAGCTATATCATCCGCATCATGGAGAATGGACAGCTTGAGAATCTTTACTATGGCAAGTCCCTGAAAGACAGAGAGGATTTTTCTTATCTTCACGAAGAATCTATGCGGTCTCAGATGTCCATCAACTCGCCGGAACCAAGTATTCTGTCCATGCACTATACCAGGCAGGAATATCCGTCATACGGAACCGGCGATTATAGAAGCCCGGCCTTCTCCATTCTGCAAGAGAATGGAAGCCGGATCGTTAACTACGTCTATACCGCACACGATATTTTCCGGGGCAAGAAGGATCTGGCGCCTCTTCCCGCAACCTATACCGAGAGTGATGAGGAGGCATCCACACTGGAAATTACTCTGCATGACCAGGTGACAGATACCGATCTCGTCCTTTCTTATACTATATATGAAGACTATCCGGTTCTTACCAGGAATGCACGTTTCATACACAAAGGCTCTGAGAAGATCGTTCTGGAGAGGGCGTTAAGCGCCAGTGTTGAATTCCTGGATATGGATTATGAACTGATGCATCTCTCCGGAGCATGGTCAAGAGAGCGTTATGTGAAGACGCAGAAGCTCACCACAGGAATCCAGGCCATCCAGAGCCTGAACGGAACTTGCAGCGGCGCCGAGTTCAATCCGTTCCTGGCGTTAAAGCGTCCTCATACAACAGAATCACAAGGCGAGGTATACGGCTTCAGCTTCGTATACAGCGGCAACTTCCTTGCACAGGCCGAGGTGTCCACGTTCGACATGACCAGGATCTCCATGGGGATCAACCCGGAAGACTTTGCCTGGGAATTAAATCAGGGCGAGAGTTTCCAGACGCCGGAGGTTGTCATGGTATACAGCGATCAGGGGCTTAACAAGATGAGCCAGATCTACCACAGATTATACCGGACACGCCTGATGCGCGGTACATGGAGAGATCAGGCCCGTCCGATCCTTCTCAATAACTGGGAGGCAACCTATTTTGACTTTGATGAGGAGAAGATACTGAACATTGCAAGAAAAGCCCGTGAAGTCGGGGTAGAGCTGTTCGTGCTGGACGACGGCTGGTTCGGCGCACGTAATGACGATTACAGGGGGCTTGGAGACTGGTATGTGAACCTTGAGAAGCTGCCTGACGGCATCTCCGGTTTATCCCGGAAGGTCGAAGAATTGGGATTGAAATTCGGTCTGTGGGTAGAGCTTGAGATGGTGAACAAGGACAGCGACCTGTACCGCGCCCATCCTGACTGGCTGATCGGAGTTCCGGACAGGTTCGAAAGCCATGCCCGCCATCAGCATGTATTGGATTTCTCAAGGAAAGAGGTCGTCGATCATATCTATGAGATGATCGCAAAGGTAATCCGCGAATCCTCCATCTCCTATATCAAGTGGGATATGAACCGCTATATGACCGAGCCATACAGCAGGAACACCGAGGCTTCCCAGCAGGGTATGGTTATGCACAGATATATCCTTGGCGTATATGACCTGTACACACGCCTTACCACAGAGTTCCCTGAGATCCTCTTCGAATCCTGTGCCAGCGGAGGAGCCAGATTCGATCCGGGAATGCTGTATTTTGCACCGCAGACCTGGACAAGCGATGATACGGACGCCAACGAGAGAACCAAGATACAGTATGGTACTTCCATGGTCTATCCGCTTGTCAGTATGGGCTCTCATGTCTCGGCTGTGCCGAACCATCAGCTTCACAGGACCACCTCTCTTGCTACCCGTGCGAACGTGGCATACTTCGGTACCTTTGGCTATGAGCTGGATCTGAACCTGTTAGAAGACCGTGAGATCAAGAAGGTGAAGAAGCAGATCCAGTTTATGAAGGAATACCGTGAGCTTATCCAGGTAGACGGTGATTTCTACCGGCTTATCAGCCCGTTTGAGGGAAATGAAACAGCATGGATGGTTGTTTCTCAGGATAAGAAGAATGCAGTCGCAGGCTTCTATCAATGCCTGAACCGGGTAAACGGTTCCTGGATCCGTCTGAAGCTTCAGGGATTATGCGAGGATTCACTCTATGAAATCAGCTATGATACGGAGCTTGATACTCCTATAGAGCCGGCTCTGGCCGCCACGTATGGATTGAAGATTGAAAAAGACACGGTGAAGACTTATAAGGCATACGGTTCAGAACTCATGTATGCGGGAATACCGATCGACAGAAATCTGCTGAACAACAAGAGTATGGACTTCTCATCTCTGCTCTTTGTAATAAAGCAGGTCAGCGAATAGAATAACAGGGCTTTACCGATAAAGGGCTTGCCGGGAAATCATTTGATGAATGAATATTTCCCGGCAAGCCCTGTTTAAGAGGTTAACATCAGTAATCCTCTCATTCACTGAGAAGGTAATCAAGGAATATCTCTACCTGATCTGCGTTATCAATATATGCCGACACACACAGATAGCATCCTTCCTCATTCTTGTAACTCTTCATCCCTTTAAGGCGGGGACTGTCTGAGATATCGATGCCAACCGGAACAACTTCGCCCTCTTTTGTCGTATAATCTACAACTCTGTCTTTATACTTCTCGTAAATCTCTGCCGCTCTTACATCCTTAAGGCTTAATACCCGCCCCCCTTTGGCCATCCCTCTCATATTCGTCTCCTGACAGATCAACGCGTCCGTCGTTCCTGCTTCCAGATACGCCACGGTCTTCTGAAAATAGGTATTCGCATAGTCGCTGTCCTTTGACAGATCGAAGAATACATTCGAGTCAAAAATCACTTCTCCTGTATCCTCAAGCTCTGCATACGCAAGAAAATCCTTATAAAAATCCGAATTTTCTGACACATCATCATAACAATTCACGAAGGTCACGTGAAGAAGCGCGTCTTCCGGCTGGTTCAGGAAAGCGCGTATAAAATACACTGCCAGGAAAATAAGTACCGCAGCGCCGACGATCGGTATCTTATAGTATGCCCAGATATACTGCGCAGCCTTATCTCTCGTCATCCCCTGTATCTTCTGCTTTTCCGCTCCTGCCCTCTCCCTTATTGAAAGCTTTGATCCCTTCCCCAAAAAAACCCTTCTTTCTGTAATTATTTAAAACATATCTATCCATTAAGGTAAAAAGGCAATGCCATATGTGACATTGCCTTCTATTACTATGTTCTTATTACAACTTTCCACCGGATGTTGCAATACCTTCGATAAACTGCTTCTGGAAGAGCAGATACAGTACGATCATAGGTACACATGCGATTGCTGATGCAGCCATCAACTGCGGATAGTTGGACTGATACTGTCCCTGCATGGTTGCAAGCGCTGCTGACAACGGCATCATGTTCGCGCTGGAGTTAACAACCAACGGCCACATCAGATCCTTGTAAGCAAATACTGCGGTAAAGATACCCAGCGCCACCATAGAAGATCTGGTAAGAGGGGACATAATGAACAGGAATGACTGGAAGATATTACATCCGTCAAGTCTTGCCGCCTCTTCAAGAGATACCGGAAGTCCCATATAAGCTGTCTTTAAAAGGAATGTACCGAACGCGGTAACGATTCCAGGGAATACCAGCGCAAATATCGTGTTGGTCATTCCGATCTTGCTGACCATCAGGTACTGCGGAATGATGAAGATCTGCGCCGGGATCATCATCTGGAACAATACCAGAGAGAACATGAAGTTCTTTCCCTTGAACTCCAGACGTCCGAACGCATATCCGGCCAGTGTTGCCGTCAACACCGCACAGACTACACGCCAGAAGATCAACAGCAGTGTATTCTTGTATAACAGCAGGAAGTTCATGTTACTCCATACTTTCGAAAAAGCCTCTGATGTCCATACGGTTGGGAAGATCACAAATGGATCTATCTGTGTTGCTTCTGATACAGACTTAAATGCCGTTAACAGCATCCAGATAAAAGGTACCAGCATGATAATAGAGAAAAATATCAGAACAACATGTACGACAATCCGTTCAACCTTTCTTCTTGTTTCCATACTATGCATAATATCTTCCCCCTTCTATTCGTAATGAACCCATTTCTTCTGTCCGATCATCTGGAACACAGTAACGACCAGAATTACCGCAAGAAGCAGCACAACGATGGTAGAACCATATCCCTTGTCACCAAAATCAAAGGACTCACGATAGAACAGATATACAAGTGACTCCACCTTCGGGAGTGCCTTATTCGACTGATCCATTACCATATAGATCAGGTCAAATACCTGAAGTGCACCGATTACTCTGGTAATCAGAACGAAGAAGATCGTCGGCGAAAGCAATGGAACCGTAATATTAAAGAACGCCTGTATTCCAGATGCGCCGTCGATATCCGCCGCTTCATAATAATCGTGCGGGATCTCCTGCAAACCGGAAATAAATAATACAATATTATAACCCAGGATAGACCACACACCGATAACTGCTATGGAGATCCATGCGATCTTCGGATTGGAGATCCATTCAACCTTCAGTCCGAACAGGTTGTTCAGAAGTCCGAACTGTGAGTTATATAACCAACGCCATACCATAGCCACCGCCGCCGGTGCCACGATCATAGGCAGGAAAAATATTGCCCTGTATGCACTGCGCCCTACCATCTTGCGGTTCAAAAGAACCGCAAGAACAAGAGCAAAACAAATAGAAAATGGCACTTCAATTATCGCGTATTTAATCGTGTTAATCAGCGCCTGCCATACCTCGGAATCGCCGAACATTCTGCTGAAATTCGCAAATCCAACAAAAACATTTCCTTTACCAAAGTCACCCGTCTTACACATGGACTGATAGATCGTATTCACGATCGGGTACAAGTTCAGTATGATCAAACCGGCCATCGTCGGAATAATGAACAGCCAGCCCCAGAACAACTGATTCTTTTCCCATGTTGTCATCTTCTGCTTAGCAGGTGCTTTAGCTTCACTTTTGCTATTTGTCATCTCTTCTACCCTCTATACTCTTCATTTCGTTGTCGTTATTTGCTTTCACTTGCGATGATATCATTCATAGTCTTCGCAAATTCCTTACACTTGTCCTCCATCTGAGACGGATCGTCCCATGCAGGAACCAGATCCTTCTGGCACTGGCTGGTCCACTTTACAGCGTTGTATGTAAACGGATATTCAACGATCAAGTTCTCTACGCCTTCAACTGTAGACTCCTCTGCCATAGCAAGATGTCCTGTCAGGTCGAAGAGGTCTGTGTTACCTGCCCATGCGTCAGATGTTCCTTCATAAGCGGACATCGTTACGCCGAGCTCTGCCTGTTTAAACTGCATCTCTTCAGAACCAAGCCACTCGATCAGCTTCCAGCAGTCGTCCGGACGCTTTGTGCTTGCTGCCGCCGCCCATCCAAGTCCGTTACAGATCGTGGCACGGATACCTGTCTCTTTGTCGTAAGGAAGCATTGCAACGTCACAGTGCTCAGCTGTGTACTCGTTCTGCTTGAATGCAGGCACCATCCAGGAGCCCTGTGTGATCATGGCAACTGTTCCTGACTCGAAGAGGATGTCTGTCTGTGTCTCAGCCATTACGGAAGCCGGAGGACATACGTCTGTAAGAAGCTTTCCTACGAATTCCATTGCCTCAAGCGTCTTTGCATCGTCATAACCGGATGTCTTATGATCCTCTGACAGCACATATCCGCCCTTGGAATAGATCATGTTCCAGTAGCTGTCCTGATCATTCGTTACATTCATCGCATAACCATACTTCTTAGCATCCTTGTCGGTCAGCTTCTTTGCCGCTTCATACATATCATCCCATGTCCAGTTCTCGTTCGGATATTCCATCTGAGCCTCGTCAAACATGGTCTTATTATACCAGAGTGCGATGGTATCATAGTCCTTCGGAATCGCATAATAAGAATCATCGTAAGTATAAAGCGCCGTTACCTGTGGAAGATACTTACTCATATCGATCTTGTCGCTCTTATCGATATAATCATCCAGTTTCAAAAGCATATCATTGTTCATATAAATCTGTGAGTTGTTCGCGTGCATCCAGAATACATCCGGCATATCTCCACCTGAAGCTCCTGCCTCAAGCAATGTCCAGTAGCTGTCCCACTCCTTGACCTCTACCTGAACCTCAATACCTGTCTCCTCTGTGAAGAGATCACAGATCTCCTGGATACCAGGCTGCTGATTGTTGTCCCAAATTGCAACTCTGAGGGCGCCTGATGAAGAACCTCCGGATGATCCGCCGTCCGAACTGTCGCCGCCGGAACCTCCACATGCTGTTAGTGACAGACACATTGCTGACACCATGAGTGCTGAAATAAGTCTTTTCTTCATTGTCTTAATTCCTCCCTTTATATGTTTTTTATGCACATCTAACGTATATTTTATATATTTTTGTTCGTTTTGCATATGGAAAAATGTTCTATACTTATGTAAAAATGATAATACGCACAACCAGTCGACATATTTCGAGTTGACTTTTAGACATATTTATACTAAAATAAGCAAAAATTTTAATTTTTCAAAAAGTTAAAAGTATTGGAAAGGAATAGGATATTATGAACAAAATATATAAATTTTTTGGAAATGACAGCTTATTCGGCCGTATCTTTGGTACGCTGGGCAACATAATCGTCGTCAATTTTTTCTTCATATTATGCAGTATCCCGGTCATCACATTCGGAGCCGCTTTTACTTCTATGTACTATACACTCCTGCGAAGCCTCAAATACGGGGATACTTCACTTACACGCGACTTCTTCAGAAGCTTCCGGGAGAATTTCAGGCAGTCCACGCTCTCCTGGATCATCTCTGTGGTCTTTATCATCATATTCTCTGCCGATATCGGCATGTTCGGGCCAAACGGCGTGTACCCGGTAACGGCAGTCTATTACCTGATCATAGTCCTGGCCGTCATCGTTACGATCACAGCCATGTTCGTATTTCCCGTGATCGCGGCGTTTCGGAATACCTTGAAGAATCTGTGGATACAGTCATTCTTCCTGGCGGCCAAGAACCTGCCGTCTGCACTGATCGTTCTGGTATTGAATGTGGTTCCGCTCTACATGTCGCTTACGACTTCAAGTCCACAGATATTTGGTACGGCCATGTTTGTATGGATCACGGCAGGATTCGGACTGACCGCATGGATCAATTCCTTCCTCTTCTACCGGATATTCACGCCTTATCTTGCCAGTGACGAAGAGCCTGAATCATGTGACTGACAGGCTCTGTCCCGTCACAGATGATACCATTTCGCATACTGCCCTTTCGTATCACACTGGATCAGCTCGACGGCAGAAGTGCGGTAAGCGCTTGGGCTCATACCGTACTTTTGCTTGAATGCTTTGGAAAAGGCCAGCGGATCCGGATACCCCACATTAATCCCTATCGTCTGGACGGATTCGTCCGTCTCCACCAGTTCCTGCGCCGCTTTCTCCATCCTGAAGCTCATGAGAAAGTTCTGGGGCGACATATCAAACTCATGCTTGAACAGATCTGTGAGATAATTCCTGCTAATCCCTATCGTCGTTGCTATATCCGATATCTTGATCTTCTTTGCATAGGACTGCATCATGATCTCCACAGCTTTATTCACATAGGCAATATTAGAGGGATTCTCAATCTCTCTGCCGTCCGGATGCTCGTCTATCATCATGCTCAGCATCGCATACAGAGCGCTTGACCGCTTCAGCATATTGACGAATGTAAGCTCCCGTGCTTCCAGCATCTTCTCAACCTCTGCCTTCAGAAGTTCAGTATCCCTGATGCGTATCACCGGGCATTCATCTGTAAATCCCATGAAACGCACTATCTTCTTCGCCACATACCCGTGAAAGCCTATCCACATGTATTCCCAGGGTTCTTCGCCGTCCGCCTCATAGACTGCTTCCTGTCCCGGACAGATGACAAACGCCTCCTCCCTTGAAAGCTTGATCTCCTGCTCCCCGATCTGCAATGTTCCACAGCCATTCAGGATGATATGCACAACATAATTCTCACGCACGTAGGGACCGAACCTGTGTCCCGGCTCACACTGCTCCATCCCGCAGTAATCCAGATTCAACGGACTCACTATACTCATGGCATTCACCTGCTGATGGTCCTCCAGGCACCTATAGGTGAAATTCTCCGTATATCCTACCGTCTTTTTATTATCCAATGCTCCATTCTCCCATCTGACAATTTATATCCTGTAGTACGGATCTCTTACAGAGATCAAATATCATACGCCTTAACAGATTACCTTTACATATAACATTAAATATATTACAATAATATAACATCGAAATCAAAAGAAAGAAATTCTGATCCAATGTTATAAATCGCATGGAGGTGTAATTTATGGAAAAAAAACAGGTGATGATCCATCAGACAAGCTCCGAAGAACTGCACCTGCTGTCCTGCGGATATGAAGAATGTTCCACGGACCAGTCTTACGGACCGATCGTCTGCCATTACTACATCCTCCATTTTGTGCTTAACGGACAAGGCCACTTTTACGATGACAAATCGCACTATATAATCAATAAGAATCAGTATTTCCTGATCACTCCCGGCACGCTTGTGTTTTACCGGGCTGACACGCAGAATCCCTGGACCTATACCTGGATCTGCTTTAACGGCACCTGTGTCCCTGATATGCTCAGAAGATGCCATATAAGCCCCGAATCCCCCGTACAGTCCTTCTCCCGCCCTGACGATATCCGCAGGATCATCGCCGGAATGCTCAAGCACCCCGAGAAGACGCCTGCGAACGAATGCCATATCCAAAGCGGGCTGTATGCCATCTTTGCCAAATTATGCGAGGCATCCAGAGCCTCCTATAATGCTCTTGAATCTAATGATAACTTTTATGTCTCTCAGGCCACTAACTATATTCTCGGTAATTCTGATCCAAATATCACAGTGTCAGATATTGCCAATTACCTGCATATCAGCCGAAGCTATCTTTTTACCTTGTTCAAAGAGCACCTTAATACTTCGCCCCAGCGTTTTCTTGCCATGTCGCGCATCAGAAACGCCTGTGAGCTTCTGACGAATACAGATCTTCCAGTTACCACAATTGCAAGCTCCTGCGGATACCAGAATCCTTTTGCTTTCTCGAGAGCCTTCAAAAAAGAGATGGAGATAGCTCCCAGCGAATATCGCCAAAAGTATAATAACGTAAGAAAATAATAGTCCATTTCCCCTTATAATTCTATGACCTGATGATTCTTATACATTGCAGAATGTTAAAAGGCGCCGGGTTTTACCCCGGCGCCGCAACGCATTCCCACTATGCATAAAGTATCAGATCCGTATCCGATTGCAGTCACACTTACAGACTGAGCAGATAATCTATCGCCCGCAGCAGCTCATCCTTCTGCCCGGGCAGCATCCCCTGGATCGTGAACTGGTCAAGGACCGTAGTATCCTCAAACAGACAGTCCGTAACCTTCAGATTCTCAATCAGGAGCCTCTCTTCTCTCAGGATCTCATCCGGCGTCATCTCCTCGAACATGCCCGCCGCGGCTTCTCTGTAAAGCGGCGTATCCTCCCACAGCTTCAGCTTCAGACACCATATATTGCGCGGACGCACCTCGTTTAACATCCGGGCCGTCTCTATGGCATGAAGGCGCGAGAAGCTTCGTCCTCCAAGCCCCGGGATAACAGTGAGATAATAATCGATCCCCACACGGTCAAGGCTCTTAAGCGCCCTGATGATCTGGGAAGAGGTAACTCCTTTGTTCCGCGCCTCAAGTATGGAATCGCTCCCGCTCTCCACCCCTATGTGAAGCGCATTCACTCCCGCATCCGCAAGCTCCTCAAGCTCCTGGTCTGATTTCCTGAGAATATCATCCGCGCGGGAATACATAGCATATTCCCGAACCTTTGGCATATATCTGCGGACAAGCCCTATGATCTCAAGCAGCAGCCGCGCATCCATGCAGAATGCATTTTCCCCGAGGAAAAACAGCCTTGTATCCCCGGGACGAAGCTCTGCCAGGATCTTAAGGTCGTGTTCGATCCGCTCAAGAGAATGCACCTGAAATGTATCCTTCGCAAAATCACAGAAGGTACACCTGTGCCAGCTGCATCCAAGTGAGACCTCAAGGGCGGCCGTCGTCTGTTCATGCGGCGGCAGGTAGATGGTATCGTGTGTGTAGATTGACTGGTATAATTCTTCGCGTGTCATATTGTTCTATTTCCTTTCTGATGCTGATCATATTCCTGCTGCCTTAATGCGGTCAGATAAACTCTATCCCGTCCTCTTCGCTCATACTCTTGATCCTTGCCAGTGATTCAACCCGGATCCCCATATCCCGTATCCGCTGTCCTCCCGGCTGGAATGCCTTCTCCACACAGATCCCCGCTCCAACAAGCTTCGCGCCCGCTTCCTCAACCAGCGTGATCAGTCCCATCAGCGCCGCCCCGTTTGCCAGGAAATCATCAATCAGAAGCACCTTATCCTCCGGTCTTAAGAACTCCTTTGATACGATGATATCATACACTCTCCCGTGGGTGAAGGATTCTACCTTGGAGGTATACACATCACCCGCGATATTCTTCGTCTTATTCTTCTTGGCAAACAGTACCGGCACCTTGAAGCACTGTGCCGCCACACAGGCAATCCCGATCCCTGATGCCTCGATGGTCAGGATCTTGGTGATCTCCTCGCCCGCATACAGTCTCCTGAACTCCTCTCCAATCTCTGTGAACAGTTCCACATCCATCTGGTGGTTCAAAAACCTGTCCACCTTAAGTACGTCATTACCCTTCACGATACCGTCTTTTCGGATACGTTCCTCCAAAAGTCTCATATATCTATCCTCCTCTTTATAACCGGCTTATCTGATCGTTCCATCTGATTAAGTTAGATTATACTACAACAGCCTCAGGCTTAAAACCTCTAATCTGCGAAAATATCTCTTTTCCCCCAGCTCCCTGTTCTATCTTCTGATTTTTGTGGTATACTGATATCATTACTATTACTTAAAAGGAGCCGGTCTGCCCATGAAACGTTTCCTTCGAAATATCTCCTATACATTCCTGATGCTGTCCCTTTCCACCGGGCTTGCATTCCTTCTGTTTCATTTTGTAAAGAACAGTTCCGCCAACATTGCGTTGATCTATATCCTTGCCCTCATCCTGATCGCAAGATGGACGACCGGATACCTGTACGGTATAATCTCTTCCCTGTTCTGCGTGATCTTTATCAACGGATTCTTCACCTTTCCGTTCTTTGAGATCAACTTTACCCTGAGCGGATATCCCGTCACCTTCGTCTGTATGCTGATCATCACGATCACGATCAGCGCCATGACCACGAAACTCACCCGGCAGGATGAGATGATCGCCGAGCGTGAGCACAAGCTTAACGAGGCCGAGAAAGAACGGATCCGGGCAAATCTCCTGCGGGCAATCTCCCACGATCTGCGCACTCCGCTGACCAGCATCATCGGCTCTTCCGCATCATATATTGAGAACCATGATAAACTGGACTTCGACGAGAAGCTTCAGCTGATCACTTCCATCCACGACGACTCCAACTGGCTGCTTAATATGGTCGAGAACCTGCTGTCTGTCACAAGGATCCAGGATAACGGCCATAAGGTGTCCAAAGAGCCGGAGATCGTGGAAGAAGTTGTTTCCGAAGCAATCGACAGACTACAGAAACGGCTCCCGAACGCTTCTGTCAACGTGACCGCCCCTGATGAGATGCTGATGATCCCCATGGATTTTCTGTTAATTGAGCAGGTTCTGATCAATCTTCTGGAAAATGCCTTTGTTCATTCCGAGTGTTCAAAACCGCCTGATCTTATTATTACAAATGACGGTTCTTCCGTCACCTTTCATATCATTGATCACGGAAAAGGGATCGATGTATCCGTACTGCCCGACATTTTCAGCGGGAAATATGACAGAGGCCATGCCTCCGATACCAAGCGCGGCATGGGAATCGGTCTTTCTATCTGCCGTACCATCATCCAGGCGCATGGCGGGACGATCACGGCATGTAATCACGAAAACGGAGCAGAATTTGCATTTTCCCTTCCTGTTATGTAAACTGTAAAACAACAGGCGAAAGAGGGCGCCCACAGGCGGTCCCTTAACCACGGAAAAGACTGGTCTGCAAGAATAAAGGAGACAGCTCTATGACAACACCAAACTATACGGTATTAATTATCGAGGACGAGAAGAATATCTCAGACTTTATGACAAAGGCATTAAAATCCAACGGCTACCGCGTCATCACAGCCCTTTCAGGCAAAGCCGGTCTGTCACTGATCAGTTCCCAGTGTCCGGACATCATACTCCTGGACCTTGGTCTGCCCGACATCGAAGGGAATGACGTCATCACCTCTGTGCGCAAATGGACAAGCTGCCCGATCATCGTGGTATCTGCCCGGTCAGGCGAACGGGACAAGGTATCTGCCCTGGATCTGGGCGCGGATGATTACATCACCAAGCCCTTCGGCACTCCGGAGATGCTGGCAAGGATCCGCGCCTCCCTGCGCCACAGCAACCGCATGGAGTCTAATTCGGCCCTGTACATCCGTCCCTACCAGTGCCGGGGGCTTATGCTGGATTTTGACAAGCGGATGCTCACCCTCCATGGGGAAGAGATCCATCTGACGCAGATCGAATACAAGATTGTCGCCTTTCTCGCCAGAAATTCAGGCAAGGTCATGACATATTCTGCGATCATGTCCAATGTATGGGGACCGTTTACCGGAGACAATAACCGGATCCTCCGCGTGAACATGGCGAATATCCGCAGGAAGCTCGAACAGAATCCTTCTCAGCCCCAGTTCCTGTTCACGGAAGTCGGCGTGGGCTATCGGATGCGGGAGGATGAAAACGAATAGCAAAGAGGATGCGCCTCGTTAATGGGACGCATCCTCTTTCTTCCAGTCTGACCGTAAGAGTTCAGACGTTCTTTCTTCTTAATCCTGATCGTATGTATTCAGCCATTCCTTCATCAGTTCCACATATCTGTCCGTATCCTCTACAAAACACATATGCCTGCAAGTACGGAACAGCTCCCACCTGGAATTCGGAATCCTGTCATACATATATTTGGCGATATAAGGCGTACACAGATCGTTACCCCCATTGATCACCAGCGCCGGTTCCCTGATATCCTTAAGCTGTTCTGTCACATCATAGTCCTTCAGGGTTCCAAGAGGCGTAAATTCATTCGGTCCCCAGCCGACAACATATGACTCTCTGCCGATTTTTCTCGGGCGTCTCAGGCACTTTGGCGACTCATCCGTTACCGCCCCGGCGGCATGACGGAGCATATACTCTGCCTCTGCGGCAATATAGGCCGGATCGCTGTAATCATTGGAAGCCGTTGCTTTCTCAATGGCATCCTGCATCTCTTGAGGCAGTTCTTCGATCAGCCGGTGCTGTTCAAGCCCCCACATCCAGGAAGCCGGAAGAGTACTGGAAAGTATCAGGCTCTTAACTCCCTCCGGTTTCCGCTCACAGACATAGCTAAGAAGCTGCATCCCGCCCCAGGACTGTCCCAGAATATGGACCTCGTCAAGCCCGAGATGCTCCCGCAGTGCGGCCAGCTCGTCTATCCAGGTCTTCGCGTTCCACAAGTCCGCACGATTCTCAACATAGGATTCGCCGCAGCCGAGCTGGTCATACATCACCAGCTCCCGGCCGTCCTCCTCTGCCAGACGGTCCAGCACTTCGAAGTAATTGTGCGTGGAACCCGGACCGCCATGCAGCAGCACTAACGGCTTCTTATTCCCGGTCTTCTTTCCAACAATGCGGTAATATGTCTTATATCCCAGATAAGGCATATATCCTTCTCTAATCTCCATAATTGTAAAGCCTCCTTTTCTTGGACCTTATGTATCCAAAATCCCCCTGTCCCGTCTTTCGCGGGGAATTTTCCGAAAACACATCCCTTTTATATCCATTATAGAGTTATTTCAGATATTTAGCAATCAAAATCCCGGGCATTCCCCGTTATTATTGCTTAATAAAATTAAAAAAAGGCAAATTTAACGGCTTCATTCCTGCCTGTACAGTTATTGATGAAATAATAGGTCTGGCATAAGACAGCAACAATGTCGGCGCATTAATCTGTAAAAGATTATCAAAATCTATTCCCGGAATCTTCACATCCAGCTTAAACACTGCCCCAATCACCAGATGTATGAAAAACGGAAATTCACTGCCTCTTTCCCCTGCTCTGATCTCCAAACTTACAGACGCACTTTCTTCATCTTCCTTATCGACATGACAATTTAAAGATACATTCAAATTATCTGTCAAAATCTTTTTATTATCTTCATATCCGTCATTGATTTCGAAATCCAGTTTAATTAATTTAGGAGTGGAAAACTTAAAATCACTTTTTACCATTTATATTCCCCTGTCTTGTTATGCGGCATAAAGTATACTCTTGTTGGCTATACCCTCTAAATAGTGCTTTTCAGATAAATCCAGATAACCGTTATAACACATATTATACTCAAGATCAAATGTAAAGTTATAAATCAAAAACTGCCTCTTAAGCTTATCTATATATTCTGTTAAATATTCTTTCATCTCAAGGTACTGGTCACACAATGGAAGTTCATCTGGATCAATCTCGCAATAATCGACAAAATTATACTTAAATTCTCCTCCAGCTTCCCTGTTAACGATTATGACTTTTTGATCTCTGAAAGCACTCAAAACTGTATCTTCATCATTCAGTATCCGCAATAATCTATTATCATCTATCTTCACTATAAGCCAGGCTTCTTCATTAATCACATCATCACATATACATAAATACCTGTTACACTCTTTATCAATACACACAAACACCATGGGAATCCCCTCAAACGAAAACAATATCTGTTCTAACAAAAGCAAACCTGCTTGAGGAATATTTTCATAAAATATCTCATTCATTTGTTAATCCTTTCTGATTAAAATCTTCAAAAACCTTAAACTCCTTTATTAATTTATCAAAACTATCCTGATAAATCCACCAGTCTACATGCTCTTTATCAGGATAATCTGGTATTCTCTCTTTTGTCAATTGGGATAAGCCACATATAGTATTTCCATGAATGATGATTGGATGCGGATAGGTCTTAAATAACCCGGCTTTTAGAAATCTTAAGAACTTTCTGGGACCTTTTGGGGTAAGATAACACGAGGTTGAATATGAACCGATTAATGATAAATCTTCCTTAAACGTTCTCTTCTCATATAAAGTCTCTTCATAGCTGCCCATGAACTCTACATTATCAATTTTTCCACGCTTCGCAACACGGTATACATGCTGGTCATCCTGCTCTCTTCCGTTTCTAATAATTTCTTCCACTAAATCCGGTGGAATACAAGTTGATAATTTATTAACTTTTTTCATATAGCTTTTCCTTCATTGATTAATTCTATCTTCTCGTATTATATAGCAAAATAGACGAAAAGTCTATAAAAACATATGTTTCAGCCCCGAAAATACACAAAAGGACTGTCCCGAAAATATATCCCGGGCAGTCCCCTGCAAACCTCTATAATACCTTCGATAAGAAATCCTTCAGTCTCGGCTCCTTGGGATTCTCGAAAAATTCCTTCGGATTCCCCTCTTCTTTGATCCGGCCTTCGTCCATGAACACCACCCGGTTCGCCACTTCCCTTGCAAATCCCATCTCATGTGTAACCACGACCATGGTCATGCCGTCGCGCGCAAGCTGTTTCATCAACTCCAATACCTCGCCGACCATCTCCGGATCCAGAGCCGAAGTCGGCTCGTCAAAAAGTATTACATCCGGATCCATGGCAAGGGATCTCACGATTGCGATCCTCTGCTTCTGCCCGCCGGACAGAGTAGACGGATAGACGTCTGCCTTATCCTCCAGGCCGATCCGCCTAAGCAGCGCCATCGCCTGCTCCCTGACCTCGTTCCTGATCTGCTCGCCAGTCTCCGTAACCGGCATAAGCGCAGTCTTATTACTCCCGCAAAACAGATTACGCAGACGCGTCATATTGTTCCTGCGCTTTACCCTCTTTAAATCCTGGCATCTCAGATACACAGGAGCCATCATGATATTCTGCAAGACCGTCTTATTGTTAAACAGATTAAAATGCTGGAACACCATACCCATATGTCTGCGGTGTACATTAATATCCACGCTCATATCAGCGATATCCACACCCTTGAATACGATGCTTCCGCCGCTTGGATCCTCCATACAGTTCAGACAGCGTAAGAAGGTACTCTTTCCTGAACCAGACGGACCGATCACCGCCACAATATCGCCTTTATTGATGGTAATGTCGATTCCCTTAAGAACCTCCATATCCCCAAAGCTCTTTCTGAGATTAATTACGTCTATCACTCTTCTTAAGGCTCCTTTCCATCAATTTAACAAGCAGTGAGATCACCAGTACAAGCACGATATAGATCAACGCCATCACCAGATAAGGAACCATGAACTCATAACTGCTGCTTCCAATATAGCTAAACGCCACATATAAGTCTGCGGCTCCCACGAAGCTCACAACCGAAGTCTCCTTGATCAGGGAAATGAACTCATTTCCCAATGTAGGAAGTATATTCTTGACAGCCTGAGGGATCACAATCTTCGTCATGCTGACGCCGAAGCTTAACCCTACGGCCCGGCCGGCCTCCATCTGTCCCGGATCGACCGACTGGATCCCGCTTCTCATGATCTCGGATATATAAGCTCCGCTGTTCAGGCCGAATACCAGTACAGATACCTGAATCCCGGTAATCTTCCACCCAATGACCGGCAAAAGTACATAATAGAATACAAGCAGCTGGACGACTATCGGTGTTCCCCTGAATAATGCAACATAAAAGCTGCAGATCCCATTCAGAACTCTTGGAAGAAGCCTGTACTTCGGAAGGACGCGCACCGACGCAATGACGGTCCCGATCAGGATACCAATCAACAGGCCCGCCACCGCGATCAGCAGTGTATTCTGAAGACCTTCTACGACCTTGACGTACCCGCCTTCTTCCAGGAATATCTCTATAAATTTATTTACCTTCTGGTCAAAATTCCCCATGATCTTTGATTCCAACCTTCTCTTCTACTGCATCTCGTTAATCGCTTCCGTAATCGCGTCCGCCGGCGCCGCGTCAATGATCACATACTTGATATTGCCGTTGAGCATGTCCTGTACGGCCAAAGATCCGCTCTTATAGGTCACACATTTTGCCGGAAGTCCGTCAAATCCCCAGTCAGCATCACCCTCTACATAATACTGTCCGGTCGTTCCCGCCTGCACCCCGATGGAATCTGAATCGCTTAACCCGCCAAGAAGCTCTGCCACAGCGTCTGCATCCGCACAATCGTCAAATGCTGTATCGCTGTTCGGTACGATCAGTCTCTGAGACGCCTCATAGTAGGAGTCTGAAAATACCACATACTCCTCCCGCTCTTCATTGATCGTCAGGCCCGCCATCGCGATATCACACTTCTGCTGGCTGACAGACAGGCACACCGCCTCAAAATCCATGTTCTGGATCACCAGTTCTTTATCAAGCTCCTCTGCAAGCATAGCCGCGATCTCCATATCAATCCCGTAATAACTCTCACCCTTGGTATACTCAAACGGCTCGAACGCCGCATTGGTCGCCACGACCAGCTGATCCTTGGAGTCGTCTAATTTGGCAGATTCTACCGCCTCCGGTTCTCCGCCTCCGAAATACTTTTCACAGATCTCTTCCAACGTTCCGTCCTCTTTGATCTTACCGACGAACGCGTTGACCTGCTCTAAGAGCTCCGGCTGTGTCTTATCCACACCAAATGCATATTCCTCGTCTGTCAGGTCGATATCAACCACCTTCGCAGTCGCTGCTTCTCCTGCGCCGTCTCCTCCGTCGGAGCCGCTGCCAGAATCACTGTCAGCCCCGTCCTTCGATCCACATGCAGCCATTGAAAATACACAGGCCGCGATTAATAATATACAAGTAAATTTCCTGAATTTCATGTTCTTTCTCCTCCTACCGTGTTTTATGAGTTATAATGTATAAAAATACATATCTAGAAGGTATTTTACCACTTTATCAACAAAAAGCAAGAAAAACTTCTATAATTATGCAAGAAATGTCTGCACGGCCGCCGAAACCACTATGATACCGCCAAGAACGATCCTGTAATAGCCGAATATCTTGAAATCATTCTTCTTAATGTATCCCATAAGAAATCGGATGGCAGCAACAGATATCCCAAAAGATACCACGCACCCAAGCATCAGGAGACCGAATTCCTCACCGGTAAAATGAAATCCGAATTTGATCAGCTTCAGAAGACTGGCTCCGAACATCACCGGGATCGCGAGAAAGAAGGTAAATTCCGCCGCAATTTCCCTTGATACCCCGATCAACAGCGCCCCGACGATGGTCGCTCCCGATCTGGAGGTCCCCGGGATCAGTGCAAGCATCTGAAATACTCCGATCAGCAGGACCATGGGGATTGTCAGCTCCGATATCTTCCTCACCGCCGGTCTCTGCCCGACGTTACGGTTCTCTACTATAATAAAGAGCACGCCGTAGACGATCAACATGACCGCTACCGGCAGTGGTTTATAGAAGATCCGGTCCAGAAGATCGTTGAAGGGCAGTCCGATCAGAGCCGCCGGCGCAGACGCTATGACCACCTTGATCCACATCTGCCATGTCAGCATCTTCTGCTTCTGCGTCTTTCTTGGGGAAAATGGATTCAGCTTATGAAAATACAGCACAACTACCGCCATGATCGCGCCAAGCTGGATCACTACATTAAACATCTCCATAAACGCTTCGCTCATTCCCGGCCGCAGAAGATCCCCCGCCAGAATCAGATGACCTGTACTGCTTACCGGAAGCCATTCCGTGATACCCTCCACAATCCCAAGAACAATAACCTTCAAAATATCCAACATCTCATTCTCCCTTCATTATTATATTATATAAGTACATATTCTTCGATAAACCGTGCCACACCTTCTTCATCGTTAGAGAGGGCTGTGTAATCGGCCGCTTCCTTCACCTCTTCTATCCCATTGCTCATGGCCACTCCGATCCCCACACTTCTGATCATCTTCAGGTCATTGGCCCCGTCGCCGAATGCCATGATCTCCTCCTTCGCTATCCCCAGCGTCTCTCCAAGCCTTATCATTGCAATCCCTTTATTGACGCCCGCCGCATTCACTTCGATATTCCTGTCCAGTGCGCCTGTGATCTCAATCCCCGGTATCGCCTTCAACTCCTCTCTTGCCGCATCCCTGTCCTCCACAGTAACAAACAATCCCTGTACCTTATCCAAGCTCCGGTTCTCTTCCTCGAATTTTGCCCTGATATCCGGCACCAGCCTTCTGGTCGCCAATAGATACTCGATCATCGGCGGTGATTCCAGATACTTCCCGATCTCCTTCACAGCATCCTCCTGGGTATATCCAACTCCGTCATAGTAGATCTCCCTCATGGAATCATAATGCTCGAATACATCCAGTATCTTCCCTGCCGTTGATGCAGATACCAGACACTCATACATCGTCCTGCCGTTCCTGACATCCACAACTCTTCCTCCATTGGCCGTAACCGCATAATGGATATACGGAAGGCTGATCAGCTCCTCAGGCACGCCGCCAAGCGGTCTTCCCGTTGCCGGCATTACAACGATCCCCTGCTTCGCCGCACGCATAAGCACCTCCTTTGTATATGGCGTCAGCTCCTTTTTGGTTGTTAGAAGCGTCCCGTCCAGATCCATCCCTATCATCTTTACCTTAATCTTCATAATCTGCCGACTTCCTCCTTCTGACAGCGGCCAGCGCCGTCGTATCTCTGCTCTGCTTTCCTTATCCTTATTCTTCTTATTCTTCTGATTCTTCTTCCTTCCAGACGCTCAGTTCCTTCCGGTCTTTCGAAAAGAGCATCAGTCCGTGGCTTATCTTATCCTTATCCTGCTCATAAGACTGCCTGCCATGCTCTGTCATCTTCCTGACCGCCTCTTTCTGAGAGGCAGGGGCGAACAGTACCGTCTCCCGTGTCGGCGCCATGATTACCAGATCGTCCTTTAATTTGTCTACGCAGACCTGCCAGATATGCTTGAAGCAGAGGGAACTGGCCTCATGCCATCCGTCCGCCAGTATGGCAAATCCGCCATACCAGGTATTGGCGATCACAAATTCCACATCCCTGACCAGATTCTCACAGGCCGTATAGTACAGAGCCTCCACATCGCAGTCCGGCGGAAGCATATTGTCCTTCAATACCTCGTATACATCTTCATCTCTTTTAATAACAAATATAATCCTGAGATCACCGATAAATGACACAACCGGCGTATCTTTTTCAGTAATATGCTTTCCATTCAGTGCATACGGCGTCCCAAGCTCCCTTCTGATCCACGGATAGATCCGCTCCTTAATGTTCTCAAACCTGTATTTTTCTTCCTCATATTTCTTCATAATCCTGCCCTTTACCGCCTTTTTATCACATTTTCCAATATTTTTATATATTCTATCATAACAAAGTTTGCTTTATATTGCAATTTGTTGTATAATGTATTGAGCACATGCTACTAAGGAAAGGAAAAGTATATGATAACCAAAGAAAAGAAACGTATATTACGGTCAGTTCTGGCGGTTACCGTCTCTGCCGTAACAATTGCTTCTGTGACTGTCCCGGTTTACTCTGCCCCTTCGGCAAAAGAACTGGAGATTACCACTTCCGACTTGAAGGACGATCTGAATGACCTGAACAGCCAGTTGTCATCTTTAAGTGCTGAATTAGACGATGCCTCGGCGCAGATTGAGCAGCTTTCCGCCGAAGTTGAGAAGGCCAAGCTGGATCTGGCCGCCGCCGAGCTTAATGAAGAACTGCAATATGATGCCATGAAGAACAGGATCAAGTTCATGTATGAAGGCGGAAGCATTTCTCTGCTTGAGATTTTATTTTCATCCGACAGCATGGGAGATTTTCTGAATAAGGCTGAGTATGTAACAACTATAAGTGAATATGACAGAGATATGCTGGCAGAACTCAAGGAAGTCTGTGCCGGCGTAGAGAAGAAACAGAACGACCTCAAGAACAAGCAGGACGAGCTTGGAGTCCTGCAAGTAGAGCTGACGAATAAAAGGGATGCTCTTACTTCTAAGATTTCATCCACCTCCAGTCAGCTGGAGGATTATACGGCACAGTTAGAGCGTGCCAAGGCGGCAGAAGAAGCCCTCCGGATCGCTCAGAATAACGCGGTCTCGGGATCGCTTAAGCCTTCGGGCAGCACCGGACAGGCTAATAATAACGGCAACGGCCAGACGAACAACAATCCGTCAGGCGGCCAGCAGCCGGGCAATAACAATGGACAGAATAATCCCGGCACAGTTACTCCTCCACCGGAGGCCAACGTCAACGACGTTGTACTGTTTGCCGCACTGCTTCAATGTGAAGCTGGCGGATACGATCCCATGCTTGCCGTTGCGACCGTAGTGATGAACCGTGTCGAAAGTCCCAGCTATCCGGGAACGATCCGCGGAGTAATCTATCAGTCCGGTCAGTTCTCTCCAACATGGAATGGAAGTCTGGAGAGAGTTCTTGCAGCCGGCCCGTCCTCCACAGCTTATTCTGTGGCACAGGCCGCTATCGGAGGCGCCAGACATATGGAAGTGATCAACTGTTATCAGTTCCGTTCGGCGGCCTCGACCAGCCACACCGGTGTCAATATCGGAGGCAACATATTCTTTTAGTACATAGAGAGGCTGTTGAGAAATGCAGTTTATACATAATATATGGGTAACATCATTACAAATAGTACCCCATATATGGCGTATAACGGTTATTTCTCAGCAGCCTCTTTTTTATTCTCCGTTTATTCTCATATATGCTTACAAATATATGCTTACAAAAAAGCAAGGGCAGAGGCACACGTTCTATGCCCATAGCCCTCGCTTTCCTCCTGCCTCAAAATACAGCATATCTATCTTTCATGCTCTGTATGTAACAGCATATCTATCTTCCATGCTCCATATATAACAGCATATCATCTTCCATGCTTCATATGTAACAGACATATCTATCTTCCATACTCCATATATAACAGCATATCATCTTCCATGCTTCATATGTAACAGGCATATCTATCTTTCATGCTCCGTATGTAACAGCATATGTGCCTTGTGCGACATCGGCTTCTCGAAATACTCCTCATACATCGCAAGTATATCCTCATTCTCATGTGAGAACCGAAGCTGTGCGCCCTCGTCCAGATAGTACAGGTTCTGTCCGCGCTCAAACGCCAGTTCTTCTCCGTCATGGATCGGCTGGCCTCCGCCTCCGACACAGCCTCCCGGACACGCCATAACTTCCACGAAATCATAGTGTACCTCACCGCGCTCTATCCGGTTAAGAAGACGCCTCGTATTTCCAAGGCCGCTGACCACCGCAGTCCTTACCTTCACATCATCAATAGCGAATTCCGCCTCTATCACACCGTCATTTGCCTGGAATTCAGGGCTTCTGACAGCCTTGAAGGCATCCGCCGGCGGATTCTCCTTCTTAAGCAGATAATAAGCGGAACGAAGCGCCGCCTCCATCACGCCGCCGGTCACTCCAAAGATCACGCCTGCTCCGGAGCCCTGCTGCATCGGCCGGTCGCTTGCGCGGTCTTCTAATGTATCCGGACGGATATGTGCGGAACGGATCATCTTGACAAGCTCTCTCGTCGTGATCACAGCGTCAATATCATGTCCGGCGTACTCGCCGTAGAACAGCTCCATCTCACGCTCGCCCTTCTTCGCAACGCAAGGCATCACAGACACGGTATAGATCTGCTCCGGAGATACCCCGATCTTCTCTGCAAAATAAGTCTTCATGGCGGCGCCGAACATCTGCTGCGGAGACTTGGCCGTAGACAGCTGTCTCACCAGATGCGGGAACTGTGACTTGATGAAACGGATCCATCCCGGACAGCATGACGTGAACATCGGACGCTCCTTGAGCTCTCCTTCCGTGAAACGCTTAAGAAACTCCGTTCCTTCCTCCATGATGGTAAGGTCTGCGGAAAATGTAGTATCAAACACATAATCCGCTCCCATTCTCTTACATGCATCCAGAATCTTGCCGACTGTCGCCTCCTCAGGCTTCAGGCCAAGCTCTTCTCCCCATGCCGCACGTACCGCAGGGGCAACCTGTACGACCACCGTCTTGTTCTTATCCTCAATCGCGTTCCATACCTTCTCCGTATCGTCCCGTTCTCTGAGCGCACCAACCGGACAGTGGGTAATGCACTGGCCGCACAGCGCACAGTCTGCCTCCCGGATGCTCTTGTGTCCCGCCACATTCACAGTCGTCCGCGATCCTGTGCCTTCCACATCCCATACGCCGAGCCCCTGAACCTTCTCACAGACCTGCACGCACCGCATACACTTGATGCACTTGGAAGAATCACGTATCAGCGGGAACTTCTTATCCCACGGCTGTCTCTCCAGCATGGTCTTATACGGAATATCCAGGATATTCAGATCGTTCGCCACAGATTGCAGACTGCAATTTCCGCTCCTCGCACAGCTTACGCACTGGCAGTCATGCTGAGACAGGATAAGCTCCACCGTCGTCCTCCTGTGACGGCGTACCTTCGGACTGTTGGTATAGATCACCATGCCCTCTTCTGCCACATTGTTACAGGAGGTAATGAGCTTCTCCTTACCTTCCAGTTCAACCACGCATACACGACAGGCGGCAATCTCGTTGATGCCTTTAAGATAACATAACTTGGGGATCGGAATCCCGTTCTGAGCGGCAGCCTCCATAATGGTAGTATTTTCTTTTACGGATATCTGCTTTCCATCAATCATAAGATTTACCATAATTTCTCTCTGCCTCCTTTAAATATCCCATAGCCGAAATGATCGCAGCGCAGGCATCTTCCCGCCTCCTGCTTTGCTTCCTTCTCGGTCATGCAGTTCTCTACTCCTTCGAAATCACAGACTCTCTCACAGGCCTCGCGCTCTGTCAGGTTCACTCTTCCACAAGGAGTACGGTCGTCCAGACGTGCCTCCGGGATCTCCACATCACAGGAGATCTCATGATGATATCCCAGATACTCGTCGATATTGGCCGCAACTACCTTCGCCGCCGCGATCGCCTTGATAACAGACGCCGGCCCGCTCGCACAGTCGCCTCCCGCGAATACGCCGGGCATATTCTCGAACGCACCAGTGCTCTTGGTAAGGATCTTGCCTCTCTCAATCGGGATTCCTGCCTCTTCAAAATGGCGTGTCTCGATATTCTGTCCAATCGCAACAATCAATATATCGCATGGTATGTAAATATCCTCTTCTCCGGTAGGCTTGATGCTTGCCCTGCCGTCGCGGATCGCGCTGACCATCTGAGGCTTTACATAGATTCCTTCTATGTGGTTCGCTTCGTTCACCTTGAGTGAAGACGGCGCCTTCAGTGTCTGAAGCTCTATCCCTTCTGCAACAGCCCCTTCTATCTCGCCTGGAAGGGCCGTCATATCTGCAACTCTTCTTCTGTATACAATACTTACCTTCTTTGCGCCAAGACGCTTTGCTGTACGCACGGCGTCCATGGATACATTGCCGCCGCCGATGACTGCGACTTCCTTGCCGGACAGATCCATGATCTCGTTTCTTCCCACATTCCTTAAGAACTGTACCGCAGAGAGTACGCCGTCCGCATCTTCTCCCTCCAGTCCCATCTTCTTGTCCGTACTCGCACCTATTGTGATCAGCACCGCGTCATACTGATTTCTTAATTCCTGGATGGTGATGTCCTGGCCGATCTTCAGTCCGTGCTTCACCTCAACGCCTGTCTTAAGGATTGCATTGACATCCTCTTCCAGACGGTCCTTTGGCAGACGATAGTTCGGGATCCCGTAACGCAGCATTCCGCCAAGCTTCGGAAGCATCTCATATACCGTCGCCTGATGCCCCATCAGCTGGAGATAATATGCCGCGCTTAAGCCTCCCGGACCACCTCCGAGAACCGCGATCTTCTTCCCTGTGGACGGAGCGCATACCGGCGGATCTACCTCTCCTGCGAAATCAGCGGCAACGCGCTTAAGCCCGCGGATGTTGATAGAATCGTCTACCATGTTGCGCCTGCATCGCGCCTCGCATGGATGCTCGCAGATGAAACCACAGGTTGTCGGGAACGGATTATCCTTACGGATCAGCCGGATCGCATCCGCATACCTTCCTTCTCTTACCAGCGCAATATATCCTGGTATATCCACATGGGCCGGGCACAGGGATACACAAGGTACAGGCTGGCTGTATGTACAGGTACAGCGTCCGTTCCGGATATGCTCCTCATAGTCATCACGGTATCCGATCAGTCCCTTATATACCATATGCGCCGCCTCATATCCGATAGCGCAGTCGGCGGACTCCATGATTGACAGAGCTGTCTGTTCCATAATATCCAAAGTCTCCATTGTCGCCTTGCCGTCAAGAACATCCTTGATAAAATGATTCAGCTGTCCCAGACCGATACGGCAGGGAACACACTTTCCACAAGTCTGTGCGTGGCACAATTCCAGAAACGCACGCGACATATCCACCGGGCAGAGTCCCGGAGGACTGGATTCAATTCTCCGCTCCAAATCCTTGTATAGCTCTTCCATAACTATCCTGGCTCTTTTGGGCGAGTCAATCTCTAGTCTACTCATGACTTAACCTCACTTTTCTCACATATTTCTACATAGTTTGCAGTTCTATTATTATAACACTTTTCAGACTATTTGTAAGTATATTTGAGATAAGTAGAATATTTAACACATATGACATTATTTTAACGACAATATTTTAACAAGCCATGTGAATCTTGCATAAATGCACAGAATTTCATATAATAGGAACAGGCAGAGAAACAAACCAAAGGGAACAACATACGTCTGAAAGGAGCCGATGGCATGGAGAAACGATTTAACGTTACCGGTATATGTATACCAGAGATGCATTACATGGTAGATATTAAAAGCCGGCTGAAAGAAATCCGCAAGCTTGTCGACCGCGGGGAGTATTTTACGATAAACAGGGCCCGGCAATATGGTAAAACAACCACTCTGGCGTGCCTCAAAAAGACATTATCAGACACTTATGCCGTGATATCAATCAGTTTCGAAGGTATGGGAAGAGACGCATTTTCGGATGAAAATATTTTCAGTAAATATTTCCTCCGTTTACTATACAATTCATTAAAGTATAGCCAACAGACTGGTATCTCCATCGAGATGACAGAAGAATGCAGGAAGAGATCCGAAGACAACTTTTCTGAGACGCCTTTTTGGAAATTATCGGATTTCATTTCAGATCTGTGTGTCATGGCAGATAAGCCTCTGGTTTTAATTATTGATGAGGTGGATCAGGGGGGAAACTATGAGATTTTCCTGAATTTTCTCGGCCTGCTGAGAAGCAAATATCTGGTCAGAACGGAAATCCCAACCTTTCAGTCCGTTATACTGGCAGGTGTCTACGACATTAAGAACCTGAAACTAAAAATCCGAGAAGAATTGGAACATCAGTATAATAGTCCCTGGAATATTGCCGCGGATTTTAATGTGGATATGAGTTTTTCTCCACAGGACATCGGAGGGATGCTTGCCGATTATGAACGTGATGCCCGCATAGGTATGGATATCCAGATGATCTCCGGGTTGATCTACGATTATACATCCGGATATCCTTATCTGGTTTCCAGGATTTGTAAACTGACTGACGAGATCGTTTCACAGAAGCCGGGCTCCTCTCTGAAAACAGCCTGGACGCGGGAAGGCATCGCAGATGCCGCGGGGATACTGCTTCGCAAACCGAACACGTTATTTGACGATATGATCAAGCATCTGGCAGAATACCCTGAATTAGATATTCTTCTTCCCAATATACTGTTTAATGGCATGGAATATGCGTTTAATGCATACAATGCGGCCATAAATATCGGCACGATGTTTGGATTCCTGAAGGAGTCTGACGGAAAGACTATCATTGCCAACCGTATATTTGAAATGCATCTGTACCAGTTCTATCTCTCACGAGAAATACTGAAAGAAGGCAAACCATATTTCCCGACTAGTCTATCCAGGGAAAGCGGATAGTTGAAATAACTGTATAACAAACGATAGTACAACTAAAAGACGTACTCTTCATCGAATCAGAGTACGTCTTTCTATTCAGATCATAATATACGATTATATTATACCAGCTCGATCAGAACTTCCATAGCGCCGTCTCCCTTGCGCTGTCCGATCTTCACGATTCTTGTGTAACCGCCGTGACGGTTCTCATACTTCGGTGCAATCTCATCGAAGAGCTTCGCAACGAGGTCCACGTTCTTCGTGTTCTTCTTTCTTCCTGCCGGTGTTGCCGGTACGTCCTTTACAGGATACAGCACCTTAAGCATCTGACGGCGTGCGTGCAGTCTGCTTGGCTTATCCTTCTTGATCTTCTTCTCTACTTCGTCGTATACGGTTACTTTCTTGCCGTCTACAACCTCTTTTACTCTCTTGCCATCCTTGTCCTTGCGGGCAACCTTAGCCTTTACCGTAACCTCTTCGAAGTTATCCTTCTCCTTGACAGCCTTTGCAATAAGACCTTCTGCAATCTTGCGGATCTCCTTTGCCTTAGCCTCTGTGGTAACAATCTTGCCGTGATTGATCAATGCTGTTACCTGGTTTCTCAGTAATGCTTTTCTCTGGCTGGATGTTCTGCCGAGTTTTCTATACTTTGCCATCTCTCTAATCCTCCATCTATTACACTTGGTTATGCTTCTTCGGGCTTACTAGCCAAATGCTCTGCCATGCTCGTCGGGCTTACTGGCAGAAGGCATATTCTTCCCGGCCTTGGGAGGGGCGAAGCAATTATTCCTCGCCTCTGCTCAATCCCAGGCCCAGTTCATCTAATTTCGCAAGCACTTCCTCCAAAGACTTCCGTCCAAGATTCCGTACCTTCATCATATCTTCCGGCGTCCTGTTCGTCAGCTCCTCGACTGTATTGATCCCGGCTCTCTTCAGACAGTTGTACGAACGAACTGACAATTCAAGCTCGTCGATACTCATCTCAAGAACCTTCTCCTTCTCGTCATCCTCTTTCTCGATCATAACCTCTGCGGCCTGAGCCACCTCGGAAAGGTCGATGAAGAGCTTCAGATGCTCGCTCAATACCTTCGCGGCAAGGCTGACTGCTTCGTCCGGAAGCAGTGTACCATTGGTATATACATCTAACGTTAATTTGTCAAAGTCTGTAATCTGTCCAACACGTGTGTTCTCAACCATGAGATTGACACGCTCCACGGGGGTGTAAATAGAATCAATCGGAATCACCGCAATCGGCAATTCGTCGTTCTTATTCTTGTCAGCGCTTACATAGCCTCTGCCCTTCGTGATGGTCAGCTCCATATAAAGCTTGCTGTCCGCCCCGCCATTCAATGTTGCGATAACTGTCTCCGGATTCATGATCTCAATATCCTGGTCTACCTGGATGTCCGCAGCCGTTACAACGCCTTCTCCTTCGAATTCGATGTAAGCCGTCTTCGGCTCATCTGTCTCGGACGTATTCTTGATAGCCAGGGACTTCAGATTCATGATAATCTCAGTAACGTCTTCCTTAACACCCGGAATAGAACTGAACTCATGCAGAACCCCGTCAATCTTCACCTGACTGATCGCAGCGCCAGGCAGTGAAGACAGCATGATTCTTCTCAGAGAATTTCCTAATGTTGTACCATACCCTCTCTCAAGAGGCTCAACAACAAATCTTCCATATTTCTTATCTTCTGAAATCTCAGTTATTTCGATATTGGGTTTATTAAAATCAAACACTAAGTCCACCTCCTGTGGTGTTACGGGTTATTATTTGGAATACAGCTCGACAATCAACATCTCATCTACAGGAACGTCAATCACTTCGCGTCTTGGAAGCTCCTTTACTGTTCCTTTAAGGTTCTCAAGATCGGCCTCAAGCCACTCCGGAACCAGACGTCCTCCCGTAATCTCTACGATTCCTTTATATCTCGGAGAACTCTTATGCTTTTCCTTAATCTCGATCACATCGCCTGCGCTGACCAGATAAGACGGAATGTTGATCTGCCTGCCATTCACAAGAACATGCTTATGGTCAACAATCTGTCTTGCCTCACGTCTTGTCCTTGCAAGTCCAAGACGGAACACTACGTTGTCTAATCTTGTCTCAAGCAGTCTCATCAGGTTCTCACCTGTCATACCGCTCATGCGCTGAGCCTTCTCAAAGTAGTTTCTGAAAGGCTTCTCTAACACACCATAGATGAATTTGGCTTTCTGCTTCTCACGTAACTGGAGACCATACTCGCTCATCTTTCTATTGGATCTCTTCAACTGCCTGTTAGACTTCTTGTCAATCCCTAAATATACCGGATCCATTCCAAGGGATCTGCATCTCTTAAGGACCGGAACTCTGTTCACTGCCATGTTATATTTTCCTCCTATATTCTCTGCTACATGCTAAGGATGTTCTTCGTCCGAAGAACGGCTAAAAATCTAAGCTCGAAAGTACCTCGCTAAGATCTGTTGATGTTCTTCCTCCTGCGTCCGAAGAACGGCTAAAAATCTAAGCTCGAAAATACCTCGCTAAGATTTTTATGCCTACACTCTCCTGCGTTTTGGCGGACGGCATCCGTTGTGTGGTACCGGAGTAACGTCCTTGATGCTTGTTACGTCAATTCCACATGCCTGAAGGGCACGGATCGCTGCTTCTCTGCCTGAACCTGGTCCTTTTACCATAACGTCTACAGATTTCAGACCATGTACCAATGCTGCCTTCGCAGCTGTCTCAGCCGCCATCTGTGCTGCATAAGGAGTAGATTTCCTTGAACCTCTAAATCCCAGACCGCCTGCACTTGCCCATGAAAGAGCATTACCCTGTGCATCCGTTAATGTCACGATCGTGTTGTTAAAAGA
>CAJTRO010000032.1:16512-43026 GCA_910579015.1 uncultured Dorea sp. | reverse complement strand
CTATATGATGAAGAAAACAGTGAAGTTGAAGATCGTTATGATACAATAGGGGATTTATCGGTGGGATATGCAAATATTTCTTCAGGAGAAACTGTAATCGGAAATATAGGTTCATTTATGGGAGAAATAAATGATATTATATTTGTTGTTTATACAGAGAGAGCGCAAATTGATGGGGATGAAGAAAAAACAGATGTTACAAGATTAATATCTGCCAGATTTGCAACAAATTTTGAAAGGGGGCTGTATTATGGTAAATTTTAATGGAATGACGAAAGAAATAATTGAATCTCTTGCTTTTTCGGAGGATGAAAAGGCTGCTCTTGCGGAGGCAAGAAAGAGACCAGTTGTTTTTGATGAAGATTGTCCAGAGACAACCCCAGAAAGGGCTCTGAAATTCAGACGTGTTAATCCGCCGAGAAGCCGCGTAGAAAAAGGGGCATAAAAATTCATATTTCTTCGGTGTGTGACAGCACCTGTTGGTAGAGCACACGGCTGTTAACCGTGGGGTTGTTGGTTCGAGCCCAACTCGGGGAGCTTAGAAAAGCCCGTAAACATTAGTGTTTGCGGGTTTTTTCAAATTTTTATCATAATGTGGTCTTATGTTCAGTTGAAGTTCGGTTAAGAGTTTAGTATAATAAAAGCAATCAGAAAGAAATGGTTGAGAAATGTCTTCAGAGAGCAGGTAATCTCACCAGAGCAGTTGGAGGAACGGGATCCTACAGAGATTGCACTTCCATATGGTGCAGATGGGGCTGTGGTTCCGGTTCAGAAATTCCGTGATGCCCAGAAGCTGTGTACAGTTATGACAGACGGGAAACTGGAATATGTCATTTATGGCACAGAGGCTCAGGCAAAAATTCACAATGCGATGACGGTCAGAAACAATCTGTACGATGCACTGGAATATGCTGGACAGGTTACAGAAGCTGCAAAATCCCATCGTAAGGAGTTGAAGAAAGAAAAAGAGGAACGACTTCCGATGAATTCCTGAGCGGTTTTTGGGATGATGACAGGCTGATACCTTCAGTGACCGTAACAATTTACTTTGGACCTGATGAGTGGACGGGACCGACGAGTTTATTTGATATGATGGAAGTGAAAGACCCGAGAATACTGGCATGTATGGATAACTATCATCTAAGGCTGATTGCACCGGCTCGGATGTCAGATGAAGAGATCATGATATTTCAGTCTAGTCTTCGGGAGGTTCTTTTGTTTATTAAACACTCCAAAAATCCGGAGAATCTAAATAGGATACTTAAAGATAACGAACAGCGGTTTAGGGATATGGAACGCAGAGCAGTAGATGTGATTGAGGTAATCACAAATACTGGATTAAAATATGAAGAAAGTGAGGAAAAGATTGATATGTGTGAAGCAATTAAGAAGATTAGGATGGAGGAGCGTCGGATTGGAGAACAAGATGGTGAAAAGAGAGGAGAACTTAAAAAAGCACAGGAATCTGCCAGAAATTTTTACAATTTAGGAGTTGATATAGAAACCATAGCAAAAGGTGTGGGTTATGCTGTGGATGTTGTAAAGGGATGGGTAGGCTTATCACCGGATGTGCAGTAAAGTTGACAGAAGCAGGAAATCGTGGAAAAATACCCTTTTGGCAAGTCCGCAAAGTGCCCTGATAATGGGAAACTTACAGCCAATGGCAAGGGTGTCCAGCGTGAGGTGGAATCTAAGATGTCCTGTGGATAAATTTTATTAGATGGCGCGGGATACCATTAATAAAGATGTGACTTGATGATAAAAGTATATTTTGACATAGTGGAAAGAGCTGATGATGGAGATTCGTTACAGTCAGAATTAGGAAAGGAAAAGGAGATAATGCAGAATAAATATATACAGCTTTTACCCGCAGATGTATCTTTTGCAGAGCAAGTAGTTGATTACTATAAACGTAATAAAGAGTTCCTGAAAGCATTTGAACCAATACGGAATGAGGAATTTTTTACACTTGAATATCAAAAAGAGATATTAAGACGGGAAAGGCTTGAATATGAAGAAAAAACATCATTCCATTTCTACATCATGCTGACAGAAGATCCTTCCCGGATTATCGGTATGATAGGATTAAACAATGTGGTATGGGGAGCATTTTGCTCTGCTTTTTTGGGGTATAAATTAGATAAAGATTTCCTCAACAGAGGCTGTATGTCTATGGCGGTAGAAATGTTGACCGAATATGCTTTTGGAGAATTGCATTTACATCGAATAGAAGCAAATGTGATGCCGAGAAATAAAGCATCTTTAAGAGTTTTGGAGAAAAATCATTTTAAGAACGAAGGGATTTCAAAGTATTATCTGAATATTAACGGGGTATGGGAAGATCATATTCACATGGTAAAGATCAATTATTCTATGCATTAATTTACTCTTAGTGGATAACTGAACAGTGTGAAAAACGGAATTGTTGCAGAACAGAATGTTGGATATATGATAAGGGAGCAAGAGATATATGGTAAAAGAAAGTGTAAAGAATTTCTGTAAATACAGCGCGTCAGATGAAGAATTATTTATGTATATTCGCATAAATGCAGGAGAATGGAATGAAGAATCATTTGTTAAGATGAAAAAGCTGGTTCGAGAAGTTATAAAAGATTATGAGAATGAGGAGTGTTACCCCAAAATATTCGTAAAATATTTTGTCTTAAATATACCGTCCATTATCAATATATTATCCAATTTTAGAGGGTGTACAGATGAGGATTTGCGTAAGGGTTATACGGTAGAGTCTTATTTAAGCATGATTGCTGAAAGGATAAAAGAATTAAAAGAACTTAAAATGGAGTTTGAAAATTCTTTATGGGCATAATAAATTATGATAAGCCGTTGCGGAGTCGTCAAATCTATCAAAAACGAGAGCAGGGGTGAGATTCGGAGAAAAAGGCGTATTTATGCGCCTTATTTTGTTGTGGCCGTATTATCATGCCTGCGTATTAGAATGTCAGGCAGTGTTAGTATAGTTAGGGTTTGGAGACATGTCATCAACGAGTGTTTGGGCTGGTTTTTGAAAAAAATCTGAAAAAAGTGTCCCAGACTATCCTTTTGGAGAGTGGACGAAACGGGAGAAGCGGAGTAAAATAAAGCACAGCTGCAATTTTTACAGGTACAGAAATGGAAAGGCGTGCCAGTCTCGGACTTTTAAAGGGGGAGGTCATTTGGATAAAGGATATATAGCGCCGGAGGCCGCATTAAGGAAACTGCGGGCGGCAAAAAGGCTTGGGCAGACGGTCTATATCTATGGGGCAACTGGCTATGGGAAAACGGAACTGGTGAAGCAGTACCTGTCAAAGCGCAGATACCGTTATATTTCCTGCACAGAGGATTTTGCAGGGCTTTTGGAGACGGCACAGGAAGAGGGAAAAGAGGCGGAACCCCGGACAGTGACGGTCGTGGATGACCTGCACCTGCTGAAAGATGCGGAGGGACGCAGAGCTGTCCTTTCCCTCATAAAACGGCGGGATGTCTGGCTCATCCTGATCTGTCGCAGCCCCATCCCGGTCTGGCTGATGCCGCCCTATGTGGGCGGGGGATTACTCGTCATCACAGAGGATGATCTGCGGCTTAAGAAAAAAGAGACCGTCGCTTACATGAAGTCCCGGGGACTGGACGTTACAGAAGAGGAGCTGGAATTTGTAACGCAAAGAAGCCGGGGCAACGCATATATCGTGCGCCATGCCGCCCTTAAGATGCTGGAGGGCCTGCGCCCTGGTCCAAAGTTGGAGCAGGAGATTGCGGAGGCCTTTGCGGGGTATCTGGAAAGCTGCGTGATGGTACAGTGGGACAGCGACCTTATGGAATTCCTGATGCAGGTGAGCGTTGCCGATGAATTTACCCTGCCCTTTGCGGAGATGGTCACGGGGAACAGCCATGCGCCGGAGCTTCTGGAGAGGGCGGTGGAGACCGGGAATTTCCTTTCCTGTAAGGACGGCGTATACCGCCTGCGCCCGCAGCTTATCAGGGCGCTGCGCAGACGGGCGGCAAAGGAGTACAGCCCCCAGGAGAGGGCAGGACATATGTATAACGCGGGACTGTATTATGAGATGCAGGGGCAGATCGTGCCTGCCCTCGCCATGTTTGAACAGTGCGGTAATAAGGAGAGGATCAGGGAACTGCTTATCAGGAATGCGCGTCTGAACCCTGGCAACGGCTATTACTTTGAACTGCGCCATTATTATTTACAGATGGAAGAAAAGAAACTGGAGGAGAGCCCGGTGCTGATGGCTGGGATGAGTATGCTCTATTCCCTGCTGCTCCAGGAGGAGGAAAGCGAATATTGGTATAAAAAGCTGGAAGGGTTTGCAGCCGCCGCGAAAGGCGGGCGCAGGCGGGAGGCAGTAAGCCGGCTCGCCTATCTTGACATCGCCCTGCCCCACCGTGGGAGTGCGGACATGATCGGGATCATGAAGAAAATGCCCGCCCTGATCTTTGACAAGGGGATGAGCCTGCCCGAATTTTCGGTGACGTCCAATTGTCCCAGCACCATGAACGGGGGCAAGGACTTCTGCCACTGGAGCAGGGAGGACCGGAAGCTTGCCGCCACCATCGGGAAACTGGTGGAGCGGGTGCTTGGACGGTACGGGAAAGGACTTGTGAAAGCGGCTTTAGGCGAAAGCCTCTATGAAAAAGGGGAGGACACCTACGAAGTCCTGACGCTCCTTGCCCGTGCGAAGATGGAGGCGGAGGGCGGGGGCACGGCGGAGCTCGCCTTTGCCGCCGTGGGCTTGCAGGTACGGCTTGACACCCTTCAGGGGCAGATACAGACGGCAGGGGAAGTCCTTGCCTCCTTTGAAAAAAGTGTCATAGAACAGGGGGCGGTACAGCTCCTTCCCAACATAGCGGCCCTGCGTTGCCGTCTTGCCCTTTACCGGGGGGACAGAGAAGCGGTGCTGGCGTGGATGGGACAGGCACCGGACGAGGACAGGGAGTTCTGTATCTTAGAGCGTTACCGCTATCTTACGAAAGTGCGCTGCTTTCTTTCACTTGGGGAGTATTTAAAAGCGCAGGCATTACTGGAAAAGCTGCGCTATTATGCGGAAAAATGCGGGCGCACCTATATCCGCATGGAAGTGCGCCTCCTCAGCGCCATAGCGAAATATCGGACGGGCGGGGAGTGGAAGGAGGAATTTTTTCCTGCGCTGAAAGAGGCCTGCGGGTATCATTTTATACGCCTTGTCAGCGAGGAAGGGGCGGCGGTGCAGGAACTGTTTGTGGCGGCGGGAAAGAGCCTTCTGGAAAAGGAAGTAATGGATAAGGCATGGCTGTCCCGGCTCATGGAGGAAACAGGGAAGGCGGCGGTGCGCTATCCGGCGTATTTAAAAGGCCGGCTTGCCAAAGCGCCGGATTTCTGTGAGGCGGCATTGTCTATCCTGCGCCTGCAAGCAGAAGGAAAGAGCGCATCGCAGATCGCCGGGGAGCTTTCCATGAAGGAGGCAACGGTGAAGTACCATGTGAAGGAGAACTACCGGAAGCTGGGTGTTTGCGGCAAGGCGGATGCGGTGCTTACAGCCAGAGATTTAGGGATCTTATAAGAAGAGATTACCGAAGCAGACTGAAAGGATATTGAGATTATGAGAACATTAAAAGCAAAATTGCTGGCATATCTGCTGTCATTTTTGATGATATCAGGATTTATGCCCGCAATCGCATTGGCTGCGGAGCTTAATTCGTTTCATCTTTGGGTAAATGAAGTCGATATTGAGGAAGCAGCGGACAATACAATTGCATGCGGCAATGGAACGGCAAGCTATGATTCAGTTACCAATACGCTGACCTTAAATAATGCAACGATCAACAAGGGGAATCCTGCTATTCGTTACACAAGCGGTTCCTTGACAATTAAGTTACAGGGAAATAATACGATTACATGTGCCGACCGTGGGATTTATATGATGTCCTCAGAGAATGCGGGTAAAACATTGCGTTTTGAAGGTGACGGCTCTCTTACGGTAAATGCCGAAGGCGACGCAATCCAGGCTGACAACATGGATATCGTGATTAACGGATGTAATTTGAAAATATCCGCATCCTCTTTTTCTGGTATTAATAGTTGGGGCGGAAGGCTTACCGTTCAGAATGGTGCAGATGTTACTGTTAACAGCGGTTTGAGCGCTATTGTCGGAGAGAATGGAATAGCAATTACAGACAGTACGGTGGAAGCTGCGGTATCAAGTAGTGAAACGAATGCCCTTTATGCCTCAAATGGTGAAGTTATGATTAAAAATTCAATTGTTGATGCTAAGGCAGCCGCCGAAAACGCTTATCCAACAATATGGGGATTCAGAATAAAGATTTCAGATAACAGTAAGGTGACAGCTGTAAGCCTCAACACCAATGCACTCTTTTCACCAAATGTAATAGCCGTATCTAATGCAGCCTTAGAAGCTAAAAGTACAGCATGGGCGGTTTGGAGCAATGGTTCTGTCGACATTTCCGGCAGTACAGTAAAGGCATACGATACAGGCGGCCATATAGATGCTTCTATCCATGCGGGTACTGCGCTTACTGTTTCAAACAACGCAGATGTTCTCGCTGACGGAGGGATTGAGGCGGTTAACGGCATAACGGTGACACCTGCGAATGGGAAATTGATTGAATATAAAGCAGGTACTCACGAAGAAGGCGAAAGCGGAACACAACATCGAGGAAATTCTCCTTATGATACAGAGTTTACCTTTGCCGCCGATGATATAGAACTGGGTTACGCTTATATCCATATCAAAGACCATATACATGCTGGCGGAACAGCAACCTGTACGGACGAGGCAGTCTGTACAGATTGCGGGAAATCGTATGGCGGAGTTAACTCAGACAACCACACGGGCGAAGTTGTTTGGACAACGACAGAAACTACCCATTCCAGTGCATATGACTGCTGTAATATGACGGTCGTGGCGGAAGAAGCCCACGAAGGCGGAACAGCTTCCTGCACAGAGAAAGCAGTCTGCGAAATCTGCGATCAGGGGTATGGGGAAGCCGATGCTTTCAATCATACAAACCTTGTGAAAACCGAAGCAAGATCAGCAACGCATATAACGGAAGGTAATACGGAATACTGGTACTGTGACGGCTGTGATAAATATTTCAACGATGAAGCAGGCGTCAAAGAGATTCGTTTTGAAGATACCGCCGTTCCGAGACTGACGGAGCATACCGTCGATAATACAGGCTGGCATTCTGATGAAATCAAACATTGGAACACCTGTGAATGCAAAGCTGTGCTGAACGAAGCCGTCCATAGTTTTAAGTGGGTACTGGACAAGGAAGCTGCCGCAACACAGACGGGCTCAAAGCACGAGGAATGCACCGTCTGCGGTTATGCAAAAGCGGCGGTGGAAATCCCTGCAACGGGAACTTTGTCAGATACTGATATCACGACCGGTAGAGACCAGACACGTGATAAAGTTTCTCCGAAAACCAGCGACAACAGCAATATCGCTCTTTGGATTGCGGTTATGCTGACAGCCGGCGCTGTCTTGACCGGAACTGTCCTTTACAGCCGCAAGAAAAAATACAGCAGATAAAAAGAAGAACAGGACAGAAAATGCCCATACTCCCGTTGAGAGGAGATTATGGGCATTTTCCGGCCTTCTACACCGATGGGGACAGCATTTCTTCCAGGCAGTCCAGAAGCCGTGTATTATCCGCTGGATCCATGATACAGAACCGCACGTATTCTCCGGGAAGTCCCGCAAAGGAGGAACAGTCGCGGATCATCATCCTCTGTCTGACGGCATGTTCGAATACGTCGAAGGAGGTCAGCCCTTCTTTCAGAAGACGGACGAGGATAAAATTCCCGTAAGCCGGATAGACCTTCGCATAGCGGAATGTTCCCAGCCGCTCAAGGCATCGCCGGCGTTCGGAGAGTATCAATTCTCTGGTCCGCCGGATATAATCCAGGTCCCCAAGCATGAGTTCCCCGGCATAGGCGCCGAGGCTGTTGAGGGACCATGGATTCTGATGCTTTTTCAGGTTATCAAGAAATGCCTGATTGCTGGTCACGCCGTAACCCAGGCGCAGTCCGGGCGCGGCGAAGAACTTGGATACGCCCCGGATGATCATCAGGTTATCAAAGTCTTCGGCCAGCGGTACGGCTGTGATCTTCTCGATGTCCGGAGCGAATTCTACGTAGGTCTCGTCGATCATGATGAAGATACCACGTTCTTTGCACCGTCCGGCCAGTGAGCGGAGCTTATCCTGTGTAAGGGCGGAGGAGGTGGGATTATTAGGGTTGCACAGGATCAGGAAATCCACATCTTCTGTGATCTTTTCTTCCAGATCTTCCAGATCCAGTTGAAAATCACGGGCTTCCTCCAGATAATAGTTGGAGATCCGTCCGCCTGTAAGGGACAGCTCTCTTGCGTATTCTGAATAGGTGGGGCCGATCACCAGGGCGTGTTTCGCATTTCTCTGGCTGATCAGCAGAGAGATCAATTCCGTGGAGCCGTTGCCTGTCACTACATAGTCCATATCCGTGCCGCAATAGCCGGCGATGACCTTGCGCAGGCTTTTGTATTCCCGGTCAGGGTAGGTGGTGATGACATCAAGGTGTCTGGCAAGGGACGTGCGCACGGTGTCGGAGAGGCCGAGCGGATTCACATTTGCGCCGAATCTGACGATACTTTCTTTGGAGATTCCATAGTATTTCTCAATTTGTTCAATGTCGCTCCCATGAAATGCAGGACGTGACGTGTTCTGATTATCTGACATGATTATCCTTCCTTTCTGATGCAGTATTTATAGCAGATGTCAGGAGAAGCGCGCCTCCCGGCTTAAGAGTTTGGATTTACTACCCGCTTATTATAGCATATATGATCGGTATAGCAGGAATAAATCGGAAAATATTTTCCAGAAAAAAGCAATAGCGCGGATAGCTTTACAAAGACGGGTAAATGCGATAAAATAAAATTAAGAAATCGCTGTGAAAGGATGGTAAACATAAGATGGAAGAAAAAAGAAGCGATAGACGCATGAGCCTGACAGCGCGGTTGTTGATCAAGAACATGAGCGATGCATCTGCGAAAGCAGAGGAAGTAGAGATTGATGTCCTGGATGTTTCCAAGACGGGAGTCGGATTTATCTGCACGGCGCCTCTGCTTATTGGAGAAGTATATGAAGCGAATCTCAAGATCTGGACGGATGAAGTGATACATGCATTTCTTAAGGTGGTGAGGATTGAGCAGACTAAGGATGAGAAGTATATCTGCGGAACGATCTTCATAGGACTGCCGGAGATGAATGCCAGACGGATTGAGATATATGATGTGTTGAACCGTATCAATGGCGAGGGTTAGGAGAAGTTCAATGATATTCATCAGTGCTGCGCTCGTGGCGGCTTCGCTGGTCCTTGGTATGCTGTCAAGGCTGGCGGATGGATTTGCCCAGTGGTACAGCACACATCTGTACCCGCTGTGGGTGGGCGTGATCGGCCGTCTCGCGGGATATGTGCCGTTCTCCGTGTCGGAGCTTCTGCTGTTCCTGTTGACAGCTGTCGTTGTGGTTTCTGTCATCAGGGGCGTGAGGCCTGAGAGCATTTTTCTGACGGCGGCGGTTCTGCTCTTTCTCTATGTGGCCAATTGCGGGGTGAATTATCAGAGAGAGTCCTTCTCGGAGGCGTCAGGAATCAGGGCGGAGGAATATTCTGCCAGGGAGCTTGAAGAGGTCTGCCGGTGGCTTACCGGTAAGGTGGCCGGGCTGAGCGGGCAGGTTGAGCGGGGAGCAGACGGCGGGATGGTCCTGGATATCTCTGTGCAGGATTGTGCGGTAGACGCGATGCACAGACTGGGAGAGGAGTATCAGGAGCTTCAAGGTTATTACCCAAGGCCCAAGAAGCTGGTGAATTCGTGGATACTTTCTGTTCAGAGCCTGTCGGGGGTATATTCTCCCTTTACGATAGAGGCGAATTACAATGGGGATATGCAGGATTTCTATATCCCGTATACGGCGTGCCATGAATTATCGCATCTGAGGGGATTCATGCAGGAGCAGGAGGCGAACTTTATCTCGTTTCTGGCGTGTACCAGGTCCGGAGAGGATGCGTTTGCGTACAGCGGATATCTGTCTGGATGGATACAGTGTATGAATGTGCTCTACAAGGTGGACTATGAGGCGTGGGAGGAACTGCGGGGGCTGTTTCCAGCGAGCGCCGAGGCGGATCTGAAGCTGAACAGGGAGTTCTGGGCGAAATACGACGGGCGGATCGCCAAGGTTTCGAATAAGGTGAACGATACATATCTGAAGGCAAACGGCCAGAAGGACGGTGTGAAGAGCTATAATCGGATGGTAGATCTGATCGTGGCATATTATAATCAAAGGTACTCTCAGAACCTTGCCTGCGAGAGTGTATTCTAAAGAACGTAAGGAGAGATAAGATGCAGGAAAGAGTAATGTCATGTATTGACTGCGGCGTAAAGAATTGTGACAAGATGGATAAGACCTATCCGGATTTTTGTCTGACGACGAACATGGATCCTGAAGTTTATCAGGATGCGATGGACCGCTATAAGGAGGAGGACAATCATAAGGTGATGGTTGCCGCCGCTGAGGTAGAATATGAGCACTACTGCCAGTATACCAGAGTAGAAGAGATTATCGCATTTGCGAAGAAGATCGAAGCGAAGAAGATCGGGATCGCGACCTGTGTGGGACTTCTTAAGGAGAGCCGGACGCTGGCCGCGATCTTAAGAAGCCACGGGTTTGAGGTCTACGGGATTGCCTGTAAGGCAGGCGCGACGCCGAAGACGGACGTGGGAATTCCGGAAAAATGCAATGGCATAGGGATTAACATGTGCAATCCGATCCTCCAGGCGAAGACGCTGAATAAGGCGAAGACAGATCTAAACGTTGTGGTCGGCCTCTGCGTAGGGCATGACAGCCTGTTCTATAAGTATTCCGAAGCGATCACGACGACAGCCGTGACCAAGGACCGCGTGACGGGACATAACCCGGCGGCAGCCCTTTATACAGCTGATACATATTATAAGAAGCTTAGAAATGATTGATCCTTTGGAGAACGAGAAGTCTTCCAGGTGACTTTAGAGCTTAATGCCAGAAAGCGCGTCCGCAAACGTTGTGTTGATGGATTCGTCTTTCTGGTTTTTCATATATTTCTGCACATCTTTTTTGGTCACGCCGGCGCCTTCTTTTGCACGCCGTGCCTTGAAGGCGGACAGCTTCTCCTTGTGGCCGCAGGCGCAGACGAAGGTCTCTTCATCGCCTTTCTTGATAAGCTCCATCTTCTTGTGGCAGTTGGGACAGCGCGCGTTGCTTAAGCGTGCCACCGTCTCGCGGTAACCGCATTCCCGGTCCTGGCAGACCAGAAGCCGTGCGTTCTTGCCGTTGACGGCGAGCAGGCGTTTGCCGCATCTGGGGCATTTGGCGTTGGTCAGGTTCTCGTGACGGAATGTGCCGTCTGCCGAGCGTATCTCGTCGATCAGCGACTGGGTGTAATCCTTGATCTCCTGGATAAATGCGTCGTCTTTTCGGCCTCCTCTGGCTATATCAGCAAGCTGCATCTCCCATTTGGCGGTAAGCTCTGGTTTCTTAAGATCTTCCGGAACCAGTTCAAGAAGCTGTCTGCCCTTGGCTGTGATCAGAATCTCATTTCCCCGCTTCTCGATAAGGAAGGAGTGGAACAGCTTCTCGATGATGTCCGCTCTGGTGGCGACGGTTCCAAGTCCGCCGGTCTCGCCCAGCGTCTTTCGGGCTTTAGCGTCCCCGGATTCCATGTATCTGACCGGATTCTCCATAGCGGTCAGAAGTGTTGCTTCGGTAAATCTTGCCGGAGGCTTTGTCTTGCCGGTATGGATGGAGACGGCGGATATCGGAAGCTGTGCGTTCTTCTTCAACGACGGAAGGGGCTGGTCTGCAAGGTTCAGTGTATCCTCCTCGTCATTGCCGTCCTCTGCCATGCCGTCTGATTCATAGACAGAGCGCCATCCGCTAGAAAGGATGACCTTCCCGCAGGCGGTGAAATTCTGCCCGGCTGAGACGGCCTTCATAGTGGTCTGTTCGTATTCGAACGGCGGATAAAGGACGCTGATGAAACGGCGCACAACAAGGTCGTAGATCTTCCGCTCTTCGCTGCTCATGTGGTCAAGCTGTATGTATTCCTCCGTCGGGATGACGGCGTGGTGGTCGCTGACCTTCTTGTCATCCACAAAGGCTTTGCTGGTCTTTAGCGGGGCCTTAAGAAGCTGGGGGATGAATTTCTTGTATGGTCCGATATTGCAGGCTCTGAGCCGGTCCTTAAGCGTAGGGACGATATCCGAGCCGATATAGCGGGAATCGGTCCTGGGGTAGGTGAGGACCTTGTGGTGTTCGTACAGGCGCTGCATGATGTTCAGGGTTTCTTTGGCGGAAAAGCCGAAACGCTTGTTGGCGTCGCGCTGTAACTCGGTCAGGTCGTATAACCCCGGAGAGAAGGTCTTCTTCGCGGACTGATGTATGTCTGTGACGGTGAGCGTCTCTCCGTTAAGCCGTGCTTCCAGATCCGTGATGAAGGATTTCTGGAAAGAGCGGGTGCTTTTGCTCTTCTCATGCTGCCAGGTCCATCTTACGCTTCCTGCCGTGCAGGTCAGTCCGTAATAGTCTTCGGGACGGAATGAACGGATCTCGGCTTCGCGTTGTGCGATCATGGACAAGGTCGGCGTCTGGACGCGTCCGCAGGAGAGCTGTGCGTTGTACTTACAGGTCAGTGCGCGGGTGGCGTTAAGTCCGACCAGCCAGTCTGCCATCGCACGGCTTCTGGCGGCGTGATAGAGGGCGTTGTACTGCCTTCCGTCCCTTAGATGGGAGAAGCCCTCGCGGATAGCTTTGTCGGTCACAGAAGAGATCCACAGCCTTTTAATGGGCTTATGACAGCCGGACTTGTCAAGGATCCAGCGGGCAACCAGCTCGCCTTCACGGCCGGCGTCTGTGGCGATGATGATCTCGGAGACGTCCTTGCGGAACAGCTGTGCTTTGACGTTGCGGTATTGTCCCGAGGTCTGCTTTATGACGGTCAGTTCCCACTTCTTTGGGACCATGGGAAGAAAGGACATGTTCCATTCACGGAAACGCTTGTCATATTCTTCCGGATCCGCAAGTGTAACGAGATGCCCCAGCGCCCATGTGACGACATACTGGCCGCCTTCGATCGCGCCGGAAAGATTCTTATGGCAGTTCAGAACCCGGGCAATATCGCGGGCTACAGAAGGTTTTTCGGCTAATACTAGTGATTTCATGTGGTGAATATATCTCCTTATTGTATTAATATGACTATCAAAAGTATACCATAAGGGTGCGGGGGAGTTCAATTGGATGTTTTCTTCATTTTTTTGTGCAAAATGGTTAATAAGCCATATGTTTTCGTCGATATTTATACATAAGAGAGTGAGTGTATTCTGTAGTGCGCATGGAGAGAAAAGAGGGATTATTATGCAGGTAAAGAATACGAAGACATACGTAGATCCCCGGGCCGCAAGCCTGTCTAAGACGGACTTTCGGAAGGAAGCATCGAATGAACTGACGCAGGATCAGTCTAATGCCGCGTCGATGATGGAGTATCTGAAGCAGACCTATAAGAATGTGAATTTCAGCTTCTTATCATTTGATAATAACAAGCAGATCTCACAGTTTGGTTCGACGCAGACAGGTTTGAATAATGTGACGATTTCTCCGGAGCTTTTGGAGAAGATGAGCAGGGATGAGGAAGTACGCAAGAGGGTGGAGGAAGTCCTCGGGGCGTTGAACAAGTATCAGCAGTCGGCCAAGATCGAGGCTCTGCTCTGTGATAAAGAGCTCGTGGGGATGGGGATCGTCATTGATGAGGACGGCCGGGTATCCAAGTGGACGGCGATGAAGGAGAAGGAGAAAGAAGATTATCCGACCTGGTGGAGAGATCGGGAGTCGACGTCTTATTACGCGAAGAAGAAGACGCCCAAGGTATCTAGTTACAGATATTCCCATACGACGAATATGATGCGTCTGGCGGGCGCAAGGGACGTGGCTTCTGTGAAGGGACTGATTTCTGCAAAATACGGCGAGATGCTGAGAGTCAGGGGACAGGTGGAAGATCCGGTGGAGGCGTCGGCTATCATCAGGAAGATCAAGTCTGTGATCCAGAGCGGGAATATCAAGATTTCAAGACTTCATAAGGAGGAGAATCTCAGACTCCGGCAGAAGTCGGCAGAGCGGAAGATGAAGCAGAAGCTTGCCCTGGAGCTTGCCAAGGAGCTCAAGAAGAAGAGACAGGCGAGGATGGGGCAGGAGCGGTGCCAGACGGCCGATCTGGACGTGATGCCGGGTTCAGCAGTGAGCGACGAGCGCTTCAGGCAGATTGCGGAGCAGTATGTGGAGAACTTATCGTCGTCGGCGCTGTCGGCAGAGCTTGGGGGTATGGTTGATGCGGCGGTGTCAGGCGGTGTGAGTGTGGAAGTGATGTCAGCGCCGGTGACTTCTGTGGCGTCGATTGACTGCTCGGTTTAGGCGTGCGGCTGTATGACGGCAGTTTAACAGATGAATATGTAAGAGGAATGAATGTGTGAGAGTAAAAAGAGACTGGCGGGAGATGATGTGTATTTCCTGCCAGTCTCTTTTCTTTATTTTTTTAAAAGCTCATCGAGCACCTGTCTGGAAGCGGTCGCGGAAGCCTCCTTATTCTCGGCGGCGGCTTCTTTTAATTCAGAGCGGAGGATCGGGATATCCTTTGGAGCATCAATTGCAAGCTTTACCCACTCCGGGCCTGCGTCGACGACGGTCAGGGTAATATTCTTATTAATAGAAAGGGATTGTCCCTTCCGGCGTTGAAGTATCAGCATTATTCACCCTCCTTACGATTCGTACTGCCAAGCGCATGGCGGAATGTGTATTCCGGCTGATCAAGGATGATCTGCTTGGCACGGCGGTTCAGCGCATTCACAGCGAGCGGCGCCTTCAGGTTAACGGTTGATCCGGCAACGGTCTCCCGGATGGTGCTGACAACGTAGTAAGAGATATCATCCGGTGATTCTGCGCCCAGTTCCCGCAGGTCCTGTCCTGAGATCTCAGGGGTGTAATCCGGAAATATGCGGAACGGGTTCATAAGGATGAAGGAAAGTGTCTCGTCATCCAGGGATTGCAGTGAGATCATGGAATCATCCTCTTCCTGAAATGGAATGGGAAGGTATCTGGTATAGGCTTCGAAGCCAATCAGTCCGCCCGGGACGGATATGGATTGATTCTCTTCATATGAAATGGATCCAAAATATTTTGCATTTATATTCACTGTGGCATACGTTACCTGCGGACAGAGGGCGTACCGGTGTGACCGGAGGCATCTGGGCAGGCGCTCCTTTCCTGAAAATATTGTTTATAGGGAATTTGCAGATAATATAAAAGTAAGGGCTTTATATTAAGCCCTTACATCAATTGGTTCATAATTAGGATCTGCACTTGGCGGTACATAAATCGGGCCGCCAATATATTCAATTAAGACATCCGGCTGCTGAGTAATTGACATCTCGATATTGCCCGGAATGAATTCAAAATTGCCATTGGCCACTTTCAAGTCAAAGTTCAACTTATCCATCTCATAATTGATGGTCAGATCGGCCGCTTCATAACTGATATCTACGGGAGCAGATGGAATGAATCCAAGTTGGAATTCGCCGGTTGACGGTGCAGTACGCTGTTTCATGATCTGCCCGATCACATCTTCTCCAATATCTGCTTTCAACAGAAGCTGTCCTTCCTGCGCCAGCTGCGCTGTCGCGCTGTAAGCGGCATCCTTGCCTTTCTGAGCGGTCTGCGCCACACTTCTGGCTGTGGTCGGTACAACAGAGTTCCGTGCTTCTGTTGTGTCAAGATTCAGTTTTACAGGACGGCTTTTGATTGACAGTCCGCCATTGTTCCTGCTGATCTCCAGTTCCGCCTTAGAACGTGAATATTCCAAGCGTGCATTATTGATCTTCAACTCGTATTGGATGGGGACTGTTGTAATTTTGATGAGTTGATTCATATACGTGTTCCTCCTTTCTCATTCCTAATCATAATATTAACTCATAAAATCAATGAATGATGGTGTTAATATATTATTACCTACCTTAAGTGAGGCATTGTAAGCGTACTGGGCCCAGGAGAAGTTCATGATTGCCTCGGCCATATCGATATTCACGACGTTATCAATCTGTGTGGAGAGGCTGATCTCGTTGTTCTCCAGTCTGTCTTTCGTGGTAGTCAAGAATTCTGTCTGGGTTCCAAGAGTGGTTACTACCTCGAGAACATCATCACGCTTGTTGTCAAATTTACCCAGAAGCTCACGATATCTCTCGTAATCGAAGTCCGGTTTCTCAAGCTCGTCGGCAATCTGCCCCATCAGAAGAATCATATTCTTGGCGTCTCCGTCGTCGTCGGTTCCGTATCCGACCAGGTTGATACCTGGAAGACAGGTGTTGAACGCGCTGGAGGAGTCGATCGAGCCGTCATCTTCGATATTAAGTCCAAAGCCGAGATCTACAAAGAGCTTCTCTTTGGACAGACTATCAAGATTATCCATATCCTTCTGCTTAGCGCCGGAAACATCTACACCGCGGTAGGTGAGGACCTGTTTGCCGGTGGCGTCTTTTTCAAGCTTAAATGGTGCGTTAAGTCCGTCTCCGCCGGCGAATACATACTTTCCTTCATAGCTGGCATTCAGACTTAACAGGATACTCTCCTGCGCTCCGCGCCATGCGTCTGCGTAGGTTTCTCTGGTTGTCAGAGAACCGTTCGTTCCGTTCAGAGCCTCGAGACCGTACTGCTTACTCAGCTGCTTGGCGATGTTGTTGATCTGCATCGCGGCGTCTTCCTGAGAATCCTGGAAGGACTGTACGTCCTTCACCAGATTCAGATAATCCTCATTTCTTGCATACTTTCTCTCGAGGACGGCGGCACGCAGGGCGTTGCTTGGATCCTCGGCTGTAGCAGTGAACTTCCTTCCTGTCATAACCTTGTTTCTTGCACTGTCCAGGTTGGAGAGGGAATTTCCAAGGTTCGATTTATAATTTCTTAAGATTGCATTCGTAGTAATACGCATATCATATACCTCCTATTATCTTCCGACTACGCCTGTGCCGTTGATCAGTTTATCAAGCGCCTCATCCAGAGTTGTCATAAATCTTGCGGCGGCAGAGTAGGATTGATTGTAATGTAGCAGATCCATACCTTCCTCATCCAACTGGACGCCGGATACGGCATCTCTGGAATTGGCTGTCTCGTTCAGCACGGAAATCTGGTTTGCCAGCATGGTATTCGCTGATTTGTAGTCGATACCAAGCGTTACTTCCAGATTGGCGAAGCAGTCATGGAAGCTTCCTTTGTAGAAGGTGATCTGGTTCCCGGCAGAGTTCGCGGCTGTAAAGGTAGTACTCTTCTCCAGCAATTTGACCATGTTCAGGATATTCTCGTTGGCTGTGGTTCCGGTCTCTTCATCTGTGATCACATAGTTGTTCGAAGCGGTGATGCCGTATGTACCGTTTGCCCAGTTGTCAGCTATCTTAATGTTAGAAGCTGAGAAATTGTCGGTGCCGTCGAGAGTCTCGAATAATGCGTAGGAATAAAGCTGATTACCCTTATCATCAACAAGTATATTGCCCTTATCATCTCTTGCGTAGATAGGATCTCCATTTTTATCTTTAGGGATGATCGTCTTCCCGTCTTCATCTTTCAGATTCGTCCGTTTCCCATTCTCATCGTAAGGAATATTCGCCTTATTGAACTCCTTCGCAAACGTAGCGACCAGAGAATCCAGAGTCTTCTCATAATATCCGAGCCCCTTAAAGTCTGAACCGTCGAAATCGCCGGATTTGTTCAGGAAATCAAGAGTACCTTTCAGGGTTCCGGATCCCAGTACATTGGTGATATCCACAGTGGCGCCCTTTGCATCAAACAAGGTCAGTTCTACCGGCTGATTCTCCACATCCGCATCAAAACGGGCGAACTGACTGTCTGAAATCAGGGAGTGCTTCACACCCTCTGAATCTGTAAAGTCAACATGCAGAGTCTCAACAGTCTGCCCTGGTCCTACTTCCTGGTCCTTATATCTGACTGTGATCGGCAGATAGCTTCCCAGTTCATCCAGCAGCAGGTTCCGCTGATCCTTAAGCTCAAGAGCCGGATTACCAAGGATCTGGCTGTTCTTGATGTTGATATTCAGATTCGAGATATTCTCAAGCATCTGGTTCAGATCTGCGAGATCCGTAGTCTTGAATCCCATCTGTACATCTTCGCGTACATCCTGAAGCTTAACGGCGTTCTCACGGAACAGATTCAGAAGAATCTGCATATTGGAACGTACCAGAGTATCATTCTCCTTATTACCGACCTGAGTGGAAAGTGTACTCAGAGAACTGGTAAGAGAGATGAAAGCGGCACGGACACCCTGCATCGTAGCTTCGTCGAATACTGGTGTGATCTTCTCGAAGCCGGCGGCATGTGCATCCGTGGTTCCCAGCTTACTGATCTGGGAACGATACTGGGCATCAAGAAACGGATCGCGGAGCTGGGAGATACCTGTCATCTCAACACCGAAACCTACCTTAATGTTAGACTTTGCATTATAGAAATCACCTTTCTGGAAATTAAGGCTGGTGATGTCAAGGCGCTGCTTTGTATACCCGGGGGTATTAATATTCGTTATGTTCTGACCAACGATATCCAATGCACGCTGGCTGGCAGCCATACCAAGCTGTGCAGTGGTGAATCCTGCAAATGTAGAACGTATCATAGAAATAATCTCCTCCTAAATCTATTATCAAGTGTTACTTATACAGAACGGCTTGTAAAATGCTTCTTATCATCCTTCTTCTTGCCAGACGCAGAATAAGTGTCCTGCCCCTGGGCTTCTGCCGCAAGGGCGGACTGTACCATATGAAGGTTGACCTCTATGATATCCTTCGCGCTGTCACTTACTGAACGGAATAATGAAACCCGCTCAGATAACTGATTGAACAGAGGACTGAGAGTGGAAGCGGTCTCATCCGGCACTTCCTCAAGAATCCGGCGGAAGGTGTACCCTTCCAGTCCCAGCCGCTTCTGCTCGGCTTCACGCCGCTGTTCCAGGCCGCGAAGCTTGAGGACAGCGGCCTGTTCCTTGTGCATACAGTCCTCAACGAAGGTGATCCGGTTCTTGACAGCGGCATCAAGCTTCTCCTGCTCAATGGGTATCAGATTATCAAAAAGAGCGATAAACTCTTCGATGATCTTAATGAATTTTGAAAAGTCACTCATATCAGCACATCCTCCTACAGCAGAAGCATCCGGGCTGCAATGGCATGTGTATCAATATGATACGTATGCGAAGCTATCCGATCCTGCAGGTTCTGAACCTTATCTGCAGACGCCGTGCTCTTAACCTCAGAAGACAACTGCCGGGATAAAGACTTGGCAAATGTATGCTCCTCTATCTGTCTGGGATCAGACTGTATGATAATTGCATCAAAGTTGTGTTCGTCATTGGAGACTACAGAAGGAGCAGAATTTTCCTTGGTATGAATGCGAATGTCTGTGAAATTGTTAATCACATTGTTAGTTGAAATTTTCATACTGAACTCCTTTTCTAAGTGATAATATTACATATTATCCTGCTATATTATCTTGTTATACTATGAATATCGGCATAATTTCAGGATTCATAACACAAATAAAAGCCTCAATTTGACTTATATCAAAAAATTATTTCTTGAGATGGTTCAGCAGGACGGAGGAAATATTCTCGCAGGAAGCCTGTGTACAGACCGCCCCGATGTTGAAGGCAACCATAGGCATACCATATACGACACAAGAATCCTTATCCTGTCCGATCGTAAACGCGCCGGCCTGGCGCATCTTGAGGAGGCCGTCGGCTCCGTCGCGTCCCATACCGGTCATGATGATCCCGACCTTGTTGATGGCCACATTCTTCGCGATAGAGGTAAACAGGACGTCAACAGACGGACAGTGGCCGCTTACCTTTGCTCCTGCACGGCACTGAACGATATAGTTCCGTCCGGAACGGATCACTTCCATCTGCTTGGCGCCAGGCGCGATCAGGGCAAGCCCCGGCCGGATAACATCGCCGTTCTTCGCTTCGCGCACCTCCATGGCGCAGATTCGGTTCAGACGCTGAGCGTACATCTCCGTAAAGCCCTCAGGCATATGCTGTGTGATCACCATGCCGGGGATGTTGGCAGGCAGCCGCTTTAAGACCTCAAGCGTGGCTTCGGTTCCGCCGGTAGAAGCCCCGAGGCCGATGATCGTAGAATCTAGTACATTACGCGGCAGAGGCGGAAATGGTATCGCCGAGGTCTTGGCCAGTCCATTCCCCGCAGAAGAGGCGGCAGAAGGAGTGGCGGCCCTGTACGCAGTACGCGGAGCGGCCAAAGCCGGAGACGCCGCGGCTGGTGAAGAAGATAAGGCGCTTGGCTGTGTGATACGGACCTTTGCCTTTGCCGCCGTCTGGATCTTCAGTGTAAGGGAAGTGAAGAAAGTCTCCTTCGAATTCGATACACTCATATCCGGCTTACGGACGAAATCAACCGCACCGGCAGAAAGGGCGTCAAATACACTCAGGTTCAGAGATGATACCAGAACAACCGGGAGCGGATTCGTCGGGAGCAGCTGCTTAAGGAATTCGATCCCGTTAAGACCGGGCATCTCTACGTCAAGTGTGAGTACATCCGGCTTTAACTGGGGGATCTTCTGCTTTGCGTCGTATGCATTGATGGCATGGCCGACGACTTCGAGGTTAGGTTTGGTTGACAAGTGTTGTATGATCATCTGCCGGAACAGGGCGGAATCATCAACAACCAATACTTTTATTTTATTCATGAAAAGTCCTTTCTTACGCAGATTAATGCGTAGGTAAATTGTATGTTCATAATCACGGAAAAGCCGCTTCTGAGTTCCTCAAAAGCAGCTTAATATTCAGATCTTGCGATAAGTTGCAGGCTTCAGATACTTATATGGCGTCGTCGCCTTATTAAGGCTCTCTGAGTGGCCAATCAGAAGATAGCCGCCAGGATTCGTCGCGTCAAAGAAACGCTTGACCAGTGCTTCCTTCGTAGGCTGATCGAAGTAGATCATTACGTTCCGGCAGAAGATAACGTCGAATTTCAGACGGAACTTGATCGGATCCATCAGGTTAAATGTCCGGAAGATCACGTTAGACTTGATCTCGGGCGCGACGGTATATGTGCCGGGAGCGCCTGCGGAGCGGAAATACTTGGACTTCCATGTCGGTGAAAGCTCCTTAAGAGACTCTTCATCATAGACGGCATTCTTCGCGGCGATCAGAGCATTCTGTGATATGTCGGTCGCGAGGACTCTGGTATCCCACGCGGAAGCCTTGGCGCCGAAGAATTCCTTTATGATCATGGAAATCGTGTAAGGCTCTTCGCCGGAAGAGCAGGCCGCACTCCATATACTGAGGACCTTATCCTTCTTCGTCTCCACCAGATAAGGGAGGATCGTATCCTTGAATAATTCAAAGTGAGCGCCTTCCCTCATGAAAAATGTATAATTGGTGGTAAGTTTATTCAACATCAGTTCCAGATCTTCCGGCCTCTTGTTCGTAAGCAGATTCTCTATATACTCTTCGAAAGAAGAAAATCCCATGGATAATATCGTGTTGGAGAGCCGGCCGACGATCAGCTGGCGCTTCTTTGACAGATCTATTCCATAATTCTGATGTACGAATGTAACTAAACGTTGAAAATCACGGTCTTTTATTTCTAACATAGTGTAACTCCTTTGTAGGTTAATATGTCTGGACGAGCTGTTCGCAATCCAGGAACAGGATGACCGAACGATCAGTTGAAGAGATCATTCCGTTGATCAACTCCTGCTGATTCTCGACCGGAACAGGGGAGATCTTGCTCTGGTCAATGTCCATTACCTGCTGTACCGCATCTACGATAATACCGATATAGATGGAGTTGATGTTCAGTACGATGATGCAGGTTGAACTCGTATATTCAATAGAGGGCTTTCCCATACGCAGACGGATATCAATGATCGGTATGATCTGGCCTCTCAGGTTGATGATTCCCTTCACGTAATCAGGAACAAGGGGAACCATGGTGATCGTGTGGTTCGTGATGATCTCTATAACATAATTCGTACTGACGCCGATATTGAGTCCGTCCGAACTGAATGTCAGGAAACGCTCGGTAGAAACCGGCGCTCCATCTTCTATAACTTCGTTTGCTGTATTTACTGTATCTGCTGACATAATTATTCCTCCAGTTTTTCGTACACTTTAATATAAGCCCTGAGTCGCTGCGTATAAGTTGCCGATATCCAGGATCAGGCTGATGTTGCCGTCTCCCAGGATCGTGCAGCCGCCGATTCCTGAATTCTTGATATTGAAGTTGCCAAGGAACGGTGAGAGCGGCTTCACAACCACCTGCTGTTCACCGAGAAGCTCATCCACGAACAGGCAGTAAGACTTATCAGCTGTCTCAACCCAGATCAGGATACCGTCCTCGATGTTGGTGACGTCAGTTTCAATATTATATAATTCATGTATCCTTATAATAGGATAGAATGCATCCAGGCACTTGATGATCTCATTGCCGCTGGCATCCAGAATCACTTCCTCCTTCTGCGGCTTGAAGGACTGGCGGATATTGGCGATCGGAATGGTAAACATGGAATTGCCTACGGAAACCTCCATACCGTCTGTGATCGCCATGGTAAGCGGGATCTTAAGAGTTGTACAGCTTCCCTTGCCAAGCTCGCTTGTGATAGAAATCGTACCGCCTACTGATTCTACATTCTTCTTAACAACGTCCATACCCACGCCTCGGCCGGAGAACTCGGTTACTTCTTCATTCGTAGAGAAGCCCGGCAGCATCAGAAGAGAGAGGATCTCCTTCTTCGAATAATCACTGGCAGGTTTGGTGAGGATGCCGTTGCGCTCTGCCTTGGCAAGAATCTTATCCGGATCCATACCCTGCCCGTCGTCAGTAATAGAAATGATAACCTCGCTTCCGGTGTGTGCCGCGGAGAGGATGATCTCTGCCTGCGGATCCTTGCCTGCCGCGATACGTTCTTCGGCGGTGGTCTCAACACCGTGGTCCATGGAATTACGGACAATATGCATGATCGGATCGCCGATGCTGTCCACAACGGTCTTATCTACCTCGGTATTCTCGCCGACGAGTGTCAGGCGGACATCCTTGTTCAGCTTCTTCTTCATATCCCGGACGATGCGGTTCATCTTCTGGAAGGTGCCGGACAGCGGAACCATTCGAAGAGACATGGCAATATCCTGAAGGTCATCGGTCAGCTTGCGCAGCTGACGCGCGGATTTCATGAAATTATCAAGCTTCAGATTCTGAAGGTCGGGAGAAGATGTAACCATGGATTCCGTAATTACGATCTCTCCTACAATCGCCACCAGGCTGTCAAGCTTCGACAGGTTAACACTGATCAGGCTCTGCTTAACCGGAGCGCCGGTGTGTGCGGCAACCGGAGTTGCGGCCGACTGTCCGGCAGAAGCGGGCTGTCCGGCAGAAGCAGGAGCCGCGGCTGTCTGGCTTGCCGGAGCCGCCTGGGATGCGGCCGGAGCCGCCTGAGATGTAACCGGAGCTGCCTGGCCGGCAGACTGTCCGGATGTGGCAGAAGCCTCCTGACCGCCTTTTACTGTGGCGTTCTCTATTACTTCATAGGTGTGTATACTATTCTGTAACTTAATTACCTGCACTGCTTTCTCTACATCTTCCGGTGTGGCAAGCGCAATAAAAAAGCCGTGGTCGATGATCGTCTCGCTTGTCTCGGAATTCGTCTCTACATCCTCCGGATAGTGTTCAAACTGAAGGTCGATCTCGTTCAGAGCGGTAATGGTCATGAAGGCGCGCAGATTCTCCATGCCGGAACCTTCTTCGAAATGAATCCGGATGAAATAAGGCATACTGCTGTTAGGACAGCCGGCAAGCTCCTGATTGATGACGGCAATTGTCTGTGCGTCGGCAGCCGGAGCGCTGGCGGCAGCCTCATTACTCTCCTTAGAAGGAGTATCCGAAGAACTATCGCCGGAAGAACTGATTTTTTCCAAAAAACTATTAATATTTGCAATGATCTGGTCGATATTAGTGCTAAGAGGCTCATCGTTTTCGATCTTTTCGACCTCCACGCGAAGAGCGTCCGTAGACTGAAACATTAGATTGAACAGGTCATTCTTGTGAGATTCATCTAAAGAATCCATTCCGTTTTCACGGATATAGAAGAACAGATCTTCTATATGGTGGGCGATCTCCATCAGTGTAGAGAACTCCATCATGGCAGATGAACCCTTGATAGTATGCATGATACGGAAGATCTCATTCACGTCATTCGTTGTGAAGGTTGCATTCTTCTCGGCTTCTATCAAAAGTTCATCCAATTGTTCCATAAGAGTGTTTGTCTCATAAAGATACATTTCAAGCATGTTATCCATAATCTTAGTACCGCCTTATCTATTAATGTTGATATGTTTAAAAAGTATTATTTTTATGTATATCGTCATAATGGCGTGAAAGGATAAGAGTAAATTATAGAGTAGGTGAAAAAATGTCAAATATTTTAAAAGTAACAACCCCAACCGTCGGATATGACAATAACTCGATCAACAACAAGCAGACGCCGGCCCAGCAGGCACAGGATCTGAGCATCAAGAATCCTGTGGAGGCGAACCGGGTAGGAAGAGCGGACGGAAGGACCGATCCCAACAGTGACGACGGCGGTCAGAAGGGCATCTCGTATGAATCTAATTTCGGAAGCTTCGTACAGTCGTTAAGAGATCTGCCGAGCCTGAACGAGATTATGAGCAAGATGATCTTCGGAGGAATGGCCAATGTGGTAGAATCCGGGATCGGAAAGGGCACGGCCGCAGATATCCAGGCGTTTTTCCAGATGCTCGAGATGTCGCCGGAGAAGCTGAGTGAATTTCTGAAGTCCCAGATGGCGGGAGCGAACCGTATGCAGGGACCGCTTTTTGACGTGCTGCGCCAGATCATGGGCGAGGCGACGACCGTTGAGCTTAAGGCCGGCGTGCTGGAACTTCTGAAGCGGTATAACGATATGTCGTCCAACAAGCATCTCTTGCAGAATATCAAGGGGACGCTGGAAGAGATCGAGGCCCGCATGTTCCGGAACGACAGGGAGGGGCTTCAGAGACTTGCGATGAAGCTCAAGCCGTATTCTCTTGATTCCAATGCGGCGAATACAAGATTATTAAAGGAAGAGATCATTCCTTATATGGGGAAATATGTGGCGGATAACCGGGAGCTTGGGAAGCTTCGCGACCTGGTTACGCTTGTGGCGTTCAATACGGCCAGATATGAGAGCGGAAGCCTCGACAGCGTAGTGCAGGCATTCCAGCGGCTGATGGATTTCCCGACCTTCCAGAAGCATTTCAAGGGCATGTCGGCGAAGGATTTCCGGGATATGCTGGCGAATGTGGATTATGACCGGGCGGCGGGAAAGAACGAGCTGACCGACAAGCTTCTGAATATCATCAGGGCAGGCGTGAAGGGCGAGGCAGGCATAGAGAACCGGGAGGCGTTTGTGAACGTCATGAGGAGTATGCTGGTGAACGAGAGCGTGTACATGCCGTTGATGCATGTGATGCTGCCGGTGATCCTGGACGGTGTTCCGATGTTCTCCGAGATGTGGGTTGATCCGGATGAAGAGTCCGGCAATCCCGGCTCGAAGGAGCGGGGCATAAAGCTGCTTATTAAATTTGACATGAAAGATGTTGGCTTTTTTGACATGATGTTGTATTATGAGAAGGGAAAGATAGACATGCTGATCCATTATCCGGATGAGCTGTCTAAGCATGAGAGAGATATCCGTGAGAATATCCGCAAGATCATGAGCAGGAATAATCTGGATCTTGAGTATCTTGCCGTAGAGCAGAATAAGGTTCCGATCCAGGTGTCCGCCGCTTTCCCGAAGATATTCGAAAGGAGAAATTCTATCAATGTCACAATATGATGATGTCATGAACAAGAAAGCAGTTGCGCTCAGGTATGACGAGAACAGAGATATAGCGCCGGTGATCGTTGCGTCGGGGCTTGGATATATGGCGGAGAGGATCGTGGAGGTGGCCAATGAGAACGGTGTGCCAGTATACGAGGACAATTCGCTGGCAACCGTGCTGACTCAGCTTGATCTCGGAACGGCGATCCCGGAGGAGCTGTACCAGGCGATCGTAGATATCTATGCATATTTCCTGAGATACAATCCGGATAAGGTGAGGGAAGCGGAAGAGGCCAGAGAAGCCGAGCGCAGAGCGCGCGAGGAAGCGGCCGCCAGAGAGGACGAAGACGCTGAAGGCGAGGGCGAAGGAGACGAGGCGTCTGCTGTCGGCATAGGAGATGCCGGGGACGAGGCCCCGGCGAAAGCGTCGGGAAGAGCGGTGAAGACGGCGAAGTCTGCAAGACCGGCGGGGAGCGCGAAGACGGCAAAGCCTGCGGGCAGTGCGAGAACGGCAAGGCCGGCGGGCGCCGGGAAGACGGCAAAGCCTGCGGGGAAAGCGAAGGC
>CAJTRO010000032.1:3005-16502 GCA_910579015.1 uncultured Dorea sp. | reverse complement strand
GTCAAAAGCTGGGAAGGCGGAAGGGAAACCGCGGAAGATGCAGGCTGGCAGATACGGCAAGCGCTTCTGTGATGATTGGCAGAGAGCATAAGCTGTCGGAAGGTTTGGAATATGGAGCGAAAGAAGCGAAGGAGAAAGAGGTTGCTGTATCGGGGAGTATTTTGATATGGCAATCCTTTTTGGCTTTCAGGTGCTTGTATTTCGGTAGACTTTATATTACACTTAGAAAAGCGGACAAACGGTAGGGACGTTGGCGGTGAGTGTATTTGCAAAGGATACGATTATAGAGATTGGGCATATATTATCTGAAAAAGAGTATATGCCTGTTCCTGGGAACGGGATAGTGGAGAATAAGCGGGAGAGGACATAGATATGACAAAAAAGCAGAAGAAGCAGGCTGAGGATTTTATTAAGCTGCTCGGCCGGGCACATGACGGGATAAAGAAGACGATAGAGACAAGGAACAGTGAGGCGTCGCTGGATTTACTTTCACAGTGCCAGGAATGCGCCATTAAATTAGGAGAGATCATCGAGGCCGTAGAAGGGGAAGATTTTGTTACAATTCCTATTATAGAAGAGTATTGTGAAATTGTATATCAGTTCTATGAGAAGATTAGTCAGAATCAGCCAGTGAATGCGAATCAGGCGTATAAGGCACTGAAAAAGTCTCTGATCCGGATGGGGAACAGTGTGAAGAACGATATCCCGGAGCGCAGAGAGGTCGTATTCCTTCCATATAAAGCTTCAATGTGGGATTCGCTGGAGAGTGTGTGGAAGGCGGCAGATGAAGATCCGGACTGTGATGCTTATGTCATACCGATCCCATACTTTGACAGGAATTCTGACGGCAGTTTTAAGGAGATGCACTATGAGGGCGGCCAGTATCCGGCATATGTTCCGATCACGCATTATGACGATTACGATATCTCTGTGCGTGAACCGGACATGATCTTCATCCATAATCCCTATGATGACAGCAACTATGTGACGAGTGTTGCTCCGAAGTTTTATTCTAAGAACTTAAAGCAGTATACGGAAAAATTAGTCTATATTCCCTACTTTGTGCTTGGAGAGGTCGATCCTGAGAATAAAGAAGCCCTTAAAGGGATCGAGCATTTTTGCATTACTCCGGGAGTGCTTAATGCCGATGTGGTTATCGTGCAATCGGAGGATATGCGGAAGGCGTATATTGAGATATTGTCAGAGGCGGCAGGGGAGAATACCCGCAGTCAGTGGGAGAAGAAGATTCTTGGGCTTGGCTCTCCTAAGATGGATAAGGTGGCAGGGACGTCTGAGGAGGATTGCGAGATCCCTGATGAATGGCTGTCGATTCTTAAGAAGCCGGATGGAAGCCGGAAGAAGGTCATCCTGTATAATACCAGTGTGACATCTTTGCTGCAGCATGATGAGAAGATGCTTGCGAAGATGAGTTCTGTGTTCGAGACGTTTAAGGAGAGCGTGGAAGATGTGGCGCTGCTGTGGCGTCCGCATCCGCTGATCAAGGCGACGATAGAGTCTATGCGCCCGCAGTTGTGGGAAGAGTATGAGAAGCTGGTGGAAGAGTATAAGACGGAAGGCTGGGGAATCTATGATGATTCCGCCGAGCTTGACCGGGCGATTGCGCTCAGTGACGCTTATTATGGGGATCACAGCAGTTTGGTGCAGTTGTGTCAGTCGGCGGGGATGCCGGTGATGATACAGGATGTGGAGATTGTCGCGTAGATAATGCGGCGCAGATAGGGTATTGCTGTGATTGGTAATTTTGTAAAGGGCAACTAAAGAAATAACCGAAAATGTCGATATATAAATTATGGTATCCGTTGAAGGATTGACGAATCTAAGATATGATCTGCTTTGTGGAGAGTTTCGAGGAATTATTTATGCAGTTCCTTGATTAAGGAGAGTGTTTGGGAAATCGTTTGTGCAGTTTTTGAGTTAAGAGATGATCGGGCAGCAGAGGAGGAAGGATAATGAAACATAATTCCAGAAGATTTACTTTAATTATATTAGCATTGGCTGTGGCTGCGGGATTTCCGGCATCAGTAGCTGCAGAAGAGCTGGGTTCGGGAAGTGAGACGGGCGTTGGCGAAGTGGAAGGCAGTATTAACACAGATGTGTACGAGGTGGTTCTGCCGGCTGTTACGGATGAGATATTTGATTTTATCATAGATCCGTATGGACTGTTGAATCATACGAATGGTGCGGCGTATGAGGGGAAGAGCTTCCAGGAGAATTCTACACTCTTTTTTCAGCGGTCGGATAGTACGGCTGAGGCGGATTACAGTAACATGAGTGATCCTGTTACGATTACGAATATGAGTTCTAAGGCAATTAATGTGTCAGTGGATATCAGTGTAGAAGAATCCTCGCTTGACGGGATTGTGCTGACAGAGGACAAAGAATTCAAAGATGATGCTGGTGCAAGTATCTATATGGCGCTGGTGGATGGAGTGAATGAAATGCCGATAGGAGCAGATGGTATATCTGTGGAGGCCGCGATAGGAGCGGCGCCGGAAGGGGCTTATGAGTATGGGTATAACAGTGAGAGCGGGGAATATACTTATGGGTTGACAGGTGATACGAGTGGGATTGAGTTTGGAACATATTCTTTCCAGTTAACAGGAGCGGCGAATAGAAATGGCGACTGGTCTGGGGCGATGGATGCGAAGCCGCAGATTAAGGTTGTGTGGAGGATTATGCCCTAGGAATAGATATGGAAAAGGAACCCTATTGAATTCATACAAAGCATGTTGTAAAATGATACCTATCTTTGCTTTTTAGTTAGTGACAGTAGGAAGATAGGTATCAAGAAAGGTAGAGATATAATTTAGTTTATATATTATATTAAATAAGGATTATTAATGAGAAGACGGGAAAAAAGACAGGTTGAAGAATTTATTAAGACACTTCATCAGGCACATGATGAGGTGAGAAAACAGATTGAGAGTAATCATATAGATCTGGCGCAAGAGATTTTAGGAGAATGTCAAAATGGAACGATTCAGTTAGGCGGCCTGATTGAAGCTGAAGAAGGAGATGCTTGCCCGGTTATTCCGATCCTGGAAGATTACTGTGAACTATTATATCTGATTTATGACGAGATTGCCCAGGGGAAAGAAATTAAGGCAAATAAGATCTACAAGAGATTACATAAGCAGTTGATTTATGTTGAAAACAGTGTGAAAGCGGATATCAAAGAGCGGTTAGAGATAGTCTTTTTACCATATAAGGTATCTATGTGGGATTCTCTAGAAAGTGTATGGATGGCCGCAGATGCAGACGAGAACTGTGATGCATATGTTGTGCCGATTCCCTATTATGAGCGTAATCCGGATGGCTCATTGGGCAGTTATCATTATGAAGGCGGCGAGATGCCGGACTATGTTCCGGTTATATATTACGATAATTACAGTTTGGAAAAACGCAGACCTGATATCATATATATACATAATCCGTATGATGACTATAATTATGTTACCTCTATCGATCCTCGGTATTATTCCAAGGAATTGAAAAAACACACTGACACATTAGTTTATATACCATATTATTCTACTTCAGGAGGGATGTCAGAGGCACAGATGTTCTGCCCGGCATATTATCATGCTGACTATATTATTATACAGGCAGAGAAATACCGCAGATTTTTTGATTTTGCATTGCCAGATAATAAGTTTAAGGCATTGGGCTCGCCTAAGTTTGACAGGATTATACGAATATGCAATAATCCGCCAGAACCGCCTGATAGTTGGAAAGAAAAATTGGATGGCAGAAAGGTATATTTCTATAATACCAGTATCAATGGAATGCTTGGAGAAACAGAAGCTTTTTTGAAAAAGATGAAATATGTTTTTGAATGCTTTAAAGGCAGAGATGATATTTGTTTATTGTGGCGGCCTCATCCGCTTCTGGAATCAACTATGGCTTCTATGCGGCTGCAGGAAAAACAGGAATATGATGAGTTGAAAAGATATTTTTTGAAGAATAATCTGGGAATATATGATGATACATCAGATATAGCGGCTACTATTGCAGTTTGTGACGCGTATATTGGGGATGCGGCAACTTCTGTAGCATCATTATTTGGCATAGCGGGGAAACCAGTATTTATTTTGGATAATACTATTCATAGTTTGCCGGAAACAGATGATTGGAGAGGAAAAATTATAGCCGGGTTCAGCGTATATGGAAATGCTCAGTGGATGATTACGCAGGGGAATAAGCTGTATTACTCGGAAAATAAAGATTTTAATTATAAATTTTTCTGTGATTTGTCTAATTATGCTTATGGAAGTTATTATTTGCAGGTTATTACAATAGGAGAAAAGCATTATGTATGCCCGGCGAATGCGCGGGATATTCTTGTAATTAATGATGGAAAGATAGAGAAACAGCTGGTTTTGGCAGGAGACTTTGGACAAGCAGGTGCTTTTTATGATGCGTTTAATTGGAAGGGATATATATTTCTTATACCGAATAATTATCCGGCTATTGTAAAGTATGATACGGAGAAAGATAAAGTTTGCTATTTGGATCAAAACCTGGACGTATTTATCAAATATGTAGATGGTGAAAAGCGGATTGGAGGCGGATGCATATATAATGGATACTTGTATCTTGCATCGCCGACTAATAATCAACTGTTAGAAATTGACGTAGAGACGTGTGAAGAAAGGCTTATATCTTTAGATATCAGCCACACTTGCGGCTGTAAAGTATTGATACCAAACGATAAGGATTTGTGGCTGTTGCCGTATGATGGGCATGTGATTACAAGGTGGAATACGGTTACAGGCGAGATACAAGAGTATGCAGATTACCCGGAGGGTTTAGTTTGTAAACACATGATGTATGGATACCAATGTTCGCAATTACCATTTAGTATACCTGCATTTTGCGGCGAATATGTTTATTTCCCGCCGCAATGGGCGAATATGTTTGTGCGTCTTAATAAGAGGACGGGAGAAATGAGCGAATGGAAGCCGCCTATGGAACTTCCAGTAAGATGGGAAAACGAGTATTTCCTTTCTCGGGAGAAGAGTTATTTTCTTCGTCCTTCATGGGAGTGCAATGAAAATGAATATCTTTTATTTTCTATTTTTGATAGGAAACTCTATTTTATCAATATGGAAACAGAAGAATTCAAAGAGATACCAGTCAAATTTAGTCAGGAAGAGTTAAAAAAGCATGAGCCTGGTTTTCATGAGAATTCCGAATGGCTGCAATATGCATGTGAAGAAAATGCGTTTAATACACTGACTGATTTTGTGAATGGAACGCTTATAGGAGATGCATTCGATAAAGAAAGGCAGCTTCGTGCATATTGTGAGATTGCCGCAAATAGCGATGGAACTTGTGGAGAGAAAACACATCTGTTCACACGATGGGAAATATCAGGACGTTAAGACTAAAATCTGGAGATTTATATATTCTGTTAATCTAATAGATATACATTGCCCAGAGTGGTTTATGATGAGAGGAGATTGAGGAGATGACGAAGGTCATTACATATGGTACATATGATTTGTTTCATGAAGGACATTATAGGCTTCTTCAAAGGGCAAAACAACTTGGAGATTATCTGATTGTAGGAGTTACTACAGAAGAGTATGACCGGACGAGAGGGAAGCTGAATGTTATAGATTCCTTGATGACAAGGATTGATAATGTGAAGAAAACCGGATTTGCTGATGAGATTATTATCGAGGAATCAACAGGACAGAAGTTTCGTGATATTCAGAAGTATCAGATAGATATATTTACAGTTGGTTCAGATTGGACAGGACAATTTGATTATCTGAAGGATTATTGTGAAGTAGTATATCTTGAAAGAACGAAAAATATTTCGAGCACAATGCTGCGTACCCGAAATAAGCGTATTCAACGAATTGGGATTATAGGTACAGGGAGAATTGCTGAAAGGTTTATTCCGGAAGCAAAACTTGTAAGTGGAGTGAGTGTACAAGGTGTATTTAATCCACATCAAGAGAGTGCGCGTCGGTTTGCAAAAAAATGGGAAATTGATGCATATGAAAAACTGGAAGAGTTTTATGAGATGGTAGATGCTGTATACGTTGCTTCTCCGCATGACACTCATTACGGATATATAAAATCTGCAATAGACCATGGAAAGCATGTGCTTTGTGAGAAGCCCATGGTATTGGAACGAAGCCAGGCAGAAGAATTATTTAATTATGCAAAAAGTAAAGACTTGGTTTTGGTTGAAGGGATTAAGACAGCGTATTGCCCGGGGTTTGCGAATCTTCTGGGTGTTGCCTGCAGTGGTATGATAGGAAGTGTGCGGGATATAGAAGCTTGTTTCACAAAGCTGGAAGATTTGGAATCGAGAGAATTAACAGATATCAAATGCGGGGGAAGTTTTACAGAACTTGGGAGTTATGTTATGCTGCCCGTTATTAAGCTGCTTGGCAGGGAGTATGAACAGCTTGTATTTCAAACGGTTAAAGATGAGAAAGGTCTTGATATATTTACCAAAGCCTTTTTTAAGTATCCCAATGGTATGGCAACGGCAACATGCGGACTTGGCGTGAAGGCGGAAGGCAGACTTATGATTGCAGGGACAAAAGGATATATTGTAGCAGAAGCTCCGTGGTGGAAGACCAAGTATTTTGAAGTTCATTTTGAAGATCCGGGAAAAGTAGAAAAATTTTCGGATTGTTTTCTTGGAGATGGATTGCGTTACGAGATTAGTGATTTCTTGTCCATGATTAATGGCAGCAGTAAGAATGAATTTAAGCTGACGCGAGGAGAATCCATAGCTATGGCTGGAATAATAGAAGGTTTCTTAAAGGAGAATCGATATTGTGAAAATATGGGCTCATAGAGGGTGTAGTCAGATGTATCCAGAGAATACACTGCTGGCATTTCAGAAAGCAGCGGAAATAGAAGGGCTTACCGGTATTGAATTGGATATTCAACTTACAAAAGACGGACACTTGGTAGTTTGTCATGATGAAAGAGTAGATCGGACTACGGATGGAATCGGTGAACTGAGGCAGTGTACATTAGCCGAATTAAGAAGACTGCGGATTCATGCGGGACACGGGAAATATGAGAAGATACCGGTGGCAGAGGAAGTCTTAGATTTGCTTAAAGACAAACTGAAAGATGGCTTGAAACTTAATATTGAATTGAAAAACAGTGTATTTCCATATAAGGGAATGGAAGAAAAGATTATAGAGCTTATCCATAGTTATGATTTGCAAGACAATGTGGTTTATTCTTCTTTTAGTGCGTTGTCGATTGAGAAGATTAAGAATCTTGATTTAAAAGCAGAAACTGGGATTTTGGATACGAATGTGTCGGATTGCTGGTATAAGCTGAAAGGCGGATGTGGGGCAGAGGCACTGCATCCATATTGGAAAGGAATGGATTTCACAAAAGAGAGACTTGAAGGTTATAAGGTTCGTGCGTGGTTTACAGGGCACCTTTACCCGGAAAAGCCGACCGGAGTTAAATTGGAGTTAGATAAGCTTGAACAGCAGGGAATTACAGATGTGTTTTTAAATGAACCAGAAAGATATTTGTAACAGGTTAAGGAGTAAACATGGTACAGTTAAATGATGAGCTGCTTCGTCAGGTTCAAATGATACAATTGGAACTACTAATAGAAGTTGACCGGATATGTAAAAAATGTAACATTCATTATAACATTATCGCAGGAACATTGCTTGGTGCTGTCAGACACGGCGGGTATATACCATGGGATGATGACGCAGATGTAGCCTTAGTTCGTTCAGAATATGAAAAGTTTCGCAAGGCTTGTATAAAGGAACTTGATAGATCGCAGTACGTATTTCAGGATCACAGAAATACGAAGGGATACAGGTGGGGGTATGGGAAACTTCGTAAAAAAGGAACTCTTTTTTTAAGAGAGCACCAAGAGCATATGCCTTATATGCAAGGAGTGTTTATAGATATATTTCCCTTGGATGGAGTTCCGGATAATTATTTTCTGAGAAGCATTAAAAATTTTGAATGTTTTTGTATTAGGAAAATATTATGGTCAAGAGTAGGAATGATAGCAGAGAAAAATAGGGGGAAAAGACAAGTATATAAAGTACTCGGGCTGATTCCGGAGAAATATGTGTTCCGCTATTATCACCGTATGATTCATAGAGCAAATTGTAAAAAGACGAGAATGGTTCGAATATTAATGTTCCCTACGCCGAATAGTGAATATGGATACTATAGAAACTGGTATGAAAATAGTATGAATATTGAATTTGAAGGGAAAGTATTTCAGGGAATTAAAGATTATGACAGCTATTTGAACTTTAAGTTCGGTAATTATATGGAACTTCCTCCGATAGAACAGAGAAAAAGCCATCCTGTTAGCAGCATTAATGTAACAAAGGCTAATACATGATAGGAGCGGGTATGATTAAAATAGTGAATGGCAGTGAAAAACAATTTTATAATAACGCGAAAGAAAAATTATTATTTCTTTTTGGGGCTGGGAAAAAGGCCAGAGCTGCAGTGAATACATATTGCAAGGGTCTAAACATCACTGCCATTGTGGATAATAATCTCCAAATCCAAAAAACTAATATGGTTATATGTGGAAAAACATACAAGATAATAGATATAAAAGAATTTGTGGAATATGTACTAGGAGTAGGAAGTGATAGAGTTTTATTATTAATTACACCTACTTTTTATGCATGGAGTATTGTGGAACAGCTGAATAATATTCCCCAGTTAAAGGGACTTCAATGCTATTTATCGGTACTCTTGGGCGATTATTACGAGCGTATAGATTTCAGTTTTTCGCAGGGAGAGCCGAAAATTCCGAAATAAAATCAAATATATAAAAGAAGCATATAGAAGTAAAAAATGGGGATTTGTTTCAGATTATGCGCGATTGGATGTTATTTATCAAGAAGGCGGTATATATTTGGATACAGATGTGGAATTAATTGCATCGCTGGATAAAATGATAAACGATGAAATGTTCATGGGTGCATATGCAAATTATATGATTGCATCTGGTGTAGGGATAGGGGCGGTAAAGGCACATCCGCTTATAAAAGAATTAAGAGATTATTATGACGATAAATCGTTTTATCGAAACGATGGAAGAATGAATTTGACACCGTGTCAGGAGTACCAACATCCGGTATTGGTGAAGTATGGTTTTTCGTTGGAAAATAAATATCAGATGAAAAATAATGTTGTTATATATCCGTCTGAAGTAATGTCGCCTACAGGTATCAGCGGATTGGCGGATAATTTTACGGAAAATACAATCTCTATTCATCACGGTGAGTGGGGATGGATAAGTAAGGCAGAGAAAGAGGCTTTTGAGCGGTATAGAGAAGCGTTGCGAAATTCTCAGGGTAATATTGAAAATAATATTTGAATTCTTGAAAGAGGGAAATATTGAAGAAAAAATATATATTTAATCGATGGCAAATTGCATATAGAATGCCAGGAATGGAAAAATATAAGCTTATCCCTAATCCACCCTGGGGATGGGCGGCGGACCCGTTTGTAATCGAGTATGATGGGCAGATGTACCTGTTTGCAGAGCTTTTTCTTTATAAGACAGAACGTAATGGTGTAATAGGATATTGTTGTTATAAGGATGGGAGATTTACTGACTGGAAAGTGAGTATGGACAGGCACTGGCATTTATCTTATCCTAACGTTTTTTTATATGATGATAATATATACATGTGTCCCGAGTCATATCAACTGGGAGAAGTTGTAATATACAAATTGCTAAATTTTCCAGACAAATGGGAAAAAGTATGTACCCTGTTACAAAATGGTAAATATGCAGACTCTACATTTTTGAAGTATAACAATGAGAATTATTTATTTACATATAAACATGCTCTCAATACAACAGAAGGAGTTCTTCTTCTATATAAAATAGAGGAAGGATGTAAATTATCAGATCCACAGATTATTTCCGAAGACATAAGCATTGCAAGGCCGGGCGGTAAAATAATTTATGAAGGTGATAAGATTATACGAGTATCACAAGACAGCAAGGGCGGTTATGGAAGCGGACTGGTATTTAGTGAAATCAAATCTGTTTGGCCTCAATATGAAGAAAAAGAGATAAGGCGGATCTCTGCAAGTGATATAGAAGGAGATTGGAGCAAAAAGTTTATCGGAATTCATACTTATAACAAAGCGGGAATGTTGGAGGTAATTGATTTGAAATATACGGCTTTTTCAATTCATGAATATTTGTCACAAAAGAGAATTCGTAAAGTTTTCTTAAATAAATTTAGATAGGGAAAAGTGATGGAAGATATTATAATATTTGGCAGAGGTTATTATTACCATAGCAAGGAGAAATCAATAAAAAAAAGATATAATATTGCCGCTTTTTTAGATAATATGGTTAATGAAGCAGAAACAGATAATGGTGTGAAAGTTTTTAATCCTCGATATATAGATCAGCTTCCGAAGTATCCGATTATCCTCATGGCTGCAAGATTTATTGATATGTGGAGGCAATTGCTAGAATTGGGAGTTGACGAAAAGAGGATATATTTTGGCGTAAACTTGAAACCCTATTATGATGACTCAGAAAGGATTGTTTCCAAGGAAAAAGATATACAGTCAAGGAATGGTCAAATTATTTTATGTTATGGCGGGGAAGAGTATAGTTTTTCTGATGAAAAAGGATATAAGAAAATAGTTAGAGAAATATATAAGAAAGAAAATCCATATATTGAGTTACTGGCCCAAATGCCGATGGTACCTGTTAGCAGGCGGGTAGGATTAGAGCGCGGCAAGGCTGTAGACAGGTATTATATTGAAAAATTTATGGAAAAAAATTCACAAGTAATCCAGGGAGATGTTATGGAAATTGCGGAGCATACATATACCTATCAGTACGGGAAAGAGATTACGCACGCTTATGCATTACATGTCAATGGATGGGGAAAGGATGTTATTAAGGGGAATTTAGCAACTGGAGAAGGAATTAATGGTGATAGTGTTGACTGTTTAATATGCACACAAACAGTACAATTTATATATGATATAGATTCTGTAATCAAAAATATATATAAATTGTTAAAGCCGGGAGGAACGTCACTGGTTACTGTAGCGGGAATTGCGCAGATATCCTTATATGATTATCATAATTGGGGAGAATATTGGAGATTCACACTTCAGTCAATTGAACAGCTGTTCATTAAATACTTTGAAAAAGATAAGGTTGAGATCTGCTCATATGGAAATGTAAAGATTGCTGTGGCAATGCTGTATGGATTATGTGTAGAAGATTTAGAAGAAGAAGATTTCACATATAATGACGAGCAATATCCAGTAATTATTTCTGTGGCGGCACGAAAATAAGGAGGAGTCGATAATCATGAAATCAATAAAGCCTATAGCGTTTTATCTGCCTCAATATCATAGGGTTCCAGAGAATGATGAATGGTGGGGCGAAGGATTTACAGATTGGATGGCAGTAAAAGCGGCAGAAAGATATGCAGATAACCAATATCAGCCAAGAGAGCCGTTAAATGATAATTATTATGATCTGGCACAAAAGGAGAGTATGCAGTGGCAGGCAGACCTGGCTTGCGAATATGGAGTAGGCGGTTTTTGCATGTATCACTATTATTTTAAGGATGGCAGAAAGATATTAGAAAAACCATTAGAAAATTTTTTGCGATGGACAGATATTGATATTCCGTTTTGTTTGTGCTGGGCAAATGAAACCTGGGCAAGAACCTGGAGTAATTTATATCACAATACGCCTTGGGCAGAAAAATTTGAGAAGAGAAACGATAAGGGGCAGACAATTCTCTTGGAACAAAGCTACGGAGGAAAAGAAGAATGGGAGAAGCATTTTGAGTATTTGCTCCCTTTTTTTTGTGATAGCAGATATATTAAAGTTGATAATAAACCTGTTTTTCTATTTTACAGACCAGATGATATTACACAGTTGGACGGGATGGTTCAATTGTGGAGTGAACTGCTGTGCCAAAAAGGATTTAATGGGCTTTATGCCATTGGAGTTAACATTCCAGTGAAAAAAAGCGGGCTTGATGCGATTCTTTACCATGCAGTGTGGGCATATACGAGACCAGATATTACCGGAATGGCGTTGAAAAAAGAGTATTATGGTGAGGTTTCTGCTTATGATTATCAAGAGGCCTGGGATAATGTAATCAAGGCACAGGAGGCAGAGGGGATCAAGACGTATTTTGGAGGGTTTGTAGATCAGGATGAAACACCTAGAAGAGGGAAAAAAGGCTGGTATTTGATTGATGCAACACCACAGAAGTTTGAAAAAAATCTGTATGATCTTGCTATTAAAAATTTAAGTATGGGGAATGAATTTCTATTTATCGATGCATGGAACGAGTGGGGAGAAGGAAATTATCTGGAGCCAGATAAGAAATTTGAATATCAATATTTGAGTGCAGTTAAGAATGTTGTTGAAAAATGCAATATGAATGAGCTGGATATAGCGAATGAATGGAAAAAGATTAAAAAGAGGAGAGGGGTGAGTGATAATGATACTGAAAAAATGATACTGAAAAAGGAACTGAATAAGTATCAGAGTTACTATAAGATATTTGATAGATGGCTGTCGCTGAAAGAGGAAGGAAGAACCGTTGATAAATATTTTAAAGATTATAATTATAAAAAAGTACTGATATATGGATATGCGTCAACAGGGATTCATTTTTGTAAGGAGTTGAGAAAGACCTCAGTGCAGATTGTAGGGGCAATGGATAGAAGACAGGGGTTGTTAAGCCGGGATCTTCCAATTTTTGGATTATCAGATCCAATGCCGGATTGCGATGTAATAGTGGTAACATTAGCGGCTGATTTTGAAATTATCATGAATGATTTGAGAAAAAAGACAGACAAACCAATTGTTTCAATGGAAGAAGTGCTATTTTATTAAATTAGTTCTGTAAAATATATGGATGTTGTTATGAGGGTGACAAGAAAAATGAAAAAAGCATATATATGGGGGGCAGGAAAGCAGTTCACAAAAGTATACAATGCAGTAAATAAAGACTATTGCATGGTTTTGGGTGTAATTGACAGCGATCCCAATAAAAGAGGTAAATTTATTGAAGATCAGTTTGTTATCAGTTCGCCAGATTTATTGCGGCACTCAGAATTTGACGCTGTAATAATATCAACAAAAGATTACAGGATGATATTAAATGAGTGTAAAAGTATGGGAATTGATAATAGTAAGATAATTATTTTTTGGAAGCCGAGGCAAACATCATTGTATATAGATTGCAATGCTAAACGGATATTAGAACTGGAAGAAGAGTTAGAAAAGTATAAAGCCCGATTAGAAAATTTACCTTATGAATTGTATGTCAAACCTGCGCCCAATGTTAGAAGTGCTGAAGAACTGTTAAATTTAATAATAGATAAGAAGTTATCATTATGTCGATTTGGTGATGGTGAATTTGATATTATGAGAAATAAAAAATGTTCCTGGTTTCAAAATCAAGACAGCAGTCTTTCAGG
>CAJTRO010000032.1:0-2995 GCA_910579015.1 uncultured Dorea sp. | reverse complement strand
CGTTTAAAAGAAATCGTGCGTTCCAGGCATCCGGATATAATGATTGCAGTTGCTGATAATTTTGGCAGTTTAGAAAAGTATACAGAAAAAGCGGCAGATGAGATTAGACAGTATTTATATGGTAATACAAGAAAAGAGATTATGGAATTTTTGGATTTAAAACATGTGTATTATGATGCGTATGTGACGAGGCCATATATCTTATATAAAGATAAAGTTTATTCTAAATATATCTTTGAACTGTTAAAAAAAGTATGGAACAACCGAGAGATATTGGTAGTAGAAGGAAAGTATACAAGAATGGGAATAGATAACGGATTGTTTGATAATGCAAGACGAGTCAGGAGGATTCTATGCCCGGAAAAAAATGCTTATACTAGATATAGAGAAATAATAAAGACAATACAGGAGACGGCAGCGGAAGATGAATTAGTTTTGGTGTCTTTGGGACCGACAGCAACTGTCTTGGCTTACGATGTTGCAAGAGAAGGTGTACAGGCGCTGGACATTGGACAAGTTGATAATGAATATGAGTGGTTTTTAAGAGGTGCAAAAGACCGCATTGAAATTCCTGGTAAAGGAGTAGCTGAATTAAGCGGTTACCACTGTCCATCTGATATTGATATAGATTTTATCTATGAGGAACAGATTATTAAAAGAATAGGATAGTTTAGAGATTTGAGAGGAGAGAAGAGGTATGCCAAGAGTTTCTGTTATTATGCCGTCTTATAATAAAAGCAAGTATATAGCACAATCGATAGAATCTGTTTTAAATCAGACATATGAAGATTTTGAATTAATTATTATTGATGATGCTTCAACAGACAATAGTATAGATATTATAAGATCCTATGATGATCCCAGAATTCGATTGCTCCAAAATGCGTGCAATTGTGGAATGGTTTTTTCACGGAATCGAGGATTAGAAGAATCAGAAGGAACATATATTGCGTTGCTGGATGCAGATGATATTAGTATAAAAAACAGATTAGAAAAAGAGGTATTTTTTTTAGATAATAATAAAGACATAGACGTTGTGTTTGGAAGCTGTCAAGAGATAGATGAGAATAATAACATTAAAGAATTATATTTTAATCCTTTAAAAAATCCATATTTTATAAAGGCAGAATTAATGGTAAATGATGTTGTACCAAATGGAAGTTGTATGTATCGTAAGGAATTTATTGACATGCATAATATCCGATATCGTGATGGTTATTGGGGAATGGATGATTACTTGTTTTGGGTGGAATGTTCTATACACGGGAAAATAACCGGAATGTCTGAAATATTTCTTTATTGGAGAAATACACAAGAAAATAGTACGAATACTTATATGAACAAGGTGGAATATAAAGAAAAACGTAAGCAAAAATATGCTGAAATTCAGAAAATTGCACTTGAAAAAAATGGATTTATACTGAATGAATTGGATTTAGCGCTATATAATAAATTTTTTTCGGAAGAAAATTACAAAATTATTGAACAAAAAGACTTTTCTGTTTTGCTTAAGCTTATAAAAGATATATGCTTTCAAGCAAGGGGGAAGGATAATTTTAAAGAGATAAAGCAAATGTATAAGAAGAAGTTTGCTTTTCTGGTAAAAAATTCATATATATGGGATGAGATATAAGAACGTTAGAAAAGGTTCCTCTAGAGAGGAGTAAATATTATGGAGAATATATATGACATAAAGTCGAAAAAAAATCTGAACTATATTTTACCAATGGGTAAAAGAATTTTTGATAATACCGATTTGATGCCGAAAAGATCTATTGCTGTTTTTATTCATTTATACTATTTGGACACAAGCGATATTTTTTTGGATTATGTTAAAAATATTCCAGAAAACATTACTATATTCTTTACAGTTTCAAGTAAACAGATGAAGCAGAAGCTTGAGAAAGAGAATAAAAGGTGGAAAATAATTGAGAAGCCGAACAGAGGACGTGATATAAGTGCGTTTTTGGTTGCATGTCGTGAAGAAATATTAAAATATGAATATATTTGCTTTTTGCACGATAAGAAAGAAAAAAGCGAAGACAGCAAAAGCGATAATGAAATGTGGATTACGTGCTTATGGGAGAATATGATTGGCAGCAGCATCTATATAGATAATTTATTACAGTTATTCAAGAAAAATGAAAACTTAGGATTACTTGTACCGCCTTCACCGCTGGGCGAACATCAGCGGGCAGCTTATGAGAATACCTGGTATGATAATTTTCAGATGACTGAGAAGCTGGCTGGCAAGATGAATTTAGTATGTGATTTAAATGCTGATAAATCTCCAATAACATTAGGTACTGTTTTTTGGACAAGAGTTTCTGCGCTAAAAAAATTGTTTGAAATAAAGTGGGAATATGATGATTTTGATGAAGAGCCAATGAAAAATGATGGAACCATAAGTCATGCGATTGAAAGGGTATTGGGATATGTAGCACAAGATGCTGGATATGATACTGGATGGGTAATGACAGACAGGTATGCGGGTAAACGAATGGACTATATTGAGAAAACCTTAAAAATGGCATTTGATATATTGGAATCATCTTTTGGAATTAGTGATATCAAAGAACTCAATGTCTTTGAAACACAATCAAATGCGTTGAAAAAGTTTGCCGATAAATACAGATATATTTATATTTATGGAGCCGGAGAAATTGGGCAAAAATGTTTAAAGATGTTATATGGCGTGCAAAAAGTCCCCGCGGCATTTTTGGTGAGCGACGTAAAACAGAACCCGGTTAATGTTTTAGAAGTACCAGTATATTCGATACATCAGATTAATTTGAATGATGAAAGCGGTATTATTATTGGAGTAAGTAAGAAGTATCAGGAAGAAGTGATACAGGAAATAAAAAAAAGAGAGAGTTTGTTTGCAAATATATATTTGTTCAATTTTTAAGAGGTAGAAAACATGGACGGGAGCAGGGGAAAAATATATATATGGGGAACAGGCAACTATTCCAGACTGGTTTACGAGTCTGTAAAT
>CAJTRO010000031.1 GCA_910579015.1 uncultured Dorea sp. | reverse complement strand
GCTTATTGCCTTTTCGAAAGCAGGCAACGATGAGTTTTTTGTGCACGTCAATACCACAACAATTGTCGTAAATTCTATCCATAAAGGCACCTCCTGGGTAAATTTACGGCACGGTACTCTGTCTGTTATCATTTTACTGTACGTCCTTCTGCCGTAAGAGGCTGGACAGGTGGTGGTGCAAATGAGAGTACCTGAAATCAGTTTAGAAAACGGGCTGCAGGCCCAAAATTAAAACGATCTTTGCCGTTGGTTATAGTATAGACAATGGCAAAAACAAATTCAATAACCTATCGCTTGCACAGTTTCATTTATGGTGGTGCCAAATGTGGGGCATGAGGGTTTAGAAACGAAATGACACAAAAAGCAATAGCGAAAGAATGTGCAGATTGGATTAAAGAGAAGGTTACTTTTAAATCAAATATAAGCGATAAGACTATTCAAGGGCAATTGGTTGTTGATGATATTGGATATATACCGAAAAACAATTTTACAACAGTTGAACTTGGCTGCGAGAAAGGTAATGTTATTAGTACTACAATTAGTTTGCAGAACAATCAGGGATTTTAGATTTTTTATCTAACACAGCGCAAGGGCAGTTACAGACCGCAGGGAATTGGTCTGGGCTGTCCTTTTCGTGTTTTAAGTCTGAAAGCCGCAGAATATTCCAATATCGGAATCAATCGGATAGAAGAACTGCTAAAGATACCAAATTGCAAATTTGTACTGTATGTGGGAAAGAAGAAACTTGTAAAGCGTAGAGAATTTGATAAATTTCTGAGCGATATAGTAGAAATATAAAATCCTGCAATTTACTTTTGAGCCTTACTATGCTATACTATCAATGCTCTTTTTACGCGAGTAGCGATGAAAATGCCATGCTTGCATGAGCATTTGAGGAGCACCGCGATAGTCATAGAACTTGTTCTATGACAGAAAGGAGCTTTTACTATGGGAAAGGACATAAAAGGAAAGGAGCTTGGCGTTGGAATAAGCCAAAGGCCGGATGGCTTCTATGTTGGAAGATTTACTACGAAATACGGACAACGGAAGCAAAAATTATTCCGCAAATTACAAGAGTGCAGACAGTGGCTGGCAGACTCGCAGTATCAGGATGATGTGATTATGAAAAATCCGCGTAATGGAATGGTAAAATCTGATATCGGGAAGCCTGCACAGAAGAAGGAAGCACTGACGCTAGAGCAGCAGAAAAGGTTTGTAAGGGGTATTGTGGGAAATACATTGGTACATAACCAAAATCTTGAAAGACGAAAACCCTATAAAATATAAGAATAACCAAAGGAGATAAAGAAAAAATGAAACTAGGAATCGTGGGACTTCCCAACGTAGGAAAGAGTACATTATTTAATTCGTTGACCAAGGCAGGGGCAGAGTCAGCCAATTATCCGTTCTGTACGATCGATCCCAATGTGGGCGTTGTGACCGTGCCGGACGAGAGGCTGAATGTACTTGGAGAGATGTATCACACGAAGAAGATCATACCGGCCGCGATTGAATTCGTAGACATCGCGGGACTGGTAAAGGGAGCTTCCAAGGGGGAAGGTCTGGGCAACCAGTTCCTTGCCAATATCCGCGAGGTGGATGCGATCGTCCATGTGGTGCGGTGTTTTGAGGACAGTAATATCGTCCATGTAGACGGAAGCATTAATCCACTTCGAGACATCGAGACTATCAATCTGGAGCTGATCTTCTCCGATCTTGAGATCTTGGAGAGAAGGATTGCCAAGACCACGAAGTCAGCGAGAAATGATAAGTCAGCGGCGAAAGAACTGGCGCTTCTTGAGAAGATCAAGGCGCATCTGGAAGAGGGAAAGCTTGCCAAGACATTTGACGGCGCAGATGATGAGGAAGAAGAGGCGTGGCTTCTGGGGTATAATCTCCTTACGTATAAGCCCGTGATCTATGCAGCTAATGTGACAGAAGACGATCTGGCGGATGACGGAGTGTCCAACAGCGGTGTGCAGGAAGTGCGTGAGTACGCCGAAGAAGAGTTGAGCGGAGTATTCGTGGTGTGTGCTCAGATTGAGCAGGAGATTGCCGAGCTTGAGGATGACGAGAAGAAGATGTTTCTTGAGGATCTCGGCTTATCCGAGTCGGGGCTTGAGAAGCTTATCAAGGCGAGCTATCGTCTGCTTGGGCTGATCAGTTACCTGACGGCAGGGGAGCCGGAGGTACGCGCGTGGACCATTACGGAAGGAACGAAAGCGCCCCAGGCGGCAGGGAAGATCCACTCTGATTTCGAGCGGGGATTCATCCGTGCAGAGGTGGTGTCCTATGACGATCTGATGGAATGCGGCAGTCACAGTGCGGCGAAAGAGAAGGGACTGATCAGACTGGAAGGCAAGGACTATGTTGTAAAAGACGGGGACATTATGCTGTTTAGGTTTAACGTATAGGAAGGAAGACTTGAGACATGCACACGAGCATAGAATTTCCCAATATCGGGATTCATCTGGAATCTGTAGGGAATCATATAAGTGTATTTGGATTTGATATCGCATATTATGGAATCATTATAGGCTTTGGCATTCTGGCAGGCATCCTGATTGCTGTGCTGGAAGCGAAATGGACAGGGCAGAATCCGGAGGATTACTATGATCTGGCGATCTATGCAGTAATATTTGCCATAATCGGCGCAAGGATATACTATGTAGTCTTCTCCTGGGATATGTATAAGGATCAGCTTTTGAGTATCTTTAATATCCGGCAGGGCGGGCTTGCGATCTACGGCGGAGTTATTGCGGCTGTGATCACGGTTATCATATTTGCGCGGATCAAGAAGCTGTCGGCACCGCTTCTGATGGATACGGCAGGATTGGGGCTGGTGGCTGGACAGATGATCGGGCGCTGGGGGAATTTCTTCAACAGAGAAGCTTTTGGAGAGTATACAGACGGGCTTCTTGCCATGCGGCTTCCGGTGGATGCGGTAAGAGGTTCCGATATTACGAAGATGATGCGGGAGCATATGGAGACGGTGGAAGGAGTATCTTATATCCAGGTGCATCCGACATTTCTCTATGAGTCGCTGTGGTGCCTGTTGATACTGGTCCTGCTGCTTGTGTACCGCAGACATAAGAAATTCAACGGTGAAGTGTTCCTTCTGTATCTGGCAGGGTACGGATTCGGCAGATTCTGGATCGAACGGCTCCGGACGGACCAGCTGTTACTGCCGGGCATCGGGTTCCCGGTATCACAGCTCCTTGCAGGGGTACTGGTTGTGGTGTCAGTGGGACTGATCATCTATAAGAGACGGAAGGCAAGGTATTTCGATTGACATGAACCTATGAGCAGGTTTGATTTTTAATAGAAAGGAGTACGCATGGGAATATATTTAAACAGCAAGAGTCCGTCCGACGCTTATAAGTCGGCTGCTTCGGAGAAATATTTTGTAGATAAGTCGGCGCTTATTGCCGAACTTATTCCGGCTCTTGGTACAAGCCAGCGTTACTTCTGTATCACCAGGCCGCGCCGGTTTGGCAAGAGCGTTATGGCAGACATGATTGCCGCTTTCTTTGGCAGAACAGCTGATTCCGGGGAACTGTTCAGTTCTCTTGAGATTGCATCACCCAGGATCACACAGCAGCTGAAACGCGCCTCCTGTGAAGATTACCGCAGATATCTTAACCAATACGATGTTGTATATATTGATTTCAGTGAGATACCAGAACACTGTAACTCATATCATGCTTATATCACCAGGATCCTGTCTGTATTGAAGCGGGATATCTGCACGGCATTTCCGGAGTACAGCATAGATTCGTCGGATTCCATCTGGGATATTCTGACAGCGATATATCAGGAGAATAGTCAGCGGTTTATCTTCGTATTGGATGAATGGGACGCTATATTTCATTTGGATTTTATTACTGAAGCCGACAAAAAGTCTTATCTTTTGTTTTTAAAATCACTTCTGAAAGGCCGTATTTATGCTGAACTTGTCTATATGACCGGAATCCTTCCGATTGCAAAATACTCTGACGGCTCCGAATTAAATATGTTTGTTGAATATAACATGGCAACGGCCGAGCGTTTTAGTCAGTATTTTGGCTTCTCCGATTCTGAGGTGGACAGGCTGTATGGAATCTATCAACAGTCCACAGAAGAGCCCCGGTTTACCCGTGATGATCTGCGTATCTGGTATGACGGGTATTACAGCGCCGGCGGGGAGAGGCTGTATAATCCCCGTTCAATCGTATGTGCACTGACTAATGATCAATTGAGAAATTACTGGATTGAAGAAATAAAAAATGATTCTGAGAACAAATAAAATAGGGGCAGACGCCCCTTAAATATTCTATGCATTACACAAAAAAGATCAATCCTCCGTTTCAGGTGAAACAAGAGTAAAAGCTATATTATCTGCGGAAAGTTCTTTCTGCATATCTACAGAAAGCCCGTCATCAGTAATGATCTCATCAATATCGTGCAGAGAGCACACATGCGTCATAGCAGCCTTCCCGAATTTGGAGTGGTCCGCCGCCAGGTACACGTACCGGCTGGAGCGGATCAGCTCTTTTTTTATGTCCACTTCATCGAAGCTTGCATTGGACACCCCGAAGCTGATATCCACAGAATCCGCCGTCAGAAAAGCCTTGTTGAGACGGAGCTCTCTGATAAAATTCAGTACAAGAGAACCAGTCAGCACGCCAAAGTCTGTCTTGCGCACGCCGCCTGTCACAAGCAGCGTAGACGACGCGTCCAGTATGATAGAATTTGCAATAAAAAGATCATAGGTAATAACGGTGATCTTCCTCTTATCCGCCAGATTCATGCCTATCTGGAAAGAGGTAGTTCCCGAATCAAGAAAAATGGTGTCGCCGTCCAGGACATGTGACGCCGCGAACCTTCCGATCGCTTTCTTTTCCAATGTCATAAGCTTAGACTTCTCATGATAGACACGCTCAAAGGACGTACTCTTCTCATGGGGAAGGATAGCGCCGCCTCGGGTGCGTTCCAGGATTCCTTCTATGCTCATCGCGTCCAGATCCCTTCGTATCGTAGCTTCGGACACATTCTGTAAAATGGACAGATCCTTGATGGAAGCGCTGCCATTTTCTTTTATATAGTTCAATATAAAGACTTTTCGTGCCGCAGGAATATCTTGCAGAGTATGATTTTCCACGATTTTTACCTTTCATCTGAATATTCTGATCAAAATGGTTCATAACAAATATGTGAAAGCATTAGTTTCATTATAAGTGTCAGAGCAGGGTTTGTCAATAAGCTTAAAATGCAAAACGTACAAAATATTGCAAATTAAATCAAAATATGACAAAAACCTGAAAGCAAAATGTAATAATATGGAAATAATGATTGTTTAAATTGCAATAATATGATAAATTATGTAAAATATAAAAATAAATCTTGCAAAATATTACATATAGATATATAATGTAACAAAAGTTGACACATATTAACAACACTCAGAGAGAGAAAACAGAGAGAAAAGGAGAGGAACAAATGAGCTGGTTAAAAGAAGTGATTGGAACTGAGAAGGCAATTATTGCAATGTGTCATATGCAGCCGATGCCGGGGGATCCGTATTATTGCAGGGATAAAGGTATGGAGTATGTGGTCGAGACGACCAGAAGGGAACTGCTTGCATTGCAGGAGGGCGGTGTGGACGCGGTAATGTTTTCGAATGAATTCAGCCTTCCGTACCTGACGGATGTAAAGATGATCACACCAATAGCGATGGCAAGGGTAATCGGGGAACTCCGCTCGGAGATCAAGGTTCCATACGGAGTGAATGTCCTGTGGGATGCAAAGAAGTCGATTGATCTTGCAAGCGCCACCGGGGCGTCATTTGTAAGGGAGATATTTACCGGTGTGTATGCTTCCGATTTTGGTGTGTGGGACACCAATTGCGGCGAGACGGTCAGACATCAGTATGAGGTGCACGCGGAGAATGTAAAGCTGTTGTTTAACATCATTCCGGAAGCGGCCAAATACATGGCCGAAAGAGACATTGCCCAGATCGCGAAGACAACCGTGTTCAACTGCAAGCCGGATGCACTCTGCGTCTCCGGTATCACAGCCGGGAGCGAGACGGACGTGCAGGTGCTTAAGATCGTGAAGGATGCTGTGCCGGATACCGTGGTATTTGCCAATACGGGAGTGCGGATACATAACGTAGAAGAACAGCTTAAGATTGCAGACGGCGCGGTTGTGGGGACTACCTTCAAGGTTGACGGGAAGTTCGAGAACCGTGTTGATACAGAACGGGTGAAGGAGTTCATGGATAAGGTACATGCGATCAGGAAGACCGCGTAGGGGAACAAGAAGAGCAGAGTGGATTTGATTGGGAAAGGATTGGATGAAGTGGAGACGATAATACAGATTGCGCTGGACGTTACAGATAGTGAGAGGGCAGAATATCTGGCGGGCTGTGCGGTAAGGGCAGGAGCAGACTGGCTGGAGATCGGGAATCCGCTGAACAAATTCGAAGGAGTACATGCGATCAGGCATATTTCTTCCAGATTCAGCGGGCAGTACATTCTGGTTGATTTTATGATCATGGCCGGGGCAAAACGATACGTGACAGCCGCAAAGGAAAGGGGAGCCCATAATGTTACGGTCACGGCTCTGTGTCCGGATATCACGGTTCGTGAGACGATCGAAGAGGGAAAGCGTCAGGGGATTGAGGTTACGGTGGATCTCTTCAATACGGCGGATGTTGTGGAATGTGCGAAGAAGTATTCGGATATGGGGGCCGACTACATCATGGTCCATTTTGGGGTGGACCAGAAGAGGGAGAATCCGGACGCCTCGCCTCTTGATCTGTTGAAACAGGTGCATGAAGCGGTAAAGACGCCGTTATCATACGCCGTATACGATGTAGAGGAAGCGAGACAGGCGGTAAAGAACGGTGCGAAGGTAATTGTTGTGGGAGAACCGCTGTTGTCAGCAGAAGATCCGGAAGAAGCAATGAGAGAATTCATAGAGAGTGTGAAGGCGGTGAAATAAGATGAGAGGCTCTGGCGGTAAGATGAGGGCGGCAGTCATACGGAACATGCCAAGAAGAATCGAGATAGAAGAGATGGACATTCCGGTCTGCAAAAAGGAAGAGGTGCTTGTAGAGATCAGGGCATGTGGGCTGTGCGGTTCGGATGTCCACGGATTTCTGGACGAGGAGTCGAAAGGACGTGTGGAAGGGCTTGTGATGGGACATGAGCCAAGCGGTATCGTGGCCGCGTGCGGAGAGGCCGCCGGGAGATTCCAGTCGGGTGACAGGATTGTGATCGATCCGCAGTTCTCCTGCGGTGAATGCTATGCCTGCCGGCATTCCTGGTTCAATATCTGCGAGGAGGGCGGGATCATAGGTTCCGGTCTGCGAGGATTCCGGCAGGGGGCAATGGCAGAATATGTCGTGGTCCCAGAGAAGAATCTCCACAGACTGCCGGACGGGTTATCTTTTGAAGAGGGAGCCATGATAGAGCCTGTGGCCAACGCCATCCATGCGGTGAACCGCGCTGGCATTAAGCTTGGGGATAAGGTTGCGGTCATGGGAGCGGGAACGATCGGGTTATGTATGCTCCAGGCCGCCAAAATGGCGGGGGCAGATAAGGTTGCTGTCATTGATGTATCGGATTTTCATCTGAAGCTTGCGAAAGAGCTGGGAGCGGATCTGCTGATCAATTCCATAGAGTGCGATCCGGTTGAGACGGTCAGGGATTGCTTCGGCAGCATCGGGGCGGACGTGACGCTGGAAGCCGTCGGGATCGGAGAGACCTACCGGCAGGCGGCGCTGATGACGAGGAAGAGAGGAACCCTGGTGCTGTTCGGCGCCGCAAAAGAAACGGCGCTTATGCACCTGTATCCATTTCTCCACAGAGAGCTGAACTTAACAGGCTGTACGGGGTTTGACGTGGAAGTGGATATTGGCCTTAATATGCTTGAAAGGGGACAGATGAAGGTAAAGCCGCTGATCACGCACAGATTCCCGCTGGAAGAGACGGCGCTTGCGATACGCACGGCTGTTGACGAGAAAGATAAAGTGTTAAAGGCGCTGATCATAAACGAAGATTGAGGAGGGAGCTGGAATGAAAGAGACACTTAGAAAGCTTTGCTGTCTTCCGGGATTGTCAGGATATGAAGAGAATGTCGGGAGTTATCTGTATCAGGCTTTTTTGGGATACAGCCCGTTTGTGAAGACCGATATTGCGGGAAATATTATCGCGCGGTTCGCTTCCGGCAATGACGGCGCAAAGAAGGTTATGATATTTTCGCATATGGATCAGCTGGGATTCGTAGTTAAGAAGACAGAGCCGGACGGCTTCCTGAGAATCGAGAGGCTTGGCGGGATTCCGGAGAAGATTCTTCCCGGAATGGAGGTACTGGTGCGAAGCGAACAGGGGACATGGTTTGGCGGAGTGATCGGGAACAAGTCTCATCATGCGGCGGCGGCTTCCGAGAAGTACCAGGTCACACCCATACAGGAGCTGTATGTAGATCTGGGAATGGCATCTTGCGAAGAAGTGGAAGGAAAAGGGATCCTGCCGGGGTGTCCGGTGGTATACCGGCCAAGATTCCAGGAACTGTCAGAGAACAGGTGTTATGGAACGGCTGTGGATAACCGGGGAGGCTGCGCTGTGCTGCTTGACCTGGCGAAGAAGTTCTCGGCCGCGCCGTGCGGTCTGGATGTGTATCTTGTGGCAACCGTGCAGGAAGAATTCAATCTCAGGGGAGGGCTTCTTGGATGCGCGTCTGTGGAACCGGATTTTGCCATTGCGTTAGATGTGGCCATTACGGGAGATACGCCGGATATGGCGGGAATGCTTCCGGCCGCACTGGATAAAGGGCCGGTCATGAGTATGTATAATTTTCACGGACGAGGCACGCTGAACGGGACGATCCCCCATCCGCTTCTGGTACAGATGACGAAGGAGGCGGCGGGGAAACTAAGGATGCCGTTACAGAGGTCGGCGTCCTGCGGTATCCTGACAGACGCATCCTATGTCCAGCTATATCATAAGGGAGTACCGGTGATCGATCTTGGTTTCCCGTGCAGATATACCCATACAGCCGTGGAGCTGTGCAGTCTTAAGGATCTAAAGGAGCTGTCCTGTCTGGTTGAGCAGATCGTGCGGGACACTCCGGCAGATATATGTTTTGAACGTCAGTACAGGTAAGATTATGAAGAAAAGATATTATATGGGGATTGATATCGGCACCTCCCAGTCCAAGGGAGTTGTCGTGGACCGCCAGGGAAGGATTGCCGCGTTTAAGGCGGTGGACCATGATACGGTAAGTATCCGCCAGGGATTTTTTGAGCATGATCCAGAGAAGGTATGGTTTCACGATCTGGTATATCTGATCCGTGCGCTCCTCAAAGAGGGCGGGATCCGTTCCGAGGAAGTTATATCGGTTGGGATCAGCGCCATAGGTCCCTGCGTGGTGATGACAGATCAGGAGGGAAAGCCCTTAAGAGATGCGATCCTGTATGGGATTGATACCCGGGCGGAGAAGGAAATACAACTGCTGAACCAAAGATACGGACAGGAATATTTTATCAGTAAATGCGGCAATAGTCTCTCTTCACAGTCGGCAGGACCGAAGATCCTGTGGGTGCGAAGAAATGAGCCGGAGGTTTTCTGCCGGACGAAGATGATCATGACGGCCGCGTCGTATCTTGTCTTCCGGCTGACCGGAAGAAACGTGATGGACTATTATACGGCTTGTGCCGGATATACGCCGCTGTTCTCCTGTGAGGATATGTGCTGGGACGTTGAGATGTGCAGAGAGCTTGGATGCGCCGGTATGCTCCCGGAGCTTATGTGGAGCGATATGCCTGCCGGGACCGTGACCAGGAAAGCCGCAGAGCTGACGGGACTTTTTGAGGGGACCGTGGTCAATGCCGGAACCAGCGATGCGGCGGCGGAAGCAGTCAGTGTGGGCGCGGCAGAGCCGGGGAAGACATTTCTGATGATGGGAAGCACGGCGTTTATCATAAAGGTTATGGATAGGATGGAAAGAGACGTCCGTATGTGGTCCGCACCCTTCGTCTTTCCGGGGACATACAGCTTGTCAGGAGGGATGAGCGCATCGGGCTCGCTGACGAAATGGTTTCTTGAGGAGATGGCGCCAGACGTACAGAAGGAGGCCCGGCAGGAAGGTGTAAACGCGTATGAAAGGCTGTCCAAAATGGCAGAAAAGATTCCGCCCGGATGCGGGGGACTTCTGGCATTACCTTACTTCTGCGGGGAGCGGACGCCGATTTTTGACAGTAGTGCCAAGGGTGTCTTTTTCGGACTGAACCTGAACCATACAAGGATGCATCTCTACCGGGCGTTGATAGAAGGCGTCGGATCAGGGATCAGAGATAACCTCAATGTGCTTGACTGTTATGGGGATCTGTATGATGAGATAGTCACGGCAGGGGGAGGATGCAGGAATCGTCTCTGGCTTCAGATCATCAGCGATATAACGGGAAAGAGCCAGGCGCTCAAAGAGATTACGGTAGGAGCGGCATATGGGGATGCGTTCCTTGGAGGTCTGGCGTCAGGAGAGATCGACAGAGAAGAGATTGAGGAATGGAACCGGGAAGAAGCAAGGATTGTTCCGGATGAATCAGCACGGACGATATACGACAGGTGGTATGACATTTATAAAGGGATCTATACAAGTACAAAAGAGTACATGGAAGAACTTGATCGGATAACAAAAGACGAAAAGGAGGAGAATCTATGAAAAAACGAGCGTTTGCAATTTTGTTGATTACTGTATTGTCTGCGGGGATGCTCTCGGGATGCCGGGGATCGGACAGTAAAGACGACGGCACAGAGAAAGCGGGAAAAAAGGATGACGAGACGGTTACGCTGAATGTTATCCTCTCTGAAAATGAGCAGACGAAAGACATGCTGAATTACTTCGATCAATTTGAGGAAGAATCAGGCATTAAGATCAACTATGAGATTATGGCAGAGTCAAGCTATATGGATAAGATGATGCTTGGGCTGTCCTCCAATAACCAGCAGTATGATGTGGTGATGGCGTCTCCGGCCACCATCGGTACGATTCTGGATGGCGGCTGGGTACAGTCGTTAGAGCCGTATCTTGCGGATGAAAGCCTGACAGAGAGCGCATGGAGAGAGGGACTGTCTGATTCTATGCTGTCGCTTGCCGTGGTGGATGGGGAACGCTATGCCGTACCGTATAATATGGGGGTAAATATCCTCTACTATAACAAGGCAATGTTTAAGGAGGCGGGGCTTGATCCGGAGGAGCCGCCGACCACGCTTGAGGAAGTCCTGAAAGCGGCAAAGACGCTGAATGCTCCTGAGGAAAACAAGTACGGCATATCCTTCAGGGCAAGCAGGGAAGGGAATGCGAATACATTTCTGTGGGCAATGCTGTGGATGATCTGCGGCGGAAGCTGGGAGGACGCCGAAGGCGGCATAGATTATTCGCGGATCGGGGGCAAAGAGGCTGTGAAGGCCGCGGAGTTTTTTTCAGAATTCCATGAGTATGCCCCGTCCGGGATCAGCAGTTACGGATATGAGGAGGCACAGCTTGCATTCCAGCAGGGAATATCGGCGATGTGGATCGATACGTCTATTCTGGCAAACGGCGTCCTTAACAGCGGGGAATCACAGGTGGCGGATGACGTCGGCTTTGCGGCCTTTACAGAGGGGCACGCCATTGGTTCACCGTGGATGTTTCTGATGGCCTCCAGGACAGAGCACCCGAAGGAGGCATGGAAGTTCCTGCAATTTGTATCCGGCTATGAGCTTCAGATGGAGCAGGTGAAAAGCGGCGTACAGACGGGGCCGGTGCGTACAGACGTGCTGGACGATCCTGAGATCGGGGAGTATTTTGACGAGGAGCTGGCAGAAGCCGTCAACTATGCACTGGAACACGATCCCATCAGCAATTACTTCCCGGCGATCAACGAGATGACAGAGATCCGCAGTCTTCTTGCGATCCAGATCGCGGATGTGGCGCTGGGGGAGAAAGACGCGCAGTCTGCGGTCGATCAGCTCTGGAAGGATGTGGAGGAGCTTCTGAAACGAGAAGGCGTGATCGAATAGAGCTGTCCGGGAATACATGGATAAGAATAGGTGAGATGTTATGTATAAATTAAAGATAAAGATAATAAATGGAAGCCTGAATATCCTTACCGGCATTATCGTTCTGGTCTCATTATTTCCGTTGTACTGGCTGATCTCAACGTCTATGAAAAGCAAGGCGGAAGCGTTTGCTATGCCTCCCAAATGGCTCTTCATGCCGGATTTTACGAACTACAGAGGACTGCTTGAGAACGTATCCTTCTTAGAAAGCCTTAAGAACAGTCTGGTGATATCGGTGTCGGCAACCATTCTTGCGGTTATGCTCGGGGTGATGGCGGGATATGCGCTTGCAAGGAATAACAGCAGATCGGGCAACGCAATGGGGATCGGGATCATACTGGCGCGTATGATCCCGCCGATGGGAATTATCATTCCGTTTTATATGATATTCAATTATCTGTCCCTTACAGATCGTTATGTCAGCGTGATCCTGATCTATCTGACGACTGTTCTGCCTTTCGTGACATGGCTTATGATGGGATTCTTCCAGGGAGTTCCGGCGGAGATCGAAGAGGCGGCCCTGATTGACGGCTGCGGCCGGATCGGGACATTCTTGCGGATCTGCCTGCCGGTGGTAAAACCGGGGATTGCAACCTGTGCAATGTTCGCATTTATGATGTCGTGGAACGAATACTTCTATGCGGTGATCATGACAGGCAATTCTACAAAGACTGCGCCAATCTATATTCAGTCGTTCGTAAGCAGTTCGGGGACAAACTGGGGATCGTTATGCGCGGCATCCGTACTGGTCGTTCTTCCGATCCTGATTTTTACCATCTTCTGCCAGAGAAGTCTGGTACGGGGATTGATGGGAGGGGCGGTGAAAGGTTAGATTATGAAGAAAAGAGATCTTAGATCCTTATATATGCTTACGATGCCGTCTTTTGTGGTGCTGATCGCACTTACTGCCGTGCCGCTTATCTTCTCTCTTGGGATATCGCTGTTCGAGTATAATATCACAAAACCGCAGTCTGCGGGATTTGCAGGGATCGGGAATTTTGTACGTGCCTTTAAGGATGAATATTTCCGTTCGGCCATCAAGGTGACGGTGATACAGGTGGTTTCTACGGTTACCGGACAGATGGTTCTGGGTATGCTGATCGCACTGCTCCTTTCGCGGGAATTTAAGGGAGTGAAGCTTCTGCGGTCGCTGTATATCATTCCGATGATGATCACGCCGGTTGTATCCGGTATCATGTGGCGGATGATGTTCAATGCTGATCTGGGGATTGTCAACTATCTGCTTGGGAAGCTTAACGTACCTGCCGTCAACTGGCTGGGCTCGCCAAAGACTGCGCTGGTTACGATCATAGCTACGGATATATGGCTGTCAACTCCATTTGTAACGATGATCCTTCTGGCGGGGATACAGGGGATCAGCCAGGATTATTACGACGCGGCGGTGATGGACGGAGTGAATACCTTGCAGAAATTCTTCTATGTGACACTTCCGCTGGTAAAGCCGATGGTTCTTCTGGCGCTGTTGTTCAGGATCATGGACGCTATCCGCAGATATGATTCCATTATGGCAATGACGGCCGGAGGACCGGGAGTGTCCACGCAGACGCTGAACATATATGCATATTATCAGGGATTCAGTTATTTCAATATAGGATACAGCTCGGCATTGTCTATGATACTGCTGATCTGTATATTTACGATATCATTACTGCTGCTTAAGATGATCAGAAATGCACAGCAGGATTAGAAGGAGGAAGCATGGCAGGTGAAGGAAAGAAGCTGTCTTATTATGTAAATGGTGAATACAGGATTTCGGATACAAAGAAGTATACGGATGTATTCGATCCCAGTACAGGAGAGGTGACCGCCCAGGTCCCGTGTTGTACGAAAGAGGAGATAGAAGAAGCGATAGACGCGGCAAAAACGGCGTATCCGGGATGGTCCGCCATGCCTGTGCGGAAACGGATGGAGATTCTCTACCGTCTGCGGGAGCTTCTGATATCACACAGAGAAGAGCTTACGATGTCTGTGGCGTTTGAGAATGGGAAGGCGTGGGCGGAGGCGGAGGGAGATGTGCTGAAAGCCCAGGAGGGAACGGAACAGGCGCTTTCTGCGCCGTCCCTTCTTATGGGGGACAGTCTGATGGACGCGTCGAAAGGCTTTGACACGGTAATGTACCGGGAGTCTCTGGGGGTATTTGCCGGGATCGTCCCGTTCAATTTTCCGGCGATGATCCCTATGGGGTGGATGGCGCCCATGTGTATCGCCTGCGGGAATACGATTGTTCTAAAGGCGTCTACCTTCACGCCCCGGACCTGTATGCGGATTGCCAGGCTCTATAAGGAGGCGGGGCTTCCGGACGGAGTGATCAATATCGTAACCTGTTCACGAGAAGAGGCGGAGATATTCTTAAATCATCCGGATATCAGGGGGATCACATTTGTCGGTTCCACGTCTGTAGGCAGGCATATCTATTCCACGGCCGCGGCAAACGGGAAAAGAGTTCAGGCCCTCTGTGAGGCGAAGAATCACGCGCTTGTACTTAAGGATGCGCCGGTTGAGCGGACGGCGGCCGGCATCATCAATGCGGCCTTCGGGTGTGCCGGCGAGCGCTGTATGGCGCTTCCCGTAGTGGTCGTAGAAGAAGAGATCGCGGACGCGCTGGTTGAGCAGATCGTGGATAAGGCAGGGAAGTTAAGAGTGGGACCGGCATATGACAAACTGACCGAATTAGGGCCGGTGGTGAATGCAGGCCACAGAGAATATATATGGAAATGGATAGAAACCGGAGTTTCAGAAGGGGCAAAGCTTGTCCTGGACGGCAGAGGGGTGAAGGTAGAAGGGTATGAGAAGGGCTTCTATATCGGCCCGACGGTCTTCGACCATGTGAAGCCGGGAATGATGATAGGTGAAAGAGAAATATTCGGACCGGTCCTGTGCATCAAACGGGTGAAGTCTTTTGAAGAAGGGCTTAAGATCATGAATGCCAATCCCTTTGCCAATGGCTCCGTCATCTATACCCAGAGCGGTTATCATGCAAGAGAATTCGTCCGCCATACGGATGGAGGGATGGTCGGTGTGAATGTCGGGATCCCGGTGCCGGTCGGAATGTTTCCGTTTAACGGGCACAAGCAGTCTTTCTTCGGGGATCTGCACTGCCTTGGAAAGGATGGTTTCCAATTCTATACGGAAGGCAAGGTAGTCACAAGCCGGTGGTTCGATGAAGAAGAGAAGAAAGTGAAAACAGTGTCTACCTGGGACGGTACAATATAGAATAATTCTTGAATAGTTTCTAAGTAAAATACAAATAACTAAAGGTACCCTCAATGTAACTGCCATACATACACTGAGGGTACTTTTAGATGTGAAAAGTTCTGTTTTTGAGAAGTACAAGGCGCCGGAAAGGAGTGAAAGGGATATGGATGAATGTATAGAACGACTTAAGGGAAAGCTGGTGGTATCCTGCCAGGCACTGCCGGAAGAACCGCTCCATTCTTCATTTATCATGGGAAGGATGGCCCTGGCGGCGAAGGAGGGAGGGGCAGGGGGGATCCGTGCCAACACCAGAGAGGATATCCGTGAGATCAAATCCCAGGTGGAGCTTCCGATCATCGGGATCGTCAAGAGAGACTACGAAGACAGTGATATCTACATCACGCCGACCATGAGAGAGGTCGACGAGCTGATGGAAGTAAGGCCAGAGATCCTTGCAATGGATGCGACAGGAAGGGTGCGCCCGGGAGGGCTTACGCTGGATGCATTTTTTGAACAGGTAAAGGCCAGATATCCGGGACAGCTTCTGATGGCCGACTGTTCAACCATTGAAGAAGCAATCCATGCAGATGAGCTGGGGTTCGACTTTATCGGGACGACGATGGTCGGATATACAGAGCAAAGCAGAGGAGACCGTATCGAAGCTGACGATTTTAAGATCCTGAGAAAGATCATTGCGAAGGTAAAGCACAGGGTGATTGCAGAGGGAAATATCGATACGCCTCAAAAGGCGAGACGGGTGATAGAGCTTGGCGCATTCTGTGTTGTGACAGGCTCGATCATTACCAGACCGCAGGTGATCACGAGATTGTTTGTGGAAGCGCTGGAGCATTGAGCTGTGGGATGCATATGCAGGCCAAAAAGAAAAGGAGATGTAGATCATGAGAGATTTGAGTAAGTATAAAGGCGTGATACCGGCGTTCTATGCGTGCTATGACCGGGAAGGAGAGATAAGCCCCGAGGGAGTACGGGCGCTGACGAGATATTTTGTAGAAAAAGGCGTTAAGGGCGTCTATGTAAATGGTTCCTCCGGCGAGTGTATCTACCAGAGTGTGGAGGACAGGAAGCTTGTTCTTGAAAATGTCTGTGAAGCGGCCGAAGGGAAGCTTACGATCATTGCCCATGTTGCTTGTAACAACACGAAGGACAGCCGCGAGCTTGCCAGACATGCCGAAGGTCTGGGAGTAGATGCGGTGGCGGCGATACCGCCGATTTATTTCCGGCTGCCGGAATATGCCGTCGCGCAGTATTGGAACGACATCAGTCAGGCGGCGCCGGATACGGATTTTGTCATTTATAACATACCACAGCTTGCGGGAGCAGCGCTTACGCCGGGGCTGTTTAAGGAAATGATGAAGAATCCGAGGGTGATAGGGGTTAAGAACTCTTCCATGCCGGTTCAGGATATCCAGATGTTCAAGCAGACAGGCGGAGAGGATTATGTAATCTTCAACGGACCGGACGAACAGTTCATAAGCGGTCTGGCGATCGGGGCAGAAGGCGGTATCGGCGGAACATATGGGGCGATGCCGGAATTATTCCTAAGATTAGAAGAATACGTAAAAGCGGGTAAGATGCAGAAGGCGAGAGAGCTTCAATACGCCGTCAACGAGATCATCTACAAGATGTGCTCTGCACATGGGAATATGTACGGGGTTATCAAAGAGGTCCTCAAGATCAATGAAGGGCTGATGCTTGGAGGAGTGAGAAAGCCGCTGCCGTCACTGGTTGAGAGTGACAGGGCTGTCGTACAGGAGGCGGCGCAGATGATCCGCACAGCGAAAGAGAAGTTTTGCGCTCATTAAAGGATTCTGGGATTATTTCACGAGACAGGAGAAGGGAACATGCAGGGATTTACGGTTATTGATCTTACTATTTTAGTGGTATATCTGGCAGCGGTACTGTTCGCCGGCCTTCACTTTGCGAAAAAGGAAATGAAAGGAATATTTTAAGGGCGACGGGACGGTTCCGTGGTGGGTGACTTCTGTATCCATCTTTGCCACACTGCTGAGCCCCATTTCGTTTCTCTCTCTTGCGGGCAATTCCTATGCGGGTACATGGATCATGTGGTTTGCACAGCTTGGTATGCTGCTTGCGATCCCGCTGACGATCCGGTTCTTCCTGCCGATTTACAGTAAGCTGGATATTGATACGGCATATCATTACCTGGAATTAAGATTTGGGAGCAAGGGACTGCGGGTACTCGGCGCGGTGATGTTTATCGTCTATCAGACGGGGCGCATGTCGATCATCATGTATCTGCCCTGCATGGTGCTGGGAAGCCTGACAGGAATCAGCGTGAATCTGCTGATCATTATCATGGGTGTGATCGCAATTATCTATTCTTACACGGGCGGGCTGAAATCTGTGCTCTGGACGGACTTTATCCAGGGATCCGTGCTTCTGTTAGGTGTTACCTTTTCGCTGATTTTTCTGCTGGCACATATTGACGGAGGATTGGGGGCGGTATTCACTGCATTTACGTCGGAGCATAAGTTCCTGGCTGCGGATCAGCCTGTCTTTCAACCCAATATTCTGAAGGACAGTGTATTTATCCTGATCGTGGGTGCGGGCTTCAATACGATGGGATCTTATGTGTCCAGCCAGGATATCGTACAGCGGTTCACGACGACGACGGATACGGGGAAGCTTAACAAGATGATGCTGGCGAACGGCGCGCTTTCCATCTTTATCGCAACCGTATTCTATCTCATTGGGACAGGACTTTATGTATTCTATCAGCAGAATGCGCTTCCGCCGGCAGCAGAGCAGGATCAGATCTTTGCGTCCTACATCGCCTTCGAGCTTCCGGTCGGCATCACGGGACTGCTCCTGGCGGCAATCTATGCGGCGTCACAGTCTACGCTGTCGACAGGTCTTAATTCCGTTGCGGCGAGCTGGACGCTTGATATTCAGGCACGCCTTTCAAAGAAGGAGTTAAGCTTCGAGAAGCAGACAAAGATCGGACAGTATGTATCTCTGATCGTAGGGATTTTCTCTATCGCAGTAGCCATGATCCTGGCAAATGGAGGCGTGAAATCCGCATATGAGTGGTTCAATGGTTTCATGGGACTGGTGCTGGGTATCCTGATCGGAACCTTTATTCTGGGGGCGTTTACGAAGACGGCGAATACATTCGGAGCGGCGCTTGCATTCATCACGGCATCGCTTGTGATGGTCGTTATCAAGTATTTCGTCCCGGCAAAGGCGGTGTCTATCTGGTCCTATTCCCTGATCTCCATTGCTGTGTCGCTTATGGTCGGTATTCCGTCGAGCATGATCTACAGGAAGATAAAGGGGGATACCTCTGTTCCGGCGCCTGATACAACAATCTATAAGAATTAAAATAAATGTACATCTGAAGCTTCGGGCTTTGGAGAGGATGAGACTTTGGATGAACAAAGAACCAGGAGGAAAAAAGCGTATGATATTTGGAAATGTTCGGAACTTAAGGGAATATTTTTTTCTGGAGGACGGGGTGTTTGAGTGCTTCCGGTATGCGAAGGAGCACGATCTTTGTGAGTATGACAGGGGCAGTCACGAGATAGACGGGAAGCGCTTATTTTTTAACATGATAGAATGTGAGACAATGGAAGCAGAGAAGCGTTTCTGGGAAGCGCACAGGGATTATCTGGATATTCATCTGATGGTTGAGGGCAGGGAGCAGATTGACCTGAATTTCGTCCATAACATGGATGTGAAGGAGTATGTAAAGGAGGAGGATTTCCTGTCGATGGAGGGCCCAAAGAACGGATCGGTCATATTGGAAGAGGGGGATTTCCTGATCTGTTATCCGGGCGACGCACACCGCACGGCGGTCGCTGTAGATAAAGCTCAGAAAATCAGGAAGGCTGTTTTTAAGGTGCGCATATAAGATGAGGCGGCCTGTTATTGATATCTGCTTTCAGAGTGCGCATATAAGGTGAGGCGGTCAACGCGTGAAAGCTGAGATCAGGAATTCAACAGATTGCGGAAATGACAGGAATATACTATAATAATGAGGTACAGATATGAAGAGATATGTATGCATAGATATAGGCGGAACGGCGATCAAGTATGGTGTTTTGAGCGAAGACGGGGAAATAATGTGTCGAAACGAGATGCGGACAGAGAGCTATAAAGGAGGCCCGTCTATTCTGGCAAAGGCTGTCGGCATTGTGGAGCGGTACTGTAGACGCGGCACGGTGGACGGCATCTGTATCTCTACGGCTGGGATGGTAGACACGGAGAAAGGAGAGATCTTCTACTCGGCTCCGTTGATACCAAGATATGCAGACACTCGGTTCAAGGAGACTATGGAGCAGAGATTCCATGTTCCCTGCGAGGTAGAAAACGATGTAAACTGTGCGGGACTGGCCGAGGCGGTTTCAGGAGCGTCGAAGGGCTGTAATCCGTCCCTCATGCTGACGATCGGGACGGGGATCGGCGGATGTATCGTGACAGACGGCAGGATTTTCCACGGGTTTAGCAACAGCGCCTGCGAAGTGGGATATATGCATATGGAGGGAAGTGATTTTCAGTCTCTGGGGGCGGCGAGTATACTGGCGGGCAAGGTCGCGAGATGGAAGCACGGAACGAAAAGTGTATGGAACGGCTGTCGGATTTTTGAAGAAGCACAGAAAGGCGATGCGCTCTGTATCAGGGCGATTGATGAGATGACGGACATCCTGGGAAAGGGGATTGCCAATATCTGCTATGTGGTCAATCCGGAGGTGGTTGTACTGGGCGGAGGGATCATGGCGCAGGAGGAATTTCTGAGAGACAGGATAGTAAGATCGGTTGAAGAGTATCTGATTCCAAGTATTTCGTCATGTACGAGGATTGCATTTGCGAAGCATAAGAATAATGCGGGAATGTTAGGCGCCTTTTATCATTTTATGCAGAAGCAGTCAGTGAAGAAGGAAAGTGAATGACCGTTGGATGTTGGAGAACGTAGTGCGGATGTATGGTTTATATCCAGACAGCAGAAGGAATGGGGGATGCGTTGCTGGGCAAAAACAAAAGAAGAAGGATGAATTATGAATGGATTATTATGTTAAGTCTGTAGTACCGATGATTGAGTCAAATTATGATAATTTTACGATAGTGGAGAAGACGATCGCGGATTTCTTCATACGAAACCGCGAGCGTATAGATCTCTCTGCGAAATCCGTTTCTGAAATGCTGTATGTGTCGGAGGCGTCGTTGTCTCGTTTTGCGAAGAAGTGCGGGTATCGAGGATATCGGGAATTTGTGTATCAGTATGAGGAAACCTTCGTGGAGAAACAGGAATCCATAACGGGGAATACAAGGATCGTGCTGAATGCGTATCAGGAGCTCCTGAACAAGACCTATAATCTCGTGGATGAGACGCAGATCGCCAGGATCGGCAGATATCTGAACCAGTCGGAGCGTGTCTTTGTGTACGGGATAGGAGGCTTTGGGTTCACGGCGGAAGAGATGGAATTACGTTTTATGCGGATTGGTGTTGATATTGATTCTGTCAAGGATGCGGATCTGATGCGGACGCAGGCCGTGTTTCAGAAGCAGGGAAGCCTGGTATTCGTGATCAGTACCGGCAAAGAGCAGGAGGACGTGCTGTATCTTTTGAACGAGGCTCAGAGAAGAGGCGCGAAGACCGTGCTCCTTACGGCGAAAAATAAGGGGATTTTCGAGGAATTCTGTGATGAGATCGTGCTTCTGCCGTCTCTTAAGCATCTGAATTATGGAAATGTCATATCACCGCAGTTCCCGGCCCTGGTGATGCTTGACATCATCTATTCCTATTATGTGGAGCAGGATTCTTACAGCGGGATTATGGAACAAAATAAAGGACAATATAAGGAGGCAGGGATATGATTATCAATAATGTCAGGGTATACACAAAGGAGAAGGAATTTGCAGAAGGCAGTATCGTGATTCGCAAAGGGCGGATTGAGGCGGTAGAGTTGTGCAAAACGGCGGATTTGGATGAAGAGGTGATCGACGGGGAAGGATGTTACGCGATCCCTGGTTTGATAGACCTGCATTTCCACGGATGCAAAGGTTATGATTTCTGCGACGGGACTAAGGAGGCGATCGCGAAGATTGCGGAGTATGAAGCGTCTGTGGGCGTGACGGCAATCTCGCCGGCAACCATGACGCTTCCGGTAAATGAACTGGAAGAGATCCTTGCGGTTGCGGCGGAGTATAAGCGGGAGGCGGAAGCGAAGCGTGCGGAAATATGGGGCAGTGCGTCCGGTCAGGATATGCGGTGTGCACAGGCGGGAGAATGCCGTGCACAGGCAAAAGCAGAGGGTACAGAAGCGGGAGAATGCCGTGCACAGGTGGCGGCAGATCTGGTAGGCGTGAACATGGAAGGCCCGTTTATCAGCGAAGCCAAGAAGGGCGCGCAGGACGAGCGGAATATCATTTCCTGTGATGCGGATATCTGCCGTCGATTCCTTACAGCCTCCGAAGGTCTGGTCAAGTTCGTCGGGATCGCTCCGGAGCGTAATGAGAACGCCGTGGAATTCATCCGGGAAATGAAGGATAAGGTCCACATCTCCCTCGCCCATACCAATGCTGATTATGATACGGCGAAGGAGGCATTCGACGCAGGGGCGGATCATGCGGTGCATCTGTACAATGCAATGCCGGCATTTACCCACAGGGCGCCGGGCGTTGTGGGCGCCGTATCGGACAGCGCCCATGTGAATGCGGAGATGATCTGCGACGGTGTTCATATCCATCCATCAGTCGTGCGGGCAACGTTCAAGATGCTTGGCGCGGACCGGATTGTTCTGATCAGCGACAGCATGAGGGCCGCGGGGATGCCGGACGGGCAGTATACACTGGGCGGTCTGGACGTCAATGTGGCAGACGGCCGGGCAACGCTCGTGGGAAGCGGCGCGCTGGCAGGTTCGGCAACGAATCTGATGGAATGTATGAAGAGGGTAGTGAAGAAGATGGGGATTCCGCTTGAGACGGCTGTGGCCTGTGCCTCTGCAAATCCGGCGAAATGTCTTGGGATTGACGGAGAGTATGGTTCTATTGAGCCGGGCAAGAGAGGGAATGTTGTACTGTTGGATCAGGATCTGGAATTGAAGGCTGTGGTGAAGGACGGAGTGAGGATTCGATAGAGAATGAAGTTCCTGACTGCTTGTCGTAGAAGTTTAGAGAATATTTTGTAAAATGGAGGATGAAATTATGGCGAGAAATACAGGGGCTTGTCTGGTATGCGGCAAGCCGATCGTATATTATGAGAGTGCAAGGAAGATGGAGTGTGTCATGTGCCACGGTGAATTCGAGAGCCATGCAAGCTGTGAGGATGGTCATTATGTCTGTGACGAGTGCCATGCCAGGCGGGGGATTGAAGTAATCATGGAGGGATGCTCTAAGAGTGAAGAGAAGGATCCTATTGCGATCATGCAGAAGCTGATGGAGGATCCCTACATATACATGCATGGTCCGGAGCATCACGTGATGGTCGGCGCGGCGCTGCTTACGGCATATAAGAACTGTAATGGGTTCAAGGACTGTGAAGTTCAGGAAGTATTCACTAAGGCTCTGAATGAGATGAAGTCTAGGGGAGGTGAGTATCCGGGAGGAGCCTGCGGGCTGTGGGGATGCTGCGGTGCGGCAGTCAGTACAGGGATATTTATGAGTATCATAACGAAGGCGACGCCGCTTACAGGCAATTCCTGGAAGCTGTCTAATCAGATGACATCGCGCGCGCTGGGAGAGCTTGCTGATCTTGGCGGGCCCAGATGCTGTAAGCGTGATTCCTTTACGGCGGCGAAAGCCGCGGTGGAGTTCGTGAAAGAGAAGCTGGGAGTTGAGATGGAGCTGCCAGGGAAGATCGAGTGCGGATTTTCTGCGGAGAATCAGCAGTGTCTGAAGAAGCATTGTCCGTATTATAAAATGTGATGAAGGGGCTGTTGCGAAACAGCCCCTTTAAGTTAATTATTACAAAGTGTTCCTGTCGTCCTCTGTAATAACGCCGTCGTCATCAATCACGGCATTCGGCGAGAGGTTCTCAAGAAAATCAAACATTTCCCGTTTTTCCTGTTGTTCTTTCAGGTACTGGGTTGTATATTCTGTCTGAAGGCATGGTACGAAAGCCATCTCCTTTAATCCGCCGTATTCTACCGTAAGCCTTAAAAGTCCGTTGTACTTCGTCTCATCATTGAACCAGAAATCTCCCATACTGTAGATTACCGGCTTCCCGTCCATATATTCAATCCCTTGCAGGACATGCGGGTGTCCTCCGACTACAATGTCTGCCCCCGATTGAAGAAACTGTCTGCCCTGCTCTGCCTGGGATTCACTGTACTGGTTCGTGTCTTCGTTTCCCCAGTGAATATATGCGATAAGATAGTCACATTTCTTTGACGCGGACTTGATGATCTGCTCATATTCTTCGGTGTCGTATGCCTCGAGGATCCCTGGCTCATCCTCCTTGGCGGCGGGCGTAAACTTGGTCTTCTCTGCATTTGAAGCCGCGACAAACCCGATCTTCATGCCATTTATGATGAAATAAACCGGACGGTCTGCTTCTTCCTTGTTCCGCCCTCCGCCCACGTAAGGAATCCCGGCGCTCTCCAGGTGATCGGCAGTATCCAGCATGGCCTCTGCACCATAGTCATATACATGGTTGTTGGCAAGTGAGACCAGCCCCGTCCCCATCTCGCTGAGTAACTGCATCCGCCCGGGATTGGCACGGAAGGTATAGAGCTTGCCGTTAAGAGGCTCCCCGCGTTCGCTCACGCAATATTCATGGTTCAGGTAGAAAAGGTCTGTCTGGCTGGTCATTTCCAGAATCTCGGGTGAGATGCATTGAGATAGATCCTGAACTTCGTCATAATGATCCAGTACAAACCCCTCCTCTGCAAAGCAGAGATCTCCGGCGATCAGAACTTGTGCTTCATGCTCCCTTTTCCCGTCTTTTATGTAAATCTGGTGCTTTGCCATGGTTTTCTCATTCTTAAGATATCCGGCTTTGCGGTCTGAGAGTACATGTATGGTCTCGCCAAGGATCTCATAGATATCCTGTTCCGTAATGCTTCCCTTTTTTGCCCGGTCATAGAGCGGTCCGGCTGTTTCCTTTGGATAATTGTCTGTTATCCATCCGGCAAAGTCAGCCTGTTCCTTTTTGCCGGATTTTGAAAAGTCTTTATAGCATTCTTGTAAAGCCTCTTTCACAAGAGATTTTTTCGAGGCGATCTTTTTTTGTTCCGCTTCGCGCTTGTGAGTGGTGATATTGACGCATATGACGGCAAGAATAAGGAGTATCGCCGTTTCGATCAGCATGATCCGGCGCTGCCTTACCTGACGTTCTCTTTTCCTGCGTAATCTTTCCCGGTGCCTTGCCCTTCGTTCCCAGGCTTCCATTTTCTATCCTCCGTATATCCCTCCTGCATGTTAGGGATTGCTTTGTGTGTTCTGGCAGAGTCTGCTTTTTGATTATACCACTATTGCGTCGGGTTAAGGAAGGGATTTATAAACTTATTATAGAAAGTATACAAGGGAAGCTGTTTATTTCTTGAGAAAACCATGGATTTTAAGTATAATAGAGAAAACGGATACCAATGAAAAGAGGTATAAGAGAATGGATTTGGAAGAACTGAAGACGCTGATCACTCTGGCAGAGTGTAAGAATTTTACGAAGGCAGCAAAGTTGCAGCATGTTGTTCAGTCTACGGTATCTAATAGAATACGGTCTTTGGAAGAACAGACGGGAGTTCAATTAGTTGTCAGAGATAAAGCAGGAATAAAACTGACAACGGAAGGAGAAGTATTTCTGGATTACGCGAAGAGAATCCAGGAATTGAACGATTCGGCTTTTCACGAGATACATATGTTGAAAAAATATGAAGATCGTTTGAGCGTTGCAGGGCCGCAGTGGATCATGGACTATTTTGTTAAAGATTTCGTGATAGATTTTGCGCAGAGAAACGAGCGCTTGGCTGTAAAGGTGACGATTGCTCATAGTGAAGAAATAATTCCGATGCTGCAAGATAAAATCATTGATCTTGCGGTTATTGCATACAGAGTGTCGGCACCAGATATGGTGTGTATACCGTTTAAAGCTTCGGATATTATTTTTGTTGGTGATGCAAAGGGGTATAAGCATCTTCAGGCAGGAATCAGAAAAAAAGAATTAGGGGATCTGCCGTTGATTTATTCAGATATATGGGAAAATTATCTTTCGGAAATCTCTGATAATATATTGCCGGACAGGAGAATTTTTAAGATGCACTGTAATATGTTAAGTGATGCGAAAGAGTTTTGTTGTCGTGGGATCGGGTGTTGTTTCTTTCCGGAGGTTGTTGTCAGAAAAGAGATAGAAGACGGCAGGCTGACGAGAATACCAATTATAGATTTAGAGGTAAAGCATTTTCAGATATACATTATTTATAATAAGCAGAGACTTAAGTCAAAAGCCATGACCAGCTGGCTCGATAGTTATAGATCATTTTCAATAGCATAGAATGAATCAGGATGAGGAAAATGACAGCCTCATCCTTTTTATTTTCTTCTATAATTCGAAAAACGAATTATAATAATCAAAAATATTCGTTAGACAAATCAATATAGAAGAGATAGAATAAAAGAAACAAAAACAAAATAAGAGGAGGAAGTAATCATGAGTATCGTATCAACAAAAAATGCACCGGCCGCAATCGGACCATATTCACAGGGGGTATGCATAAACGGGTTTGTGTTTGTCTCCGGACAACTCCCGATCAATCCGGAAAGTGGAGAAATGACAGGAGACATCAAGGAGAAAACCGCACAGTCACTGAGGAATATCGCGGCGGTTTTAGAGGAGGCGGGGAGTTCGCTTGACAAGATTGTGAAGACGACGATTTTTGTGTCAGATTTATCCCTGTTTGCAGATGTAAATCAGGCATATGGCGAGTTCTTCAAGGAGAATGCACCGGCACGCTCTTGTGTACAGGCCGCGGCGCTTCCCAAAGGAGCAGACATTGAAATCGAAGCAATCGCTTATGTGTAATTGAAAGGAGAATGGAATGTATACTGGCAAGTCAAGGTGCTTAAAATGTGGTTACATACATGACCGTGAAGATTTTTTTGAGGGATGCCCGGAATGTAAAACATCCGATTTTGTCTCCAATGTAACCCCTGTTTATGAGCTTCCCAAAACGGATGGCAGAAAGGAAACGTTTCTGAGGATGTTTCCGGACAACAAACTGGAAACATATCGAGAGCTTCTTCCATTTAAAGGGAAACGGAAATTGGCGGACCTGGGTGTTGGAGATACAGCGGTGGCAAAGCTGGACCGCCTTGGCAGTGATCTGGGAATTGAATTGTATATTAAAGACGAGACTAGAAATCCTACATGGGGGCATAAGGACAGACTGAATGCGGTTCTGATAAATAAAGCGATAGAGGCCGGCGCTCCGGGCGTAATCTATGCGTCGACGGGCAATAATGGAGCGTCAGGAGCGGCTTTTGCCGCAAAAGCCGGCCTGCCTTGTGTGATCATGACTGTAAAAGGGGTAAATAAAACACTGGAAACCTTTATGCAGATTTACGGTGCAGGCGTGATAGGCGCAAAATCGGTGTCAGACCGTTGGAAGATCGTAAAACAGATGGTGGATGAATATGGCTGGTATCCGGCGACAAATTACACTGTTCCGATCGTAGGAAGCAACGCCTGGGCAATCGAAGGTTACAAGATTATCGCCTACGAATTATACAGGCAGATGGAGGAGCTTCCGGATAAAATTGTTGTTCCGATCTGCTATGGAGACGCATTGTTTGGAATTATGAAGGGCTTTTCGGAGCTAAAGGAAATGGGTTTTATAGAGAAGATTCCGCAAATGGTATCCGTTGAGGATTATGGCCCCGTTGCGAAGGCATATAATTCGGGAAAAGAAATCATTGATCCGGTTGAGGGATGGGGAAGTGTCGCTTCATCTATGTCTACAGTGTGGGGAACATATCATGCATTGTATGCGTTGAAGAAATCCAACGGTATTGCCACAGCTCTCTCGAATAATCAGGAGCTTAACGCCGCACAGAAGGAACTTGCCGCAAAAGAGGGTGTATATTGCGAATCAGCATCGGCCGCGGCATATGCAGGCTGTAAAAAGCTGGTGGAAGAGGGCAGGATTACAGCGGGAGAACGGGTGGTTTTACTGATTACGGCAAGCGGGGTTAAGGATACGTCTGTTACATCATCTTATTTACCAGAAGTGCCGGACAGTGATTCAAAATTAGATTCTGTTGTGGATATTTTAAGAGACTATTACAGATTTAACATTTAAAAATAAGGAAAAGTCAATGAAGTACACATGGATGGAAATAGATTTGGATGTTATTGGCCGGAATTATAAAAAGATAAAACGGAATCTGTCTCATGATACTGATATTATAGCAGTCGTAAAAGCAGACGCATATGGCCTTGGTGCCGTTCCGATTGCGAAAAGACTTGAGCGGACGGGCTGCCGGCATTTTGCGGTGACATTTCTTGAAGAAGCAGTTGAATTAAGAAAAGCCGGTATAAAAGCGGAGATTCTGGTAATGATGCCGGTTGAAAGTTCGGAAGCCGTATCAGCGGCAGACTACGGTCTGACTGTTACGATGGCAGATTATATTCATGCGAAAAAGATTTCGGATATACTTGTAAGAAAAAAAATATTTTTAAAAGCGCATATTAAACTGGATTGCGGACTTAGCCGGATGGGGATCGTAGTAAATGACAGGTTTGATGAAGCAGTAAAAGAGGCTATGAAATTTATTGCATTACCGGGATTCCAGGTGAGGGGGATATATACGCATATTACGGCGGCAGGATTGTCTGATGAGGGCAGGAAACTGGACAAAAGTGAGCTTGATATATTTAAAAAATTTGTTGGTGTATTGAACAAGAGAGGGATTTGCTTACAACGGCATTGTCTTTGTTCAGAGCCACTTATGAATTACCAGGAATATCAGGGAGACTTTATAAGAATCGGTTCTTTGCTTTATGGAGTTAATCCTGCCAGATATAAAGCGTATGGCGTTGAAAATTGTCTCAGCATGAAGTCAAAAATTATACAGGTAAAAGAGATCCCAAAGGGAGCTTCTGTCAGTTATGGGGCGTTGTATGCTGCAACACGTAAGACCAGGATCGCGATTGTGCCGGCAGGATTTGCTGACGGGCTGCGCCGGGCGCTTTCCAATACGGGTGGAATGATAGTCCATGGGCGCAAGGTTCCGATAATCGGAAAGATATGCTGTGATCATACGATTTTGGATGTGACAGATATCGAGGATGTAAAAGAAGGAGATATTGTAACTATATTGGGAAAAGAAGGAGAGACAGAACAGTATGCGGGAGAGTTTGCCGGTCTTTGTCATGCATCTGAACCGGAGATCACATCAATATTTGCTTCAAGAGTCCCAAGGATTTATCTAAACAATGAATAAGCAGGAGGAAGCTTATGAAGATAGAACGTAATGTACAAAATAAACAAGAAATGAAACTAATACCTGCCATCTTGATCTTTCTGGCTATCGCAGCGGCAATTTCTGTACAGAAAGTCGTGTTCGACGGAGATATGGGCTCTATGTTTTTAATGCTCTGGGTGGTATTGATACCAATTGGGATTTACTATGGATTTTCTGCAACAGAGTTGGAAGATATTGCGATTAAATTCACCAATAAAGCTCTGCCTACCGTGTTTATCATGCTTTCAGTGGGAGCGCTGATCAGCGGGTGGATTGCGGCGGGAACAACGCCGGTTGTTATCTATTATGGGATTAAGATAATCAGCCCAAAGATTTTCCTTGTCACTGCAATGCTGCTATGTTCAGTAGTTGCGCTGTTAAGCGGTACGTCTTATGGCGCGGCAGGAACGGCGGGTGTTGCAATGATGGGAATTGGAAACAGTCTCGGAATTCCCGCGCCTGTTACCGCAGGAGCTGTCATATGCGGTGCGTTCTTTGGAGATAAGATGTCGCCGATGTCAGATACAACTATTTTGGCTTCTTCGATCAGCGAAGTAAATATATTCTGGCATATCAAACATATGGTGTATGATCAGATTCCGGCCTATCTCATCAGCGTCGTTTTCTTTGGAGTGATGGGTTTGAACTATGGAGGCCAGATTGATTCGCCAGAAGTGAATCTTATGCTAGAGGGGATTGAGTCTAACTTTAAGCTTGGCTTTTGGGCTTTTATACCGTTGATCATTACGGTTGCGATGTTGTTATGCAAACTGCCGGCGCTGTTGACTATTTTAGCAGGTGCAATGAGCGGGATCATAGTGGCGATATTCTATCAGGGATTAGATATATCTGTGGCTTTTAACTGCTTTTACAGCGGATACAGCCTTGAGACGAGTAATGAGATGCTTTCGACGTTGGTGAACAGAGGCGGGATACAAAGCATGTGGAGTTTGGTAGGGATTACACTGTTTGGGTTCAATGTCGCAGGAATGTTAAATCATATGAAAGTCCTGGAAGTAATTGCAAATACAATGATAAGGCACGTTCATAGTGTGGCGGGTGTCACAACATTGACGATTATTTTAGGCATTGTGGGAAATGCTGTTGCACTCAGCCAGAATTTTGCGATAGTAATGACCGGGACACTGATGGGGCCGGTGTATAAAAAGTATAATCTGCAACCCAAGAACTGTTCAAGAGATCTGGAGGCCGGAGGAACCTATGGAGCATTGATACCCTGGAATAATAATGCGCTTTTTTGTGCAGGTGCATTAGGGGTAAGTGCAACTTCTTTTATACCTTATATTCCATTGTTGTATATAACGCCAGTTATCGTCATCATTTATGCGGCAGTTAAATTTAAGATAGAGAAAATTTATGATGATGAAGGATACGTTGATGTGACGGAAAGACTGGAGCAAGATGTGGAAAGACAGAAAGCTGTTTCTGGTTTATAAAATTGTTATCAACATTGTTATGAGGTGGAATCTGATTGACAGTCAGAAGATACGAAGAATATAAAGCGGGCATATTTGACAGAGAAATGGAGTCTTTCAATGGTGGAAGATTCCTTTTTTTGCTGTGTTCTGTGTCTGTTGTATAAGTCAATATACCACTATTGCGTCGGGTTAAGGAAGGGATTTATAAATTATTCATTGTGTTCCAATAGTGAATCTTCTATAATAACTTTATGAGATGCAGATATTGCTTTCCGAAAGATTGCCGGCAAATTGAGGCGTGCGTCTTCTGGAAAGCTGTTTCGGGACGGTCTGCGGGAGGTGAAGTATGGATTTAAAGAGAGATATTTATCAGGATCTGCTTGCATGGAAGAGCCGTGAGAACCATAAGGTATTGGAGCTTGAAGGTGCAAGGCAGGTCGGGAAGACATACATTTTAGATAAATTTGCAAGACAGGAGTACAAGCAGTATATCTATATTAACATGATCGGCTCTGCCGGCAGGGATTTTTTGTTGTGTCTGGAGAAAGCCGCGGCCTGGGAGCCGGGGCAGAAGAGGGAAGAGAATCCGGTTTATAAGGCGTTTCAGTTATTTGATCCGGATTTTATCGACAGCGATGAATTATTGATTGTTATTGATGAGATACAGGAATCGGCGGTCGTATATAGCCGGATCAGAGAATTTGCCAGAAATTTTAGAGCTCATTTCGTTGTGACCGGTTCATATCTTGGGAAAACCCGTGAGAAGGAATATTTTATTTCGGCAGGAGATGTGCTGCCGTTAACTATGACGACGCTTACGTTCCCAGAATTTCTGGATGCGTTTGGCAGAAGAGAGCTGTATGATATGGTGGAATTATACGGGGCGTCCGATCACGCGGTATATGATGAGCTGAGATCATATTTTATGATCTACTTGCAGATAGGGGGATATCCGGAGGTCGTGACCACATATCTGGATACCCGGAGTATTCCAGAATGTACGGCGGTCATAGGCCGTCTGATCCGGACCTTTGTGAAGGAGTCTTCGAGATATTTTGAAGGTCCGCTGGAATTGGAGATGTTTGAGAAGGTTTTTTCGTCCATTGCGGTTTCCCTCTTAAAAGAGAAAAGGGGGACATCAGATCTTACTACTGACTTGTCTAAGATTATTTTCAAAGAGGAGAGCGAAAGAATTTCGAAAAGAATGACTAATTATGCAATAAGCTGGTTGTATTTATCACATCAGATCGGCTATTGCAGTATGAGTGTGGATTGCAGTAATCTGGATATCGTGGATAATTGCCGTTACTATTTTAATGATCTTGGAATTGCAGGGCATTTCCTGAGACTGACAGGAGAGCCGGATGAGGTGGTCGAAGGGGTTCTGTGTGAGAATTTTGTTTATCTTGATCTGGTGCAGAGAATCTGTAGACAGGAGATTGCCGGTCAGGCGCCATGGTTTGCAACTGATAAGAAGACAAGCGGTGAGCTTGATTTCTATGTGAGAAGCCGGGTGGATAATCGGAATTACGGGGTGGAGGTAAAGCGGGGGAAGAATCAGCCGGTTACAGCCAATGCTTTGCTGGAGCGGGGAAGGCTTGATTATGTCTATCTTTTGAAAAATACGTATGGCGGAGTATCAGGAAAGAGATATTCTATACCAATATATCTTTGCGGGCGTATGGCTTTTGATTTGGGGAAATGATCTCTTTATTAATTGCTGTTTCATTGTAGATGCTTGACGCCTATGGTAGAATAAATTTATAGGACTAAACTATAAATAAAAAGGCTGGTAATTAACATGAAAGAATTTCTAAAAAGAAAAAATATCTTGTTCTCTTTTAAACGCTATGGTGTAGACTGCCTCGGTGCAATGGCGCAGGGCCTGTTCTGTTCGCTCTTGATTGGTACGATCATTAAGACACTGGGGCAGCAGACCGCTCTTGAATATCTGGTCACAGTCGGTACATATGCCGCCAGTATGGCGGGACCAGCTATGGCAGTTTCGATCGGATTTGCCTTGCAGGCGCCTCCGCTTGTACTGTTTTCTCTGGCCGCGGTGGGCGGTGCGGCCAATGAGCTTGGCGGTGCCGGCGGACCGCTTGCGGTTCTGATCATTGCAATACTGGCAACGGAATGTGGTAAATTAGTCTCGAAGGAGACGAAGATAGATATCCTTGTAACTCCTTTTGTGACTATTTTTGTGGGTGTGGCATTGTCTTCGTTCCTTGCCCCGGGTATCGGCGCCGCCGCCAGTTCCGTGGGAGCGCTCATCATGTGGGCGACAGATCTGCAACCCTTCCTGATGGGGATTATCGTATCTGTACTCGTGGGGATCGCGCTTACGCTTCCGATCTCTTCTGCGGCAATCTGTGCCGCATTGTCACTGACGGGGCTTGCGGGCGGTGCGGCAGTAGCAGGGTGCTGTGCGAATATGGTGGGATTCGCGGTCATGAGTTTCAAGGAAAATAAGTGGGGCGGTCTGGTGTCTCAGGGGCTTGGAACATCTATGCTCCAGATGGGGAATATTGTCAGGAATCCCAGAATCTGGATTCCGCCGATCGCAGCCTCGGCTGTTGCCGGCCCGGCTGCAACCTGGCTGTTTAAGTTGCAGATGAACGGAACTCCTGTTTCATCCGGTATGGGCACCTGTGGTCTGGTCGGGCAGATCGGAGTATATACAGGATGGCTTGGCGATATTGCGGCAGGGACGAAGAGCGCTATTACTGCGATGGACTGGATCGGGCTGGTCATGGTCAGTTTCATCCTGCCGGGTGTGATTTCGCTGATTGTAGGAAATGTGCTCAGAAAGATTGGGTGGATCAAAGAGGGGGATCTGAAATTAGAGTAACAGAGATGGTGCGCCGTTTTGAATGGCGCACCATAAAAAGATAACAAAGATACAAAAATCTATTTCCCTTTTATTTTCTCTCTGTCGGATCTTTTGTCAGTTGTCACAGGTGAAGCTGTCGCAGCAGGATACTGTAAGGATTCGATCATACATTGATGCTTCTTGGTTTTAAGGTCGTAATTCACTCCAACGAGAAGCAAACTGCCGTGATAGTCTTTTAGTGATTCGACGTAACATTTGTCTTTGATTTGTCTGATTGCTCCCTCTACAGTTTTGTCCCATTTTAGTTCAATGACAAGCGCTGGTTTATCGGGATGAGTTTTTCTTGGAATATATACAATATCGGCGAATCCTTTCCCTGTCGGCAGTTCTCTAAAGGAGGAATAGTATTCTCTGGCACTGTAATATGCAAGAGCTATTGTACATGAGAGTGCATTCTCATCATTGTAAGCCAGAATGGAGGTTTCCATGTGCGCGGCTTCAAGTCCGGCTGCAACAGTGGCGGAATCTCCATTCACGGTTGCAGCTAATAATGCTTCTGATTTTTTAACAGCATCTGTAATATTATCCCATCCCGCAGATTCAACAGCGTTACAGAATTCAGAGAAAATCTCTGAGTTAGGGATAAATACCTCCTTTGTCTTGAAATCATACCCCAGATATCCCAGATGAATCAGCAATGTAAGAACATCATCAGCAGAAGAGAATGTTGTCATATCATTTGTAAAGGTAGTAGTGTTGATTTTTTTACGTGCCCCGGCAAGGAGTTCCGTAACGATATCACGAAGTCCCTTGAAATTCAGGATAATGTAATCCCTAAGAGCGGCGAATGTCTCGGTCTTATTCCAGAAATTGTCATAGCTGTGCGTCAATATTGCACTTACTACAGAACGAGGGCTGTAGACATGCGTCGTGCCTTCGAAACAATAGCCGTCATACATCCGCCTCATTTCTTCGTAGTCCATCTGATGATCATTGCAGAGCTTCTTAACTTCCTGATCAGTAAATCCTACGAAAGAAGCCAGTGGTCCGGGATTTGTCATAGAAAATTCATCAAACATATTCAGCGCGGAATGTGTTCCGTATTTTTTGATTGGAAGTATCCCTGTCATATACGCAAGAGCCACGTAAGGCTGGTCCTTCAGGAGATTACGGATAAAATCAAGGTAAAGTCTCTGGGAATGAGTGTCATTCTTATATTCTCTGAAAATGCAGTCCCATTCATCAATGATAAAGACGAAAGGGATATTCGTTTCAGCAAAAATATCCAACAGGCATCCTGTTAGATCCGAATCATTAAAAAAGTTAATATCTGTATATGTGTGTGTCAGTTCTCTGATCAGATAGTCTGATATTAACGACTGCATTGCGGTAATATCATGGGTACGGCTTAAAAACTGCTGTATATTCAGAAATATAACATTGTACTGATTCAGATGTTCCTTGTAGCTGTCATTCGTGGCGACAGCCAGATGTTCAAACAGCGCGCTGTCTGCTGACTGCCCATAATAGGCTGACAGCATTGCGGCAGTCACAGATTTCCCAAAACGCCTTGGCCGGCTTACGCAGACAAAGCGCTGTTCTGTGTTGATGACGGAATTCGTATATGCGATTAGATTACTTTTGTCGACGTATATCTTGGAGTTGAGTGACATCTGAAAACTTCTGTTGCCCGGATTTAAGTAGATTCCCATAAGAATAGCCTCCTTTCTATCGGACTATTTACAGATTTCTCCCATTTTAGTTCAATTACATGTACTGGTATTACTGTTTTGATGAAACAATGTGGAGAAAGTAAGTTTGTAGGTTCCTTTTCCAGTTTTGATCACAATTCCGTCAACTTCATACTGATTAAGGATCCGTTGTAGTTGGCGGGTGCTGCAATTTAAGTGAAATGCAGCCTGTTGCAAGCCTCTTAGTTCTCCCAGGCTGCATTTATACTTCATGTAAGTCAGAACACGCTGCTTTAAACTTGCAGGGGCAGCATCGAGTGTTGTGACAGATTCCATTTTTTGTGTTAAAGATTCACATATCAATTGCAAAAACTTGCAATTTTCCAGTAGTACATTTTTGCTTGCTTCGATAGACAAAGCAAGACAGATCACATCATCATTTGATTCTGCATAGACATTGCTTAACTGGTGTGGGAAGAGTTCCATTTCGCCGAGCAAATAATCCTCCCTGCCATTTGCAAGAGAATATACCGATCCATCATCTCTGATAAAATAGATATTTACCGAGCCTTGAACTATAATCTGGAAAAAATGTTCTTGCTGTAATGGCATGGTAACAAACTCGCCTTTTTCGTATTGTGCAACAAATAAATATTCCTGTAAGCCGCTCATTATGGATTCATATTTTGTCTGCTTCAAATAGGTTTCAACGAGATCTTTATCATAGAATCTTTTCATATATTTTCTCTCCAACAAGACATGTGTCCGGTTTTTCCTAATCATTGTAGCGTATACTTGTAGAAAATGCAAGGAGCAGATGATGGAGGTAAAATTGAATGACAACGGTATTTGAAGAAAAAAACATTTCAAAAGCGATTATGCGTATGGGACTGCCTGCCATGCTGGGACAGCTTACGACTCTGATTTATAATATCGCGGATACTTTTTTTGTTTCTTTGACAAAAGAGCCTGCGATGATTGCCGCAGTTACACTATGTACGCCGATCCTTTTGATCATTATGTCTGTTGCGTCTGTTTTTGGTATGGGCGGCAATAGTGTGATTGCCAGACTTCTGGGAGAGAATAAAGACAAAGAAGTCAGAAATACACTGAATTTTTGTTTATATGCAATGTTGATTGCCGGAATTATTATTCTTCTTACTGGAATCCTCTTTATGGAACCGATAGCAAAAATATCGGGTGCCGACACAGAAAATATGGCTTATACCTATGATTATCTGAAATATATTTTTCTTGGTGCACCCTTTATTATCCTCTCCAATGGATTGGTCCACCTTTTTCGTTCACTTGGTTTTATTAAGGAAAGCACTATCGGACTGGCTTTTGGAAATACTGTCAATATTGTCTTTGACTTTGTTCTGATAGTATTGCTGGGCTGGGGGACAGCCGGCGCGGCGCTTGCCACGTCCTTTGGCTTCTTCTGTTCTACGATTTATTATCTGGTTTGTATGATTAGGGCGGCAAGAAAAGGAAATCAGCTGGTGTCACTCTCGGTAAAACAATTTGCACCACATAAAAGAATGGTTTGCAGTGTAGTAAGTATTGGAATTCCCGGTGCGCTTATCACCGTTTTGCTCAGCGTTTCCAATATCGTTCTCAACAACTATATTGGAAAATATGGTTCCAATGCAGTTGCGTCATACGGGATTGCCTACAAAGTTGATATGGTTCCAATTATGTTGTCGGTTGGTCTTTCACAGGGAGTTGCCCCGCTCGTCGGCTATTATTACGGTGCAGGAAAAAATGACCGTATGTCGCAGACAATAAAAATATCGACAATATATGGAATTCTTTTAGGAGTAATTTTTTTAACAGCATTTTGTTTATTTGGAATGAAGCTGGCAAACGTATTTCTCCATGATGAATCACTTATAGATCAAACAGGATATTTTATCAGGATATTAGGAGTGTCGGCACCAATGCTTGGCGTTATCAATATGATAACGAGTTATTTTCAGGCATTAGGCGCGGCAGTAAAATCCCTGCTCATTACGATCATGAGAAATGTAATCTTATTTATCCCGGCTGTGATTATCCTGAATAGATTATGGCAATTAGACGGAGTGATTGCCGCACAGCCAATTGTAGAAACTGTTTTAGCAGTTATCTGTATCGTAATGTATGCAAAAGATTCAAGTGCCAGACAACTTGTGCCGCAAGATAAACAGTCAGATTCACAGCATATAGATTAAGAAAATGGATATACATGGTCTGTTATTTGTAATATAATGAATAACAGACCATTATTAATTAACAGGAGGCGCTTATGAGGATAAAGGAACGAAAACTGACAGGAACAACGTCCAATGAACCGGCGCAGTGGGAAGCAGAGCACAGAAGAACGGCCAGGAAGGCCGCGGCAGAAGGATTTGTCCTTCTGAAGAATGAAGGCGGTATCCTGCCTCTGGCGAGGGGAAGCAGGATCGGCTTGTACGGCGCGGGGGCAGATAAGACCATCAAAGGAGGGACAGGCTCCGGTGACGTCAATGAACGGGACTGTGTGTCTATCTTCCAGGGACTTACGGCAGGCGGATATGAAATCGTAAGCCGGGAATGGATCCAGGCATACGACAGGGTGTACGAGCAGGAGCGGTGCAGATGGAGGGATGATATCTTAAGCAGATTAAGTCCCGGCAAGGAGAATTTCTTCGAGGTATATTCTACCACACCGTTCTTGATGCCGTGCGGACCTGGGATAGATATGGAGAAGGCAATGCAGGACGGTGCGGACACGGCGATATATGTCCTGAGCCGTATAGCAGGAGAGAATGCAGACCGCAGGGACGAACCGGGAGACTATTATATTACAGCGGAAGAAAGATCGCTTCTTGGACAGATCTCAGAGGCTTACCGTTCTGTCGTGCTGGTGGTCAATACCGGAGGGCTCATCGATCTGGGGTTTGTGGATGAACTGCCGAATATTGATGCCGTCATCCAGTTTGTACAGGCAGGACAGGAAGGGGGAAATGCATTCGCAGATATTCTGTCGGGAGATGTGTCTCCCAGCGGGAAGCTGGCGGATACGTGGACGTATCAATATACGGACTATCCGAATGCACAGACCTTCAGTTATAAGAACGGAGATGTGAACACAGAGAAATACAAGGAAGGGATCTATGTCGGATACCGCTATTTCGATACCTTTGAGGTTCCGGTGCGCTATGGATTCGGATATGGTTTGTCCTATACCGATTTTGAACTTTGTACGTCCGGGATCTCATCCGTGGAGATGAAAGGAGGACTGTCTGTCAGGCCGGCAGGCCGGGCAGAAGGCAGGAGGAATACCACAACGGGTATCCGGCTTAATGTATCTGTCACGAATACAGGAGATATCTATGCCGGCAAGGAGGTAGTACAAGTCTATGTATCCTGCCCGCAGAAGCGTCTGACGAAAGAATTCAGACGTCTGGCGGCATTTGGGAAAACCCGCCTGTTAGCGCCGAAGGAGACGCAGGAATTAAAGCTTCTCTTCCCGCTGTATGATCTGGCTTCCTATAGTGAAGAAGACGCCGCATGGATACTGGAACAGGGAACCTACGGGATATGGGTGGGGAATTCTCTGGCGTCCTCAAGCCTTGCCGGAACCATCTGTCTCGATGAAGAGGTGGTCATGGTACAGTGTGAGCACATCTGCCCGTTGCAGGAAGAATTGGAAGAGATTGTTCCGGATCTGGAGCGCGTGCGCCAAAAAGAGGAGGAATGGCAGAAAGAAGCAGACAGGCTTTCCTTCCCGCCGGTGATGATCTACGCGAAGGATATCCCGACACAGAAGATCAACTATACGGATATGTCAGAGTCTCTGACGGGACCGGCAGGGGAGATTACAGAGTCTTTAGAGACAGAACAGCTGATCCAGTTGGCAACCGGAGATCCGGGAAGAGGACAGGGAAGCTCTCTTGGTTCGGCCGGGTTTTCGGTTCCGGGTTCAGCGGCGGAAACATCCTCGGCGGCCTCGGCTCCTCCGTGGAATGTTGCCGGCATGGTACTGGCAGACGGGCCTGCGGGGCTCAGACTGAACCAGACATATCAGATTGCGGACGGAAAGATCGTAAAGGAGAGCTTTCTTAAGTCACTGGAAAAGGGTTTCTTTGCATCGGAGGCAGAGAAGACGGGGACGACGTATTATCAATACTGTACGGCTGTTCCTGTGGGCACACTGCTTGCACAGACCTGGAATACAGAGCTTATAGAAGAGATCGGGGAGATGACAGGTTCTGAGATGGAACGGTTCGGCATTACACTGTGGCTGGCTCCGGGAATGAATATCCACCGGAATCCGCTGTGCGGACGTAATTTCGAATATTATTCGGAAGATCCATTGCTGTCCGGGCTTATGGCGTCGGCAATGACGCTGGGTGTGCAGAAGCTTCCGGGAGTTGGGACTACGATCAAGCATTTTGCCTGCAACAATCAGGAGGATAATCGTATGGGCTCGGATTCCGTCGTATCAGAGCGTGCATTGAGGGAGATATATCTCAAAGGCTTCGAGACTGCGGTGAAGAATTCTCAGCCGATGAGTATCATGACTTCTTACAATATGATCAACGGCGTCCATGCCGCGAACTGTTATGATATCTGTAAGAAAGCCGCCAGAGATGAATGGGGCTTCTGCGGGGCGGTCATGACAGACTGGACGACGACGACGGATTCTACACGGGGGATCTGCACCGCATCCGGATGTATACGGGCAGGGAACGACATGGTGATGCCCGGGACGTTCGAGGATCACGAAGAAATCCGGCGCGCACTGGATGAGGGAAGGCTGACGCTTCGGGAACTGAAATGGTGCGTATGTAATACGATCCGGCTTTGCATTCAGTCTAATCAGTATGAAGATGCAGTCAGCTATCTTGAGCAGTTTCAGGATGCAAAATGATTTATATGAAACTCCTTCTTGACAAACCAGCATAAATGCGGTAGGATTCTATTCAAGCAGACGGACGGCCGGCAGACAGCCAGAGGCCGGACTGCTTGTCAGAGTTAACACAGAATAAAGGCTTGGAAGAGAAGAAGTAGTGACCGCATACACCCATACAGAGAGCCGCCGGCTGGTGAGAGGCGCATGAAGGCATGGATCGCGAATACATCTCGGAGCTGCACACCGAAAGTATATATGACATAGAACTGATTTTCTGTGTATATGAGTAGGCTGTGACGGGAGGCACACGTTACCGTGCAAGAGTTGTGAATACGCAGCTTACAGAGGCCAGACATGTGAATGTCCGGTGAAGCAAGGTGGTACCACGGAGAATATATCCGTCCTTATCTTAACGATAGGGGCGGTTTTTTGTATTGCGTTTACGGTCAACACTTCTGCCCCTGTGAAGCAGACAACAGAATCAAACAGGAGGAAGAACACTATGGGAATCTATGAGGAACTTAAGGCGAGAGGACTGATCGCCCAGGTGACAGACGAAGAAGAGATCAGGGAGCTGATCAACAACGGGAAAGCGACCTTCTATATCGGATTTGATCCGACTGCGGACAGTCTCCATGTGGGACATTTTATGGCGTTATGCCTGATGAAGCGTCTACAGGAGGCAGGCAATAAGCCGATCGCGCTGATTGGCGGAGGTACGGCGATGATCGGCGATCCGTCCGGAAGAACCGATATGCGGCAGATGATGACGGAGGAGACGATACAGCACAACTGTGACTGCTTCAAGAAGCAGATGAGCCGTTTTATCGACTTTTCAGAAGGAAAGGCGTTGATGGTCAATAATGCCGACTGGCTCAAGGACCTGAATTACATCGAAGTATTGCGCGAGGTGGGTGCACATTTCAGCGTGAACAGGATGCTGACTGCGGAGTGTTACAAGCAGAGGATGGAGAAGGGCTTAAGCTTCCTGGAGTTCAATTACATGATCATGCAGAGCTATGATTTCTACGCATTATTCCAGAAATACGGTTGTAATCTACAGTTTGGCGGTGACGACCAGTGGAGCAATATGCTTGGAGGCACAGAGCTGATCCGCAGGAAGCTTGGGAAGAACGCAAGCGCCATGACGATCACCCTTCTTCTTAATTCAGAGGGCAAGAAGATGGGCAAGACGCAGAAGGGGGCGGTGTGGCTTGATCCTAATAAGACAACGCCGTTCGAGTTTTACCAGTACTGGAGAAATGTAGCGGATGCGGATGTTCTCAGGTGTATCCGTATGCTGACCTTCCTTCCGCTTGAGGAAATCGACCGGATGGATTCATGGGAAGGCGCGCAGCTTAATCAGGCAAAGGAAATCCTTGCATTTGAGCTGACCAAGATGGTCCATGGCGAGGAAGAAGCAAGGAGGTCTATGGATGCGGCGAAAGCGCTGTTCAGCCAGGGAGCGGCGGCAGATATGCCGACGGCTGAGCTTACGGAAGAGGATCTTAGCGAAGGCAGGATCGACATCCTGACCATGCTGGTAAAATCCGGCCTTGTTTCCAGTAAGTCCGATGCACGGCGTGCGGTAATCCAGGGCGGAGTGGTTGTTGACGGCGAGAAGGTTGCGGATATCTATGCGTCGTTTACGAAAGAAGCTCTCTTAGGCGAAGGAATTGTGCTTAAGAAGGGGAAGAAGAATTTCCGAAAAGTTGTTGTAAAATAATTTCCATTTGTGAAAGAAATGGAGGTGAATGCATATGAAACAAGGGAGCAGGAGACGGAACAGAACACTGGAGAGAAAACGGCGCATCCTGATACGTCTGATGGTCAGAGTGTGTATGGTGCTTGTTGTGATCCTTGTGGTGCTGGCATTTGTTAAGAGGAAGAAGCTTTTTGACGGTGACGGATCGGATCAGATGCCGGAAGGTCCTGTGCTCGAGCCTGTATCGGTAAAGGATTTTCTGGAATTGCCGGCGGGGACCGTCGTTGATATAGCACAGCTGGATAAGGAGCGCCTGTCAGAATATTTCTCTGTAAATGAGATCGGTGATGACGTCTTTCAGCGTATTAACGGTAAATCTTATGTAGAGAATGAGAATATCGGCATAGATGAACTGCGTTATCTTAAGATGCCCCATTATAATTATGATCACAGGATCCAGATTGGCGAGATGATTGTGAATGCCGGTATCGCAGAGGACGTAAGGAACATTTTCCTGGAACTGTTCGATCAGGATTATGAGATCGCGGCCATGTACCTGGTGGAGGAGTACTGGACAGGGGACGGCGAGTCTACGGATAAGAATTCTATCGAGAATAATAATACGTCTGCCTTTAATTACAGGACGATTCCGGGACTGTCCGATCTTTCGAACCATGCCCTGGGATATGCGGTTGATGTGAACCCGCTTCAGAATCCTTATGTGGCTTATAATGAAGACGGGAGTTTTCGTGAGACTTATAAGGATATGGAGAGGTATATCGACAGGTCTGCGGCGGAGGCACATATGATAGGACAGGGAGATATCTGTTATCAGACCTTTACAAAATACGGCTTTACCTGGGGCGGAGACTGGGAAGGCGTGAAGGATTACCAGCATTTTGAGAAGCGGTAGGACGACTGAAGCTTCCATTTAGAAAGAACTTAGAACTTACACATATAATCTGACACTTCCGGAATTTCAGAAGAGAGAGTTTCATGTAATTTAGACTTTGCAAGTCTTCATAATTCCATGAAGCTCTCTCGTTTCTTTTGCCAGAGATGTCTCAGGGCCTGCGTAAGCTTAAGATATTGTACACTGTAAGCCGGAAGCTCAAGCCTTTTACTGGAGATGTCTCAGGGCCTACATAAGCTTAAGATATTGTACACTGTAAGGAGGAAGCTCAAGCTGTCCGTCCATGGTTACTTCTTCATCGGTCAGGAGATCGACAGCTTCACCGCGCAAGTCCTGATGGCGTGCCGTATAAGGTGCATCTGATGCATTGATCGCGACCATCACCCGTTCCTTATCAGAGCAGCGTTCGAATACCAGCTGATGATTCTGGATTACAACGTTGCGGTAAGAACCGTTGCAGATGGCATCACTCTTCTGGCGGACTTCGATCAGATGCCGGATGTGATCGGTAAGCTCATCAGGCTTGGGTTCTTCGAAGCACGGCCTCAGTGCGTAATCATTGTCCGGCGCTTTCTCGCCGGTCTCGCCCCATTCGCTTCCATAATATAAGCAGGGGATGCCCGGCATTCCAAGCAATAGTCCATACGCCAGCGGGATATGCTTCTTATTGGTAAGTATACTCGCCAGTCTCGTAACATCATGGTTGTCGACAAAGGTCATCAGATGCTTGCCGCGGTAGATACACCACTGGTCTGCGCCGAACTGGCGGTGCAGGGAATGGGCGATCTCAAACAGGTTCATGGAATTGAAGCTGGAATAGATCCCCTTGTAACATTCATAATTCGTACAGCTGTGGAGCATCTCGTCATTCACGATCAGGTTGTAATCTCCGAAGAGAACCTCGCCGATCAGCACAAAATCTTCCTTAAGTTCCTGTACATAAGTGCGGAGCCTCTTCATGAAATTGCGGTCCAGACAGTAAGCAACATCCAGCCGCAGACCGTCGATGTCAAATGTATCCACCCAGAACTTCACACATTCCAGGAGATGATCCACAACGGCAGGATTCTGGAGATTAAGCTTTACTAATTCAAAATGTCCTTCCCAGCCTTCATACCAGAAGCCGTCATTGTAGGCATTATTGCCGTCGAAATTAATATGGAACCAGTCCTTATACGGGGAATCCCACTTCTTCTCCTGGACATCCTTAAAGGCCCAGAATCCGCGTCCCACATGGTTGAACACTCCGTCCAGGACGATCTTCACGCCATGTGCATGGAGACTCTTGCAGACTTCAGCAAAATCCTCGTTCGTTCCAAGCCGGCAGTCTATCTGCTTAAAATCACGTGTGTCATAGCCGTGGTTATCCGACTCGAATATCGGGTTAAGCAGGATAGAATCTACTCCGAGATTGCCAAGATACTCCGACCAGTCCAGTAGTTTCCGGATCCGGGAGACACATTCTCCGTCATTGTGTACGGGTGCACCACAGAATCCAATTGGATATATTTGATAAAATACTCCATTATAAGCCCACATTGATATACCTCGCTTTCTGCCTTTCCGCTGTTTGGCGGGCGCTGCTTTATGTTTTAATCTGAAAATATTATAGCAAAAATATTTGTAATATGCTATAGTCAAAGCAAGATATGGAAGAAATTTGGACGAACCAGGGGGCGGAAATCGGATGTTGAAGAGAACAATGGAGTATGAGGCATTGGTGGATTTGTTTGTGAGGGCCGGACTGGAGATCAGTCCCGAAGATCCCCGCCCGGAAGGGCTGATCACCTGTTTTGAATTGTTTGATGAGAAGGACGGCAGGCGTTTCGGTGCATCGGGGCTCTGCCTGTCCCGCGGAGAATATGTATTGCGGTGCGTTGCTGTAGAAGAGGGATTCAGAGGGATGGGATACGGCACGCGTCTGGTCAGAGCCGTGATGGAGGAGGCAGAACAGCTGGGGGCAGAGAGGCTGTGGCTTACCGCGAAGGTGCCGAAGTTCTATGAGAAGTTCGGGTTCCAGGTGACTCCAAGGGAGGAGGCGCCGTTTGTGACCAAATGTGTGGAGTGCCCGCAGTACCATAACGGGTGTGAGTCGGAGGTTATGGTATTAAATATGAATAAAAATGTGGGGAAAATATAGAAGAAAATGGTTGACACACGTGGCAGCGTATAATAT